>NZ_JBIRZZ010000001.1:241090-881314 GCF_044391385.1 Streptomyces sp. NPDC018693 | reverse complement strand
GAGCTGTGCGAGAACACCCCCCTGCGGGAGGGCAGCGAGGAGTACCTCGACTCCGAGAAGTACCAGCTCCGCCCACGCGACTGGGACACCGCCGACACCATCGCCCCGCTGATCACACGACTCAACGCCGTCCGGCGGGGGAACCCGGCGCTCCAGCAGATCCGCGATCTCCACTTCCACCACGCCGACAAGGACGCGGTGATCGTGTACTCGAAGCGGAGCGGTTCGAACACGGTTCTGGTGGTCGTCAACCTCGACCCCCACCACACCCAGGAGGCCACGGTCTCGTTGGACATGCCGCAACTCGGCCTGGACTGGCACGAGTCGGTGCCGGTGCGCGACGAGCTCTCCGGCGACACCTACCACTGGGGCAGGGCCAATTACGTGCGTCTCGATCCGGGAACCCGTCCCGCGCACGTGCTCACCGTCCTGCGACCGTCCACCCCGCAGATCGGAGGGTCACCCACACGATGATCGTCAACGAGCCCGTTCCGGACACCTTCGAGGACACGCCCGCCAAGGACCGCGACCCCGACTGGTTCAAACGCGCCGTCTTCTACGAGGTGCTCGTCCGCTCCTTCCAGGACAGCAACGGCGACGGCGTCGGCGACCTCAAGGGCATCACCGCCAAACTCGACTACCTGCAGTGGCTGGGGGTGGACTGTCTGTGGCTGCCCCCCTTCTTCAAGTCACCGCTGCGGGACGGCGGCTACGACGTCTCCGACTACACCTCGGTCCTGCCGGAATTCGGTGACCTCGCCGACTTCGTCGAATTCGTCGACGCCGCCCACCAGCGCGGCATGCGCGTCATCATCGACTTCGTCATGAACCACACCAGCGATCAGCACCCGTGGTTCCAGGAGTCGAGAAAGGATCCCGACGGGCCCTACGGCGACTACTACATGTGGGCCGACGACGACAAACAGTACGCGGACGCGCGGATCATCTTCGTCGACACGGAAGTCTCCAACTGGACCTTCGACCCGGTCCGCAAGCAGTACTTCTTCCACCGCTTCTTCTCCCACCAGCCGGACCTCAACTACGAGAACCCGGCCGTGCAGGAGGAGATGATCTCCGCCCTCCGCTTCTGGCTGGACCTCGGCATCGACGGTTTCCGCCTGGACGCGGTGCCCTACCTGTACGCGGAGGAGGGCACGAACTGCGAGAACCTCCCCGCGACCCACGAGTTCCTCAAGCGGGTCCGCAAGGAGATCGACGCCCACTATCCGGACACGGTGCTGCTGGCGGAGGCCAACCAGTGGCCCGAGGACGTCGTCGACTATTTCGGCGACTACGCCTCCGGCGGCGACGAATGCCACATGGCGTTCCATTTCCCCGTCATGCCGCGCATCTTCATGGCCGTACGCCGCGAATCGCGCTACCCGGTCTCGGAAATCCTCTCCAAGACCCCGGCGATCCCCTCCAGCTGCCAGTGGGGCATCTTCCTGCGCAACCACGACGAGCTGACCCTCGAAATGGTCACCGACGAAGAGCGCGACTACATGTACGCGGAATACGCGAAGGACCCGCGTATGCGCGCGAACATCGGCATCCGCCGCCGCCTCGCCCCGCTCCTCGACAACGACCGCAACCAGATCGAGCTCTTCACCGCTCTGCTGCTGTCGCTGCCCGGCTCCCCGATCCTGTACTACGGCGACGAGATCGGCATGGGCGACAACATCTGGCTCGGCGACCGGGACGCCGTCCGTACGCCGATGCAGTGGACGCCGGACCGCAACGCCGGCTTCTCCTCCTGCGACCCGGGACGGCTGTTTCTGCCGACCATCATGGACCCGGTCTACGGCTACCAGGTGACCAACGTGGAGGCGTCGATGGCCTCCCCGTCGTCGCTGCTGCACTGGACCCGCCGCATGATCGAGATCCGCAAGCAGAACCCCGCCTTCGGCCTGGGCAGCTTCACCGAGCTGCCCTCCACCAATCCGGCCGTCCTCGCCTTCCTGCGGGAGTACGAGGACGACCTGGTGCTGTGCGTGCACAACTTCTCGCGCTTCGCCCAGCCCACCGAGCTCGACCTGCAGCAGTTCAGCGGCCGCCACCCCGTCGAACTGTTCGGCGGGGTCCGCTTCCCGGCGATCGGCGAGCTGCCGTATCTGCTGACCATGGCGGGGCACGGCTTCTACTGGTTCCGTTTGCGCAAGGACCACGGTGAGTAGTGCTACGGCTACGCCATTCTGCTCAACAGAATCCGAGACCGCCGGGCGGGTGGCTCGGTCATCAACTGCGCGCGCTCGCCGCGTGAAACCTCTCCGAGTGATCGGTGAGGACACGTCATCGATGCGATGGCGTGAACGCCAATGGTTCCGGCTCCGCAACACGCCGGTCATGGCCCGTGGCCATCTGAGGGTGGGGCGGTTTTCACCTCCCCACCCTGGGCACGCATCACTCACCCCCCGACCCTTCGGGGAAAGGACGTGACGCCCATGGCGGAAACGGTCACCACCCGCGCCGGCACGACCATCACGAGCCCCGGCCCCCTCACGTCACTGGAACCGCTGCTGCGGGACTGGCTGCCCAGGCAGCGGTGGTTCGCCGGGAAGGGGCGGCCGGTCACCGGGTTCTCGCCGGTCGCGGCCACCGAGCTGCTGCCGGCCGGGGGCGAGCTGGGCCTGCAGCACCTGCTGGTGCGCGCCCACGAGGGAGCCGCTCCCGGCGACTGCTACCAGCTGTTCGTCGGCGTACGCGAGGCCCTGCCGCCCCGGCTCGCCCCCGCGCTGATCGGCCACGCGACGGCCGGCCCGCTCGCCGGGCGCACCCTCTACGACGCCCTGTACGACGCCCGCCCCGCCGGACTGCTCCTGGAGGCCCTGCGTACCGGCGCCCGCATCGGCGCCCTGCGCTGCGAACGCGACCCCGGCCAGGAGATCCGGGCGGGGCTGGTGCCGCGCCTGGGCACCGCCGAGCAGTCGAACTCCTCGGTCATCTATGGAGATACGTTCATCCTGAAGCTTTTCCGCCGGGTGGTGCCCGGGGTCAACCCGGACCTGGAGCTTCCGCTGGCGCTGGCCCACGAGGGCTGCGCCCGGGTGCCTCCGCCGACCGCCTGGATACGGGCCGAGCTGGGCGGTGAGCCGTACGTCCTCGGCGTGCTCCAGCCCTATCTGCGGGGCGCGGTCGACGGCTGGGAGCTGGCGCTGCGCGAACTCGCCAAGGGCGAGGACTTCGCCGTACAGGCGCGGGCGCTGGGGCGGGCCACCGCCGAGGTGCACACCGCGCTGGCCCGCGCCCTGCCGACGGTCACGCTCGGGCACACGCAGCTGGAGCCGCTGGCCGCCGGCATGGCCGAGCGGCTCGACGCGGCCGCGCAGGCCGTGCCCACACTGCGCCCGTACGCTCCGGCGCTGCGCACCGCCTACACCGCGCTGGCCGACCTCGCCGCCGAGGGCCGCACCTGGACGGCGCAGCGCGTCCACGGCGATCTGCACCTCGGGCAGGTGCTGCGGGCGCCCTCCGGGGAGTGGACGCTGATCGACTTCGAGGGCGAACCGGCCCGCCCGCTGGCCGAGCGCCGGATGCCGCAGCCGATCGAACGGGACGTGGCGGGCATGCTGCGCTCCTTCGACTACGCGGCGTACTCGGCCGACCCCCCGGCGCCGGACTGGGCGACCGCCTGCCGGGCGGCGTACTGCTCCGGCTACGCCGAGGTCTCCGGCACCGACCCGCGCACCGACCCCGTACTGCTGCGGGCCTACGAGACGGACAAGGCGGTGTACGAGGTCGTCTACGAGGCCCGGCACCGCCCCGACTGGCTCCCCGTACCGCTTTCGGCGATACGGCGGCTCGCCTCATCCGACCTGTCCTGACGTCACCCTCATCGCCGCCCAGGAGGCCCTGTCCGTGACTCCCAGCTCGTCGTCCAGCGAACCGAACCCGAAGAAGAAGGCGGCCATGAAGAAGGCGACGCCGGCGAAGAAGGCGGTGACCAAGAAAGCGGCGGCCAAGAAGGCGACGACCAAGAAGGCGTCGGCGGCGAAGAAGACCACGACCGCGAAGGCCCCCGCCAAGAAGGCGGCACCCGCCAAGAAGACCGCCGCGAAGAAGGCGGCACCCGCGAAGAAGGCCACCGCCAAAAAGGCCCCGGCGACGAAGACCACCGCCACACAGCCGCAGACGGCCCCTCTGACCCCTGCGGCCTCTCTGGAAGTGACCGTCTCCCCCGCCCTCTCCCCCTCCGACCGTGAGCGGCTGCTCTCCGGCACCCACCACGACCCGCACTCCGTCCTCGGCGCCCACCCGACGTCCGGCGGGATCGTCTTCCGTGCGTTCCGCCCGTACGCCCTGTCCGTCACCCTGGTGTCCGGCGAACTCCGCGCCGACCTGCACGACGACGGGGACGGCTTCTTCTCCGGCCTTCTCCCCCTCCGCGAGATCCCGGCCTACCACCTCCAGGTGACGTACGAGGGCGCGGTCATCGAGGTCGAGGACGCCTACCGCCTCCTGCCGACCTTGGGCGAACTGGACCTGCACCTGATCGGCGAGGGCCGGCACGAGCAGCTGTGGACCGTACTGGGCGCGCATCCCATGACCCACGAGGGCGTGACCGGCACCCGCTTCTCCGTCTGGGCCCCGAACGCACGCGGCGTACGCCTGGCCGGCACCTTCAACTTCTGGGACGGCACCGGCTACCCGATGCGCTCGCTGGGCTCCTCCGGGGTGTGGGAGCTGTTCGTGCCGGGCATCGGCGAGGGCGAGCTGTACAAGTTCGACATCACCCGCCCGGACGGCTCACACACCCTGCGCGCGGACCCGCTGGCCCGCCGCACCGAGGCACCCCCGGCCACGTCGTCGGTCGTCACGGCCTCCCACTACGAGTGGGCCGACGAGGAGTGGCTGTCGCACCGCGCCGACACCCAGGCCCACAAGGCGCCGCTCTCGATCTACGAGGTGCACCTCCCCTCCTGGCGCCCGGGCCTGACGTACCGCCAGCTCGCCGAACAACTGCCCGCCTACGTCAAGGACCTGGGTTTCACCCACGTAGAGCTGATGCCGATCGCCGAGCACCCGTTCGGCGGTTCCTGGGGCTACCAGGTCACGGGCTTCTACGCGCCGACGGCACGTCTCGGCACCCCCGACGACTTCAAACACCTGGTGGACTCCCTCCACCAGGCGGGCATCGGCGTCCTGATGGACTGGGTGCCGGCGCACTTCCCGCGCGACGACTGGGCGCTGGCGGAGTTCGACGGCCGGCCGCTCTACGAGCACACGGACCCGCTCCGCGCCGCGCACCCCGACTGGGGAACCCTGGAGTTCGACTTCGGCCGCCGCGAGGTGCGCAACTTCCTGGTCGCCAACGCGCTGTACTGGTGCGAGGAGTTCCACATCGACGGGCTGCGCGTCGACGCGGTCGCCTCGATGCTCTACCTCGACTACTCACGCGAGCCCGGCCAGTGGATCCCCAACGAGCACGGCGGCCGGGAGAACCTGGACGCGGTGGCCTTCCTGCAGGAGATGAACGCGACCGTCTACCGCCGCTGCCCCGGCGTGGTGACGATCGCGGAGGAGTCCACGGCCTGGGACGGCGTCACCCGCGCCACCCACCACCGGGGCCCGAGCGGTTTCGGCGGCCTGGGCTTCGGCCTGAAGTGGAACATGGGCTGGATGCACGACTCCCTCCAGTACATGTCCCACGAGCCGATCCACCGCAAGTACCACCACCACGAGATGACCTTCTCGATGGTGTACGCGTACAGCGAGAACTACGTGCTGCCCATCTCGCACGACGAGGTGGTCCACGGCAAGCAGGCGCTGGTGTCGAAGATGCCCGGCGACTGGTGGCAGCAACGCGCCAACCACCGCGCGTACCTCGCCTTCATGTGGTCCCACCCCGGCAAGCAACTCCTCTTCATGGGCCAGGAGTTCGCACAGGGCGCCGAGTGGTCGGAGGCCCACGGCCCCGACTGGTGGCTGCTGGACCCGTCCTACGGCGCGGCGGACGACCACCGAGGCGTACGCGACCTGGTGCGCGACCTCAACCACCTCTACGTCTCCACCCCGGCCCTCTGGCAGCTGGACACCGACCCGGCCGGCTTCCGGTGGATCATCGGCGACGCGTCCGACGACAACGTCTTCGCGTACCTCCGCTTCGACAGGGAGGGCACCCCCCTCCTCTCGGTCAGCAACTTCTCCCCGGTGGTCCGCCCCGACTACCGCCTGGGCGTCCCCGACGACACCCCGGCCTGGCACGAATCCCTCAACACGGACGCCTCCCTCTACGGCGGCGGCAACGTCACCAACCCCCACCCCCTCAAACCAGAACCGCACCCCTCCCACGGCCACCCGGCCAGCATCCACCTGACCCTGCCCCCGCTGGCAACGGTCTGGCTGCGCCCGGCCTGACGTAACGGCGGCTGCCCAGAGTCAACCCGTTGGCGGTGCCGTCGGCATCCGGTCGTCGGCACCGTCGTCCGTGGGCCGGACGAACCGGTCCACGTGCCACGTACTCGACGGCACAGGAGTGGGCTCGGCGGGAGGCGCGTACGGTCCGGCGCGGTTGTACAGGAGCAGGAACACCACTCCGCCGACGATGACGGTGATGACGGTCAGGGCGCAGCCGACGGGGTGACGCGGGTTGTACTGGTAGTTGCTCGTCCCCCACCTGCTGCGCCTGAACACCGGCTCGTCACTGTCGAAGTACACGCACGGAAGCCTATGCGCACGGGTGATCGACCATCACTCAGGTCTCTTCGCCCCGGGCATCAACCGCCGCAACGCCGCCAGCAGCCCCCTGGCCTGCCGGTCACCCGGCGCGGCGGTGGCCGCCTGCGGCTCGCCCAGTCCCGATCCTCTTGGCGCGCGCGGGGAGAGCTCGTACCGGACGGGAAGCAGCCGCAGCCCCCGTACCACCGGCCCCGACCGCCATGGCAACTGGTCGACCGGGAGGGTCAGTTCCACGTGGGTGAAGTGATCGAAGATCCGGCCGACGGCCGTCGTGACGATCAGTGTGCCCAACTCGCGGGCAGCGCTGGGGCATTGATGGGGCCCGGCCCCCCACCCGAGGTGGGCACGGGTGGACACCGTCGACCCGACGATGGGGGACGAGCCGATCGCCAGCAGCTCGCCATGAGCCGCGGCCGCCGACGGGGAGACGATGTCACCGGCGCGGATCCAGAACTCGCCGAGCCGGACGTCCCGCGCGGCGAAGCGGAAGCACATGTTGGCGACCGGCGGGTTGGCCAGGGCGGCCCGGTCGACCGTCTCGCCCAGTTGCCCCGCCGAGAGCGAGCGGCGGACGGTCGCATTGCCGCGTACCACCTCCAGCAGGGTGTTGAGGACCATGTTGCCGGTGATGTCGTTCAGGTACACGGCGTTCATGAACAGCTCGCGTCCGAGCTGCTCGTCGCTCAGCTCCGGGTCGGCGAGCAGCAGGTAGGACGTGAAGTCGTCGCCGGGCCTGGCGCGGCGGTGGGCGGCGATGCGGGTGAAGGCGGCGAGCGCGCGGGCGGTGGCCGGGCCGGCGTCGGGGCCGCCGTCGAGCATCCGCCACAGGTCCATGACCAGTTCGTCGCCCAGCTCCACCGGGCAGCCGAAGAGTTTCGCCGTCACCATCAGCAGCAGGGGGCGGGTGTACTGGGCGCCCAGATCGGCGAAGCCGGTCGTGCCGGACTCCGCCGCGAGCAGGGCGACCAGTTCGTCGGCGTACCGGGCCACCGCCGTGCGCAGTTCCCGGCCCTCGGGGTTCCTGGTGCCCTTGAAGGGGCTGAGCGCGGCGTGGTGGGTGCGGCGGGCGGCGCGGTGCTCCTCGTCGTCCATGAACATCGTCTGCCGTACCTCGTAGCCCGCCAGCAGGGGCCAGTCCTGGGGCAGTTCGCCCTGGGCCCGGGCCCGCCAGTGGCGGACGTCCCGGCGCCACCGGCTCTCGTTGCGCAGGACCTCCAGCACCTCCCGGTAGCTCAGGACCAGCCACACCGGTACACCCATGAGCCCGACCGGGGCGACCGGGCCGTACGTGCGCCGCAGCCGCTCGTACACCGCGCCGGGGTCGGTGTCGAACTCGGCGGTGAGGAGCGGTTCGACCCGGAGGGCCCCGAGTTCGGGGCTGTCGGCCGGTGCGGTGGTGTGGGGAGGGGTGTCCATGGCGCACACGCTTACCGCACCGGCCGAGCACGCGGAGTGATCACGGCGTGAACTGTTACGTCCGCGTGATGCCCCGTTACGCGAGCTTGTCGCCCAGCGCCTTCGGCAGGCTCTTGGCGTGGACCACGCCGAGGCGCTGGGTGGCTCGGGTCAGGGCCACGTAGAGGTCGCTGGTGCCGTACTCCGCCGGTTCGACGACGAGCACCGAGTCGAACTCCAGGCCCTTGCACTGACGGGGGTCGAGGAGGACGACCGTGTGCGTCAGGTCGGGCTCGGCGTCGGCCGTGACGCCGTCCAGCACGGCGGCGATACGGCGGTGCAGCGCGCGCGGGGCGATGACCGCGAGCCGGCCCTCGGCGGGGGTCAGCTCGGCCACGGCCTCGGCGACCGCGCCGGGCAGGTCGTCCCCCGCGTCCCGCACCCAGGGCCGTACGCCGGTGGAGCGCACGGAGCTGGGCGGCTCGAAGTCCGGCTGCTCGGCCCGTACGACGGCCGCCGCGACGTCCATGATCTCGGCGGGGGTGCGGTAGTTGACGCCGAGGCGGGTGTGTTCCCAGCGGTCCTCGAGGTACGGCTGGAGGATGTCCCTCCAGGAGCCGACACCGGCCGCCTCCGACGTCTGCGCCGGGTCGCCGACGAGGGTCATGGAGCGGGTCGGGCTGCGCCGCATCAGCAGCCGCCACGCCATCGGGGACAGCTCCTGCGCCTCGTCGACGATGATGTGCCCGAACGCCCAGGTGCGGTCGGCGGCGGCGCGCTCGGCGGCGCTGCGGTGGTCTGCCTCCTCGTGCCGCTCGGCGAACCGCTCGGCGTCGATGATGTCGTGCGCGGACAGGACCTCCGAGTCCTCGTCGTCCCTGTCCTCGAACTCGTAGGTCCGGGAGGCGTACGACACGTCCAGGACGCCCTGCGCGTAGGCGACCTGGGTCTCCCGCTCGCGGTCGGCGCGGGCCCGCGCCGTGCGGTCGTCCTCGCCGAGGAGTTCGGCGGCCTCGTCGAGCAGCGGCACGTCGGACACCGTCCACGCGCGCGTGACCGGACGGCGGATGGCGGCCGCGTCCTCGTCGGACACGTACCCCTCGGGCTCGGCGAGGAAGTCCGCGACGAGCCGCTGCGGGCCGAGCACCGGCCACAACTGGTCGATGGCGGACCAGACCTCGGGGTTCTCGGCGATCTCGTCGCGGATCTGGGTGATGTCGCCGGCGTCGAGCAGACTGCTGCCGTCGTAGGGGTCGGTGCCGACGCGTTCGGCGTACAGCTCGGTGAGGGTGTTGAGGATGTGGCCCTCGAAGTGTTCACGCGCCTCGTTGTGCGGCAGCTTGGCGGCGCGGGTGCGCTCGCGGGCGACGTTCACCAGGTCGTCGTCGAGCATGAGGACCTCCCGGTCGTGCTCGATGGCGATGACCGGGTCGGGCAGCGTCTGCCGGTCGCGTACGACGGCCGCGAGCACGTCGGCCATGTCGGCGCGCCCCTTCACGGCGGCCGCCTCGGGGGTGTCCGCGGCGGTCGCCCGGACGCCCGGGTACAGCTCGCCGACCGTCGCGAGCAGGACGCCGGTCTCGCCGAGGGCGGGCAGCACCTCGCCGATGTAGCCGAGGAAGGCGGGGTTGGGGCCGACGATGAGGACGACGCGCCGGGCGAGCAGGTCCCGGTGCTCGTACAGCAGGTACGCGGCCCGGTGCAGCGCGACCGCCGTCTTGCCGGTGCCGGGCCCGCCCTCGACGACCAGCACCCCGCCGTGGGGCGCGCGGATGATGCGGTCCTGCTCGGCCTGGATGGTCTGCACGATGTCGCTCATCCGGCCGGTGCGGGCGGAGTTGAGCGCGGCGAGGAGGACGGCGTCGCCGGTGGGGTCCTCGTGGCCGGTCCGCTGCTCGTCGCCGAGGTCGAGGATCTCGTCGTGCAGGGCGGTGACGGTCCGGCCCTCGGTGGTGATGTGCCGGCGGCGGCGCAGGCCCATCGGGGTGTGGCCGGTGGCCAGGTAGAAGGGGCGGGCGACATCGGCCCGCCAGTCGATGAGGACCGGGGTGCGCTCGGCGTCGTCGCGACGCAGCCCGATGCGGCCGATGTGGTGCGCGGACCCGGAGGCGAGGTCGATTCGGCCGAAGCAGAGGGAGCCGTCGACCGCGTTCAGCGCGGCCAGCAGCCCGGAGCGCTCGGCGACCAGGATGTCCCGCTCCAGCCGGGCCTGCATGGGCTTGTCGCCCTGGCCGAGCGCGTCGGCGACGGACGTCTCGGTCTCGCCGCGCAGGGCGTCCACGCGGGCGTACAGGCCGTCGATGAATTCCTGCTCGGCGCGAATTTCATCGTCTTGAAAATCGCCGTTTGACAATTCCACTCCCGGGCCGATATACTCTGCTCAGTAATCTTCTTCAACACTCGACGTGATTGAAGTCGCGAATCAGCGAATATACGTGAAGAAAACCCCCGGGCGCAATTGCCCGGGGGTTTTTCTGGTGCGACGGGTTGTTTACAGCACGTCGGCCAGCTCCTCCAGCAGTCTCCGCTTGGCCCTGGCCCCCACCATCGACCGCACCGGCTCACCGGCCCGGAAGACCATGAAGGTCGGCATGGAGAGCACCTTGTAGGCGTTGGTGGTCGCCGGGTTGTGGTCCACGTTCAGTTGCACCACCTTCAGCCGCTCCCCCTCCTCCATGGCGATGGCCTTCAGCACCGGCGCCATCTGCCGGCACGGCGGACACCAGTCGGCGGTGAACTCCACCAGCACCGGCAGCTCCGCCCCGATCACCTCGGCCTCGAAGTCCGCATCGGTCACCTCGGTCACCATGTCGCCTGCCCTCCCAGCTCGCACCCGGGTTCCGGACCCCCCGGAACCAGCGACTCGGCGGCCAGCGCGTCCCGCGCCCGCTCGGCCCGGGCGAGCTGCTCGGACACCTTCTCCCGCACCGCCCCCAGCTCCCCGATGAGCGTGTCCAGCTCGGCCAGCTTCCTCCGGTAGACCGCGAGGGACGCCGGACAGGTGTCGCCCTCCGGGTGCCCGGCCCGCAGGCACTCCACGAAGGGCCGGGTCTCCTCCAGCTCGAACCCGAAGTCCCGCAGCGTCCGGATCTGCTCCAGCAGCCGCAGGTCCCGCTCGTCGTAGGAGCGGTGACCCAGCTCGTCGCGGCGCGCGGGCAGCAGGCCCCGCGACTCGTAGTACCGCAGCGCTCGTGTGGTGGTCCCGGCCCGCGCGGCCAGTTCGCCGATTCGCATACCCACGACCGTAGGGCCTGACGCCGACGTCAAGGCAACAGCGGTTTCCGCTCCAGCGGAGAGGTCAGCACGATCGACGTCGTGGTGCGCCCGAGTACGGAGACCTCGTCCAGGATCTCCTCCAGGTGGACGGTGTCCGTGACGGCCACCTTCAGGATCCAGCAGTCCTCGCCGACCACATGGTGCACCTCGATGATCTCGGGGCGCTCCATCAGCTCCAGGGTCCTCGGATGCTTGAGGTTGTAGCCGCCGTGCGGGCTGACCCGGATGAACGCCTGGATGCCGTAGCCGAGCCGGGCGGGCACCACATGGGCGCCGTAGCCGCTGATCACCCCCGCCGCCTCCAGCCGGCGCACCCGCTCGGTGACCGCGGCGGGGCTGAGCCGCACCCGGCGCCCCAGCTCACTGAGCTTGATCCGCCCGTCGGTCTGGAGCAGCTGGAGGATCTGCCGGTCCAGTGCGTCGAAGGCCACCGATGTTCCGTTGGCGACGGGGCGCAGATGCCGTGGTTCTTTCGGTGCGGCGGCGCCATCTCCCATGTCTCCCCCTTCAGGACGTGCTGACAGGCCAGGAGAATTATGGTCATGCACAGGGCACGAGAAGTACTGGTCATCGGCGGCAGCCGCTACTTCGGCAGACGGCTGACCGCACGGCTGCTGGCGGCGGGCGACCACGTCACGGTCCTCAACCGCGGGTCGGCACCGCCCCCGCCGGGCGCCCGCCACCTCGTCGCCGACCGCGACGACGAGAACTCCCTCACCGCGGCGCTGGGCGCACGCACCTTCGACGTCGTCGTCGACCAGGTCTGCTACACCCCCCGCCAGGCGGACCTCGCCCGCCGCGTGTTCACCGGACGCACCCGCCGCTATGTGATGACCTCGACCGTGGAGGTCTACGAGAACGAGGACTCGATCACACGACTCGTCCCCGAGACGGCCGTCGACCCGTCGACCGTCCCCGTCGATCTCGGACTGCCCTGGGAGGACGAGGAGTTCCTCACGGCGCACTACGGTGAGGGCAAGCGTCAGGCGGAGGCGGTGTTCACGGCCGGCGCCGACTTCCCGTACGTCGCGGTCCGCGTCGCCCATGTGCTGGGCGGCGCCGACGACTTCACCGGCCGGCTACGGCACTACGCGGACCGTATTCGCGCGGGTGAGCCGGTCGCCGTGCCCGTCGGCAACCGCCCGGCGACCTACATCCACGTCGAGGAGATCGCCGCCTTTCTCTTCTGGGCGGTGGGCGAGGAGTTCACCGGCCCGGTCAACGCGGCCTCCCATGGCCTGCTGGACACGGGCGAGTTGTGCGCGGCGGTGGCGGCGCACCTCGGCACGGGCCTGCCGGACCTGCGGGAGACCGAGGCCGGCGAGGTGTCGCCGTTCTCCTTCCGCCGCGCGTACGGCATGGACAACTCCCGCGCGACAGCGCTCGGCTTCACCTTCGACGACGTACGGCGCTGGCTCCCGGACGCCGTCGCCGAGACCCTCGGAAAGGACGACTGACATGCGGTACCGCACACTCGGCGGGCTGCGGGTGAGTGCCATCGGGCTCGGCGCGATGCCGCTGTCGATCGAGGGCCGCCCCGACGACGCCCGTGCGCTGGCCACCGTGCACGCGGCGCTGGACGCGGGCGTCACGCTGCTGGACACGGCCGACTCCTACACCCTGCCGAACGCCGAACCCGGCCACAACGAACGGCTCGTGGCCCGAGCGCTCGCCACCTACGGCGGTGACACCTCGGGCGTCCTGGTCGCGACCAAGGGCGGCCGGGGCCGCACCCCCGACGGCGACTGGACGGTGAACGGCGGCCCCCGCCACCTGAAGCGGGCCGCCGAGGCGTCCCTCAAGCGGCTCGGCGTGGAGTCGATCGGCCTCTACCAACTCCACAAGCCGGACCCCTCGGTCCCCTTCGAGGAGTCGGTGGGCGCCCTGCGTGACCTGCTCGACGCGGGCAGGATCCGCCTGGCCGGCCTCTCCAACACGGACGCCGACCAGATCCGCCGGGCCCGAGCGATCCTCGGCGACCAGCTGGTCTCCGTCCAGAACCGCTACTCACCCGCGGTGCAGGACAGCGCCCCCGAGCTGCGCCTGTGCGCCGAACTGGGCCTGGCCTTCCTGCCCTGGAGCCCCCTCGGCGGCATCTCCCGCAGCTCACTGGACGGCCCGTCACGGACGGAGGACGAGGACCGTTTCGCCGCGTTCCACGAGGTGGCGAGGGAGCGCGGGGTGACCCCACAACAGGTGTGCCTGGCCTGGCTCCTGGCGAAGTCCCCGGCCATCCTCCCGATCCCGGGGGCGAGCCGCCCGGAGACGATCAGGAACTCGGCGGGGGCGGCGGACCTGGAGCTGACCGAGGAGGAACTGATCCGACTGACGTCCACCATCCCGGCCTGAGGGGCGCGGGGCTGTGCCGCTATGCGGCTCCGGCCCCGTGGGCGCGCAACAGATGAGCCAGTCACCGCACTGGCCAGATCGGCCCGTTCGCGGTCGATGTCCTGTCGCCGGGCTCGCCGAGGTCGGTTTCGACGACGTCACGCCGGCCCAGGCCCGCGTCCTGCGGCGCGTCGGACCCGAGGGCACCCGCCTCAGGTGGAGAAGGCGGGCTATGTGACACGCGTGCCGGGCCCCACGGACGAGCGGGCCGTCTGGTGTGTCTGGCCGAGAGGGCGCTCGCGGCCACGGAACCCGCCGACGCGACGGTCGCCGAGGTGGAGCGGGCGTGGGCGGCCCACCTCGGCGCACGCCGCATGGAGCAGCTCAGGGAGGCCCTGACCCCACCGACCGGTGGGTGTGATCTCCCGCCCCGGTCAGCTCACGCCGCTGAGCTGCGGCTCCCGCTCCTCCTCGGGCTCGGCCGCCTCTACCGTCTCGGCGCTCTTGCCCTTCCGCGGCAGCAGCACCGCGACCAGCAGTGTGCCCGCGCCGAGGATCACCGCGCCCACCAGGCTCGTATGGGCGACCGCGTCGGCGAAGGACGAGCCGACCGCGTCGGCCATCTGACGGGCACCCTGGGCGAGCTGCTCGGCCTGTGCCTTCAGCGTGGCCGCCTGCTGCGGGTCCGTCGCCTGGGCGGCCTGGGCGGCGAGTTCCTTGGCCTTGTCGCCCACGCCCTGTGCCACGGCGTATCCGGCGCCCACCGAGTCCTGGGCGGTGGCCAGGGTGCCGGCGGGCAGGTCGGCGCCCTTGGCCGCGTCCGCGAGGTGGTCGGAGTACGACGTGCCGAGCAGCGAGCCGAGGATCGCGATGCCGAGCGAGCCGCCCAGCTCCAGGGAGGTGTCGTTCACGGCGCCGCCGACGCCCAGCTCCGACTCGGGGAAGGCGCCCATGATCGCGTCGGTGCAGGGCGAGAGGGCCAGCCCGATCGCCAGGCCGAGGACGACGAGGGGCGGGACGAAATCGCCGTACGACGATCCCGCGTCGACCTGGGTGAGCAGGGCGAGGGCCGCCGTGCCGAGGGCCATGCCCGTGCCGACCGTCCACTTCATGCCGACCCTCGGGGTGAGGACGCCGGTCACCGCCGAGCCGACGAAGACCGCGCCGGCCAGCGGCAGCATGCGCAGGCCGGTGTCGAGGGCGTCGTAGCCGAGGACGAACTGGAGGTGCTGGGTGAGGTAGTAGAAGGCGCCGAAGACGGCCAGGAAGAACAGGGCGACGGCGAGGTTGGAGCCGGCGAAGCCGCGGTCGGCGAAACGGCGTACGTCCAGGACGGGGCGCGGGTGGCGCAGCTCCCAGACGACGAAGGCGAGCAGGCCGGCGCCCGCGACGACCGCCGCCGCGATCGCCTTCGGGCCCCAGCCGAAGTGCGGGCCCTCGATGATCATGTAGACGAGCGCGGCGATCCACACCACCGACAGCAGGCCGCCGACGTAGTCGATGCGGTCGTGGTGGCCGGCCCTGGACGGCGGGACGAGGACGAAGGTGCCGATGATCGCGAGGGCGGCGACCGGCACGTTGATCAGGAAGGTGGCGGACCAGCCGTGGTCCTCCAGCAGCGCGCCGGCGACCAGCGGACCGGCCGCGATGGCGAGCCCGGCGGTCGCGGTCCACAGCACGATGGCCTTGGCGCGCTCGGCGCGCGGGAAGGTCGCGGCGAGGAGGGAGAGGGTGGCGGGCATGATGAGCGCCGCGCCGACACCCATCACGGCGCGGGCGGCTATGACCTGGCCGGAGCTGTCGGCGAGGTAGCCGGAGACCGCGCCGCCGCCGAAGACCACGAGCCCGAGCACGAGCGCGCCGCGTCGGCTGTACTTGTCGCCGATGGCGCCGAGCAGCAGCATCAGCGCCGCGTACGGGACGGTGTAGCCGTCGATGACCCACTGGAGGTCGGCGCTGGACAGGCCCAGGTCCTGGGTCATGTCGGGTGCGGCGACGGTGAGGGCGGTGTTCGCCATCACGATGATCAGCAGGCTCAGACAGAGCACCAGAAGGGCCCACCAGCGGCGGCGGTAGGGGCCCTCCATCCGTTCGACCGGTTCCTTCAGAACGAGTGGCATGGCAGGGGTTGCCTTCCTCGGGTCGCAGAGCAGTCGTAGAGCAGTCGTGGAGCAGTCGTAGAGGCATGCGTTTGCACATGGGTGTGCAATTGCTCAACACTGTGCAATGTACGACCCATGCACAACGGTGTGCAACTTGGAAGGTGTGCAGAATGGCTGCCATGACCACGGGCCCCACCAGCCGCGCCGACGCCAACCGGCGCCGCATCCTCGACGTCGCCCTCGCCGAGCTGCTGCGCGACCCCGACGCCTCCATGGACCAGATCGCGCGCGCCGCCGGCGTCGTACGGCGCACGGTGTACGGGCATTTCCCGAGCCGTGAGGCGCTGATCGGCACCCTGGTCGACGAGGCGGTGGCGGTGCTGGCCACCGCGCACGCGGCCGGCCGCGAGGGCGTCGACGACCCGGCGGAGGCGGTGGCCCGCTCGGTACTGTCGGTCTGGGAGATCGCCGACCGCTACCGGCTGCTGGTCGCCCTGGCCCAGCGGACGGTCACCGTGCAGGGCATCCGCGAGCGGCTGACCCCGGTCCGCGAGAACAGCGTCCGGCTGCTGCAGCGCGGTCTGGACGAGGGCGTCTTCGCCTCACCGCTGCCGGCGCCGGCCCTCGCGTACGTCCATGAGCAGATCGTCTTCGCGCTGATGGAAGCCGTGAACGACGAGCTCCTCGACACGCGTGAGGCGGGCCGCTCGGCCGCGGTCACGGTACTGACCGCGGCGGGCGTACCCGCCTCGAAGGCCACCGACCTGGTGGCGAGGATGAGTGGCTGAGAACGCTGAGAAAAAGCGACCGGGCGGCTGAGCAACGGGGGGAGTCTCAGCCGCCCGGAGTATCGGGGCGTTCTCTGTGGGGTTGTGGTCCCGGATGCCCGGCCCCGGTTCAGGCGGGGCCGGACATCCGGCGTCCGGTGGGGCCGTTACGCCTTGGCGAGTTCCTTCTCGGCCTCGGCCACGGGGTCGGCCTCGGTGACCGCCGCGCTCTCGTCGAGCAGCGTCTTCTCGTCGAAGGGAAGCTCACCCGCGAGGACCTGCCGCACGCGGCCCTTGTCGATCTCCTTGGTCCAGGTGCCGACCAGCACGGTCGCCACCGCGTTGCCCGCGAAGTTGGTCAGCGCACGCGCCTCGCTCATGAAGCGGTCGATGCCGACGATCAGGCCGATGCCGTCCACCAGGGCCGGCTTGTGCGACTGCAGACCACCGGCCAGCGTGGCCAGACCCGCGCCGGTGACACCGGCGGCGCCCTTGGAGGCGACCAGCAGGAAGAGCAGCAGCGAGATCTGCTCCCCGACCCCCATCGGCGTACCCATGGCGTCGGCGATGAACAGGGACGCCATGGTCATGTAGATCATGGTGCCGTCGAGGTTGAAGGAGTAGCCGGTCGGGACGGTGATGCCGACGACGGGCTTGCTGACACCCAGGTGCTCCATCTTCGCGATGAGGCGCGGCAGCGCGGACTCGGAGGAGGAGGTGGACAGGATCAGCAGGAACTCACGGCCGAGGTACTTGAACAGCGTGAAGATGTTCAGCCCGGCGATGATCCGCAGCAGCGCGCCGAGGACGACGAAGATGAAGAGGACACAGGTGGCGTAGAAGCCGAGCATCAGCACGGCGAGGCTCTTCAGGGCGTCCAGGCCGGCGGAGCCGGTGACGGCGGCGATGGCACCGAAGGCACCGATCGGGGCGACCCACATCACCATCGCGAGGATGCGGAAGACGAGCCGCTGGATGTGCTCGATGCCGCGCAGGATCGGCTGGCCGGCGTTGCCCATGGCCTGCAGCGCGAAGCCGGCGAGGAGCGCGACGAACAGGGTCTGCAGGACCTCGCCCTCGGTGAAGGCGGAGACGACCGTCTTCGGGATGATGCCGAGCAGGAACTCGGTGGTGTCCTTGGCCTCCGCGTCGACCTGCGCCTGACCGGTCTCCTTGACCGCGTCGGTGACCGCGAGGCTGGAGCCCGGCTCCAGGATGTTGCCGACGACCAGGCCGATGCCGAGGGCGACGAAGGACATGGTCAGGAAGTAGCCGAGGGCGATACCGCCGACGGCGCCGACCTTGGCGGCCTTCCGTACGGAACCGATGCCCAGCACGATGGTGCAGAAGATGATCGGCGAGATCATCATCTTGATCAGGCTCACGAAGCCCGTGCCGAGCGGCTTGAGCTCCTTGCCGAGGTCGGGCGCGGCCAGGCCCACGGCGATACCGGCGGCGACCGCGATGATCACCGCGATGTAGAGGTAGTGGGTGCGGTCCCGCTTGGCGGCGGGTGCGGCAGGTGCCGTATCGGGGGTGCTGCTGGCGGCCACGGCTGCCCTCCTTGACGTCTTCGTCGGCATCACCGGCGTGCGGCTCACGTCCGGGGTGTCTCCGCGGGCGGCGCTGCGGGCCGGTCCGGGGAGGGGGAATGCTGGGACTATCTCCCGGCCTGTGAGGGCGGTCACCCTTCCGTTCATTTAGTTCACGCTTGACGCGGGATGCACACTGACGGCATGCGCCTCCCTGTTCCCCGACCCCGCAGCCTGGCCGGCCAGCTGTTCGCGATGCAGGCCGTCCTGATAGCGGTCGTCGTCGCGGGATACGCGCTGTTCACGTACGTCGGCGACCGGCGGCAGGCCGAGGAGGCGGCGGGCCGGCAGGCGACGGCGGTGGCCCGTACGGTGGCGGACTCGCCGTCGGTCCGGGCGGCGATCGGCACCGACGACCCGTCACGCGAGCTCCAGCCGTACGCGCTGCACGTGATGCGCGACACCGACGTCGACTTCGTGACGATCATGAACCCGCAGGGCATCCGCTGGACCCACCCCGACCCCGAGCAGATCGGCAAGCACTTCCTCGGCAACACCGGGCGGGCCCTGAAGGGCGAGACCTTCACCGAGACCTACACCGGCACGCTCGGCGCGTCGGTCCGCGCGGTCGCCCCCGTCGAGGACGACGACAAGCGGATCATCGGCCTGGTCAGCGCGGGCATCCGGGTGGAGGCGATCAGCGAGCGCGTACAGGACCAGGTCTACGCGCTGTTCGGATGGGCGGCCGGCGCGCTGGTCCTGGGCGCCGTGGGGACCTACGTCATCAACGCCCGGCTACGACGGCACACGCACGGCATGAACGCGGCCGAGCTGAGCCGGATGCACGACTACCACCAGGCTGCGCTGCACGCGGTGCGTGAGGGGCTGCTGATGCTGGACGGGCAGTTCCGGGTGGCGCTGATCAACGACGGCGGGCGGGAGCTGCTGGGGCTGGGCGCCGACGCGGTCGGCACCTCGGTGGCGGAACTGGGGCTGCCGGCACCGCTGACGGGGGCGCTGCTGGCGTCGGAGCCCAGGGTGGACGAGGTGCATCTGACGGCGGACCGGGTGCTGGTGGTGAACACCTCCCCGGTGTCGGGCGGGGAGCGCCGGGGCACGGTGGTGACCCTGCGCGACGTGACGGAACTCCAGTCCCTGATGGGCGAGCTGAACTCGGAGCGGGGTTTCACCCAGGCGCTGCGCTCGCAGGCGCACGAGGCGGCGAACCGGCTCCACACGGTCGTCTCGCTGATCGAGCTGGGGCGGGCCGAGGAGGCCGTCGACTTCGCGACCGCCGAGCTGGAGCTGGCGCAGGCGCTCACCGACCAGGTGGTGGCGGCGGTGAGCGAGCCGGTGCTGGCGGCTCTGCTGCTGGGCAAGACGGCCCAGGCGAACGAGCGGGGCGTGGAGCTGGTGGTGTCCGACGACAGCCGGCTCGACGACGGGGTCCTCCCCGAGGGCCTGCCGGCCCGTGACCTGGTGACCATCCTCGGCAACCTGATCGACAACGCGGTGGACGCGGCGCAGGGCAGCGTGGGGGCGCGGGTGACGGTGACGGCGTACGCGGGCCAGGAGGAGCTGGTCCTGCGCGTCTCGGACACCGGCGAGGGCGTCGACCCCGCCCACGCCGACCTCGTCTTCCAGCGCGGCTTCTCGACCAAGCCGGCCGGGCCGGGGGGCCGGGGTCTCGGTCTGGCGCTGGTACGGCAGGCTGTGCAGCGCCACGAGGGGACGCTGTCGGTGACCCAGGCCGACGGAGGTGGGGCGGAGTTCGCGGTGCGGCTGCCCTTGCGGGCGGGCGCGGCGGCGGCGTCTTCGGCTTCGGCGCCGGTGAGTGGAGGCAGCGCGTGAAGAGTGATCAGCCGATCCGGGTGCTGGTCGTCGAGGACGACCCGGTGGCCGCGGACGCGCATGTGATGTACGTCGGGCGGGTGCCGGGGTTCGTCGCGGTCGGGAAGGCGCACACGGGCGCGGAGGCGCGGCGCCTCCTCGACCGGACGCCGGTCGATCTGCTCCTGCTGGACCTGCATCTGCCGGACGGGCACGGCCTGCAGCTGGCGCGGTCGCTGCGGGCGGCGGGGTATCACGCGGACGTCATCGCGGTGACGTCCGCCCGGGATCTGGCGGTGGTGCGCGAGGGCGTCTCGCTGGGTGTCGTGCAGTACGTTCTGAAACCCTTCACTTTCGCGACGCTGCGGGACCGGCTGGTGCGGTACGCGGAATTCCGGCGAGCCGTCGGGGAAGCGAGCGGCCAGGACGAGGTCGACCGTGCGCTGGCAGCCTTGCGCGCGCCGGGACCCGCGGCGCTTCCGAAGGGGCTGAGCGCACCCACGCTGGAGCGGGTCACCGGGGCTGTGCGGGAGACGGAGGAGGGGCTCACGGCGGCGGGGGTCGCCGAGGCGGTGGGGATCTCCCGGATCACGGCTCGGCGGTATCTGGAGCACCTGGTGGAGGCGGGGAGGGCCGAGCGGAAGCCGGTTTATGGGCAGGTGGGGAGGCCGGAGCTGGTCTATCGGTGGGTGCGGGGGGTGGAGCGGGGGCGGTAGTCGCACGTTCTCGGGCCTGGGAGTTGCCGAGTCCCACGGCCCAGGCACGGGCATGGGCGGCCCTGTCACCGGCGTTGGCACGGGTGAAGGCGTCAGCGGCCCGGAGCACATAGGCGATGGCTTCGGCACGACGGCCGGCCAGTACGTGTGCGGTGACCAGGGACAGGAAGTCCTCTCCCGCCCTGTACCAGTCCTCGACCTCCAGCCAGATCCCCACGGCTTTGGTGTGCGCCTCGATCGCCTCGTCGCCCTTGTGCATGTCCGTCAGGACGTGACCGAGATGACGCCAGACCTGGGCCACGCCGGGACGATCGCCGACAGCCTGGAAAAGATCACGCGCCTGAGTCAGGGCGGGCACCGACTTCTCCACCCGGCCGGCCTTCCACAGGGTGACACCGAGGCCGGCCCACGCGAGGGCCTCGCCAGAGCGGTTCCCAGCAGTCTGGAACCGGTCGTGGGCTTGGACGTGCGCCTCGATCGACTCGTTCAGTCGGCCCGCCGCCCCCAGGGCGACAGCAAGACCCAGCCCGGTCCATGCCAGTGCCTCACTGCCGTGGTTCCCGGTGGTCTGGCAGAGGGCGTGGGCGCGAGTGTGCGCGTCGAACGCCTCCTCCACTCGGCCCGCCTTCTGCAGGGCAATGCCGAGACCGGTCCACACGATGGCCTCACGGCTGTGGTCACCGACGGCCTGGCACAAGTCGCGAGCGCGAGTGTGTGCCTCGATCGCCTCTCCCAGTCGCCCCACCTTCTGCAGGGCGCTGCCGAGTTTGTCCCACGCCCTGGCCTCGCGACGACGGTCGCCCACGCGGTGGGCGGCCTCCTGCGCGACGCGGGAGACGGCGATCCAGTCATCGAAGAACCGCCGCCAATCGAGATACACCCCCAGGGACTCCACCAACCGCCCAGCTGTGTCCGCGAACCGCTCCTCCCGCACCCACTGCGCCGCCGCCACAAGGCCGGCCCGTTCACCGTCCAGCCAGGCCAACGCCTGTCCCTGGTCGGCGAACCGCCCCGGCTCCAACGTACGCGAGAGCCACCGCAACCGGGCATCGGCCTCACGCGCCCACCGGTCGTAGAACTCCAGCACCCGCTTCCGCGCAGCCATCCCCTCCTCCCGCAACTCCGCGTCCGCAGCCACCACCGCCAGCCCGAAGGCCCGTACCAGGTCGTGCAACCGCCACCACCCTCGCGTGCCCGCCTGCTCGACGAGGTGAGCCCGGGCCAAGGCTCTCAATTCCCGCGACGGAGCAGCCTCGGCACCGACCAGCGCGGCCACGACTTCGTCGCTCACCTCAGGCCCGGGCGCGTGAGCGAGCAGTCGTAAGAGCCGGGCCTGCTCGGCAGGCAGCCGACGGTAGGAGAGGTCAAAGGCGGCACGGACGCTGCGGTCGCCGTCGTCGAGGTAGTCAAGGCGGTCGCGTGACGCCGCCAGTTCGCCGGCGAGTTCCGCGACGGGCTTGTGAGGGTCCTCGGCCAGCAGCGCCGCCGCGATCTGGAGCGCCAGCGGCAAGTGGCCACAAAGTACGGAGAGTTGTGTGACAGCTTCGGGAGCGCCGGAGATCCGTCGATCAGCGGGGTGGGCGATCCTCAAGGCACAGTCCAGGAGTTCATACGCTCCCTTCGCCGTGAGCTGGTCCAACGACATGAGCCGAGCCTGAAGTTGAGGCAGCTGTTCCCGGGACGTCACCAGAACCCGGTGACGGCTGTCTCCCGGCAACAATGGCCGCACCTGCTCAGGCGACGACGCATTGTCCGCCAGGATGAGCACCGCACCCCGCTCCTCCGCCCACCGAGCCAGCAACGACCGGTACAACGCAGCCCGCTCATCCGCCGTGGCCGGAATGTGCTCCGGCTCGACACCCAGCGCCCTCAACAACGACTGAAGCGCCTGGTCAGCAGAGACCGGCGCCTCGTCATACCCATGCAGATCCACGAACAGCACCCCGCCCGGAAACCACCCCCGCCCCCGGGCCTCATGAGCCGCGGCCACCGCCAGCGCCGTCTTCCCGATCCCCCCGAGCCCGGACACGGCAGCCACCAGCACGGCCTCCTCGGACGCCCCGCTCAACGCGTCCAGCAGCCGCGCCAACTCCTCATCGCGCCCGGTGAACCCGGCGGCCCTCGCCGGCAACGAGTCCAACGCCGTCGGCGCCGCCGCCTGTCTCCGGTACTCGATCTTGCCGATGACGGGACCGGCGTACTGCCCACCCGCGAAGTGCACATGATCGTCGTACGCCGGACTCATGCGGCACCGTCACCCCGTCCCCGCTCGCCCAGCGCATACCGCACCACGAACACCCCCAGCCCCATCACGGCCCCCGCCTCCACCACCGACACCGTCAACAACCCACCCGACACCTGCCCGCCACCCCAGTACACGGCCAGCGCACTCAACGGCACGACACAGAACGCCAGCAGATCCACCACACACTGCACGACCTTGCGCGACGCCCTGCGCGCGTCAGTCCGATGAAAGGTCTCCCAGCCGAACGCGTCGGCGGAACCCGCGAGTTGGGCGAGCCGAGGGCCCAACTCCCCCCGCACATATCGCCCGATCGCCGAGATCTTCTCGTCGTTGACCAGATAGGTCCACCCCAGCACCACGCACACCGGCGGCAGCCCGAGCAGCATCTCCGTCCGCTTCGCCTGTGCCGCCGCCGCGACGACGGCCGCGACGACCGTCAGTGTCACGTACAGCAGATTGTCCCGGAACCCGATCCGCGACTTCTGCTCGTCCTTGATGCTCTGGTACTCGGCCAGCAGCAACTGCCCCACCGTGACGTCCCGTTCGGCCACCGCGACCCCGCCCTTCCCCCCAGCGCTTGGCAGTACCTTAAGGGTGTGCCAGAGACAAAACCCACCGTTGTGGTCCTCACCGCACTCGCACTCGAATACGCCGCGGTGCGCACGCACCTCACCGACCGCGAGGAGAGAGTGCTCCCGGGCCGCAACCGCGTCGAGATCGGCCGCCTCCACCGCACCCCCTGGCAGGTGGCCCTGGCCGAGCTGGGCGAAGGGGCCCTCAACACGACCGCGTTGACCACCCAGATCCTCACCGCGCTCGACGCCGAGGCCGTGCTGTTCGTCGGTGTCGCGGGCAGCCTGAAGGAGGACATCGGGATCGGGGACGTCGTCCTCGGCACCAAGGTCTACGGCATCCACGGCGGCAAGTGGGCCGACGGCCGCTTCCTCTCCCGCCCCGAGTCCTGGCACGCGTCCGTCCCCCTGGTCCAGGCGGCCCGTTCCGCCGTACGGGACATGGACGACGTACGCCCCCACTTCAAGCCGATCGCCGCAGGGGACGTCGTCCTGGCCGACGCACGCGCCGAGATCGCCACCCACCTCCGCGAGCACTACAACGACGCCGCCGCGATCGAGATGGAGGGCTCGGGCGCGGCCCACGCGGCGCATGTGAACGGGCAGTTGGACGCGCTGGTGATCCGGGGCGTGAGTGACCGGGCCAACGGGGGCAAGAGCTCGGCAGACGCCGCAGGCTCCCAGGAACTGGCCGCAGCCCGGGCCGCCAAGGTCGCCATGGCCGTACTGCGCAAACACCGACCCCGCGACCGAGCCCCGTCCGGCACCGAGGAGGGCCCCCAACACACCGGCGATCACATCCACTTCGCCGGCGGCACCTTCCACGGACCGGTCATCGGGAAGATCGAGTACGGAAAGCCGTAACCACGGCCCCGTCCCCCGCGCCACCGCCACCCTCCCACCCCGTCCCCTCGGCTTCACCGGCCGCACCACCGACCTGAGCCGGGTCCTGCGCTGCCTGGCCCCGCCCACCCCCGGCGAGGACGACGCCCGCCCGGTCGTCATCTCCGCCGTCACCGGCATGGGCGGCATCGGCAAGACGGCCCTGGCGGTGGAGGCGGCGCACCGGGCCTGCGGGACGGACTGGTTCCCGGGCGGGACGCTCTTCGTCGACCTGCGCGGCTACGACGACAACCCGGTCACCGCCGACCAGGCGGTGCTCGCGCTGCTGGACGCGCTCGGCGTGCGCGGGGCGGATCTGCCGCCGACGCCGACGGGGCAGTACGACGCGTACGGGGCTCTCCTCGCCAAGGAGCGCGAGCGGATGCTGCTGATCCTGGACAACGCCTCGGACCCGTCCCAGTATCTGCCGCTGCTGCCCGGCACCGACCGCCACCGGGTGCTGATCACCTCCCGGGACCGCCCGGACAGCCTGCCCGTCCGCCGTATCGACCTGGACGCCCTCGATCCGGAGGAGTCCGTCGCGCTCGTCACCCGCGCCCTGCGCGACAGCGACGAACGTGACGACCGTCCGGCCCGCGAACCGACCGCCCTGCGCCGACTGGCCCGCCTCTGCGGCCACTTGCCCCTCGCCCTGCAGATCGCCGCGGCCATGCTCCGCCGGCGCCGCCACCGCGACCTCGCCTCGCTGGTCGCCGAGATCGAGCGGGCCGGGGACACGGCCGCCGTCCTCGACCGGGGCAGTCCGGGTGGTACGGATCTGTACGGGCGGTCGCTCGCGCTGCGCCCGGTGCTGGAGACGTCGTACCGCCGGCTCCCGCCCGACCAGGCCCGTCTGCTGCGGCTCCTCGCCGTCGCGCCCGGCGCGGAGACCAGCACGGAGGCGGTGGCCGCGCTGACCGGCCTGGACCTCGACGCGGCGCTGTGCGCGCTGGAGGAGCTGGCGGCCACGCATCTGGTGACGCCGGTCCGAGGCGTGCGCTGGCGCGTGCACGACCTGGTGCGCGCCTTCGGGGCGAGCGTCGTCACGGCGGACGCGGAGCTGCGGAAGGAGGGGGAGGCGGCACGCGAACGGGTGCTGGCGTTCTACCTCCGCTGGGCGACCGCCGCCGACGAGCGGCTGAACTGGGTGCCGGGGATGCCGGAGCCGGAGCGGTTCGCCGACTGGGCGCAGGCGCTGGAGTGGCTGGACGGGGAGCGGGCGTGCCTGGTGGCGGCGGCACAGTGGTCGGACGAGGAGCGGCACTCGGAGCTCGCGGTGGAGCTGACCGTGCGCATGGCCCGGTACCTGGACCACCGGCGCTACAACGACGACTGGGTCACCGTCGCCCGTACCGCCCGCGACTCCGCGCACCGCGCGGGGAACACCCTGGCCGAGGCCCATGCGTCGAACCGGCTCGGTCTCGCTCTGGGACGGCTCGGCAGGGCGGAGGAGGCGATCGCCGCGCATACGCACGCCCGCGACCTGTTCGAGACCGTGGGGGAACCTCTGGACCTGGCCCACGCATGGGAGGGAATCGGCATCGCCCTGCAAGATGCGGGCCGGCTGGAGGAGGCCCTGGACGCCGACCTCCGCGCGCTCCGTCTGCACCGCGCCGCCGGGAACCGGCGCGGCGAGGGCAACGCGTGGAACCATCGCGGCATCGCGCTGGACGAGGCCGGCCGGCTGCCGGAGGCCATCGAGGCGTTCACCCGCGCCATCTGTCTGTACGACGGCGTCGGCGACCTCAACCGCGCGGGCATGGCGTGGAACAACCTCGGCTCCGCCCAGGGGCGATCGGGGCGTCTGACGGAAGCCGCGCTCGCCTGCGCCACCGCGTTCGAACGCCACCAGGCGTTCGGCGCCTGGTACAACGCGGGGTGCGCCCTGTGGAATCTGGCCTGCGCCCACGAGCTGGCCGGCCGCGCCTCCGAGGCCCGGTCCACCTGGCTGCGTGCCGCCGAGTTCCTGACCCGCGGCGAGGCGCCCGACGAGGCAGCCCGGGCCCGCGCCCTCGCCGAGGCGCTGCCGGGCACGGAGTGAAGCCGTCCTCCCGGGCCTCCCGGGCCTTCCGGTCTCCTGTCCTACCCGCCGGTACCCGTACATTCCTACAATGCGTGATTGTGTCCGAACCGATCGTAGTCAGACCACCCCCACGCCCCTAGCTTGGTGCCCCGTGCGCCGACCCTCACCTCACACCCGTCAGCCAGGTCCCCCGTTCAACGCCCCCGCCGCCCGCCGGCTGCGTGCCGCGCTCGGGATGGGGCCCGAGCATGTCGCCCACGGGCTGCGGGTCTCGTACGGGCTCCCCTATGTCACCCCGGATCTCGTGATCGCCTGGGAGCGCGGGACGCTCACCCCGAGCAGTCCCGAGCTGACCGCGCTCGCGGGTGTGCTGTGGTGCTCCCCGGGGGAGCTGATCGGGCGGGCCCGGACCCTGCGTGAGCACCGTATCGCCCGTGGGCTGGCGCCGGAGGACGTCGCCCGTGCGGTGGGGTGTGAACTGTCCGCTTATCTGCGGATGGAGGAGACCGGGCAGTGGCGCGGCAGCGAACGGCAGGGCGCCGCGCTCGCCGACGTCCTGCGGTTGTCCCTGGCGGACTTCGTCACCGTGACCGGGCGACAGGAGCGGCTCACCGAGCTGCTGCACAGTGCCGTGACGACGCGCTGGCAGGCGTACGTCCGCCCGGTCGGGAAGATCGTGCCGCTGGACCGGCGGGTGCTGGAGGGCACCCTCCAGCACCTGCACCAGGACTACCAGGGCCATATGGCCGCCACCCTCAGCTGGGGCGGCGGCAGCGGGGACGCCGGCGAGGCGGGGCGTGCCTACCTCGCCGGGATCGTCGACACCTTCTGGGCCGCTGTGGAAGACGCGAGCGGCTAGAAGACCGACTCCGTCTCGTCCATCCGGTCCGTCGGCACCGTCTTCAGCTCGGTGACCGCCTCGGCCAGCGGCACCATCACGATGTCGGTGCCGCGCAGCGCGGTCATCCGGCCGAACTCGCCCCGGTGTGCGGCCTCCACCGCGTGCCAGCCGAAGCGGGTGGCGAGGACCCGGTCGTACGCCGTCGGCACGCCGCCGCGCTGGACATGGCCGAGGATGACCGGGCGGGCCTCCTTGCCGAGCCGCTTCTCCAGCTCGTACGCCAGTGCCGTACCGATGCCGCGGAAGCGCTCGTGGCCGAACTGGTCGATCTCGCCCTTGCCGTAGTCCATGGTGCCGTCGGCGGGGTGGGCGCCCTCGGCGACGCAGATGACGGCGAACTTCTTGCCGCGTGAGAAGCGTTCCTCGACCATCTTGACCAGGTCGGCGGGGTCGAAGGGGCGTTCGGGCAGGCAGATGCCGTGGGCGCCGGCGGCCATGCCGGACTCCAGGGCGATCCAGCCGGCGTGCCGGCCCATGACCTCGACGACCATCACCCGCTGGTGGGACTCGGCGGTGGTCTTGAGGCGGTCCATGGCCTCCGTGGCGACACCGACCGCGGTGTCGAAGCCGAAGGTGCGGTCGGTGGAGGAGATGTCGTTGTCGATGGTCTTCGGGACGCCGACGACCGGCAGGCCCGCGTCGCTCAGCATGCGGGCGGCGGTCAGCGTGCCCTCGCCGCCGATCGGGATGAGGGCGTCGATACCGAAGTCACGGGCGATGTCGGGGGCGTTGTCGCACGCCTCACGCAGCCGGTCGCGCTCCAGGCGGGAGGAGCCGAGGATGGTGCCGCCGCGGGCCAGGATGCCGCTGACGGACTCCAGGTCGAGGTTGCGGTAACGGGCGTCCAGCAGGCCCGCGTAGCCGTCCACGAAGCCGATCACCTCGTCGCCGTAGTGCGTGACCGCTCGGTGCACGACCGACCGGATCACTGCGTTCAGGCCGGGGCAGTCGCCGCCTGCGGTGAGAACTCCGATACGCATCGTGCTGTGTCTCCTGCTCGCTGTTGATTCGGTGAGCCATTGCCGATTGTTTCATGCCCCTCGGGCCGTTGCCGCTCCCGAGCGTCCGGCCTGACGGCCCCTCCTCGCGGGACCTTGGTCCCGGCTGAAGGGTCCGGACACCGACGGGCGCCTTATCCAGCCCGGAGGGTATTGTCAAGAGGGTTCTGCTCACCTTGGTGGGCGATTTTTGTACACCGAGGTGTACACCGTGGCGTACCCGAGGCGTACCCGAGGTGTACGTCGAGACGCGAAGGAACGGAGAGCACACGTGACGCGCAGCGTGTACGTGACCGGCATCGACCGCGGCGACGGCCGCCAGGTCGTCGAGCTGGGGGTCATGGAGCTGCTGACCCGGCAGGTCGACCGGGTGGGTGTCTTCCGGCCCCTCGTCCACGACGGACCCGACCGGCTGTTCGAACTGCTGCGGGCCCGCTACCGACTGGCGCAGGACCCGACGACGGTCTACGGCCTGGACTACCAGGAGGCGTCCACACTGCAGGCCGAGCGCGGCACCGACGAACTGGTGGCCACCCTCGTGGAGCGCTTCCACCTGGTCGCGCGGGACTACGACGTCGTCCTCGTCCTCGGCACCGACTTCGCCGACACCCAGCTCCCGGACGAGCTGTCCCTGAACGCGCGCCTCGCCAACGAGTTCGGCGCGTCGGTGATCCCGGTGGTCGGCGGCCGCAAGCAGACCGCCGAGTCGGTGCGCGCGGAGACCCGCAATGCCTTCCGCGCGTACGACGGGCTGGGCTGCGACGTGCTGGCCATGGTGGTCAACCGGGTGGCCCGCGCCGACCGCGAGGTGATAGCCGAGCGGCTCGCCAACCGCCTCCCGGTGCCCTGCTACGTACTGCCCGACGAGCCCGCGCTGTCCGCGCCGACGGTCGCCCAGATCAGCCACGCCCTCGACGCGAAGGTGCTGCTGGGTGACGACTCGGGGCTCGCCCGGGACGCCCTCGACTTCGTGTTCGGCGGTGCGATGCTGCCGACGTTCATCAAGGCCCTCACCCCGGGCTGCATGGTCGTCACCCCGGGCGACCGCGCGGACCTGGTGGTGGGCGCGCTGGCCGCGCACAGCGCCGGCACCCCGCCGATCGCCGGTGTGCTGCTCACCCTGGACGAGCGGCCCGGCGACGAGATCCTCACCCTGGCCGCCCGGCTCGCCCCCGGCACCCCGGTGCTGTCGGTGCCGGGGTACAGCTTCCCCACCGCCGAGCAGCTCTTCGCCCTGGAGGGCAAGCTGAACGCGGCGACCCCGCGCAAGGCGGAGACCGCGCTCGGCCTGTTCGAGCGGCATGTCGACACCGCCGAGCTGCTGAAGCGGGTGTCCGCGCCGAGCAGCGACCGGGTCACGCCGATGATGTTCGAGCACAAGCTGCTGGAGCAGGCCCGCGCCGACCTGCGGCGGGTCGTGCTGCCGGAGGGCACCGAGGAGCGCGTCCTGCACGCGGCCGAGGTGCTGCTGCGCCGGGGCGTGTGCGACCTGACCCTGCTCGGCCCCGAGGACCAGATCCGCAAGAAGGCCGCCGACCTCGGCATCGACCTCGGTGGCTGCCGGTTGATCGACCCGGCGACCAGCGAGCTGCGCGACGCCTTCGCCGAGAAGTACGCCGACCTGCGCGCCCACAAGGGCGTCACCGTGGAGCTCGCCTACGACGTCGTCTCCGACGTCAACTACTTCGGCACCCTGATGGTCCAGGAGGGACTGGCCGACGGCATGGTGTCCGGGTCGGTGCACTCCACGGCGGCGACCATCCGCCCGGCCTTCGAGATCATCAAGACCAAGCCGGACTCGTCGATCGTGTCGTCCGTCTTCTTCATGTGCCTGGCCGACCGGGTCCTCGTCTACGGCGACTGCGCGGTCAACCCCGACCCGAACGCCGAGCAGCTGGCCGACATCGCCGTCCAGTCGGCCGCGACGGCCGCGCAGTTCGGTGTGGAGCCGAGGATCGCGATGCTGTCGTACTCGACCGGTACGTCCGGTACGGGTGCCGACGTCGACAAGGTGCGGGAGGCCACGGAGATCGTGCGTTCGCGCCGGCCCGACCTGAAGGTCGAGGGGCCGATCCAGTACGACGCCGCCGTGGAGCCGACGGTCGCCGCGACCAAGCTGCCCGGGTCCGAGGTCGCCGGGCAGGCGACGGTGCTGATCTTCCCGGACCTCAACACCGGCAACAACACGTACAAGGCCGTGCAGCGGTCGGCCGGCGCGATCGCCGTCGGCCCGGTGCTGCAGGGTCTGCGCAAGCCGGTCAACGACCTGTCCCGGGGCGCCCTCGTCCAGGACATCGTCAACACCGTCGCCATCACGGCGATCCAGTCCCAGAGCCCCGTCGAGAAGGCGTCCCAGCAGTGATCCCCACCCGCATCCTCGTCCTCAACTCCGGCTCCTCGTCGGTGAAGTACCAGCTGCTCGACATGCGCGACAACGGCCGGCTGGCGGCGGGTCTCGTCGAGCGCATCGGCGAGCAGACCTCCCGTCTGAAGCACAGCCCGCTGGCGCACGGCGGCGAGAGCCGGGAGTGGACCGGCCCGATCGCCGACCACGACGCCGCGCTGAAGGCCGTGGCGGCGGAGCTGGCGAAGGACGGGCTCGGGCTGGACTCGCCCGAGCTGGCCGCGATCGGGCACCGGGTGGTGCACGGCGGCAAGCACTTCACCGAGCCGACCGTCATCGACGACGCCGTCCTCGCCGAGATCGAGCGGCTGATCCCGGTCGCCCCGCTGCACAACCCGGCCAACCTCACCGGTATCCGCACGGCCCAGCATCTGCGCCCGGATCTGCCGCAGGTCGCCGTCTTCGACACCGCGTTCCACACCACGATGCCGGAGTCGGCCGCGCGCTACGCGATCGACGTCCGCACGGCCGACGAGCACCGCGTCCGCCGCTACGGCTTCCACGGCACCTCGCACGCGTACGTCTCCCGGGCGACGGCGAAGCTGCTCGGCAAGGCGCCCGAGGAGGTGAACGTCATCGTGCTGCACCTGGGCAACGGGGCGTCCGCGTCGGCGGTCGAGAAGGGCCGGTGCGTCGACACGTCCATGGGGCTGACCCCCTTGGAGGGGCTGGTGATGGGTACACGCTCCGGAGACATGGACCCGGCGGTCATCTTCCATTTGGCGCGTGTTGGCGGAATGTCCATCGACGAAATCGACACTCTTCTCAACAAGAAGAGCGGGCTGATCGGCCTGTGCGGCGACAACGACATGCGGGAGATCCAGCGCCGGATCGACGAGGGCGACGAAGAGGCGAAGCTCGCCTTCGACATCTACATTCACCGTTTGAAGAAGTACATCGGCGCCTATTACGCCGTGCTCGGCACCGTGGACGCGGTCGCGTTCACCGCCGGGGTCGGTGAGAACGCGGCACCGGTGCGGGCGGCGGCCGTCGCGGGCCTGGAGGCACTGGGCCTGGCGGTGGACGGCGAGCTGAACGCCGTACGCGGCGACGAGCCGCGGCTGATCTCGCCGGAGCACGCGCGGGTGGCCGTCGCCGTGGTGCCGACGGACGAGGAACTGGAGATCGCCACGCAGACCTACGCGCTGGTCGGAAGGAACACCTGAAGGAACACCTGAAGGAACCACTGAAGGAACCACTGAAGGACAACCGAGAGGAAAGCAACTGAGCGGCAGTCCTCTCATTTGTATCTTCCGCCAGACGGATTATTCCGCCGCGAAACAAACGGATAGGATCGCCCCATGCGCCGTTCGAAAATCGTCTGTACTCTCGGCCCCGCGGTCGACTCCCATGAGCAGCTCGTCGCACTGATCGAGGCGGGCATGAACGTGGCCCGCTTCAACTTCAGCCACGGCACGCACGCAGAGCACCAGGGGCGGTACGACCGCGTCCGTGCCGCCGCGAAGGAAGCCGGCCGGGCCGTCGGTGTGCTGGCCGACCTCCAGGGCCCGAAGATCCGTCTGGAGACCTTCGCCGAGGGTCCGGTGGAGCTGGTGCGCGGTGACGAGTTCACCATCACCACCGAGGACGTACCGGGCGACAAGACGATCTGCGGCACCACCTACAAGGGCCTGCCCGGCGATGTCGCGCGCGGCGACCAGATCCTCATCAACGACGGCAACGTCGAGCTGAAGGTCCTGGACGTCGAGGGCCCCCGGGTGAAGTCGATCGTCATCGAGGGCGGCGTCATCTCCGACCACAAGGGCATCAACCTGCCCGGCGCGGCGGTGAACGTCCCCGCCCTGTCCGAGAAGGACATCGAGGACCTGCGCTTCGCCCTCCGCATGGGCTGCGACCTGGTCGCCCTGTCCTTCGTCCGGGACGCCAAGGACGTCGAGGACGTCCACCGCGTCATGGACGAGGAGGGCCGCCGGGTCCCCGTCATCGCCAAGGTGGAGAAGCCGCAGGCGGTGGAGAACATGGAGGACGTCGTGATGGCGTTCGACGGTGTGATGGTCGCGCGCGGCGACCTGGCCGTCGAGTACCCCCTCGAAAAGGTCCCCATGGTGCAGAAGCGGCTCATCGAGCTGTGCCGCCGCAACGCCAAGCCGGTGATCGTGGCGACCCAGATGATGGAGTCGATGATCACCAACTCCCGCCCGACCCGCGCGGAGGCGTCGGACGTGGCCAACGCGATCCTGGACGGCGCGGACGCGGTCATGCTCTCCGCCGAGTCCTCGGTCGGCGCGTACCCCATCGAGACCGTCAAGACGATGTCGAAGATCGTCACCGCGGCCGAGCAGGAGCTTCTCTCCAAGGGCCTGCAGCCCCTCGTCCCGGGCAAGAAGCCGCGCACCCAGGGTGGTTCGGTCGCCCGCGCGGCCTGCGAGATCGCCGACTTCCTCGGCGGCAAGGGCCTGATCGCCTTCACCAAGTCCGGCGACACGGCCCGCCGCCTGTGCCGCTACCGCGCGGCCCAGCCGATCATCGCCTTCACCACGGACGAGTCCACCCGCAACCAGCTGACGTTGAGCTGGGGCGTGGAGTCCCACGTCGTCCCCTTCATCAACAGCACCGACGAAATGGTCGAGTTGGTCGACCAGGAGGTCACCAAGCTGGGCCGCTTCAGCACCGGCGACACGGTCATCATCACCGCCGGCTCGCCCCCCGGCGTCCCCGGCACCACCAACATGGTCCGGGTCCACCACCTGGGCGGCGGCGCCCGCGACTGACCCGGTCCTTCTACGACGCTGAGGGCGCCCCCTGTGGCAGGGGGCGCCCTCGGCGTTCCTCGGGTCAGTCGACCAGGCCGGACTCCGCCGGGAAGCCGGGGGGCCAGGGCTTGGACGTGTCGTACAGGGCCTCCCGGTCGCCCATCAACTCGTACTCGGCCTCACGCCAGCTCGGTTTGCGGCTGATGACGAAGCTGTCCCACGACTCGCGTGACAGACACGCGACGGTCCCGTGGCCCGCTCTCACCCGCGGGAAGCGGCAAGGGCGGGTCACATCCAGATCAGCCGGTGATGTACTGGTGCATCCCTGGGATGGTCAGGGTGCCGCCGAACTGGGCGGCCTGTACCACCTTGACGTTGGTGAAGTAGATCAGCGGGATGTCCAGGGGCGGCGGGCTGTCGGGGCTGAAGGTGACCGGGATCAGGCCGAAGAGGTTGCCCGAGATGCTCTCCGTGTACATCACGGTGTCGCCCTTACGGATGGTGGACATGGTGCCCTTGCCCGCCTGCACGTGGTACGTCTTGCCGATCTGCTTGTCCTTGACGATCTGGTGCAGGTCGCCGATGTCGGTACCGCCGGTGATGACGTACTTGAGCACCTGCTTCTTGACGCCGTTCCTGGTCTGCACCTGGACGACGCCCTCGTAGCGCGCGCCCTTGAGCAGCAGGGAGCTGGCCTCCAGGTGCCAGGGCTCGTCCGCCACCGCGATCTTGTTGTCGACGCCGCTCTCGTCGTCCGTGGCGAGGGGGCAGTCCTCCGGGTCCACGGCGGAGGTCTCGCTCGGGCTCGGCGAGGCAGTTGCCGCGTCGGCCGCGTCCTCGGCGGCCTTCGGGGCCTTCTGTGTGGTCCTGGCGGCCGTGTCGTTGGTGTCCTTGGCCGTGTCCTTGACCGTCTCGGTGACCTTGTCGGTCGTCTCCTTGGCGGTGCCGGACCCGCTGTCCGAGGAGGGCTTGTCGTCGCCCGACCCCTCGCTCGACGGGGCCGTCTCCGTGGCGGACGGCGACGGGCTCGCCGTCGGCTCGGCGTCCGAGCCGGAGTCGTCACCGCTGCCGCCGGTGAAGAAGTCCGTGATGGCGCCGCCGATGGTCTCCAGCAGGTTCTCGCCGGTCGGGGACTCCGACGGGGACTCCGGCGCGGTGTCGGAGTTGCCGGACGAGGAGGACGACTGCTCGGTCCTCTTGGCCGGTTCGGAGTCCGGGGAGGCGGACGGGTCGGGCTCGGTCTTGTCGCCCGTGTCCGCCTTGTCGCCCGTGTCTTCCTTGGCCTTGTCCTTGTCGTCGGAACCTGAATCCGGCGAAGAGGAACCGGGCTTGTCCTCGGAGCCCGAGGAGTCCTGCGTGTCCCCGGAGTCGCTGTCGGTCTTGTCCTCGGAGCCGCTCGCGCTCTCCGACGAGTCGTCGTCGGACGCCTCGATGGCCGCCATGCACGCCTTGTACTCGTCGGCCGTCAGCTCCTTGGAGGTGGCCGCCGGGTTGTTGTCGGCGACCGCGAGGGACCCGGTGAAGCCCATGCCCATCAGCACCGCCGTGGGCATCGCCGCCATGGCTATCGCCCGGCCGCCCGGCATGTGGAACCTGGTGAACAGCGGCTTCTTGGGTGCCGCGTGGCGCGGTCCGGATCTCTCACGGGCTGATTCCGCGTCAGCCCCGTGGGTGACCTCGTCAGTCGGCACTGTGCCTCCCGTTCGCCCCGTTGGCCGGGATCGTTCCTGACAGATCGTTCGGCTCGCCCGTCGCGTCCTCGGCCACCGGGGTGTCGACGCCCGAGGGCTCGCCCCCCGGCGCATCTCCGCCACCCGCCACGTCCTTGACGACCGCGGACTCCTCGGGCTTGCCCGGCCCCCAGGCGACGGCCATGGCTCCGCCGACCATCGCGAACAGGAAGCCGATGAGGAACCCGCCGAAGTTGGACACGGGGATGGACACCAGGGCCAGAAGAATCGCGGCGACGCCCGCGAAGGTCCTTACGTGCTGCTGGAACCAGAGGCTGAAGCCCAGGACCACCAGCAGCACGCCGATGATCAGCGAACCGGCTCCGGCGGTGGTGGACATGGCCAGGGTCAGAGCCCCGAGCTGGATGTGCGCATACGGGAAGTACATGATCGGCACACCACCGATCATCACGTACAGACCCGCCCAGAACGGGCGGTTGCCCCGCCAGGCGCGGAAGTTCCGCCGAAAGACCCGGAGGTAGTGCTCATCGTGGCCGGGCGCGGCAGGAGTCTCTGCGCTCATGGAAAACAGCTCCCTGGTACGGCTGTGGTGAGGTGGTACTGCGTGGAGATGCACGAGGGTGCGGAGTTGAGGGCTGAGAGGTGACGGGCGGGGGCGCTACCGGACCACCGGCCCCCCCGCCCGTTACGAAGTGCCTAGTAGCACTCGTACTTCGGGCCGTCGCCCCACGCCAGCTTCATGCTGAGGTTGGCGAGCTTGAAGGTACCGGCGGTGGTGGCCCACGCCGTCTGCTCCACGTTGGTCAGCGTCGCCCGATCGGCCTGCTGGGCGAACCCGTACGGGTGCGCCTGCTTGTTCTGGACCTCGCCGGCCTTGGGCTGCGGGCCCTTGTTGATGCTGCCGGCCGCCACACCGATGTCGATGCCCTCGAACACCGCGTCTTCGGCGTCCAGTTGGGCGACATCGATGTAGAGCTGGGAAGCCTCGACGTCCGTGCCCTTGTTGCCGGCGGTCAGCTTCAGGGTGACCTTGCCGAACGGCGTCGGCGTCACCACCGACTGGCACATGTTGGTGATCTTGGCGTTGTTGAACGCCGACACCGCTACCGCATGGCGCTCCGTCTCACCCTCAAGGCTCTTGCCGGTGTCGATGGCGCCGTACTGGCTGAAGCCGGTGCCGACGAGCTTGCCCGCCTTCACCTTGAAGTCCTGCCCCGACACACTGAACGACGCGGCGAGAGCACCCTGCGCGAGGGCGACACCTATCGCGGCTGTCGCGGCAACGCTGGGCACCATGACCACAGCGAACCGCTTCCATCTGGTCCCGCCACGCACCTGGGACTCCATATTTCCTCCTTCTCGGACGTACATCTCCTGCTCCGGATCGCCTCCGTCGACGGCGGCTCGGCCGGGCAGGGATGGGAGAAGTGCTACGTCCTCGGGAAGGGGAGCGCCCGCGCTCGGCGGCACGGATACCGCGCCCGAATCACCGGCGATCACCCCCGAGCGACAACCACTGGTCGCGCCTGACACGCATCACGCACAACCTTGCTGGACAGGCTTCGCGTTGGGAGACACCCGCTGCGAAGACCCCCCTGTCCAAGAGCCGGCGCCACTGCCGTCGGCTCTGCTCGGTGGGGACCCAGGAAGTCCCGTGACCCGATTGGCTGTCGGGGTACGGGAAGGGACCGAGCGTCGCCGATCGTGGTGCATTCTCGGCCCGGGCACAAGGGGGTTCGTTACTCGCTAGTAACGGCCGGATAACCGAACCACGGCTCCAAGGTCTCGACCGGCGACGCTGGGTGGCCTCAAGTGCCGAGACAAAACTATTGATCGTTGGACAGAAGCAGACAGATCAACAGCCGCGACTTACTGCTAGTAACAGCGGCGGCGATTACCAAGATTTGGTAAAGCGCGGCCGCATCGGGGCCCCGTCGGCAGAACCTTCACTCAGGCACCACGCAGTCGACGGGACCCCCGACCCGGTCGGCTCAGAACAGCGCGCGCGCCAGCGCCCGCCGAGCCGCAGCCACCCGCGGGTCGTCCGCGCCCACGACCTCGAACAGCTCCAGCAGCCGCAGCCGTACGGCATCCCGGTCGTCCCCGGCCGTTCGGGCCACCGTGTCGATGAGCCGCCCGAAGGCGTCCTCGACATGCCCGCCCACCAGGTCCAGGTCGGCGGCGGCGATCTGCGCCTGCGGGTCGGTCGGCTTGGCGGCCGCGTCCCGGCGCACCTGCTGCGGGTCCATGCCCTGCACCCGCTGGAGCAACTCCGCCTGGGCAAGGCCGAGTCTGGCCTCGGTGTTGCCCGGGTCGTCGGCGAGCACGTTCTTGTACGCCTGGACCGCGCCGCCCAGATCACCGGCGTCCAGCGCCCGTACGGCGGCCTCCAGCAGGGCGTCGTAAGGCCCGGCGGGCACCTCTGCGGACTCCGTACGCCCCCCCGGCTCGGCCTCGGGGTCGACGGTCAGGCCGGTCAGGCCGAAGCGCTGCTCGGCGACCTGCACCAGCTGGTCGAGGGTCTGCCGGATCTGCTGCTCACCGGCGGCCCCCTGGAAGAGCGGCAGTGCCTGCCCCGCGACGACCGCGAAGACGGCCGGGATCCCCTGGATCCCGAACTGCTGCATCAGCATCTGGTTGGCGTCGACGTCGATCTTGGCGAGCAGGAACCGCCCGTTGTACTCGACGGCGAGCCGCTCCAGGACGGGGCTCAGCTGCTTGCAGGGCTGGCACCACTCGGCCCAGAAGTCGATGACGACGGGCACCTCGGCGGAGCGCTGCAGAACATCGCGCTCGAATCCGGCCTCGTCCACGTCGATGACGAGATCGGCGGGCGAGACACCCCCTCCCCCGCCCTTCCGGGCCGCTTCGGCGCGCGCCTGCTCCGCCTTTGCCTTGGCCTCCTGGGCCGCCTTCACCGCGGCGAGGTCGACGACTCCGCTCATGGACATGTTCCGTGGCTGCATGAGTCCTATCCTCCCCCGTCCGCGCGCGTGCGTGAAAAACCGGGCGACGCTCCAGCGCCGGGTCCCCACCCCGCACATCCGCTCGTACACCCGTAGGCACCCGTGTACGTCCCACACAGGCTTACGCTACGAGTCGTAGCGTAATGCCGGGGAGGCCCGACGGCCCCCCGCACCTAGGTGATCTCCCTCACGACCGCCCGTAAAACCGCCGGCGTTATGGTCGGGGAATGCAGAGCCGCAGTCCCGCCGGCCGTCCCGGCCGCCCGCGCAGCGCCACGGCGGACGCGGCGATCCTGGCCGCGACCCGCCAGGCGCTGGTCGAGCTGGGCTGGTCCAAGCTCACGCTCGGGGACGTGGCGACGCGGGCCGGGGTCGCCAAGACGACCCTCTACCGCCGCTGGTCCGGCAAGAACGAACTGGTCGTCGACGCGGTCGCCGAACTCTTCGACGAGCTGTACCTGCCCGACCGCGGCAGCCTCGCCGCCGACATCGAGGGCGTGGTCCTCCAGTTCGCGGCGATCCTGGCCCGGCCGGAGGCGAGGAGCGGGCTGATGGCGGTGGTCGCGGAGTCCACGCGCGACGACGCCCTGCGGGCCCGCATCCGCGACTCGATCGTCGAGCGGCAGAAGCGGCTGGTCGTGGAGGGCCGCGCCCGCGCCCGACAACGCGGCGAGCTGCCCCCCGAGACGAACCCGCAAGAGGCAGCCCGCACGGCCGACCTCGTCTTCGACATGGTCGCCGGCGCGGTGGTCCACCGCACCCTGGTCAGCGCGGAACCGGCCGACGAGGAGTGGGTCCACAGCTTCACGAGAGTGCTACTGCTGGGGCTGAAATCCGCAGCGGCTTAGCAACGGCCGTCTTCAGTCGCAGCGGCACCCCGCGACGCCGGGCTGCGCACCCACCCCCGCCCAGCCCCTAGAAGCCCGCGGGCTCCGTGTACACCCCCCACTCGTCCCGCAGCACCCCGCAGATCTCCCCGAGCGTCGCCTCCGCCCGCACCGCGTCCAGCATCGGCTCGATCATGTTGGCCCCGTCCCGCGCGGCCGCGAGCATCGCGTCGAGGGCGGAGCGGACCCGGGCGTCATCGCGAGCCGCCTTCCGGTCCCCCAGCAACCGCACCTGCTCCCGCTCCACCTCATGGCTGACCCGCAGGATCTCCAGATCCCCGGTCACCGACCCGGTGTGCACATTGACGCCGACGACCTTCTTCTCGCCCTTCTCCAGGGACCGCTGGTACCGGAAGGCGGACTCGGCGATCTCCCCGGTGAACCAGCCGTCCTCGATCCCGCGCAGAATGCCGGAGGTGATCGGCCCGATCGGGTGCTGCCCGTCCGGGTGGGCCCGCAGCCCCCGCTCCCTTATCTGCTCGAAGATCTTCTCCGCGTCGGCCTCGATGCGGTCCGTCAACTGCTCGACGTACCACGAACCGCCCAACGGATCCGCGACGTTGCCGACCCCGGTCTCCTCCATCAGCACCTGCTGGGTGCGCAGCGCGATCTCGGCGGCCTGCTCGCTGGGCAGGGCGAGGGTCTCGTCCAGGGCGTTGGTGTGCAGGGAGTTGGTGCCGCCGAGGACGGCGGCGAGGGCCTCCACGGCCGTCCGTACGACGTTGTTGTACGGCTGCTGCGCGGTCAGCGAGACCCCGGCGGTCTGGGTGTGGAAGCGCAGCCACTGGGCCTTGTCCGTCTTCGCCCCGTACACGTCCCGCATCCACCGCGCCCAAATGCGCCGCGCCGCACGGAACTTGGCGATCTCCTCGAAGAAGTCGACGTGCGCGTCGAAGAAGAAGGACAGCCCGGGCGCGAAGACGTCGACGTCCAGCCCACGACTGAGCCCCAGCTCCACGTACCCGAAGCCGTCCGCCAGCGTGTACGCCAGCTCCTGTGCGGCCGTCGCGCCGGCCTCGCGGATGTGGTAGCCGGAGACGGACAGCGGCTTGTAGGCGGGGATGCCGGCCGCGCAGTGCTCCATGAGGTCGCCGATCAGGCGCAGGTGCGGCTCGGGCTGGAAGAGCCACTCCTTCTGGGCGATGTACTCCTTGAAGATGTCGGTCTGGAGGGTGCCGTTGAGCACGCCCGGGTCGACGCCCTGCCGCTCTGCGGCGACGAGGTACATGCAGAAGACGGGGACGGCCGGCCCGCTGATGGTCATGGAGGTGGTCACGTCCCCCAGCGGGATGTCCCGGAACAGCACCTCCATGTCGGCGGCGGAGTCGATGGCGACCCCGCAGTGCCCGACCTCGCCCAGCGAGCGCGGGTCGTCGGAGTCCCGCCCCATGAGCGTCGGCATGTCGAAGGCGACGGAGAGGCCGCCTCCGCCGTTGCCGAGGATCATCTTGTACCGCTCGTTGGTCTGCTCGGCGTTCCCGAACCCGGCGAACTGCCGGATGGTCCACGTCCGCCCTCGATATCCGGTCGGATACAGGCCGCGCGTGAAGGGATACTCCCCCGGCCACCCGATCCGCTCGAAGCCGTCATAGGTGTCCCCCGGCCGGGGCCCGTACACCGGCTCCACGGGATCGCCGGAGAGCGTGGTGAAGTCAGCGTCGCGCTTACGCGCGGCGTCATACCGGGCCTGCCAGCGTCGGCGGCCCTCCTCGATGGCGTCAGCGTCCATAGCTTCGAATTTACTAGGACGTCCTAGTAAATGATAGTCGTGCACGTCAGGACGCGCGTGCAGGACACCGCGGGGCACCGGCTACGCTCGACGTCATGAAGAAGAGCGTCCTGACCCGTTACCGCGTGATGGCCTATGTCACCGCCGTGCTGCTGGTGCTGCTGACCGTGGGTGTCATCGGCAAGCGCCTGCTGCACCTGGACGGATTCGACAGCTTCACCACGATGGTCGGCATCGCTCACGGGTGGCTGTACGTGCTGTACCTGATCTTCGCCTTCGACATCGGCAACAAGGCGAAGATGCCGGTCGGCCGACTGCTCTGGGTCCTGCTCGCGGGCACCGTCCCGACCGCCGCCTTCTTCGTGGAGCGCCGCGTGACCCGCGAAGTGGAACCGCTCATCGCGAAGGACACCGCTCCCAGTCCCGCCGCGGCCTGACCTCGGCCGCGGTCGTGCGGCCCCGGCGGGCGGACCTCACTTCGTGATGTAGTGACACTGCACGGCACGCAGCTTGCCGTTCACATGGAACTTCGCGCACGCCTTGCCGTACTTCGGCAGCACCTGCGGTGTGGCGTCACGCAGAGGGTCACCCTTGCACTGCGCGTGCGTCGCCCCGCGTGAGGTCTTGTAGGTCCTGTTGTCCGTGTCCGCGTAGGAGAAGTCGATCCTCCAGTTGCAGAACCTGGAGAAGGTCGCCGCGAGACCCCCGCAGTCGACACCCGCGAACTGGCTTGTGATCCGCTTGCCGGAGCCCTTGATGGTGTGGGTCAGAAAGCAGCCGACCGGAACGCGTACGCCGGCTCCGCGCACGTCGTAGTCGAACGTTCCGATCGCGGTGGACCCGGTGGCGGAAGCGTGAGCCGATCCCCCCGCACCCACCGTCAGGCAACGGCCAACACGGCCGCGCTTCCGGCGGTCAGCACTGCCCGAAGACTTTTCCCGATGCTCAACAAGGCGCTGTCCTCACTGCCTGCGAAACTCTCTGCGAACTGTCCGCGCAGCCGGATCCGATCGTCCGGATCACGGTCGACCGACAGAATCGCAGCAGAAAACGTGAGGTCAGGCGTCTACGCGGGTCATCGGAGGCGAAACCACCGTCAAGCGCTAGCCTCCGCTGATTGTTGACGGACGGCAGTCAGCTCTCGTCGAAGTCGTGTGCCGCCACCCGCAGGGGTCGCAGCATCGCGAAGATCTCCGCGCATTCCTCCGCGTCGTACGCGCCGAGGCCGAAGTCCATGGCCATGAGGTCGCGGGTGGCGGACTCGACGACCTCGCGGCCCTTGTCGGTGATGGTGGCGAGGGTGCCGCGGCCGTCGTTGGGGTTGGGGCGCTTGGCCACGAGGCCGGACCTGACCAGGCGGTCGACCGTGTTGGTCACCGAGGTGGGGTGCACCATCAGACGCTCGCCGATCTTCGACATCGGCAGTTCGCCCGCCTTGGAGAAGGTGAGCAGGACCAGCGCCTCGTAGCGCGCGAAGGTCAGGCCGTACGGCTTGACCACCGCGTCGACCTCGGCGAGCAGGATCTGGTGCGCGCGCATGATCGAGGTGATCGCGGCCATGGACGGCACGTTTCCCCAGCGCTGCTTCCAGAGTTCGTCGGCGCGGGCGATGGGGTCGAAAGGGAGACTGAGGGGCTTTGCCACGTCATCAGACCCTACCCGTCGGTCATATCGTGGTCAGCCCTGTCTCGGCTTTCGGTACGCGAGACAGGGCCGGCTGTCAGCAGGTCGTGCCCGGCTTCACCGGTGTCAGGTCGATGAGGTAGCCGTCCACGGCGTCGTCCACGCAGCTGCCGCCGCGCCCGTACGCGGTGTGCCCGCGTCCCTCGAACGTCAGCAGCATGGCCCCGGGCAGCTGGCGTGCCAGGCTCCGGGCCTCGTGATACGGCGTGGCCGGGTCGCCGGTGGTGCCCACCACGAGGACCGGCGGCAGGCCGTCGCCGGTGGCCCGGTGCGGGCCGGGCCCGCGCTGTGGCCAGCCCTTGCAGTCGAGCGCGGCGACCACGCTCTCGGAGCCGAAGTCGCCCTCGGCGAGGTGCGCCTGGTCGAGGGCCTTCCAGTACTCCTCGGGGTTCTTGGGGTGGGGGATGTCGACGCAGTTCACCGCGGTGATGGCCACGTCGGAGTTGTCGGGGTGGACCTCCTGCTCCTCCACGTCGTCGCCGCCCTCGCCCTCGCCCTCCTCCCCGGCGGCGATCGCCGCGAGGCTCGTTCCGTCCCCCGCGGCCGCCTCGCCCAGGCCCTGGGACAGGGTCTCCCACTGCTCCTCCGGCGTGTACATCGACGCCACCACGGCACTGTGCAGGGTCAGCGCGTCCAGGCCCCACTCGGCGTCGTCGACCGGCAGTGGCTCCTCGGCGGTCCGCTCGTAGAGGTCGTCGAGCAGCTCGCGGATACCGGCGGGCGTGTCGGCGGGGCAGGCGTCCCCCGCCACGTCGGCGCAGTGCTCGGCGTAGTCGTCGACCGCGGCCCGGAATCCGGCCGCCTGGCTGCGGGCACGCTCGGACCAGTCCAGCGAGGGGTCGATGGCTCCGTCCAGCACCATCGCGCGGACCCGCCGCGGAAACAGCTCGCCGTAGGCGGTGCCCAGCGATGTCCCGTAGGACCAGCCGAGGTAGCTCAGTTCGCCGTCGCCGAGGGCGGCGCGCAGCACGTCCAGGTCGCGGGCGGCGTCGACCGTGCCGACGTGCGGCAGGATCGCGCCGCTGTGCCGCTCGCAGGCGGCGGTCACGCTCTCGGCGGCGGCCAGTGCGGCGCTGCGCTGCTCGTCGGTCGCGGGGTGGAGCGGCTGCGGCTCGGCGTCATCGGCGTCCGTAACGGTCCCGGTCTCGGCGTCCGTATCGGTCCCGGGCTCAGGGTCCGTATCGGTCCCGGTCTCCGGATCGGCCCGGGTCTCCGTATCCGCCTCGTTCTCGCCTTCGTCCTCGGCGCCGCAGTCCACGGCCGGCTCGCTGCCCGCCACACCGCGCGGGTCGAACCCGACGATGTCGAAGCGGGCCCGCAGGCGCTCGCTGAACGCCGCCGCCCCGCCGTCCTGGAGCAGGGCGACCCCGGATTCCCCGGGCCCGCCCGGGTTGAAGACCAGGGACCCGACGCGGCGGGCGGGGTCCGTCGCGGTGACCCGGATGAGGGGGAGGGTGAAGGTCCTGCCGTTGTCGGGTGCCGAGTAGTCCATGGGGACCTTCAGCGTCGCGCACTCCTCCTCGCCGCAGGGCTCCCAGCGCAGCTGCTGGCTGTAGAAGACGCGCAGGTCGGCGCGGGCGGCGGGGTCCTCGGCGGCTGCCTCGGGCTTCTTCTGCGTACAGCCGCCGAGGGATCCGGCGGCGAGGGCGGCCGCCGCGGCCAGGACGACGGCGCGGCCGTGCCGCGTGCCAGGGGTGAACAAGGGTTACTGCTCCGGAATACGGGTCGACCACGGCCGTGGCGTGCGCACGGCAACAGCACCGTACGGAGCGGGACGGCTCCCTCGCATCGTTCTCCGGTAGAGGCCGCTTCCGCCCGTTTTCCCTCGGAGGGATGACAACCGATGCGCCCGTAAACGCATCCGGGCAGCGCCGCCCACCCGACTACACCGCGCTTCTGCGCGCCTCCACCACCAGCAGTAAGCAGCACGCCATGCCCAGCGCCCCGGCACCCACGACCGTCGCCCGCACCCCCACCAGCTCCGCCGCGACCCCGGCGAGGGCCGGATGCGGGGCTGCTGCCGTCGCGGCGGTACGGGCATCAGGTGCTGTACGAGCGGACGCCGTTGGGGATGGCGCCGGTGTCGGGCGGCGACTGACTTCACGTCAGCCCTCATATTGAGCGATCGCTCAAACAGGTGTACCTTCCCGTTCGAAGAGATTTGAGCGGTCGCTCAAAAGAACAACGGCCCTACTGGGGGATGCACATGGGTCAGCCGGGCAGACAGAAGGGGCTGTACATCGAGGCGCGGATCCGTGCCGACCTCGACGAGCTGTGGGCACGGACGCAGGACCCCGCCCAACACCAGCGCTGGGACCTGCGATTCACCCGGATCGACTGCCTCCCGCGCGCGGAGGGCGAGCCGCAGCGGTTCCGGTACGCCACGCGCGTGCTGCCGTTCGTCACGGTCGCCGGCACGGGCGTCTGCGCGGGCGAGCGGGAGCGCCCGGACGGCACCCGCACCTCGGCGCTGCGCTTCGCCTCCCCGCATCCGCTGTCCCTCCTCGCGGAGGGCAGCGGCTACTGGCGGTACATCCCCGACGGCGACGGGGTGCGCTTTGTGACGGGCTACGACTACCGCCCGCGCTGGGGACGCCTCGGGGCGGTCGCCGACCGCTGGGTGTTCCGCCCGCTGATGGGCTGGGCGACGGCCTGGTCGTTCGACCGGCTGCGGCTGTGGCTGGAGCGGGGCGTCACGCCCGAGCGGGCGCGCTGGAACTGGCTGGCGGAGCTGGCCGTCCGTACGACGGTGGTGCTGGGCGCCGGCACCGCGCTGGCCGCCGGCCTGGACCCGGCGCTGCGTGCCCTCGGCCCCCTCGCGGCCTCGCTGGCGTTCCTGTGCCCGCTGCTGCTGAGCGTGGCCCTGTGCCTGGCCCTTCTCACCCCGCCCCTGGCGGGCACCCCGGCCGCCCGCCGCTGTCTGCGCCGGCCACCGACCGGCGTGTCGGCGCCCCGGCTGCTGCGAGCACTGGAGAACCCGCGATGACGTCACCCTCCCGCACCTCGATCTTCCGTACGGCGATGGGCGACGACTTCGACCGGCTGCACCCACAGCTGCGCCGCCGCTTCTCGGTGGGGCTGGCGAGCGGTCAGGCGTGCACGGGCCGGGGGGTGATGGACCGGATCTGGCACGGGCCGGGGTTCGTGAAGCCGTTCCTGGCGCTCGGCGCGACGCGCAACATCCTCGTCCCGAGGACGGGCCGCCGGGTGCCCTTCGTGATCGAGAACGTGCCGTACGTGGACGGGTTCGGCCGTGAGACGGTGAGCTTCGTGCGCACCTTCGACCTGCCCGGCGGGCCCCGCCGCTTCGACGCCCAGATGGTGCTCGGCCCGAAGGGCGACCGCGTCCTCGACTACCTGGGCACCCACCAGCACCTCGCGACCGACCTGTACTTCCGCGCCGAGCCGGACGGTTCACTGCTGATCCGCTCCGGTGAGCACCGGTTCCGGGAGGGGCCGGTGGATGTGCGGGTGCCCGAACTGATCGGGGCGACGGCGGAGGTGCGGGAGTCGTACGACGACCGAGCCGGCCGCTTCCGGATCAGTGTCCGGGTCGTGAACCGGTACTTCGGCCCGCTGTTCGGCTACGACGGCTCCTTCACGGCGACGTACACCGATGCCGGCCGCCGCGGGGTCCGGCCCGGGCTGCGGCCGGTGCGTGAGGAGGCCAGGGCGTGAGTCCGGAGACGGCCAAGTCCCTGGAGACGAAGACCAGGCTGCTTCAGGGCGCGCTGCGCACCCTCACCGAGCAGGGCATCGCCAAGACCTCGGCCCGTACCGTCGCGGCGACCGCCGGGGTCAACCAGGCGCTGGTCTTCTACCACTTCGGCTCGGTGGACGAACTGCTGGCGGCGGCCTGCCACTACGGCGCGGAGCAGTCGGTGGCCCGCTACCGGGAGCGTTTAGCGGCGGTGCGGTCGCTCTCCGAGCTGCTGGCGGTGGGCCGCGCCATCCACGAGGAGGAACGCGCGGGCGGCCATGTCACCCTGCTCGGCCAGCTCCTGGCGGGCGCCCAGACCCACGAGACCCTGGGTCCGGCCACGGCGGCGGGCCTGGACCTGTGGATCGTCGAGATCGAGAGGGTCCTGGTCCGGGTCCTCGCGGGCACTCCCTTCGGCGAGTTCGCCGACCCGGCGGGCCTGGCCCGCGCCGTCGCCGCGTCCTTCGTCGGCATCGAGCTCTACGAGGGCGCGGACCCGTCCGGCGCCGCCTCCGCCCTGGACGCCCTGGAGCAACTGGGCGTCCTGGTGAGCGCGTTGGAGGAGCTGGGGCCGGTGGCGCAGCGGGCGGTGCGGCAGTACCTGCGGAGGGCTTCGGGGAGGCGGTGACGGGGCCGACGGCAGGGAGAGCCGCGGGGCTGGGCCGTCAGCGGATGTGCCACTCGTGGCTCGGCACGCAGTCGTGCACCGTGCCGGCCCAGTGCGCGAACGGTCCGGTGAAGAACGCCCGGGTCAGCAGGGCGTCTCCGGCCCGCTGTGCGCGTACCGGAAGGCCGAGCTCATGCGACGAAGCGTCCCCCTCGACGGAGAAGCCGGGCAGCAGGCCCCGGGCTTGCGCGCGCGCGTGGAGTTCCTCGGTCACGTGGGACGGCGGCCGCCCGATCAACGCGTCGCCGTCGACGAAGACCTGCGGACCGCGCAGGGCGTCGACGGCGACGGCCATCAGGCCGCCGGTGTCGGCGTAATAGGCGGTGACAGCCGTTTCGTACCAGGGCGCACCGTCCGCACGGAAGTCGGTCCGGAGTGTCAGCACGCCGTGCGGGCGAGGCAGGGCCGAGCCGTCGGCCGTGAAACCGTGCTCGACCATGACAGACCAGACTCGGCGACGACCGACCACACCCCCAGCGCTACTCGCCCTGCCCCGCCAGGTGCCGCTCGACGGTCTCCACCTTGGAGGTGAGCCCGTCCGTCACGCCGTGGCGGATGTCGGCCTTCAGGACGAGGGAGACGCGGGGGGCGCGGGCCTCGACGGCGGCGACGGCTCGCTTGACGACGTCCATGACCTCGTCCCAGTCGCCCTCGATCGAGGTGAACATGGCATCGGTACGGTTCGGCAGTCCGGACTCACGCACCACGCGTACGGCATCGGCCACGTACGCGCCCACATCGTCGCCGACGCCCAGCGGTGTCACGGAGAAGGCGACGATCATGCGTTCACGACGCCTTCCTTGCGGGCACGGGAGGCGATCACGGCGTCCTCGGCCTCGCGGCGCAGCTTGCGCTCGGCGAAGAAGCCGCCGGCCGGCAGGACGGAGAGGGCGAAGTAGAGGGCGGCGGTCTTCAGGTCCCACTTCGCGCGGTTCCAGGCGTCCGCCCAGAAGATCACGTAGAGGATGAACAGCACACCGTGGACCGCGCCCATCACGGGCACCGCGTTGAAGTCCGTGGTCCGCTTCAGCACCGAGCAGACCAGCAGGATCAGGAAGGACACGGCCTCGGGGGCCGAGACCAGGCGCAGGCGGCGGAGGGCGGAGGCTGTCTTGAGGTCCACGGGTCAGTCACCTTGGGATTCAGTCGGGGGCTTCTTGGATTCAGCCGGTTGTCGCGGTCGGGGCTTTGTGAACACGCGCACAAGCGTTCGTCCATTGTGGCAAACGGCGTCGGCGACCCGCCCCTAGGGGTGCGTTCAGGGTCGTTCTCCTCCCCTTGGCCCTGGCAGGTCCGCCCGCGCGGCGGATACCTTCCCTCTCGTGGCGATGTTTCGACTGCAAGGCAGCAAGGTGCTCGCCGTCGACATGACCGGAGATGCCGTGAAAGCGAAGAACGGCTCGATGGTCGCGTATGACGGGCAGATGGCCTTCAAGAAGCTGACGGGTGGCGGCGAGGGGCTGCGGGGCATGGTGACCCGGCGGCTCACCGGCGAGCAGATGACCATGATGGAGGTGAAGGGGCAGGGGACGTGCTGGTTCGCGGACCGCGCCTCCGACATCAACCTCATAAGCCTCCAAGGGGACAAGCTGTATGTGGAGTCGAGCGCTCTGCTCGCGACCGACGGCGGACTGAGGACCGGGACGACCTTCACCGGTCTGCGCGGCGCCTCGCAGGGCAACGGCCTGTTCACCACGACCGTGGAGGGCCACGGCCAGGCGGCGGTCATGTCCGACGGGCCGGCGATCGTGCTGCGGGTCAGCGCTCAGTACCCGCTGACCGTCGACCCGGGCGCGTATGTCGCGCACCAGGGGAACCTGCGGCAGTCCTTCCAGTCGGGTGTGACGTTCCGCACGTTCCTCGGGGAGGGCGGCGGCGAGGCGTTCCAGATCCGCTTCGAGGGCGACGGCCTGGTCTACGTCCAGCCCAGCGAGCGGACCACGATCGCGGGGGATGTGTGACATGGGCTTCCGTGAGATCAACTCGAAGATGATCGAGGCGACCGTCACCCCGGGCCAGCGACTGTTCAGTCAGCGCGGCGCGATGCTCGCGTACAAGGGCGAGGTGTCCTTCACGCCCAACATGCAGGGCGGTCAGGGCGGCATGATGTCCATGATCGGGCGTCGGCTCGCCAACGAGGACACCCCGCTGATGACCGTGGAGGGCAACGGCACGGTGCTGTTCGGGCACGGCGGCCACCACATCGAGGTGATCAACCTCTCCGGCGACACCCTGTACGTCGAGGCGGACCGCCTGCTCGCCTTCGAGGGCACCCTGCAGCAGGGGACCATGTTCATGGGCTCCCAGGGCGGGGTCATGGGCATGGTCCGCGGCCAGGTCAGCGGCCAGGGGCTGTTCACGACGACCCTGAAGGGCCATGGCGCGGTGGCCGTCATGGCGCACGGCGGTGTGATCGAGGTCCCCATCACCCCCCAACGGCCCGTCCATGTCGACCCGCAGGCGTACGTCGCCCACCACGGCGACGTACGCAACAAGCTGTCGACCGCGCTCGGCTGGCGGGACATGGTGGGCCGCGGCTCCGGCGAGGCGTTCCAGCTGGAGCTGAGCGGCAGCGGTGCGGTGTACGTCCAGGCGTCCGAGGAGAAGCTGTGACCGCTGTGACCATCTACGACCCGATGACGCTGCCCGCCGACGACAACGTGGACAGCTACACCTTCTGCGTGGAGCTCAAGGGCTCCCAGTGGTTCCTGCAGAAGGGCAAGATGATCGCCTACTACGGCTCGATCGAGTTCAACGGCATCGGGCACGGCGCTTTGGACCGGCTTGTCCGTACGTCGTTTCATTCGCCGTTGCACGCGAGCGACTGGGTGGTGGCCCAGGGCTCGGGCAAGATGCTCCTCGCCGACCGGGCCTTCGACGTCAACTCGTACGACCTGGAAGACGGCAACCTGACCATTCGCTCGGGCAACCTGCTCGCTTTTCAGCCAACTCTGTCGCTGAAGCAATCGATCGTGCCGGGTTTTCTGACGCTGATCGGAACCGGGAAGTTCGTGGCCGCATCTAACGGTCCGGTGGTGTTCATGGAACCTCCCATTCGGGTGGACCCACAGGCACTCGTCGGCTGGGCCGACTGTCCGTCCCCGTGCCACCACTACGACCACGGGTACATGACAGGCGTACTGGGCGGTCTACGTGCACTGACGGGCCTCGGGGGGACCTCCGGGGAGGAGCACCAGTTCGAGTTCGTGGGGGCCGGCACCGTACTGCTCCAGTCGTCCGAGACGCTGATGGCGGAACAGGCGACGGGGGCGATCCCGTCCGCGGCCGGGGTACCCGGTGGCGGCGGGGGTCACGGACCCCAGGGATCGCAGGCGGGGGCACCGCGCCTTCCCGGACAGCTGGGGGACCTCCAGCGTCGCTTCGGGCTGTGAGCGGTAGTCTGCGGAGTGTGACGTCGAACGCGTGCGCACCGTCACACCACCCTCATTAGTTCGCCTTTCAACATCTTAGGTAGACTTCATTCATGGAGACCGACACGGCCACGCGCTGGCTGACCGATGCGGAGCAGTGCGCCTGGCGCACCCACCTGGAGGTCAACAGGCTGTTGACGTACCAGCTCGAAAAGGACCTGCAGCCGTTCGGCCTGACAATGAACGACTACGAGATCCTGGTCAATCTCTCCGAGTCGGAGGACGTCCGGATGCGGATGAGCGACCTCGCGTCCGCCACCCTCCAGTCCAAGAGCCGCCTCTCGCACCAGATCACCCGCATGGAGAACGCGAACCTGGTACGCCGCGAGAACTGCGAGTCCGACCGCCGCGGCCTCTACGCGGTCCTCACCGACCACGGCATGGAGACCATGAAGAAGGTCGCACCCCACCACGTGGCGTCCGTCCGCCGCCACTTCATCGACCTCCTCTCCCCGGAGGCCATGGTCGAACTCGACCACGCCCTGAAGCCCATCGCGGAACACCTCCGCGGGCAGCGGGGCCGCCCCTGACGCCGCTACGGCGTCATCGGACAGGCGGAGCTCCAACAGAGCTCCGCCTGCGGGCGCTCGGCCGGTGGTACTGATCCCCCGCTGCCCTTGCACCTGCCCCAAGTCAGGCAGTGCGCGGGGTCAGGGTGATCCGCGGTTCAGCTCTCCGTGAGCCCCGCCACCAGCTCATCCGCCGCCCGATAAGGATCCAGCTCCCCCGCCACGATCCGTTCCGCCAGCGCGGTCACATGGCGGTCGCCGTGGAGGTCACCGATCCGCTCCCGCAAAGCCGTGACCGCGATGGTCTCCACCTCGTGGGCCGCGCGGGCGAGGCGGCGCTCCGCGAGGACTCCGTGTTCCTCCATCCAGGCGCGGTGCTTCTCCAGGGCCTCGACGACCTCGTCGACGCCCTCGCCACGCGCCGCGACCGTCTTGACGATCGGGGGGCGCCAGTCGCCGGGGCCGCGGGCCTCGCCGAGGCCGAGCATGTGGTTGAGCTCGCGGGCGGTGGCGTCGGCGCCGTCGCGGTCGGCCTTGTTGACGACGTAGACGTCGCCGATCTCCAGGATGCCCGCCTTGGCGGCCTGGATGCCGTCGCCCATCCCGGGGGCCAGCAGGACCACCGACGTGTCCGCCTGGGAGGCGATCTCGACCTCCGACTGGCCGACACCGACCGTCTCGACGAGGATCACGTCGCAGCCCGCCGCGTCCAGGACGCGGATCGCCTGCGGGGCGGCCCAGGCGAGGCCGCCCAGGTGGCCGCGGGTGGCCATGGAGCGGATGTAGACGCCGGGGTCGGAGGCGTGGTCCGACATGCGGACGCGGTCGCCGAGCAGGGCGCCCCCGGAGAAGGGGGACGACGGGTCGACGGCGAGGACGCCGACCCGTTTGCCCTGTTTGCGGTATGCCGTCACCAGCGCCGACGTCGAGGTCGACTTACCGACGCCGGGAGAGCCGGTGAGGCCGACGACATAGGCTCCGCCCGTCAGCGGGGCCAGCGCCGCCATGACCTCTCTGAGCTGCGGGGACGCCCCCTCCACCAAGGAGATCAGCCGGGCCACGGCCCGGGGCCGGCCTTCCCTGGCCTGGGCGACCAACGAGGAGACGTCCTGCATCACAGCTCCGTTCACGTAGGGAAAGACAGGTCAGGCCCTGGGGACCCGCACGATCAGCGCGTCGCCCTGGCCGCCGCCACCGCACAGCGCGGCCGCGCCGACCCCGCCGCCGCGTCGCTTCAGCTCCAGCGCCAGGTGCAGCACGAGCCGGGCGCCGGACATCCCGATCGGGTGACCGAGGGCGATGGCTCCGCCGTTGACGTTCACCTTTTCCGTGGACACCCCGAGGTCCTTCATTGACTGGACGGCCACGGCGGCGAACGCCTCGTTGATCTCGACGAGGTCCAGGTCCGAGACCTCCAGGCCCTCCTTCTTCAGGGCGTGCAGGATGGCGTTGGACGGCTGGGACTGCAGGGAGTTGTCCGGGCCGGCGACATTGCCGTGGGCGCCGATCTCGGCGATCCACTCCAGGCCCAGCTCCTGCGCCTTGGCCTTGCTCATCACGACCACGGCCGCCGCGCCGTCGGAGATCTGCGACGAGGTGCCGGCGGTGATGGTGCCGTCCCTGGTGAACGCCGGGCGCAGCTTGCCCAGCGACTGAGCGGTGGTCTCGGCGCGGATGCCCTCGTCCTTGCTGAAGACGACCGGCTCGCCCTTGCGCTGCGGGATCTCGACCGGGGTGATCTCGGCCTCGAAGACGCCGTTCTTCTGGGCGGCGGCGGCCCGCTGGTGCGAGAGGGCGGCGATCTCGTCCTGCTCGGCCCGGCCGATGCCGAGGCGCGCGTTGTGCTTCTCCGTCGACTCGCCCATCGGGATGGTCTCCCAGGGGTCGGTCAGACCGTCGTACGCCATCGCGTCGAGCATCTGCACCGCACCGTACTTGTAGCCCTCGCGGGTCTTGGGGAGCAGGTGGGGGGCGTTGGTCATGGACTCCTGGCCGCCGGCGACGATCACGTCGAACTCGCCGGCGCGGATCAGCTGGTCCGCCAGGGCGATGGCGTCCAGGCCCGACAGGCAGACCTTGTTGACGGTGAGCGCCGGGACGTTCATCGGAATGCCCGCCTTGACCGCGGCCTGGCGTGCCGGGATCTGCCCTGCCCCGGCCGTGAGCACCTGGCCCATGATGACGTACTGCACCTGGTCGCCACCGATCCCCGCACGGTCGAGGGCGGCCTTGATCGCGAAGCCGCCGAGGTCGGCTCCGGAGAAGGACTTCAGCGAACCCAGCAGTCGTCCCATGGGCGTACGCGCACCCGCGACAATCACCGAGCTGTTGGTAGATGACATGAGCTGCGATCCCCTTACCGGCTGCACAGCCGAGGAGTGAACGAGGGTTTACTTCGAATGTACTGAGTGGCACTTCGTGCCGTCATCGGGCCGTCGGTGTGATCGCGCGCACGTTGCGTAACCACCTCCTGGGCGCTCCACTGAATCCATGCTGACGCGAATCGACCACATCGGGATCGCCTGCCACGACCTCGACGCGACCGTCGAGTTCTACCGGGCCACATACGGCTTCGAGGTGTTCCACACCGAGGTCAACGAGGAGCAGGGCGTGCGCGAGGCCATGCTCAAGATCAACGAGACGTCCGACGGCGGCGCCTCCTACCTGCAGCTCCTTGAGCCGACCCGCCCCGACTCCACGGTGGCGAAGTGGCTCGACAAGAACGGCGAGGGCGTCCACCACATCGCCTTCGGCACGGCGGACGTGGACAGGGAGGCCGGGGACATCCGCGACAAGGGTGTCCGGGTGCTCTACGAAGAGCCCCGGCGCGGTTCCATGGGGTCACGGATCACCTTCCTGCACCCCAAGGACTGTCATGGTGTTCTGACAGAACTGGTCACTTCGGCGCCTGTTGAGTCGACTGAGCACTGACCCACGTACATATGGGCCGGTAGGGTTGGGGGCGGTCGCTCCCCCAAAGGGGCGGCCGTGTGCCGGGGTCCGGGTTTCGGGGGTACGAGCGGCGGGCAGTAGCCCATGCTGCGCCGTTGATCTGACACCATTCCCCGGGGGCCCCGTCCGGCGGATGGACGGAGCTCGTTGGAGAAGCCTTCGACCAGGGGACGGATGGGACCGCGCAGTGCGGGGCTACGAGAGCCAGGAGCGGGAGCCGGCGGCTGACGTCGACCACCTCACTCGGTTCGAAGCCGAGATGAAGCGGCTGAAGACCGAACGGGAAAAGGCGATCCAGCACGCCGAGGACCTCGGCTACCAGGTCGAGGTGCTGCGCGCCAAGCTGCACGAGGCGCGGCGCACCATCATGACCCGGCCCGCCTTCGACGGCGGCGACATCGGGTACCAGGCGGAGCAGCTGCTGCGGAACGCGCAGGTGCAGGCCGACCAGCTGCGCCAGGACGCCGAGCGTGAGCTGAGCCAGGCGCGGGCGCAGACCCAGCGGATCCTCCAGGAGCACGCCGAGCAGGCCGCGCGTCTCCAGGCGGAGCTGCACCAGGAGGCGGTGACCCGCCGCCAGCAGCTCGACCAGGAGCTGGCCGAGCGCCGCCAGACCGTCGAGGCGCACGTCAACGAGAACGTGGCCTGGGCCGAGCAGCTGCGCGCCCGTACGGAGTCACAGGCCCGTCGGCTGCTGGAGGAGTCCCGCGCCGAGGCCGAGCAGGCCATGGCGGCCGCCCGCGCGGAGGCCGAGCGGCTGACCGGTGAGGCCCGGCAGCGGCTGCAGAGCGAGGCGGAGGCGGCCCGCGCGGAGGCCGAGCAGATCCTGCGCCGGGCGCGCACGGACGCCGAGCGGCTGCTGAACGCCGCGTCCACCCAGGCCCAGGAGGCCAGCGACCACGCGGAGGCGCTGCGCTCGTCCACCGTGACCGAGTCGGACGCCGCCCGCCGGCAGGCGCAGGAGCTGAGCCGCGCCGCCGAGGAGCGGATGGCGCAGGCCGAGGAGGCGCTGCGCAAGGCGCAGGCCGAGGCGGAGAAGCTGGCCGCGGAGGCCAAGGAGGCCGCCGCCAAGACCCTGTCGAGTGCCGAGGCCGCCAACGAGACCCGCACGCGTACGGCGAAGGAGCAGGTCGCCCGGCTGGTCAGCGAGGCCACCAAGGAGGCGGAGGCGACCAAGGCGGAGGCCGAGCAGGCGCTCGCCGACGCCCGCGCCGAGGCGGAGAAGCTGGTCGCGGAGGCCGCCGAGAAGGCTCGTACGATCACCGCCGAGGAGAGCGCGACCCAGCTGTCGAAGGCGGCGAAGACCGCCGAGGACGTGCTCAACAAGGCGGCCGAGGACGCCAGGAACACCACCAAGGCCGCGGCCGAGGAGGCCGAGCGGATCCGCAAGGAGGCCGAGGCCGAGGCGGACCGGCTGCGTGCCGAGGCGCATGACATCGCCGAGCAGCTCAAGGGCGCGGCGAAGGACGACACCAAGGAGTACCGCGCCAAGACGGTCGAGCTGCAGGAGGAGGCCCGCCGGCTGCGCGGCGAGGCCGAGCAGCTGCGCTCGGAGGCGGTCGCCGAGGGCGAGAAGATCCGGGCCGAGGCGCGCAAGGAGGCCGTCCAGAAGATCGAGGAGGCCGCCAAGTCCGCCGAGGAGCTGCTGGCGAAGGCCAAGGCGGACGCGGACGAGCTGCGCCAGAGCGCGACGGCGGACAGCGAGAAGGTCCGCACCGAGGCCATCGAGCGCGCCACCGCGCTGCGCCGGCAGGCCGAGGAGACCCTGGAGCGGACCCGGCAGGAGGCCGAGCGGCACCGGGCGGAGGTCGTCGAGCAGGCCGAGGCGGTCACGGCGGACGCCGAGCGGGCCGCGCGTGAGCTGCGGGAGGAGACCGAGCGGGCCGTCGAGGCGCGGCAGGCCGAGGCCGCCGCCGAGCTGACCCGGCTGCACTCGGAGGCGGAGGCCCGGCTGGCCTCCGCCGAGCAGGCGCTGACCGAGGCCCGGGAGGAGGCCGCGCGGATCCGCCGCGAGGCCGCCGAGGAGACCGACCGGCTGCGTTCGGAGGCCGCCGAGCGGATCCGTACGCTGCGGCAGCAGGCCGAGGAGGAGGCCGACCGGCTGCGCACCGAGGCCGCCGCCGACGCGTCCGCCGCCCGCGCCGAGGGCGAGTCCGTCGCCGTACGTCTGCGGTCGGAGGCAGCGGCGGAGGCGGAGCGGCTGAAGTCGGAGGCGCAGGACAGCGCCGACCGGGTGCGGGCGGAGGCGCAGGCCGCGGCGGAGCGACTGGCGGCGGAGGCGTCGGAGACACTGGCCGCCGCGCAGGAGGAGGCCGTACGGCGTCGTCGGGAGGCCGAGGAGACCCTCGGCGCGGCCCGGCAGGAGGCCGACCAGGAGCGGGAGCGGGCCCGCGAGCAGAGCGAGGAGCTGCTGGCCAGCGCGCGCAAGCGGGTCGAGGACGCGCAGGCCGAGGCGGTCCGGCTGGTCGATGAGGCCGAGCGGCGGGCCGGCGAGATGGTGTCCGCGGCCGAACAGCATGCCCAGCAGGTGCGGGACTCGGTGGCCGGGCTGCACGAGCAGGCCCAGGAGGAGATCGCCGGGCTGCGCAGCGCCGCTGAGCACGCGGCCGACCGTACGCGCCGGGAGGCCGAGGAGGAGGCGGACCGGGTCCGCGCCGACGCCTACGCGGAGCGGGAGCGGGCCGGTGAGGACGCGGCGCGGCTGCGCCGGGAGACGCAGGAGGCGTCGGAGGCCGCGAAGGCGCTCGCCGAGCGCACGGTGGCCGACGCGATCGCGGAGGCCGAGCGGCTGCGTACGGACGCTTCGGCGCACGCCCAGCGGGTGCGTACGGAGGCGTCGGACGCGCTGGCCGAGGCCGACCAGGCCGCGTCCCGGACCCGCGCGGACGCCCGTGAGGACGCCAACCGCATCCGGTCGGACGCCGCCACTCAGGCGGACACGCTCATCACCGAGGCCCGCGCCGAGGCGGAGCGGCTCCAGACGGAGACCATCGCCGAGGCCGAGCGGCTCCAGTCCGAGACGGCTGCCGAGGCCGAGCGGCTGGTCACCTCGGCCCGCGAGGAGGCCGACCGGATCCGTGCCGAGGTGGCGGACGCGCTGGCCGAGGCCGACCAGTCCGCCGCACGCACCCGGGCCGACGCCCGTGAGGACGCCAACCGCATCCGGTCGGACGCCGCCACCCAGGCCGACACGCTCATCACCGAGGCCCGCGCCGAGGCGGAGCGGCTCCAGACGGAGACCATCGCCGAGGCCGAGCGGCTCCAGTCCGAGACGGCCGCCGAGGCCGAGCGGGTCCGTGCCGAGTCGGTCGCCAAGGCGGAGAAGCTCATCGGGGACGCCACCGACGAGGCGGAGCGGCTGCGCGCCGGGGCCGCCGAGACGGTGGGGGCGGCCCAGCAGCACGCCGAGCGGCTGCGCGCCGAGGCCGAGCGGGTCAGGGCGAAGGCGGAGGCGGAGGCCGAACGGCTGGTCAACTCCGCGCGGGAGGAGGCCGACCGGACGCTGGACGAGGTCCGCAAGGAGGCCAACAAGCGGCGCTCGGAGGCCGCCGAACAGGTCGACAAGCTCATCACGGAGACCACCGCCGAGGTCGACAAGCTGCTCACCGAGGCGCAGGAGCAGGCCCTGCAGACCACCGCGGACGCGGAGTCGCAGGCCGACACGATGGTCGGCGCGGCCCGCAAGGAGGCCGAGCGGATCGTCAAGGAGGCGACCGTCGAGGGCAACTCCCGGGTGGAGAAGGCCCGTACGGACGCGGACGAGCTGCTGGTCGGCGCCCGCCGGGACGCCACCGCCATAAGGGAGCGCGCGGAGGAGCTGCGCGACCGCATCACCGGCGAGATCGAGCAGCTGCACGAGCGGGCCCGCCGCGAGGTCGCCGAGACCATGAAGTCGACGGGCGACCGCTGCGACGCGCTCATCAAGGCCGCCGAGGAGCAGCTCGCCAAGGCGCAGGCGAAGGCGAAGGAGCTGGTGTCGGAGGCCAACTCCGAGGCGGGCAAGGTCCGTATCGCCGCCGTGAAGAAGGCCGAGGGGCTGCTCAAGGAGGCCGAGCAGAAGAAGGCGTCGCTCGTCAGGGAGGCCGAGGAGCTCAAGGCGGAGGCGATCCGGGAGGCCCGGCGCACCGTCGAGGAGGGCAAGCGCGAACTGGAGGTGCTGGTGCGCCGCCGGGAGGACATCAACGCCGAGATCTCCCGTGTCCAGGACGTCCTGGAGGCGTTGGAGTCCTTCGAGGCGCCGTCGTCCGGCAAGGACGGTGGGGTCAAGGCGGGCGCGACAGTCGGAGCGCCTCGATCGGGTGGCAAGTCTACGGACAGCTAGCGAAGTGGGCGGTTTCCGGTGAAGTCTGGGGTCTTTGCCCTGGTCTTTGGCAAGCCGTCCGGCGTTCAGCCACCCAAAAGGGGTGTCATTTTCCAGATCAAACACGCATCCGCTCGATGACACGCCGCTACGGCCCCTAGGATTCCACCTATCACCTCACCGGTCTCATTCGACAGGAACCCCATGAGCGACACTTCCCCCTACGGCTTCGAGCTTGTGCGGCGTGGGTACGACCGCGCTCAGGTGGACGAACGGATCTCCAAGCTCGTCTCCGACCGTGACAGCGCTCTCGCCCGCATCACCGCTCTGGAAAAGCGCATCGAGGAGCTCCATCTCGAGACGCAGAACGCGCAGGCGGCCGTGACGGAGTCCGAGCCGTCCTACGCCGGTCTCGGCGCCCGCGTCGAGAAGATCCTGCGTCTCGCCGAGGAAGAGGCCAAGGATCTGCGCGAGGAGGCCCGCCGCGCGGCCGAGCAGCACCGTGAGCTCGCCGAGTCGGCGGCCCAGCAGGTGCGCAACGACGCAGAATCGTTCGCTGCGGAGCGCAAGGCCAAGGCCGAGGACGAAGGCGTCCGGATCGTCGAGAAGGCCAAGAGCGACGCCTCCCAGCTGCGTGCCGAGGCGCAGAAGGACGCGCAGTCCAAGCGCGAGGAGGCGGACGCCCTCTTCGAGGAGACGCGCGCCAAGGCCGCGCAGGCCGCCGCCGACTTCGAGACGAACCTCGCCAAGCGCCGCGAGCAGTCCGAGCGGGACCTGGCGTCCCGTCAGGCCAAGGCCGAGAAGCGCCTCGCCGAGATCGAGCACCGCGCGGAGCAGCTGCGCCTGGAGGCGGAGAAGCTGCGCACGGACGCCGAGCGCCGCGCCCGCCAGACGGTGGAGACGGCACAGCGTCAGGCCGAGGACATCGTGGCCGACGCCAACGCCAAGGCCGACCGCATCCGCTCGGAATCCGAGCGCGAGCTGGCCGCCCTCACCAACCGCCGCGACTCCATCAACGCGCAGCTGACGAACGTCCGCGAGATGCTCGCGACGCTCACCGGTGCCGCGGTGGCCGCCGCCGGCGCCCCGGCGACGGACGACGAGCCGATCTCCCGGAGCGTTCCGGCCCAGCAGTCCCGGTAACGGTAACGGCCCGGCGTACAGCGGCTGAAAACCTACGGAGCCCTCTGCCCCTGATGTGGCAGAGGGCTCCGTCCCGTTCTAGCGTGGCCGCATGATCGAGCTCGAAGGTCTGACCAAGCGGTACGGCGAGAAGGTGGCGGTCAACAACCTCACGTTCACGGTGAGACCGGGGGTCGTCACCGGTTTCCTCGGCCCCAACGGCGCCGGCAAGTCCACCACGATGCGCATGATGCTCGGGCTCGACCGCCCCACCGCCGGTGACGTCCGCATCGACGGCATCCACTACGACCAGCTCAAGGATCCGCTGAAGTACATCGGCGCCCTGCTGGACGCGAAGGCCGTGCACGGCGGGCGCAGCGCCTTCAACCATCTGCTGTGCCTGGCGCAGAGCAACGGCATCCCTCGCCAACGGGTCCATGAGGTGCTCGACACCGTCGGGCTGACCTCGGTGGCGAAGAAGAAGGCCAAGGGCTTCTCGCTCGGCATGGGCCAGCGGCTCGGCATCGCGGGCGCGCTGCTCGGCGATCCGCGGATCCTGATGTTCGACGAGCCGGTCAACGGGCTCGACCCCGAGGGCATCCACTGGATCCGGAACCTGATGAAATCGCTGGCGGCACAGGGCCGGACGGTGTTCGTGTCCTCGCACCTGATGAGCGAGATGGCGCTCACCGCGGACCATCTCGTCGTCATCGGGCAGGGCCGACTGCTCGCCGACACCTCCATGGCCGACTTCATCGCCCGCAACTCACGGTCGTACGTCCGTATCCGCACCCCGCAGCGTGAGCGGCTGCTCGACGTCCTGCACGGGGCCGGGATCACCGCGGTGGAGGCCGGCGAGGTGCTGGAGGTCGACGGGGGCAAGTCGGAGCAGATCGGGGAGCTGGCGGCGCAGCACAGCGTCGTGCTGCACGAGCTGAGCCCTCAGCAGGCGTCCCTGGAGGAGGCGTTCATGCAGCTGACCGCGGAGTCGGTCGAGTACCACGCGCACACCGACCCGGCGGCGGCTGCTCCCGCGGCGCAGTGGGGCGACGACTGGAGGAGGGACTGACATGGCGGCGACCCAGGTCATCAGGTCCGAGTGGACGAAGATCCGCTCCGTCGCGTCCACGGTCTGGACGCTCTCCCTCGCCGTGATCGTCACCATCGCCCTCGGCATGCTGATCGCGGCGCTGTCGAAGAACGAGTTCGCGAACCTGAGCGAGCGCGACCAACTGTCCTTCGACCCGACGTTCATCAGCTTCGCGGGGATGAGTCTCGGTCAGCTCGCGATGATCGTGTTCGGGGTGCTCGTCGTGTCGAACGAGTACAGCTCCGGCATGATCCGCACCTCGCTCGCCGCGGTGCCGCAGCGCGCCACCTTCCTGTTCAGCAAGATCGCGGTGGCCACCGGGCTGGCCCTCGTCGTCGGCCTCGCCACCAGCGTCGTGGCGTTCTTCCTCGGGCAGGCGATGCTCGGCGAGCACAAGGCGTCGATCGGCGACCCCGGGGTGCTGCGCGCGGTGATCGGCGGCGGGATCTACATGACCCTGATCGCCGTGTTCTCGATGGGCGTGGCCGCGATGCTGCGCTCGCCGATGCTGTCGCTCGGCATCCTGATGCCGTTCTTCTTCCTGATCTCCAACATCCTCGGCAATGTCGACGCCACGAAGAAGGTCGGCCAGTACCTGCCCGACCAGGCCGGCAGCAAGATCATGCAGGTGGTCACGCCGGTCGACGACGACACGCCGTACGGGCCCTGGGGCGGGCTGGCGATCATGGTGGTGTGGGTGGCTGCGGCGCTGATCGGGGGCTACGTGCTGCTGAAGCGGCGTGACGCGTAGGAGCGGGCACGGAACGATCTCTTTTTACCTCCCCTTGGGTGGAACCGTCAGCGCCTCGATATCCTCCTAACCCTTACGGGGGCGGGTGTTCCCGCTGTCCTGAACCTTTCGATGGGTGCGGAGCATGATCGAGGCAGTCGGCCTGACCAAGCGCTACGGCGACAAGACCGCTGTGTACAACCTTTCCTTCCAGGTGCGGCCCGGTGCCGTCACCGGCTTCCTCGGGCCGAACGGCTCGGGCAAGTCGACGACCATGAGGATGATCCTCGGGCTGGACAACCCGACCGAGGGGTCGGTGACGATCGGCGGCTACCCGTACCGCAAGCTGCCGAACGCGCCCCGTCAGGTGGGCGCCCTGCTGGACGCGAAGGCCGTGCACGGCGGCCGGTCCGCCCGCAGCCACCTGCTGTCCCTCGCCCAGCTGTCGGGCATCCCGGCGCGGCGTGTCGACGAGGTGCTCGGCGTGGTGGGCCTGCAGGAGGTGGCGAAGAAGCGCTCCAAGGGCTTCTCCCTCGGCATGGGCCAGCGGCTCGGCATCGCCGCCGCGCTGCTCGGCGACCCCCAGGTGCTGCTGTTCGACGAGCCGGTCAACGGCCTCGACCCCGAGGGCATCCTGTGGGTGCGCAACCTGATGAAGGCGCTCGCGGCCGAGGGCCGTACGGTCTTCGTCTCCTCCCACCTGATGAGCGAGATGGCGCTGACCGCGGACCATCTGATCGTCATCGGGCGCGGTCAGCTGCTCGCCGACATGAGCGTGCAGGACTTCATCGAGGCGAACTCCGCGGGCTTCGCCCGGGTGCGCACCCCGGACACCGAGCCGCAGCTGCGGGAGAAGCTGACGGCGGCGCTGACCGAGGCGGGCGGGCAGGTGCTTCCCGAGCAGGACGGCGCCCTGCGGGTGACGGGACTGGCCCTGCCCCGCATCAGCGACCTCGCGCACGACAGCGACGTACGGCTGTGGGAGCTGTCCCCGCACCAGGCGTCGCTGGAAGAGGCGTACATGCGGATGACCCAGGGCGCCGTCGACTACCGCTCGACGATCGACCAGAAGGCCGGCCTCCAGCAGCCCCTGCCGCCGGGCGCCCAGCCGCCCATGCCGGTCCCCGGTCAGGGCCAGCCGGGCTGGTACGCCCCGCCGCCGCCCACGGGTCCCTACGGCGGCCAGGGCGCCGCCCCTGGCGCGGTCCCCGCCCCGGGCGCGCCCAACCCGTACGCCCAGCCGTTCGCCCCGCAGGCTCCCGCATCCGCCCCGAACCAGTCCGAGGACGCACGATGAGCACCCCCCAGTCGCAGCCGCCGCAGATGGCGCCGGGAGCCGCGTACCCGGCCTACACCTCGCCGATCCCGATCGTGCGCACACACCTCGGGCATGCCATCGCCTCCGAGTGGACCAAGATCCGGTCGGTGCGCTCGACGATGTGGACGCTGGGCGTGTTCGTGCTGCTGGTCGTCGGCCTCGGGCTGGGGACCGCGGCGCTGGTCGCCGCCAACGCCTCCGAGGGCGACATGTCGGGCCAGAACCCGCTCGGCCTGGGCTTCTTCGGTCTGCTGCTCGGCAGCATCTGCGTCATCACGCTCGGCGTCCTGACCACGGCCTCCGAGTACGGCACCGGCATGATCCGTACGACGATGACCGCCTGCCCCTCGCGCGGCCGGGTGCTCGGCGCCAAGGCGCTGGTCTTCTTCCTCGTCGCGTTCACCGTCACGCTGGTGTCCAGCCTGGTGGTCGCCCTCTTCGACGTGGCCATGGTGACCGACGCCGCCGAGCCGTCCGGCGCGGAGTGGCTGAAGGGCACCGTCGGGGTGTCCCTCTACATCGCGCTGCTCGGCATGGTCTCGCTCGCCATCGGCTCGATCATCCGCCACTCGGCCGGCGCGATCACCATCATGATCGGTGTGCTGCTGGCCCCGCTGGTCATCGCGCTGTTCATGTTCTCGTCGTCGCTGGAGGACGTGCGCCAGTTCCTGCTGGAGTACTCGATCCCCAACCAGCTGAGCGTGTTCTACGAGTCGTCCCTCAGCGACAGCGGCCCGACCGGCTGGGACCCGCTGTGGATCGCGCTCGGCGCCACGGCCGCGGTGTTCGCGCTCGCCTTCGCGCTGCTGGAGCAGCGGGACGTGTGAGCACGCCCTAGAACCTCGGCGCGTTACGGGACCGCCGCACCCCCGGGTCGCGGCGGTCCCGCGCGTTCCAGCAGGACTTGTGCCAGTGCCGGCGGTCGTCGACCCCCGCGTGCTGTGGCCAGGCCACCACGTGCGGCACCCCGTCGGGGATCAACTGGTCGCAGCCGGGGCAGCGGTACGTCTTGCCCTGCGCGCTCGCCCCGGCCACATGCCGTACGCTCCACTCCTCGCCCTGCCAGCTCACCGTCGACTGCCAGCCGCCGTAGCGGCTGGCGCGGTCGTCCTCGGCGCTCCGGCCGGACGACGAGCCGGCGGCCTTGGGTCGGTTGCGACGCGGGGACACGGGACACCTCACGGAGCTATACAGGATGCGGGGATCCCATCCAGCGTACGCGGCGCCGCGCGCGGTACACGTAAGGCGACGAGTGCCCAAGTCCCCAGCGGGCACCCGATTCTGCAGACAATCCGCAAATCTCTCCGCCAGGCCGTGTCCTCGGCACGTGTCAGACGGTTATGCCGGGTGGGGGAGCTCCGCGTCGGAGCCAAGGAAGCAGGAAAGTGCCATGCGCGTAGGAAGTTTCGTGTTGGCGGCCCAGTTCCCGGGTCAGGGCCAGGGGGAGGCGCTGCACCGCGCCGTCCGCTCGGCCGAGGTCGCCGAGGAGGCCGGGCTGGAGTCGGTCTGGCTGGCCGAGCACCATTTCGTGCCGTACGGCACCTGCCCGTCCGCCATCACCCTCGCCGCGTTACTGCTGGGCCGCACCCGCCGCATCCGGGTCGGTACGGCGGTCAGCGTGCTGCCCACCACCCACCCCGTCACCCTCGGCGAACAGGCCGCGCTGCTGCACCTGACGAGCGGCGGCCGCTTCTCCCTCGGCGTGGGGCGGGGCGGGCCCTGGGTCGACCTGGAGGTGTTCGGGGCCGGGCTCGCGGCGTACGAGACGGACTTCCCGGAATCACTCGATCTGCTGGTGCGCTGGCTGCGTGAACCAGCCGTCGGCGCCGACGGCGAGCGATTCCGCTTCCGTGAGGTGCCCGTCGTACCACGGCCGTCGGAAGCGCTGACGGAGACCGAGGGGCCGGAGGTCGTCGTCGCCTGCACCTCCCCCAAGTCGGTGCGGCTGGCCGCCGAGCGCGGGCTGCCGATGCTGGTCGGTATGCACCAGGGCGACGAGGAGAAGGCCGAGATGATCGCCCTGTGGCGGCGGCACGCGCGCGCGGCCGGGCGGCCGGTGGAGGAGATCCGCCGGGCCGCCCATGTCTCGGCGGGCGTCTGCCAGATCGCGGACCGGCGGACGGACGCGGTGGAGACCCTGGTGAAGGCGATGCCGGGCTGGCTGCGGCAGGGGCTCGACGCGCATGTCACGGTGGACGGGCGGCTCCGGCAGATGCGGGATCCGGTGGCGTACACCGAACTGCTCTGCGGGCTGCACCCGGTGGGCACTCCGCGGCTGTGCGCCGACCGCCTGGCGGCGACCAGCGAGCGGACCGGCATCTCCCGCTTCGCGCTGCTCGTCGAGGGCTCCGGCGATCTGGCGGCGACGGAGGAGAACGTACGGCGGCTGGGCGCGGAGGTGCTCCCGCAACTGCGCTGACACGTTGACGGCACTTCTTGATGGCACGTCCATGGCACGTCCTGATTGCACGTCTTGATTGCACGTCTTGACGGCGCTTCCCAACCGCCTTGCTCCGCCCGGCGCTTGCCGCTCCAGTAGTGCATGCACCTCCCGCGTGTGGAGCGGCAAGCCGCAGGCTCACCGCGTCAGCAGTCCCGTAGTTCCGGGGACTGGTTCAGCAGTTGGGCGCGCACCGACGTGAAGCGGGCGAGTGTGTCGTCGACCGCGGGGTCCAGGGGGAACACGGCCACCCGGTGGCAGTTCTGGAAGGCAAGCCGAACACCGAAGTGCCGCTGCAGGGCGCCGCGTATGGCGTCACTCGCGAGCGCACGCAGCAGCTGACCGCGTGCCTGCTCGTCCGGCGGGGGCGTCTGGTTGTCGGCGAAGGCACCGCCGTCGACCTTCAGCTGGGCCACCAGGGAGCTGATCATCTCCCATGCGAAGGGCAGGGAGGTCCGGACGCAGTCGACGAATTCTGCTTCGTCGACCTCGCCTCGCTCGGCCTGTTCGAGTAGGGCCGGTGAGACGTCGAGCGACATGGGTTCTCCTCTCGCACCCCAGAAGAACAGGGGTTGCCGGACAGATGGGGGAGTTCGCATGCCGAAATCCCGCACACGCTGAGTACACGCATCGCGACCTCCCGTTCACTACGGTAGGCAACGGACGGTGACGGCACCAGGAGAATGGGAACACAGGGAATTCCGCTTGGGGCCACAATCGGCCAGGATCGGTCAGGGGTAGGAACCCCTGGTTTCCAGGAGAAATCGGTGTGGCCCGGAGGGCCTGCGTTGAGGGTGGTGGTGGGCGACGGGTGGGAGAATCGCGCGCATGGCGGGGCGTCGGATAGCGTTGCCGACCATGCGTCTCGTCATTGCCAGGTGCTCCGTGGACTACGCGGGCCGACTCACCGCACACCTCCCCTCCGCCCCCCGTCTCATCCTGGTGAAGGCGGACGGCAGTGTGTCGATCCACGCGGACGACCGGGCCTACAAGCCCCTGAACTGGATGTCGCCGCCCTGCACGCTGAAGGAGGGCAGCGGCGACGAAGAGGGCGTCTGGACCGTCGTCAACAAGGCGGGCGAGAAGCTCATCATCACGATGGAGGAGATCCTCCACGACTCCTCGCACGAACTCGGCGTCGACCCCGGCCTGATCAAGGACGGCGTGGAAGCGCACCTGCAGGAACTGCTCGCCGACCGCATCGAGACCCTCGGCGACGGGTACAGCCTCATCCGCCGCGAGTACATGACGGCCATCGGGCCGGTCGACATCCTGTGCCGGGACGCCGACGGTCAGACGGTGGCCGTGGAGATCAAGCGGCGCGGCGAGATCGACGGCGTGGAGCAACTCACCCGCTACCTGGAGCTCCTGAACCGCGACCCCCACCTCGCCCCGGTCCGCGGCATCTTCGCCGCCCAGGAGATCAAGCCCCAGGCCCGCGTCCTCGCCACCGACCGCGGCATCAACTGCCAGATCCTCGACTACGACGCCTTGCGCGGCATCGAGGACGACAAGCTCCGCCTGTTCTGACCCACCCGGCGGGCCCACATCCCCGGGCCCGCCACCTCCCCACAACCTCCGAACCGCTCCTCCCACCACGCCCCTCACCCTGCGACCCGCCACGTCAACGCCTCTCCCCCGCCGCACCCCCTCACCCCGCGGCCTCCGGCTCCCCTCTCCCGCCGCACCCCTCACCCCGCCGCCCGCCACCTCGAGCGCCTCTCCCCCGCCGCGCACCCCTCACCCCGCCGCACCCCTCACCCCGCCGCCCGCCACCTCGAGCGCCTCTCCCCCGCCGCGCCCCTCACCCCGCGGCCTCCGGCTCCTTTCCCCCCGGCCGCACCCCACCGCACGGCCCGCCACCTCCGGCGCCTCTCCCCCTCCGCGCCCCTGACGCTGCGGCCCGCTGCCTCGACGCCTCTCCGCCCGCCGCACCCCTCACCCCGCAGCCCGCTGCCCGCGGCTCCCCTCCCCCGCCGCACCCCCACCGCACGGCCCGCTGCCTCGACGCCTCTCCGCCCGCCGCGCCCTCGTTCTCCTCGCCGCTTCCTCGCCCTGCTCCCTCTCCATCCCGCTCCCCTCTCCCCCGCCCCTTCTTCCCGCCGCGACGGCGCTCAGGCGAGACGGCGGAGCCCGGCGGTGCCGATGCGGCCTGAGGCCGTCCGGAGCCGCCGGGCTCCTTTGTTGTGGCTGGTCGCCGTCGCGGCGGGAGCAGGGGCCATGGGTCACATCAGCGAGCCGGGCGAAGGAGATCCGCTGCTGGTCTCGGATGTGCTCGCGGACTGGGTTGTGGACTCGCTCTGGGCCGGGCTGGACGGCACCGCCCCGCTGGCCGTTGTCGTGTCGTCCCCGGTCGGCGACTCGGTGCCGGACGGGGTCGGCGACTCCGACGGGGTCGGCGTATTGCTGTTCGTCGGCGACATGGACGGCGACGCGCTTCCGGACGAGCCCGACGGCGACGGCGAAGTCGAGGAGGACGCGGACGGCCTCGGTGACGTACCGCCGCCGCCACTGCCACTGTCGGAGCCCTGGCTGCTGCTGGTCCCCGGCGAAGGCTCCCTCGGGCCGGTGGGCCCCGTGGGCGTCGTGGGGTCGTCCGAGGTGCCCGGGGTACCGTCGGGGCCGGGGTCGGTGGGGCGGCCGGTGGCCTCGCCGGTGTCGCCGCCGGGGGCGTCCGTGTTGCCGCCGGGCGTCGCCGCGCCGAGGTCGTCGTCGCCGGGGCCGACGCCGGCGGAGGGGTTGACGCCGACCCGGTCGGAGGGATCACCGGCGTCGTTGTCGGAGGTGGCGCCGAGGGTGACGACCGTGCCGAGGACGGCGACGAGCAGGGCGCCCGCACCGGCGGCCACGAGATTGCGCTTGGCGAGGCCACGCAGACCGCTGCGGCGGTGGGCGGCCGGAGCGGCGGTGCCGAGGGGCTGAGGGGTGATCAGGGTCGGTCCGGTGGGCGGCCCGGCGGTCAGCACGGGACGCGGCGGCGGCGCCGACTCCTCGTGGCGGGCCTCGGACACCTCCTCCCCGGCCGTCGCGGCGGCGACCCCGGGCACGTCGCCCGAGCGGTCGGCGACCAGCGCCAGCGCCCGCCGCCCGGCGACGGTGCCGCGCTTGTCCGCGACCGCGCCGCGCAGCCCGATGGAGGACTCCAGCTCGGCACGGGCGCGGTCGAGCTGTCCCTCGCACAGTGCGAGGATGCCGAGTTCGTGGTGGAAGTACGCCTGGTCGGCGACCTCCCCGGAGATCCGGGCGGCCTCGGCGCCGGCCCGCAGCGCCTTCTCCCAGGCGCTCCACTGCAGTCCGGCGGCGAACGCGGGCGCCGCGGTCCGGGCCAGCCGTACCGGCGTGCTCTCCTCGCCCTCGGCGGGCGGCGCGGCCGTCGGTGCCAGCGCGGTGAGGGCGACGAGGACCGCGTCGGCCTCGGCGCAGACCCGCTCGGGGGTGACGGACGGGTGTCCGGCCCACCAGGCGTAGTGCTGGGCGGCAGTACGGCGCAGTTCGTCGGCGTCGGTGGCGTACCCGGCGGCCTCCAGCTGGGTCTGGACGCCGGCGGCGAGCCGGTAGCGGGGACCGACCGGGGAGACGAGCCCGCAGGCGGCGAGTTCGCCGAGGGCCGCGTCGGCGTGGGTGTCGCCGACGAGGGCGGGCAGATGGGCCTGGTGCGGTACCTCGCCGTCGAGCGCGACGGCGAAGCGGAGGGTGGCCCGGGCGGAGGCGCTGAGCCGGGCGGCGAGCAGCGGGGCGGGCGCGGCGGCCTCGCCGAGGGAGGGCAGCGGTATCTCCTCGCCCTCGGCGGGCGTGGCATCGGCGGGCGCCGGGAGCGGTCGGGCGTCCTCGAAGACGCCGAACTCGTCGACGGCGTCGGCCCCGGCCCTCAGCTGGTCGCGCCGCCGCAACAGGGCACCGGCCTGTACGAAGCGCAGCGGCAGGCCCTCGGACTCGAACCAGAGGTCGCCGGCCCAGTTGGTCTCCTCCTCGGTGAGCATCCGGCCGACGGCGCGCTCGATGATGTCGATGCCGCCCGCGCGGTCCAGGCCGGGGAGGGCGACCTCCTCGACGCCGGAGTCGGCGGAGGGCGGCGGGATGTCCGGGGTCGCGCCGAAGAGGAAGGCGCACTCGGGGGTGGCGTCGAGCAGTTCGTCGAGGGCCGCGCCGCCGAGGTCGAGGTCGTCGATCACCACGACCGCGCCGATCTCACCGACGAGGGAGCGCAGTTCGTCCGGGTCCGGGCGGTACGCGGGGGCGTCGTACACCGCGTGGAGCAGGTCGTGGAGCAGGTCGCCGGTGGTGCGGTGCAGGCCGCAGAGGCGGACCACGCCGTCGGGGGCGAGGTCGGCGCAGTCCTCGGCGACGAGGTCGAGGAGGCGGGTGCGGCCGGAGCCGGCGGGGCCGACGAGACGGACGGAGCGGCCGCGGGCGAGCAGCCGGACGAGCTGTTCGCGCTCGTCCTGCCGGCTGAGCAGGGGCAGCACGGGCTGGGCGGGCCCGGCCGGGGCGGGCGGCCGTGCGGCGCGTTCGGCCTCGGCGCGGGCGGCGGTCGTACGCCGGGTGGGACGCGCGGGGCGCTGGGTGGGCGGGCACCGCTCGATCTCGGTGCCGTCGACCGGGTTGACGGTGACCAGGTGATCGCCGGCGACGAGCCGCGAGGTACGGGCCACGGCCGGGGCGTGCTGGCCGAGGTCGGGTGTCAGGGGGTCCCTGGACGGGCGTGGGCGCGGCGCACGGCTGTCGCCACCGTGGCCGTACTCCTCGGGTCCCCGGTTGGTCGGGTCCATAGGTTCATGCCCCCCAAAAGCGTCGTGTGGCGGTAGCCCCTCCCGGCCTTGCTGCACACTTCGCTGTCGCTTCTGGTCCGGTGCCCGCGCGAGGGATGCGGGCGGCGGGCAGACGAACCGTAAACCTTCGCACAGTATCTCCGACAGGCCGGGGTACCGAGGCGTCCGAGACGTCACAGTCCGGTGAGGATTGCGCGCGACGCACGTTTCGCCGCGGCACGTACCCCCTGGTCATCACCGTGGTCACGTCCGTGGTCACACCCGGGGCAGCGACTCCGCCGCGAGGCCGCCCTCGATGGCGAGGATGCGGTGCAGCCGGGTGGCCACCAACAGGCGCTGCATCTGCGGCGGTACGCCGCGCAGCACCAGGCGGCGGCCGCAGCGGCCGGCGCGCCGGTGGGCGCCCATGATCACACCGAGTCCGGTGGCGTCCCAGGAGTCCAGTTCGGACAGGTCGAGTACGAGGTCGCCGACTCCGTCGTCGACCGCCGTGTGCAGGGCCGTACGGGCGTCCGCCGCGCTGCGGACATCGAGGCGGCCCCCGACGACCAGCTCGGCGTGGTCGCCCCTGATGTGCATATGCGCTCCCCTAAGCGTGCGACGGTGCTCCGCGGTATGGCTGTCCGGCGTTGCAACCTCTGACTGCGAGAAGCGGCCGGAGGTTGCCGTCTGTAAGCGAACCGATACCGAATTCACCCCTAGGTGTGATGCGCCTGGGGTGTGTGCGGTGGTTGTACAAGATCTCAGTATCTGTAGAGCCCTGCCCGCTCCTGCACCAGATGTCACCGGCGTCCACCGTCCGGCGCATCGGTCGGCCCACCGCCTGTTGGGGACCCTAGCGCTCGCGCGGGGCGGTGCGGCGGGCTAAGTAACGCGTTTCACGTCTCACGACATGAGACGCCCGTCACGTGCCCCGACGGGAAGTCCTGGACAGGGCAGGCGAGTTCACCTTTTCGCCCAGAAGTCACCTTCTTTGTCCCTACTGTCCGTGCGCTGGAACCGGGGCGGGCGCCTCGGATAGAGCCCACCCATGAGAACCCGAATCGCCGCCGCGGCACTCACGTCTTCCCTCCTCTGCCTTCCCCTGGCCGGATGCGGCACGAGCGACGACGGCACCGACACCGAGCAGCCTCCCTCTACGGCCACCGCGAAGGCAGCGCCGGAGTCCTCCGAGCCCCGCACGCCCGAGGAGTTCCTCGCCCGCGCCCGGCAGGCGATGTCCGGCGAGCCCGGCTGGACGTTCACCGTGGCGGGCAGTGAGGGCCTGGCCTCCCCCGGCGGTGACAGCACCGCCACGTACACGGCCACGGTCGACCGCACGACCGACAACCCCATGACCCTCCACTCCACCGGCACCACCCGCTCCAAGGGCGTCGACAAGCCGGAGGAGGTCTACGTCGTCGACGGCACCGCCCACGTCAAGAAGGGCACCGACGGGGCCTGGAAGAGCGGCCCGGTCACCGACCCGGAGATGGCGAACGTGATCGAGGACCCGCTCACCGCCCTCGACGCGTTCGCGGGCCACGGCGAGGTGTCCGTACGGACGTCACCCGAGGCCGTCGAACTGCGCGCGGCACTCGGCTCACCGGCCACCCTGTCCGCCGTACGGGACGAGCCGGTCGCGCAGAAGGCAGTACGTGAATTCCAGTCGACGCTGGACCAGTTGCGCGCGGCCGGCGTCTCCGCGCCGGACGACCGGATCACCGTGGAGAGCGTCGAGGAGACCGTGACCCTCGACCCGTCGACGTACCGCCTCACCGCGCACCGCTTCCGCTGCGTCTTCCTGATCCCCTACCAGGGACGGACGATGCGCTACAGCCAGGACGTCTCCGAGCGCACCGAGGGCGTGTTCACGGGGACCGTCACCCTGCCGGCGGGCGTCGCGGCAAGCTCGTGACCAGCGAGACGGGAATCACAGGACCCGGTTGCAACTCCCGGCCCGGTCAGTGTGTCGTACGGTGCGCCCCCCGCCCTACCCATCGGGAGAAGTACGTGCACAACCACCTTCGCCGCGCAACCGCGGCCGCCTTCGCCGCCTCCGCGCTGGCCCTGCTCGCCGCCTGTGGCGACGGCGCCGCGGACGGCAAGGCCGCCACCCCGCGCGACGAGACCTCGGCCGCATCGGCGTCGGCCTCCCCCACCCCCTCCGAGCCGGCGGCCGAACCGCTGAGCAGCCGTGAGGCGAAGAAGGCCCTGCTGGCCGACGGCGATCTTCCGCAGGGCTGGAAGCGCGACCCCGAGCTGATCATCGACGCGTCCGGCGGCGCCCCCGAGGACCTGCTCGCCAAGCCGGCCGACGCGACCTGCCTGCCGCTGGTCGACCTCTTCAACACCGGCCGGGTCGCCGACGGCTACAAGGCGAACGCGCAGGCGGTCTTCCTCAAGGGCGACAGCATCTTCGGCCATGACGTCAGCGCCTACGCCGCCGACAAGGCGGAGAGCGTGATGACCGCGCTGGGCAAGGCCGTCACCGGCTGCGGCACCTTCGACTCCGAGTACGGCGGCGGGAAGGCCAAGGTCACCACCAAGCCCCTGAAGGTGACCGAGGCCGGCGACGAGACGCTGGGCTTCAGCGTCAAGGTGGACCTCGGCGACGAGGTGGTGGACGTGGAGTACGGCGTGGTCCGCGACGGCGCCAACATCACCAGCGTCCAGCACAACTGGGTCGACGACCACGACGCCGACGCCTTCACGAAGGGCCTGGCCAAGGCCGCCGAGAAGCTGAGCGCGGCAGCCGGGAACTGACCCTGTTCGCGGCCGGGGCCGGCGTCGCTACGCTGGCCCCATGGTCAATCTCACCCGCATCTACACCCGGACCGGCGACCAGGGCACCACGGCCCTCGGTGACATGAGCCGGGTCCCCAAGACGGACCTGCGGATCGCGGCGTACGCCGACGCGAACGAGGCGAACGCGGTGATCGGTACGGCGATCGCGCTGGGCGGGCTGGACCAGGAGGTCGTCAAGGTCCTCACCCGGGTGCAGAACGACCTGTTCGACGTGGGCGCGGACCTGTCGACGCCGGTGATGGAGAACCCGGAGTTCCCGCCGCTCAGGGTCGAGCAGTTCTACGTCGACCGGCTGGAGGCCGACTGCGACCGCTTCAACGCGGAGCTGGAGAAGCTGCGCTCCTTCATCCTGCCGGGCGGCACCCCGGGCGCGGCCCTGCTGCACCAGGCGTGCACGGTCGTACGCCGGGCGGAACGCTCCACCTGGTCCGCCCTGGAGGTGCACGGCGAAGTGATGAACCCGCTGACCGCCACCTACCTCAACCGCCTCTCCGACCTGCTGTTCATCCTGGCCCGCACGGCGAACAAGACGACCGGCGACGTGCTGTGGGTGCCGGGCGGGGAGCGCTAGGCGGTCTTCTGCCGCTTGGGGAACAGCGTGTAGCCGGCCGCGATGATCAGGTTGATGCCGATCACCCACAGCATCCGGTACCGCCAGGTCTCAAGGGAGCCGGTGTCGCCCTCGTCGCCGACGTACCAGATGGCGGACTGCAGCAGTGCGATGGCGACGACGGCGGCCAGGATCCAGCGGCCGGCGACCTTCCACTCGTGGATCGCGCGGGCGGTGCCGTACTTCGGCGGCCGTACGGGCCGCGGGCCGTCGGCGAAGCGGTGGGCGACCCTGGCGTCGGCCCACTTGACGGTGGAGTGCCCGAGGCCGACCGTGAAGCCGATGTAGACGGCGGCGAGACCGTGCTTCCAGTCCGGCTCGGCGCCGTTCCTCAGGTCGATCGCGGTCACGACGAACAGCACGATCTCCAGCAGCGGCTCGCACAACAGCAGGGCCAGGCCGGTCCGGGGCATCCGCAGCACGTACCGGAAGGTCAGCCCGGTGGCCAGCAGCACCCAGAAGGCCACCTCGCAGGCGACGATCAACCAGACGATCACGGTTCGCTCCTCTCGCTCACCCCTCCAGGCTCGCGGCAAAATCCGTCGGTCACGTCGTCGTCGATGACGAAGTCGCGGTACATCGAAAGATGCACCAGGACGCCGTCCGGGACCCTCCCCACGGTTCAGGCGGGCGGCGCCCGGGCCGTGTTGGATGGGGTCATGGCCGTACGACTCCCCCGCCCGCACCGCTTCGACGTGCTGCTCGCGGTCGCCGGGCTGCTCGGCGGGCTCGCGATGTACGCGCTCGGCCTGCACACGTCGGGCAGCGGACTGATCTCGTCCACGTGGGGGACCATCCCGCTGACCGTGATGGCCGGTCTGGAGCTGCTGCGTCGGACGAAACCGCAGTTCGCGCTGGTGATGGGCACGCTCGCCCTGACGTTCGACATGCTCACCCCGGGCAACGCGGCGACCATCATCATGTACACGGACCTCGCCTACTCGGCCGTGCTGTACGGCTCCCCGGCCGCCGCCCGCCGCATCCCCGTCACCACCGGACTGGCCACCCTCGCCGTGACGCTCGGCTTCCTGATCTGGTGGCGGAATCCGCAGGCCCTGTTCGTCGGACTGGGCGCGGGCATCGTGTCGTTCGGTCCGGCCGCCACCGGCGCCCTGGTGCGCAACCACCGCGACGCGGCCGAGGCGGCCCGGCTGCACGCCGAACAGACCGCGCTGCTGGCCGAGATGGACCGGGCGCAGGCGGTGACCGCCGAACGGGCACGGATGGCAAGGGAGTTGCACGACATGGTCGCCAACCACCTCTCGGCGATCGCCATCCACTCCACGGCCGCGCTGTCCCTGGACGATCCGAAGACCTCCCAGGAGGCCCTCGCCGTCATCCGGGAGAACAGCGTCGAGGGGCTGGCCGAGATGCGCAGGCTGATCGGCATCCTGCGCGACAGCAGCGGCGATCTCGAGCCGTCCGTGGCCCCGACGCTCGACGGGCTCGGCGCGCTGGTGGAGGGCGCCCGCACCAACGGGCTCGACATCACCCTCGAAGACGCGGAGGACGCCGAGGACACCGACCACGGCCCGCTGCCCGCCCCGGTCGAGCTGGCCGCCTACCGGATCGTCCAGGAGTCGCTGACCAACGCCCTGAAACACGCCGCCCCCGGCCGGGTGCGGGTGTCGCTCGACCGCCGGGACGAGTGCCTGATGATCGCGGTGACCAGTCCGTACGGTGGTGACGGCGGCCCCCGCGCGCCCGGCTCCGGCGCCGGTCTGGTCGGCATGCGGGAGCGGACGGCCCTGCTGGGCGGCACGTTCGCGGCCGGGCCGGAGGGCGCCCGGTGGACCGTACGCGCCACGCTGCCCCTGACCGAAGGAGCCTGACCGTGATCCGTGTGCTCGTCGCCGAGGACCAGTCCGCCGTGCGCGCCGGGCTGGTGCTCATCCTGCGCAGCGCGCCCGACATCGAGGTGGTCGGCGAGGCGGCGGACGGGGAGGAGGCGGTGGCGCTGGCCCGGGAGACACGGCCGGACCTGGTGCTGATGGACGTTCAGATGCCGCGCCTGGACGGGGTGTCGGCGACCCGGCGGGTGGTCGAGGAGGGGCTCGCGGACGTCCTCGTACTGACCACCTTCGACCTCGACGAGTATGTGTTCGGCGCGCTGCGGGCGGGCGCGGCCGGGTTTCTGCTGAAGAACACGGAGGCGCGGGACCTGATCGAGGCGGTCCGTACGGTGGCCGCCGGCGAGGGCATCGTCGCGCCGGCCGTCACCCGCCGGCTGATCGCCGAGTTCGCGGCCGGTTCGGTACGGCCGTCGAAGGCCGATCCGGCGGTGCTGGAGGGTCTGACCCGCCGGGAGCGGGAGGTGCTCTCCTGTCTCGGTGAGGGGCTGTCCAACGCGGCGATCGCCGAGCGGCTGGACATGGCGGAGGCGACGGTGAAGACGCACGTCAGCCGGTTGCTGGGGAAGCTGGGGCTGCGCAGCCGGGTGCAAGCGGCGGTGCTGGCGCAGGACTTGGGGATCTAGCCGCACCACGGTCTGCGTGGTCCAGACCTATTGACCCATGGTCCAGACCTTTCTATTCTCGCCGCACCGTGGGCTGAAGGCTCAGTCATGCCCACGACACCCCACACCTCACAGAGGGAGGCGCAGCATGCGCTTCAGACACAAAGTGGCGGCCGGACTCGCCGCGCTGGCGCTTCCGTTGGCGGGACTGGTCGGGCTCGCGAGCCAGGCACAGGCCGCGACGAGCGCCACCGCCACCTACACCAAGGCATCGGACTGGGGCACCGGCTTCGAGGGCCGGTGGACGGTCAAGAACACCGGCACCACCACCATCAGCTCCTGGACGGTCGAGTGGGACTTCCCCTCCGGCACGTCCGTGACCTCCGCCTGGGACGCCGACGTCACCTCCTCCGGCACCCACTGGACCGCGAAGAACAAGTCCTGGAACGGCAGCCTCGCCCCCGGCGCCTCCGTCTCCTTCGGCTTCAACGGCGCCGGCACCGGCTCCCCCGCGAACTGCAAGCTCAACGGCGGCAGCTGCGACGGCACCACCGTCCCCGGTGACACGGCCCCGTCCGCGCCGGGCACCCCGACCGCCTCCAACATCACCGACACCTCGGTACGGCTGAGCTGGTCGGCCGCCACCGACGACAAGGGCATCAAGAACTACGACGTGCTGCGCGACGGCGCCAGGGTCGCCACCGTCACCACGACCTCGTACACCGACAGCGGACTGACCGCCGGCACCGACTACTCCTACTCCGTCCGGGCCCGCGACACCGCCGACCAGACCGGCCCGGCCAGCGGCGCGGTCTCCGTGCGCACCACCGGCGGCAGCACCGAACCCCCGACCCCCGGCAGCAAGGTCAAGCTCGGCTACTTCACCGAGTGGGGCGTCTACGGCCGCAACTACCACGTCAAGAACCTGGTGACCTCGGGCTCCGCCGCCAAGATCACCCACATCAACTACGCCTTCGGCAACGTCAAGAACGGCCAGTGCGTCCTCGACGACGCCTACGCGGCCACCGACAAGGCGTACACCGCCGACCAGTCCGTCAGCGGCGTCGCCGACACCTGGGACCAGCCGCTGCGCGGCAACTTCAACCAGCTGCGCCAGCTGAAGGCCAAGTACCCGCACATCAAGGTGCTGTGGTCGTTCGGCGGCTGGACCTACTCCGGCGGCTTCGGCCAGGCCGCGCAGAACGCGACCGCCTTCGCCAAGTCCTGCAAGGCCCTGGTGGAGGACCCGCGCTGGGCCGATGTCTTCGACGGCATCGACATCGACTGGGAGTACCCGAACGCCTGCGGGCTGACCTGCGACACGTCCGGCTTCGCCGCGTTCCGTACGCTGTCCCAGGCACTGCGTGCCGAGTTCGGGGCGAACTACCTGGTCACCGCCGCCATCACCGCCGACGCCTCGGCCGGCGGCAAGATCGACGCGGCCGACTACGGCGCGGCCGCGCGGTACCTCGACTGGTACAACGTGATGACGTACGACTACTTCGGCGCCTGGGACAGGACCGGACCGACCGCTCCGCACTCGCCGCTGACGTCGTACGCCGGCATCCCGAAGGACGGCTTCAACTCGGCCGCCGCCATCGCCAAGCTCAAGGCGAAGGGCGTCCCGGCGCCCAAGCTGCTCCTCGGCATCGGCTTCTACGGCCGCGGCTGGACCGGCGTCACCCAGTCCGCACCGGGCGGCTCGGCGACGGGGGCCGCGCCCGGCACGTACGAGGCGGGGATCGAGGACTACAAGGTCCTGAAGACCGCGTGCCCGGCGACCGGGACCGTCGGTGGTACCGCCTACGCACACTGCGGCAGCAACTGGTGGTCCTACGACACGCCCTCGACCATCGCCGGGAAGATGAGCTGGGCCAAGAACCAGGGTCTCGGCGGAGCGTTCTTCTGGGAGTTCAGCGGTGACACCGCGAATGGTGAGCTGGTCACGGCCATCAACAGCGGGCTGAACTGATTGTCCGCAGTATCGCGCCGCGGCGGGCCTTCGGGTTCGTTCGCGGCGCGGTCGTGCTTCGGGTGCGGTTGCGTTGTGGCTGGTCGCGCAGTTCCCCGCGCCCCTTGGGTTGGCAGACTCACGCCACGTTGACACGCTGGCCGGGGGGCGCTGCCTCCAGCCACGCGAGGAAACCTGTCAGCGCGTCTTCGCTCATCGCCAGCTCCAGGCGGGTGCCCCGGTGCAGGCAGGTCAGAATGACCGCGTCCGAGAGGAGAGCCAGCTCCTCCTCGCCCTCGGGGAGGCGGCGGCCGGCCACCTCGATCGAGTCGCGCTGGAGGATGCGGCGGGGGCGGGGGGCGTAGGAGAAGACGCGGAACCACTCGATGCGGTCACCGTTGTAGCGGGCGACGCCGTAGCTCCAGCCCTTGCCGCTGGTGTCGGGGTTCTCCGGCACGTCCCAGCGCAGGGAACAGTCGAAGGTGCCGCCCGAGCGCTGGATGAGTCTGCGGCGCAGGCCGAACACGAACAGCCCGAGCACCACCAGGGCCACGACGATTCCGCACACAGTCAGAGCGAGGACCATCGACACCGACCTCCTCGTCTCCTAGATCGCGGAACAGGTAACGGAACGTAAAAAACACCCGGATTCACCTCAGCCGCGGCTGGATCCGGATCGCTCCGGTTCCAGCCGCGGCTGAGTTGCGTCATCGCGTGGCGAGCTGTGGTCAGCGCACCGTCGCCGCCCGCAGGCGGACCTCGGCACGGCGCAGGGCGTGCGCGTCCTCGTCCGCCTTCGCACGCTCAAGCGCCCGCTCCGCGCGCTGGACGTCGATCTCCTCCGACAGCTCGGCGATCTCGGCCAGCAGCGACAGCTTGTTGTCCGCGAACGAGATGAAACCGCCGTGCACCGCGGCGACGACCGTTCCACCTTCACTCGTACGGATGGTCACCGGGCCCGACTCCAGCACACCGAGCAGCGGCTGGTGACCGGGCATGACGCCGATGTCGCCGGACGTGGTGCGCGCGACGACCAGGGTGGCCTCGCCGGACCAGACCTGGCGGTCGGCGGCGACCAGCTCGACGTGCAGCTCAGCAGCCAAGGGTGGCTCCTCGGGTCACCACCCGGCTCTTTCTCGCCGGGTGTCAGTTACAAGTCTAATGGGCGTGACAGAGGGGGCGGGACGACCCCGCCCCCTCATATGTCACACGAGCACCGGGGTCAGGAGACGCCCAGTTCCTTCGCGTTCTTCTTGAGGTCCTCAAGACCACCGCACATGAAGAACGCCTGCTCCGGGAAGTGGTCGAACTCGCCGTCGCAGATCGCGTTGAACGCGGCGATCGACTCGTCCAGCGGCACGTCCGAACCGTCCACGCCGGTGAACTGCTTGGCGACGTGGGTGTTCTGGGACAGGAAGCGCTCCACGCGACGGGCACGGTGGACGACGAGCTTGTCCTCCTCGCCGAGCTCGTCGATACCGAGGATCGCGATGATGTCCTGGAGGTCCTTGTACTTCTGCAGGATCGTCTTGACGCGCATGGCGGCGTCGTAGTGGTCCTGCGCGATGTAGCGCGGGTCCAGGATGCGGGACGTGGAGTCCAGCGGGTCCACGGCCGGGTAGATGCCCTTCTCGGAGATCGGACGGGACAGAACCGTCGTCGCGTCGAGGTGGGCGAAGGTGGTGGCCGGGGCCGGGTCGGTCAGGTCGTCGGCGGGGACGTAGATCGCCTGCATCGAGGTGATCGAGTGACCGCGGGTCGAGGTGATGCGCTCCTGGAGGAGACCCATCTCGTCGGCCAGGTTCGGCTGGTAGCCCACGGCGGAGGGCATACGGCCGAGCAGGGTCGACACCTCGGAACCGGCCTGGGTGAAGCGGAAGATGTTGTCGATGAAGAACAGCACGTCCTGCTTCTGGACGTCGCGGAAGTACTCCGCCATCGTCAGACCGGCCAGGGCCACGCGCAGACGGGTGCCCGGGGGCTCGTCCATCTGACCGAAGACCAGCGCGGTCTTGTCGATGACGCCGGAGTCCGACATCTCCTCGATGAGGTCGTTGCCCTCACGGGTGCGCTCACCGACACCGGCGAACACCGACACACCGTCGTGGTTGTTGGCGACGCGGTAGATCATCTCCTGGATGAGCACCGTCTTGCCGACGCCGGCGCCGCCGAACAGACCGATCTTGCCGCCCTTGACGTACGGGGTCAGCAGGTCGATGACCTTGACGCCGGTCTCGAACATCTCGGTCTTCGACTCGAGCTCGTCGAAGTTCGGCGCCTTGCGGTGGATGGACCAGCGCTCGCCGTCGTAGGACTCGTCGACGTTCAGCACCTCACCGAGGGTGTTGAACACCTTGCCCTTGGTGAAGTCGCCGACCGGGACGGTGATGCCCGTGCCGGTGTCGGTGACCGGGGCCTGGCGGACCAGACCGTCGGTGGGCTGCATGGAGATGGTGCGGACCAGGCCGTCACCCAGGTGCTGGGCGACCTCCAGGGTCAGCGTCTTCTTCTCGCCCGCGTTGGCCGGGTCGGAGACCTCGACGTGGAGGGCGTTGTAGATGTCCGGCATCGCGTCGACGGGGAACTCCACGTCGACGACCGGGCCGATGACCCGCGCGACGCGGCCAGTGGCCACGCCAGCAGGAGCGGTCGGCTCAACAGTGGTGGTCATTAGTTGTCACTCCCCGCGGTCGCGTCGGCCAGGGCGCTCGCGCCACCGACGATCTCGCTGATTTCCTGGGTGATTTCGGCCTGGCGGGCCGCGTTGGCAAGCCGGGAGAGCGTCTCGATGAGCTCTCCGGCGTTGTCGGTGGCCGACTTCATCGCGCGCCGCGTGGCGGCGTGCTTGGAGGCGGCCGACTGGAGCAGCGCGTTGTAGATCCGGCTCTCCACGTAGCGCGGCAGCAGGGCGTCGAGGACGTCCTCCGCCGAGGGCTCGAAGTCGTACAGCGGCAGAATCTCGCCCTTCGGCGTCGCCTCCGCCGCGACCTCGTCGAGGCTGAGCGGCAGCAGGCGGTCGTCGAGCGCCTGCTGCGTCATCATCGAGACGAACTCGGTGAAGACGATGTGGAGCTCGTCCACGCCGCCGTCGGCCGTGTCCTTCTCGATGGCCTCGATCAGCGGTGCCGCGACCTTCTTGGCGTCCGCGTACGTCGGCTCGTCCGTGAAGCCCGTCCACGACTCCGCGACCTTGCGCTCACGGAAGTTGTAGTGGGCCAGCCCGCGCCGGCCGACGATGTACGTGTCGACCTGCTTGCCCTCGCGCTCGAGGCGCGCGGTGAGCTGCTCCGCCGCCTTGATGGCGTTGGAGTTGAAGGCACCGGCGAGGCCACGGTCGCTCGTCAGGAGCAGCACCGCGGACCGCGTGACCGTCTCGGCCTGCGTGGTCAGCGGGTGCCTGGTGTTCGAGCCGGTACCCACCGCCGTGACCGCGCGGGTGAGCTCGGTCGCGTACGGCGTGGAGGCCGCCACCTTGCGCTGCGCCTTGACGACGCGCGAGGCGGCGATCATCTCCATCGCCTTGGTGATCTTCTTGGTCGCGGTGACGGATCGGATGCGACGCTTGTAGACCCGGAGCTGGGCTCCCATGAGTCAGGTCCCTTCCTTACGTCACTTGGAGACGCTGACGGCCGTGTCCTCGCCGAGCAGCTTGCCGTCCGAGGTCTCGAACTGCTTCTTGAACTCGGCGATGGCGTCGGCGATCGCCTGGATGGTGTCGTCCGACATCTTCGCGCCCTCCTTGATGGAGGTCATCAGGCCCTGCTCCTTGCGGTGCAGGTACTCGAGGAGCTCCTTCTCGAAGCGGCGGATGTCCGCGACCGGGACCTCGTCCATCTTGCCGTTGGTGCCGGCCCAGATGGAGACGACCTGGTCCTCGGTGGCCATCGGCTGGTACTGGGCCTGCTTCAGCAGCTCGACCATGCGCGAACCGCGCTCCAGCTGCGCCTTCGACGCGGCGTCCAGGTCGGAACCGAAGGCGGCGAACGCCTCCAGCTCACGGAACTGGGCGAGGTCGACGCGGAGCCGGCCGGAGACCTGGCGCATCGCCTTGTGCTGCGCGGAACCACCGACTCGGGAGACGGAGATACCGACGTTCAGCGCGGGACGCTGACCGGCGTTGAACAGGTCCGACTCCAGGAAGCACTGGCCGTCGGTGATGGAGATGACGTTGGTCGGGATGAACGCCGAGACGTCGTTGGCCTTGGTCTCGACGATCGGCAGACCGGTCATCGAGCCGGCGCCCATGTCGTCGGAGAGCTTGGCGCAGCGCTCCAGCAGACGGGAGTGCAGGTAGAAGACGTCACCCGGGTACGCCTCGCGGCCCGGCGGGCGGCGCAGCAGCAGGGAGACGGCGCGGTAGGCGTCGGCCTGCTTCGACAGGTCGTCGAAGATGATCAGGACGTGCTTGCCCTCGTACATCCACTGCTGGCCGATGGCCGAGCCGGTGTAGGGGGCGAGGTACTTGAAGCCGGCCGGGTCGGACGCCGGGGCGGCGACGATGGTCGTGTACTCCAGCGCGCCGTTCTCCTCCAGCGCGCGGCGGACCGACGCGATGGTGGAGCCCTTCTGGCCGATGGCGACGTAGATGCAGCGGACCTGCTTCTTGGGGTCGCCCGAGCGCCAGTTGTCGCGCTGGTTGATGATCGTGTCGACGGCCAGGGCGGTCTTGCCGGTCTGGCGGTCACCGATGATCAGCTGGCGCTGACCACGGCCGATCGGGGTCATCGCGTCGACGGCCTTGTAGCCGGTCTCCATCGGCTCGTGCACCGACTTGCGCTGCATGACCGTGGGGGCCTGCAGTTCGAGGGCGCGGCGGCCGGACGTCTCGATCTCGCCGAGGCCGTCGATCGGGTTGCCGAGCGGGTCGACGACGCGGCCGAGGTAGCCCTCGCCGACGGCCACGGAGAGGACCTCGCCGGTACGGGTGACCGGCTGACCCTCCTCGATGCCGCTGAACTCACCGAGGACGATGGCGCCGATCTCGCGCTCTTCCAGGTTGAGCGCGAGGCCGAGGGTGCCGTCCTCGAACTTCAGCAGTTCGTTGGCCATGGCCGAGGGCAGGCCCTCGACCTTCGCGATGCCGTCGCCGGCAAGGGTGACCGTACCGACCTCCTCGCGCGAGGCCGCGTCCGGCTTGTACGACTGGACGAAGGTCTCCAGTGCGTCCCGGATCTCCTCCGGCCGGATCGTGAGCTCCGCCATCTGGGTTCCCTGCTCTCCTTGTTGGGCCCGAAGTTTCACTTGGGGGGATGGGGGACTCCCCCCAATGAGAGGTGAATCCTCTGCACGGCCCAACCAGGGCCGTAAGTACGTTCTGTGGAATTGCTGCTAGCTCGCCATGCGGCGGGCGGCGTCCTCGATGCGGTCCGCGAGAGAGCCGTTGATGACCTCGTCGCCGACCTGCACCCGGATCCCGCCGACGACCGCGGGGTCGACGTCGAGGTTGAGGTGCATCGTGTGGCCGTACAGCTTGGCCAGGGCGGCGCCCAGGCGCTGCTTCTGTACGTCGCTCAGCGGCACCGCCGAGGTGACGACGGCCACGATGCGGTCGCGGCGCTCGGCGGCGAGCTTGGACAGGGAGTCCAGGCCCGCTTCCAGGCTACGACCCCGCGGCGCGGTCACAAGACGCGTCACCAGTCGTCCGGTGGCCGCGTCGGCCCGGCCGCCGAGCAGGCTGGCAAGCAGCTCGCCCTTGGCCGAGACGGTGGCCTTCCGGTCGGTCAGCGCGGCGCGCAGCTCGGTGTTCGAGGAGACGATGCGTCCGAAGCGGAACAGCTCGTCCTCGACGTTGTCGAGCGTGCCGGCCTGCTGGGCGGCGGTGAGGTCCGCGGTGTTCGCCAGCTCCTCCAGCGCGTCCACCAGGTCGCGCGACTGCGACCAGCGGGAGCGCACCATGCCGGCCACCAGGTCGGCGGCGGGGCCGCTGATCTGGCTGCCGAGCAGGCGCTGGGCCAGGTCGGCCTTGGCCTCGCCGGCCTGCGCCGGGTCGGTGAGGACCCGACGCAGCGACACCTCGCGGTCGAGCAGCGCGGTGACGGCCGCCAGCTCGTCGGCGAGCTGCGCCGCGTCCACGGACGTGGAGTCCGTCAGCGCGTCGAGACGCTCCCGTGCGGCTGCCAGGGCCTCGCGGCTCGCTCCGTGCGGCGATGTCATCGGGTTGCCTCGGCCTTCTCCTCGAGCTCGTCGAGGAAGCGGTCGATGACACGGCTCTGCCGGGCGTGGTCCTCCAGGGACTCGCCGACGAGCTTGCCGGCCAGCTCGGTCGCGAGCGTGCCGACGTCCTGGCGGAGCGCCTGCGCGGCGGCCTTGCGGTCGGCCTCGATCTGGGCGTGACCGGCGGCGACGATCTCCTCACGCTGCCGCTGGCCCTCCGCGCGCATCTCGGCGATGAGCGTGGCGCCCTGCTCCTGCGCCTCCTGGCGCAGACGCGCGGCCTCGTGCCGGGCCTCGGCGAGCTGAGCCTTGTACTGCTCGAGCACGCTCTGGGCCTCGGTCTGGGCGGCCTCGGCCTTCTCGATACCGCCCTCGATGGCCTCGCGGCGCTCTTCCAGAACCTTGTTGATGTTCGGGAGGAGCTTCTTGGCGAGGAAGCCGAAGACGATGACGAAGGCGAGCAGGCCGATGACAAGCTCAGGGATCGGCGGGACGAGAGGGTTCTCCCCCTCGCTCGCCGCGATGAGCAGCTGGCTCATGTGAGTGCCTTTCGTCTAGTCGGCTGGACTGGTGTCGCTGATCAGTAGCCGTAGACGAACGGCATGACCAGACCGATGAGGGCGAGCGCCTCACAGAAGGCGAAGCCGAGGATCTGGTTGGCACGGATCAGGCCGGCGGCCTCGGGCTGACGGGCCAGAGCCTGGGTGCCGTTACCGAAGATGATGCCGACGCCGACACCCGGGCCGATCGCGGCGAGGCCGTAACCGATGGAGCCGAGGGAGCCTTCAACAGCAGCAAGGGTCTGCATGCCAGTTCTTCCTTTTCTTTACGGACCGGTGGGGGTTGGCCACCGGACGAGTGGAGGTCTTGAGGGGGCGTGGCTCAGTGGTGCTCGGCCATGGCGCCCTGGATGTAGGTGCACGTCAGCAGAACGAAGACGTACGCCTGCAGGGCCTGGATGAACAGCTCGAAGGCGGTCATCACGATGACCATCACGAACGAGACGCCCGCGTAGGCGATGCCGAGGCCGTTCAGCATGTACCAGCTGGCGATGGTGAAGAGGACCAGCAGGGTGTGACCGGCGAACATGTTCGCGAAGAGTCGCACGGCGTGGGTGAACGGGCGGATCAGCAGGTTCGAGAAGAGCTCGATCAGCATGGCCAGCGGGAGGACGGCGCCGAGCGACTTGTCGTAGCCGGTGACGTTCTTCCAGAAGCCGACGAAGCCCTGCCGCTTGAAGGTCAGCGTCACCCAGGTGACGTAGACGATCAGAGCCAGGACCAGCGGGTACGAGATGATCGAGGTGACCGGGAACTGGGCGACCGGGATGATCGACCAGAGGTTCATCATCCAGACGAAGAAGAAGAGCGAGACGATGAGCGGGACGTACTTCTCGCCTTCCTTCTTGCCGATGGTCTCGTAGACGACGCCGCGGCGGATGAAGTCGTAGCCCGCCTCGGCCACCATCTGGAGCTTGCCCGGGACGACCTGCGGCCTGCGGAAGGCGGCCCAGAAGAAGCCGACGATGATGATCGAGCCGAGCAGCGCCAGCAGCATCGTCTTGTTGAAGTACAGGTTGCTGTCTCCGTCGCCCCACAGGGGCTGGAACAGGAACGAGTGCAGGCCCGGCGAGACCTCGGCGAAGCCACACCCGTCGAAGAGGTGGCAGTCGGTCTCGAAGGCGAGCACCTGCGTCGGGTCAGCACTCACCGCGGGCTCCTTCAGCGTGGCGCATAGGTACGGCAACCTCGTTGTGTCGGCGCGGCACGAGGCCGCGGTTCGGCACGGGACTGGTGTTACGGATGTGGGGGCGGCTGGGGGGCATCAAGCCTCGCGATCGAGCAGGCGTCAGCTCGGATGCCCGCGCCCGCGATGCCGCAGTTGGCACCGGACGATAGCAGGAGTTCTCAGGCGTCTTTATCCCGGCCCTACCTCTCACGACGAGTGCCCCGATTTATCGGGTTCGACGTAGAGGATCTTGGCCTTCATGTGCGCCCGCGTCTGCGCGGCGATCCAGACCAGGGTGCCGGCGAGCAGGGTGATGGCGAAGGCCCTCGGGTGGAACAGCGTGGTGTTCTTGAACGCGGCCAGGAAGACGAACAGCAGAAGAATCTGTGCCGCGTAGAGCATCAGCCCCATCGCCTGGAACAGATGGGGAAGCGATTTGGCGGTGCGCTGCAGGACGAAGAGACCGATCCCCATGAAGAGGATCACGATCACCGTCGCGACGACGGCCCCGATCGCCCCTTTGCCTCCCACGACCACACCGCTGACGACGGCGGCGATCGCGCCGGCGGCAGCTGTGGGCACAGCGGCCTGGGCAAGCATCCGGACGTCGTTGGACGGCATGGCGGCAACTCCGCTTTCAAAGGGGGGCAGGGGTGTCGTCATGGACGAGCGTAGTCCCCGGCGGAGGGGGTCGATACCTCACACCGACGGACCGTCGCACTACGGCCCTTCGGCCTTCCCCGGGGTTCTCGTGAACCGTATCACAAACTATTTGATGAGGTCTTTACCTGATGGGTGTGCTCGCTGTCACACGCGAGAGTGAGACTGCGCGTCTGAGCGAGAACCGCACCCTCTTGTCTGGTATTGGGGGTGTTCGTTCCCTCACGACTTGGTAATGCTCTAGTCAGATTCTTACCTAGGGCCGCGTGAGACGGCGGTCGCGCCATTGACGCCGGACACCCCGGCCGCCCCTGCCGCACCGGCGGCCACCGGAGTACGCGGCTCCTCCTCGGCCGCGGCCGGCTCCGCCGCCTCCACGACCGGCTTGCGCCGCCGGTAGCGCGGCGGCACGAAGGACTGCGCCCACAGCGGGGCACGCGGCGTGAACCGCGGCAGCAGAAGCAGCACCAGGCCGATCGCGCTGAGGAACACGATGCCGAGGACGATCCACATCGACGCCGAGTTGACCGAGTAGGCCAGCGCGCCGAACGCGATCAGCGCCGACCAGAAGTACATGATCAGCACCGCGCGGCTGTGCGAGTGGCCGATCTCCAGCAGCCGGTGGTGCAGATGACCCCGGTCCGCCGCGAACGGCGACTGACCGCGCCAGGTGCGCCGTACGATCGCCAGGATCAGGTCGGCCGCCGGGATCGCGATGATGGTCAGCGGCATCAGCAGCGGGATGTAGACCGGCACCATCTGGTGCACGGAGTTGCGCTCGGACCCGGCGAACAGGTTCATCAGGTCCGGGTCGATCTGCCCGGTGACCGAGATCGCGCCGGCCGCCAGCACCAGCCCGATCAGCATCGACCCCGAGTCGCCCATGAAGATCCGCGCCGGGTGCATGTTGTGCGGCAGGAAGCCCAGGCACATGCCCATCAGGATGGCGGCGAACAGCGTCGCGGGGGCGGCCGCCTCGATGGTGTAGCCGTACCAGATCCGGTAGGCGTACATGAAGAACGCCGCGGACGCGATGCACACCATGCCGGCCGCCAGACCGTCGAGGCCGTCCACGAAGTTCACCGCGTTGATCGTGATCACGACCAGCGCCACCGTCAGCAGCGTGCCCTGCCACTGGGTCAGCGCGACCGTGCCCACACCAGGGATGGGCAGCCACAGGATCGTCAGACCCTGGACGACCATCACGCCCGCGGCGATCATCTGCGCGCCCAGCTTGATCAGCGCGTCGATCTCGAACTTGTCGTCGAGGACGCCGATCAGCCAGATCAGGGCGGCCCCGGAGAGCAGCGCGCGCGGCTCGTTCGACTGCTCGAAGACCCCCTTGAGGTTGGTCAGATGGCTGGCCATCAGCAGGCCCGCGCACAGCCCGAAGAACATCGCGATCCCGCCCAGGCGCGGAGTGGGTTCCCGGTGCACGTCACGTGCCCGGATCTCCGGCATCGCCCCGGCCACGATCGCGAACTTCCGTACCGGCCCTGTCAGCAGATACGTCACCGCGGCCGTGATGCAGAGCGTCAGCAGGTATTCACGCACGGGCTTCCCCACAGGTCTCGCTGGCCATCTCAGCCCCACACCCTAGCGACGGGCGCATATGGTTGGGGACTTCCGGGTAGCCAGGATGGTTGCACGAGTGGCTGTGCGTCCGGTGGTACGGGCGTGCGCGTACCCCGGTTCAGCCGGGATACGGCGGAAATGCCGCCGTGAGATCGCGCACGTCCTCGCGGGCCCGCTTGGCCTCGGTCTTCTCCCGCAGCACCTCCGCCATCAGGGTCGCGATCCGCGCCATCTCCTCCTCCCCCATGCCCTGCGTGGTCACCGCCGCGGTGCCCAGCCGCAGGCCGCGGGCGTCGCCGTACGGCAGGGCGCAGCAGTCCAGTACGATCCCGGCGGCCGCCAGCCGGCCGCGCGCGGTGCGGCCGTCGACGCCCAGCGGGGCGGGGTCGGCGGTGATCAGATGGGTGTCCGTGCCGCCCGTGACGACGGCCATCCCCTCGGCGGCGAGCCCGTCCGCCAGAGCCCTCGCGTTGGCGACCACCTGATGGGCGTACGCGGCGAACGCCGGTGTTGCCGCCTCCCCGAACGCGACCGCCTTCGCGGCGATGGTGTGCATCTGCGCGCCGCCCTGGGTGAACGGGAAGACGGCCCGGTCGACGCGCTCGCCCAGCTCCGCGCCGCACAGCAGCATCCCGCCGCGCGGGCCGCGCAGCACCTTGTGGGTCGTCGCGCACACGATGTCGGCGTACGGCACCGGGCTGGGCGCCGCTCCCCCGGCGACCAGGCCGATGGGGTGGGCGGCGTCGGCGATCAGATAGGCGCCCACCTCGTCGGCCACGTCACGGAAATACCCGTAGTCGATGTGGCGCGGGTAGGCGATCGACCCGCAGACGATCGCCTTCGGCTGGTGCATCCGGGCCAGGGTGCGCACCTGCTCGTAGTCGATCAGCCCGGTCTCCGCGTCCACCCCGTAGGGGACGAAGTCGAACCAGCGCCCGGAGAAGTTCGCGGGCGAGCCGTGGGTGAGGTGGCCTCCGTGGGGCAGTCCGAGGGCCAGCACGGTGTCTCCTGGCCGCAGCAGCGCCGCGTACGCCGCCAGCACCGCCGACGAACCCGAGTGGGACTGCACGTTGGCGTGCTCGGCCCCGAACAGCGCCTTCGCCCTGTCCACGGCGATCCGCTCCGCGACATCGGCGATCTCGCACCCGCCGTGGTGCCGGGCCCCCGGATACCCCTCCGCGTACTTGTTCGCCAGCGGCGACCCCAGCGCGGCCAGCACTGCCTGCGAGGTGAAGTTCTCGGCCGCGATCAGCTGCAGCGTCCTCGCCTGCCGCGTCCGCTCCGCCAGCAGAATCTCGGCCATCTCGGGATCCTGCCGCTGCAGGACCCCGACCTCCTGGATATGACTGACCGTCATGATGCACTCCGGACGCGTCGACGCTGACGTACGTCCAATGTAGGCGGATTGCCCGGATACCGCCCCAGTTTGAGGTCCACCTGGCTGTGCGCAGTCGCCGCCCCGACCCCACCCGCCCCTGGCTGTGGACAATCGCCGCCCCCACCCCACCCGACCCACCAGGCTGTGGGCAGTCGTTCCGCAGGGCGGAACGGGTGGGCACAGCCCTCAGCGCCGGGCGCCGTACCGGCAGACCCCGGCAGTCACCCGGTCCGGGCCGGCACCCCGGTCAGCGCGGTCACCACCGGATCCAGCGCCTGGTGTATCTCGTCCCCGATGGACCGAAAGAAGGTCAGCGGCGCCCCGTACGGGTCATACACCTCGTCCGCCTCGGCAGTCGGCGCCAACAGCCACCCGCGTAGAGCCGCCGCAGCCCGCACCAACGCCCGCGCCCGCACCACCACCCCGTCCTCCAACGGCGGCAGCGTGGCCGGATCTATCGCCTTCACCAGCCGCGTGAACTCCTTCAGCGTGAAGGTCCGCAACCCCGCCGAATGACCCATGGAGATCACCTGCGCCCGATGATCCCGCGTAGCGGTCAGCACCAGATCCGCCATGATGACGTGCTCGTCGAGCAACTCCCGCCCCACGAACCCCGACGCGTCCGCACCGAAGTCGCCCAGCACGGTCTCCGCGTGGGACTCCATGGGCGCACCCTCGTGCCCCCATGTGCCCGCGCTCTCCACGATCAGCCCGCCGCCGAGCACGCCGAGCCGCTCCGCCACGAAATGGCGGGTCAGCCGCTCGGTGATGGGCGAGCGGCAGACATTGCCGGTGCTGACGTGGAGGATGCGGAAACTGTCGCGCGGAAGCCCGACGAACGTCGTCGTGATCTCCGCGGCACGCTCCCCGCCGCCTATGCCACGCCCCGCATCAGGGGCTGTCAATTGGCCACCTCGAGGTCGGGTACGACCTTCCGCAGCTCGTCGGCGGAGATCGCCCCTTCCCGCAGCAGCAGCGGCACCTCACGGCTGACGTCGACGATCGAGGACGGCACGATGCCGGGGGTGGGGCCGCCGTCGAGGTAGACGGAGACGGAGTCGCCGAGCATCTGCTGCGCGGCGTCGCAGTTCTCCGGCGCGGGGTGGCCGGTGAGGTTGGCGGAGGAGACCGCCATGGGACCGACCTCGGTGAGCAGCTCGATCGCGACGGGGTGCAGCGGCATGCGCACGGCGACCGTGCCCCGGGTGTCGCCCAGGTCCCACTGGAGGGACGGCTGGTGCTTGGCGACCAGCGTGAGCGCGCCCGGCCAGAACGCGTCGACCAGTTCCCAGGCCATCTCGGAGAAGTCGGTGACGAGACCGTGCAGGGTGTTGGGCGAGCCGATGAGCACCGGCGTGGGCATGTTGCGGCCCCGCCCCTTGGCCTCCAGCAGATCACCCACGGCATCGCCGGAGAACGCGTCCGCGCCGATGCCGTAGACGGTGTCCGTCGGCAGCACCACGAGCTCGCCACGGCGGACGGCGGACGCGGCCTCGCGCAGACCGGTCACACGGTCGGTCGCGTCGTTGGTGTCGTATCGCCGAGCCATAACTAGCGGGCCTCCTCGTACACGTACTGCGGAATGGAAGTCGGGGTGGTCACGGCAGCGCCTTGCGCGCGGTCGCGAAGCGCGGCCGGTTGTTGAGATCGGGGTGGTCGGCCGCGTCGGCCCAGCCCCGCTCCTCGGTGAAGATCCACGGCACCTGGCCGCCCTGGGTGTCGGCGTGCTCGATGACGACGACGCCGCCGGGGCGCAGCAGCCGGTGCGCGGTGCGTTCGAGGCCGCGGATCAGGTCGAGGCCGTCCTCGCCGGAGAACAGGGCCAGCTCGGGGTCGTAGTCGCGGGCCTCGGGGGCGACGTACTCCCACTCGGTGAGCGGGATGTACGGCGGGTTGGAGACGACCAGGTCGACCTGTCCGTCGAGGTCGTGGAAGGCGTCCAGGGCGTTGCCCTGCCGCAGGTCGACACGCGACCCCGCCATGTTCTTGCGGGTCCACACCAGGGCGTCCTCGGACAGCTCCACGGCGTGCACCCGCGAGCGCGGGACCTCCTGGGCGAGGGCGAGCGCGATGGCGCCGGATCCGGTGCACAGGTCGACGATGCACGGCTCGACGACGTCCATGGCGCGCACGGCGTCTATGGCCCACCCGACCACGGACTCGGTCTCGGGCCGGGGCACGAAGACGCCGGGGCCGACCTGGAGCTCCAGATAGCGGAAGTAGGCCCGCCCGGTGATGTGCTGCAGCGGTTCGCGCTGCTCACGCCGGGCGATGACCTCCCAGTACCGGGCGTCGAAGTCCGAGTCCTTCACGGAGTGCAGCTCGCCGCGCTTGACGCCGTGCACGAACGCGGCGAGCTCCTCCGCGTCGTTGCGCGGCGAGGGCACGCCGGCGTCGGCGAGCCGCTGGGTGGCCTGGGCCACCTCTGCGAGCAGCAGGTTCACGCAAGTCCTCCGGAAGTACTCGTACGTGCCGTTGTCGTGCGTTACGCGGCCGCCAGCTTCGCCGCCGAGTCCGCGTCGACGCATGCCTGGATCACCGCGTCGAGGTCGCCGTCCAGGACCTGGTCCAGGTTGTACGCCTTGAAGCCGACGCGGTGGTCCGAGATGCGATTCTCCGGGAAGTTGTACGTGCGGATCTTCTCGGAGCGGTCGACGGTGCGGACCTGGCTGCGGCGGGCGTCGGCGGCGTTGCGCTCCGCCTCCTCCTGAGCCGCCGCGAGCAGCCTGGAGCGCAGGATACGCAGGGCCTGCTCCTTGTTCTGCAGCTGGCTCTTCTCGTTCTGGCAGGAGGCGACGACTCCGGTCGGGATGTGCGTGATGCGCACGGCGGAGTCGGTGGTGTTGACGGACTGCCCGCCGGGCCCGGAGGACCGGTAGACGTCGATACGGAGGTCGTTCGGGTTGATCTCCACGTCCACCTCCTCGGCCTCGGGCGTGACCAGCACACCGGCGGCGGAGGTGTGGATACGGCCCTGGGACTCGGTGGCCGGCACGCGCTGCACGCGGTGCACACCGCCCTCGTACTTCAGCCGGGCCCACACGCCCTGGCCGGGCTCCAGCTGGCCGCGGGCCTTCACGGCGACCTGGACGTCCTTGTAGCCGCCCAGCTCGGACTCGGTGGCGTCGATGATCTCGGTCTTCCAGCCGACCCGCTCGGCGTACCGCAGGTACATGCGCAGCAGGTCACCGGCGAACAGCGCGGACTCGTCACCGCCGGCGCCCGCCTTGATCTCCAGGATGACGTCCTTGTCGTCACTCGGGTCGCGCGGGACCAGCAGGAAGCGGAGCTTCTCCGTCAGCTCCTCGCGCTGCTCGGTGAGGTCCTTGACCTCGGCCGCGAAGTCCGGGTCGTCGGCGGCGAGCTCACGGGCGGTCTCGATGTCGTCGCCCGTCTGCTTCCAGGAGCGGTACGTGGCGACGATCGGGGTGAGCTCGGCGTAGCGCTTGTTCAGCTTGCGCGCGTTGGCCTGGTCGGCGTGGACCGAGGGGTCCGCGAGCTTCTTCTCCAGGTCAGCGTGCTCGGTGACCAGTTCCTCGACGGCCTCGAACATCTTGGGCTCCTGTGCGTGTACGTGGGTGAAGTGGCGGGCGACCAAAAACGCCGGTCCAGGGCGCACCCCGGGCGGGGATGCGACCGTGGACCGGCGAAGAGGGGCTCGCTACTTCTTGGAGCCGGCGGCAGCCTTGCCGAAGCGGGCCTCGAAGCGGGCCACACGGCCACCGGTGTCGAGGATCTTCTGCTTGCCCGTGTAGAACGGGTGGCACTCGGAGCAGACCTCGGCGCGGATGGTGCCGCTCTCGATGGTGCTGCGGGTGGTGAACGACGCGCCGCAGGTGCAGCTGACCTGCGTCTCGACGTACGCGGGGTGGATGTCGCGCTTCAAGGTGTCTCCTAGGTTTCGGGAGGGCGCCGGGTCGCTGTCGCGGGCTGCGAGAGCGTGAACCGGAGCCGACGTACCAGTCTGCCAGGACTGGGGCCATCACCCCAAACCGGGGGTGGCGGTCGTCTATTCCCTGCGGGCCGGTGGGGGCTGGTCGCGCCCACGCGGCGGAGCCGCATATCGATACAGCACCGCGCCCCTCAGGGGGTGACCACGCCCTCTGCATCACCGGTGGCCGTTCCCTCGGTCGCCGTCCCGGGGATCGGACGGTCGTTCTTCAGCGCTGTCCAGACCTGCTTGGCCTTCGTCTGCTCCACGACTACACGATTCGGGTCGGCCGCGTCGTACCGCACCGGCATCGTGATCATCGTCATGTTCCTGGAGCCGATGTCCTTCAGGCCGTCCGCGAAGGACATCAGGGCGTGGACGGAGCCCAGGTCGGAGTCGGTGGTGACGGCCTTGGTGGCGGCGTCGGCGAGGTCGTAGAGCTTCTTGGGGTTGGTGAGGACGCCGATCTTTCCGGCCTGGTCGACGAGGGCCTTGAGGAACGCCTGCTGGAGCTGGATGCGGCCCAGGTCGGAGCCGTCGCCCACGGCGTGCCGGGTGCGGACCAGGCCGAGGGCCTGCTCACCGTTGAGGGTGTGGGTGCCGGCCTTGAGCCGGAGGTGGCTGTCGGGGTCGTCGATGTCCCTGGTCGTCGTGATCTTCACGCCGCCCAGTTCGTCGATCAGCTTCCGGAAGCCGGAGAAGTCGATCTCCAGGTAGTGGTCCATGCGGATCCCGGTGAGCGATTCGACGGTCTTGACCGCGCAGGCCGCGCCGCCCGTCGAGTACGCCGAGTTGAACATCACGCCGTGTGCGGCGGCGTGCGTGACGCCCTGCGGGTCGGTGCACCGGGGGCGGTCGACGAGGGTGTCGCGCGGGATGGAGACCACGCTCGCCTTCTTGTGGCCCTTGTACACGTGGATGATCATCGCGGTGTCGGAGCGGGCGCTGCCGTCGTCGGTGCCGCCGCCGAGCTTCCCGTTGGCGCCGGAGCGGGTGTCCGAGCCGAGCACGAGGATGTTCTCGGAGCCGTTGTCGAGCTTGGTGGGCCGGTCCGTGCCCAGCACCTGGTTGATGTCGACGCTCTTGATGTTGCCGTTGAGCTTGAAGTAGAGGTATCCGACGCCGGTGCCGCCGAGGACCAGGGCGCCCGCCGCGGCCCACGCCATGACCAGCAGGCTCCGCCGCTTCCCACGGGGCCTGCGGTGGCGGCGTATGCCGGACTCCGGCGTGCTCTCGGCACTCATGGGCTCCTCGGTTCTCTACGGCTCCATCATCGCTCCGACCGGTCAGAGGGGCCCACTCCGCAAGAGGTTGCACAGGCGGGACACAGGGAAGGGCCGCCCCCGGGGAAATCCGGGAACGGCCCTCGGTGCGTCCTGTCGGAGCGCGGTGCGCGGTCAGCCGAACAGGTTGAAGCCCTGCCAGCCCCAGCCCACCTTGACGCGCGTGCTGCCCGTGAACGGCGCCGAGGCCACACCGCGGCCGGGGTACAGCCACAGGTTGCCCGAGCCGTCCCGGGTGAGCAGGTCGGCCTTGCCGTCGCCGTTGACGTCACCGGTGGTGACGTAGGCGTTGAAGTTCCAGCCCCAGCCCGCCTTGATCCGGCTGCCCAGCGGCGTGCTCGCCACACCGCGGCCCGGGTACAGCCACAGGTCACCGTTGCCGTCCCGCGCCAGCAGGTCGGGCTTGCCGTCGTTGGTGTAGTCGCCCTTGCCGAAGATGGTCAGACCGCCCCAGCCCCAGCCGGCCTTGGTCCGGGTGCCGAAGAAACCGTTGCCCTTGCCGGGGTAGAGCCACAGATCGCCGTTGGCATCCTGGGCGAGCATGTCGGGCAGCCCGTCGCCGGAGAGGTCACCGGGGACCACGATGTTCTTCATCACGTTCCAGCCGCCGCCGATACGAGTCGTCTGGTAGCTTTCGACGCCGTCGAACCCGACGAAGTACAGGGAGCCGTCCGGGGTGCGGAACAGGTAGTCCTGGTAGAAGTCCCGGTCGAGGTCCGCCTGCCGGACGAGGTTGACGCCGCCCCAGTTGCCGAGCGACCGGCGGTCGCCCAGCGTGGCGCCGGGGCGGGCGTAGTACTCGAAGGCCTCGCCCGCGGACGTACGGGCGAACAGGTCCGCCAGTCCGTCGAAGTTGAGGTCGGTGTCGTCGATGCGCTCGTTGACCGCGCCCACGTAGGTCCGGGTCTTGGCGTAGACGCCGAACGCGCCCGCCTCCACGCAGTCCTCCACGCCCCACGACACCACACCGGCGATCCGACCGTTGACCACGAGCGGGCCACCGGAGTCACCGTTGCACGGCGAGACCGTACCGGTGTCCTGGCCGGAGGCCGGGTTGCCGGCGCAGGCCATCTGGCCGGCCTTGAAGTCGGAGCCGAAGTACGAGGTGCAGTACGAGTCCGACCGCATCGGCACGGTCGCCTTCTTCAGCGTCAGCGAGATGTCGTCGCTGGTGGAGCTGGTGCGCCCCCAGCCGTACACCGTCGCCGGGGTGCCGTTGTTGTACGAGACGGTGTCGGTGCTCGACGTCACCTGCAGCGTCTTGTACGGCAGCGGCTCCAGCAGCGTCAGTACCGCGAGGTCACCGCCGGCGACGGTGAAGTCGTTGTACGTCGGGTTGACCCACTGGCGGTACACGTTGACGACCCGGCCGCCGTGCAGGTCGTTGCCGTCCGGCAGCTGGCTGGTGCCGGCGAGGATGGCACCGTGCTTCGTCCAGTCCAGGCCGACCACGCAGTGCGCGGCGGTGAGGACCTTCGCCGGGGCGACCAGGGTGCCACCGCAGAAGTAGCCCTCGTCGTCGGCGGTGTCCGAGGTGCCCTTGTTGTCGTGGTAGTGCAGCTGCACCATCCACGGCGCCTCGGCGATGGTCGCGTCCGTACCGCCGATGATCTTCGGGTCGACGGTGGTGGACGCGGACGCCTCGGGGCTCTCGGTCTTGGACTCGGACGTCGGCGCGGTGGCGGCGTCGTCCTTCAGGGTGGCCTGCGCGCCCTGGACGCGGGCGAGCAGTTCGGCCTGCGAGGCGCCGGTCGGCTTCTCGGCGGCCTGCGGCGCCGGGAGCGGAGCCGTGTCGGCCGCTCCGGCCGGAGCGGCTGTGAGGACCGCGCTTCCCAGCGCGAGTGCGGCGGCGGCCGCGGGAAGAGCTCTGCGGGCTCTTCGGGAGGTAGATGTCACTCAGGATCTCCTGTCGCAGTAGGTGTGCACGCAGGAGAGAAGAACCAGAAAGCGTGTTCCCCCCCATTGCGATCCGCTGATCTTACAAGGCGCCTACATGGGCGAAGTCCCGCCCCTCACCGAGGTGAGGGGCGGGACTTCGGATCGCTGCGGAAGAGCGGAGGACGCCTCAGTCGCCGTTGCCCGGGGCCGGGGTCGTCTTCTGGATCTGCATCAGGAACTCGACGTTCGACTTGGTCTGCTTCATCTTGTCGAGGAGCAGCTCGATCGCCTGCTGCTGGTCGAGCGCGTGCAGCACCCGGCGCAGCTTCCAGACGATGCCGAGCTCCTCGGCGCCGAGCAGGATCTCCTCCTTACGGGTACCGGAGGCGTCCACATCGACGGCCGGGAAGATGCGCTTGTCCGCGAGCTTCCGGTCGAGCTTGAGCTCCATGTTGCCGGTGCCCTTGAACTCCTCGAAGATCACCTCGTCCATGCGGGACCCGGTGTCCACCAGGGCGGTGGCGAGGATGGTCAGCGAGCCGCCGTCCTCGATGTTGCGGGCCGCACCGAAGAAGCGCTTCGGCGGGTAGAGGGCCGTCGAGTCGACACCACCGGACAGGATGCGGCCGGAGGCCGGGGCGGCGAGGTTGTACGCGCGGCCCAGACGGGTGATCGAGTCGAGCAGCACGACCACGTCGTGGCCCAGCTCCACCAGGCGCTTGGCGCGCTCGATGGCCAGCTCGGCGACCGTGGTGTGGTCCTCGGCCGGGCGGTCGAAGGTCGAGGAGATGACCTCGCCCTTGACCGACCGCTGCATGTCGGTGACCTCTTCCGGACGCTCGTCGACGAGGACGACCATCAGGTGGCACTCGGGGTTGTTGTGGGTGATCGCGTTGGCGATCGCCTGCATGATCATGGTCTTGCCGGTCTTCGGCGGGGCCACGATCAGACCGCGCTGGCCCTTACCGATCGGCGACACGAGGTCGATGATGCGGGTGGTCAGCACGCCCGGGTCGGTCTCCAGGCGGAGCCGGTCCTGCGGGTACAGCGGCGTCAGCTTGTTGAACTCCGGGCGGCCACGGCCGTGTTCGGGCGCCATGCCGTTGACGGAGTCCAGGCGCACCAGCGCGTTGAACTTCTCGCGGCGCTCGCCCTCCTTGGGCTGCCGGACCGCACCGGTGACGTGGTCGCCCTTGCGCAGGCCGTTCTTGCGGACCTGGGCGAGGGAGACGTACACGTCGTTCGGGCCCGGCAGGTAGCCGGAGGTGCGGATGAACGCGTAGTTGTCGAGGATGTCCAGGATGCCCGCGACGGGGATCAGGACGTCGTCCTCGGCGATCTGCGGCTCGCTGCCCATCTCGTCGCGGCCACGGCGGCCACGGCGGTCGCGGTAGCGGCCGCGACGGCCACGGCGGCCGCCCTCGAAGTCGTCGTCGTCCTGCGGCCCGGCGTTACGGTCCTGGCGGCCGCCGCCCTGCTGCTGGCTCTGCTGACGCTGCTGGCCGCCCTGGCCCTGCTGCTCGTCGCCCTTGCCGCGGCGGTCGCGGTCGCGGCCGCGCTCCCGGCGGTCCCGGCGGCGGCCCTCGGCCTCGCCGTCGCCCTTGGCCTCGGCCTTCGCCTCGCCCTGCGGCTGCTGGGCGGCGGGCGTCTCGGCCTTCGGCTCGGTCCTGGCCTCGGCGGTGATGGTCTCGGTGGCGGTGCCCGCGGGGGCGCCCCCCTCGGCGGTGGCGCGGCGGCGGCCACGGCGCTCGGCGGGGGCGTCGGTGCCCGCCGGCTGGGGCTGCCCGGGGATCTCGATCTGCTGCTGGGCCACGGCCTTCTCGGCCGGCGCCTCGGCCGGCTTGGCCTCCGCCTTCTTCTCGGCGGCCGCCTCACCCGTACGGGTACGGGAGGTGGCGCGGCGCTTGGGCTTGGTCTCGGTGGCGGCGTCGGCCTGCGGAGCGGCGGTGGCGCCTCCCCCGGAGGGGGTGCCCCCAGCCGCCTGCGCCTCCTTGATGACCTCGATCAGCTGGCTCTTGCGCATACGCGCGGTGCCCCTGATTCCAAGGCCGGATGCGACCTGCTGCAGTTCGGCCAGCACCATGCCCTCGAGGCCGGTACCGCGGCGCCGCCGGGAGCCGGCACCGGTGGCAGGCGCGGAGGCGTCCGTGGCGGGCGCGGCAGCGGTCTCCTCGACACGTGCGCCCATCAGATCGGTGGTGTCGCTCACGAAGGGTCCTTCCCTGGAGCGGACGTCGGCCTGTCTGGCTCGGCGACCGGTTGTGCTGTCCGGATCCTGTCCTTGCTGTGCGGACGGAGCCGGGGCGGTGGTCCGCCAAAGCGGCGGAAGAGATTTCTGGTGATGGCGCTTCCTCGACGAGCCGTGGCACCCGGTGTCGGTGTCACGCGGCGCGGTCGCACCGATTCCGGAGCGTGCCCTGGGGACCGCTCAGCGCCGTTGTACGGCGTACTGCCCAGGTACGTCGTACGGAACGCAGTGCGGCTCGGGGAGCTCCCGGAAGAATGTCTGTCCCGGAGGGGGACACGAGGCACCTCGCCATGGTGGGGTCGGGTGCAGACTTGAGGTTAACACTACCGGATCCAACAAACATTCCCCCTCTCGAAATCCGGCAACCGTGCGTATCAGATGTCGCCGGAGGGTGTGTCACCTGCGGGTGCGAGCGGAAGCACGCTCGCACCCCGCTGGTCCAGGCTCAGCCGGTTGGCGGCCCAGTCCGCGCCGGCCAGGGCCTGCACCTTGTCGGCCGACTCGGCGTCGGCCAGGGCCATCACGGTGGGTCCGGCGCCGGAGATCACCGCGGGGATCCCGTCGGCGCGCAGCCGCTCCACCAGCGCCGCGCTCTCCGGCATGGCGGGGGCGCGGTACTCCTGGTGGAGGCGGTCCTCGGTGGCGGGCAGCAGCAGCTCGGGGCGCCTGGTCAGGGCCTCGACGAGCAGGGCGGCGCGGCCCGCGTTGGCGGCGGCGTCGACGTGCGGCACGGTGCGCGGGAGCAGTCCGCGCGCGGTCTCGGTCAGAACCGGCTTTCCGGGCACGAAAACCACCGGAACGATGGAATCGGCGGGCTCCATCCTGATCGCCCGCGCGGCGCCCGCCTCCATCCAGGAGAGGGTGAATCCGCCGAGCAGACAGGCCGCCACGTTGTCGGGGTGGCCCTCGATCTCGGTGGCCAGCTCCAGCAGCGCGGCGTCGTCGAGCTTGGACTCGCCGCCTATGGTCACGGCGCGCGCGGCGACGATGCCCGCGCAGATGGCGGCCGAGGAGGAGCCGAGGCCCCGGCCGTGCGGAATGCGGTTGGCGCAGACGATCTCCAGGCCGCGGGGCTGGCCGCCCAGCGCGTCGAAGGCGGTGCGCAGGGAGCGGACGAGGAGGTGCTTCTCGTCGCGCGGCAGTGTCTCGCTGCCCTCGCCCGCGATGTCGATGTGCAGCCCGGAGTCGGCCACCCGGACGACCACGTCGTCGTAGAGCCCCAGCGCGAGGCCGAGGGCGTCGAAGCCCGGGCCGAGGTTGGCGCTGGTGGCGGGGACGCGCACCCGGACGGCGGCGGCGCGGAACGCTGGACCGGCCATCGCTCGTTGACTCTCCTTGAGCTGCGGAACTGTCGAATGACATCCGATACGTACGGGAAACACCCGGGGCCGCCCCGAGACGGCGCTGTACAGCGGCAGATGCGAGCGCGCGAGCGAGGCATATGCGGCGGGCGGGTTCTTTACAGCCTATCGAAGGTAGGTTCTGTGGCGACATAGGGCGCACAGGAGGCGCACGATGCGTGTCGTAAGCCCCCTGTGCACCCCTTATGGGGATTACCCGGGTCTCGGGTCTTCCCGGACTGCCCTCAGGCGAGGCCGAGGCGCTCGGCCGCCGTCGCCGCGTCGACCGGGACGGTGACCGGCTGCGGGGCGCCGGCGACGGCCCAGTCGGGGTCCTTCAGGCCGTTGCCGGTGACCGTGCAGACGATGCGCTGGCCGGGGTCGACCTTGCCCTGCTCGGCGGCCTTGAGCAGGCCGGCCACGGACGCGGCGGAGGCGGGCTCCACGAAGACGCCCTCCTGCGCGGCCAACAGCCGGTAGGCGCGCAGGATCTCACGGTCCGTCACCTCGTCGATGAGGCCGCCGGACTCGTCGCGCGCCGCCAGGGCGTACTGCCAGGAGGCGGGGTTGCCGATGCGGATCGCGGTGGCGATGGTCGACGGGTCCTTGACGACCTCGCCCCGCACGATCGGGGCACTGCCGGACGCCTGGAAACCCCACATTCGGGGGGTCTTGGTGGACACGCCGTCGGCGGCGTACTCCCTGTACCCCCGCCAGTACGCGGTGATGTTGCCCGCGTTGCCGACCGGCAGGACGTGGATGTCGGGCGCGTCGCCGAGCATGTCCACGATCTCGAACGAGGCGGTCTTCTGCCCCTCGATACGTACCGGATTGACCGAATTGACCAGTGCCACCGGGTAGTTCTCGCTCAGCCCGCGGGCGAGGGTCAGACAGTCGTCGAAGTTGCCGTCGACCTGGAGGATCTTCGCGCCGTGGACGAGTGCCTGACCCATCTTGCCGAGGGCGATCTTGCCCTGCGGCACGAGGACGGCGGACACCATGCCGGCGCGCACCGCGTACGCGGCGGCGGAGGCGGACGTGTTGCCCGTGGAGGCGCAGATGACGGCCTTCGCGCCCTCCTCCTTCGCCTTGCTGATGGCCATGGTCATGCCGCGGTCCTTGAAGGACCCGGTGGGGTTCGCGCCCTCCACCTTGAGGTGGACCTCGCAGCCCGTGCGCTCGGAGAGCACCTGCGCGGGCACGAGCGGCGTGCCGCCCTCGCGGAGCGTCACGACCGGCGTGGTGTCGGAGACGGGCAGCCGGTCCCGGTACTCCTCGATGATTCCGCGCCACTGGTGGGTCATTGCTGCCTACTCTCCTTCAACCCGCATGATGCTGGCGACACCCCGCACGGTGTCGAGCTTGCGCAGCGCCTCGACGGTCCCGCCCAGGGCGGCGTCGGAGGCCCGGTGGGTGACGACGACGAGGGACGCCTCGCCGTCCTTGCCCTGCTGCCGAACCGTATCGATCGAGACCCCGTGCTCCGCGAACACGGTGGCCACCTGGGCGAGAACACCCGGTTTGTCGGCGACGTCCAGGCTGATGTGGTAGCGCGTGACGACGTCGCCCATGGGCGAGACGGTCAGCGCCGCGTACGCCGACTCGCCGGGCCCGGTGGCGTTGCTGAGCCGGTTGCGGCAGACCGCGACGAGATCGCCGAGGACCGCGGAGGCGGTGGGCGCGCCGCCGGCGCCGGGGCCGTAGAACATCAGCTGGCCGGCTGCGTCCGACTCGACGAACACGGCGTTGTACGCCCCGCGCACGGAGGCGAGCGGGTGCGTGAGCGGAATCATGGCCGGGTGCACGCGCGCGGTGACCGACCGGCCGTCCTCGGCCCGCTCGCAGATGGCGAGCAGCTTGATGGTGCAGCCCATCTCCTTGGCGGAGGCGAAGTCGGCCGCGGTCACCTCGGTCATGCCCTCGCGGTAGACGTCGTCGAGGCGCACACGCGTGTGGAAGGCGATCCCGGCGAGGATGGCCGCCTTGGCGGCGGCGTCGAAGCCCTCGACGTCGGCGGTGGGGTCGGCCTCCGCGTACCCCAGGGCGGTGGCCTCGTCGAGGGCCTCCTGGTATCCGGCGCCCGTGGAGTCCATCTTGTCGAGGATGAAGTTGGTCGTGCCGTTGACGATGCCCATCACCCGGTTGATCTTGTCGCCGGCGAGGGACTCGCGCAGCGGGCGGATCAGCGGGATGGCTCCGGCCACGGCGGCCTCGTAGTAGAGGTCCTTGTTGTGCTCTTCCGCGGCGGCGTGCAGGGCGGCCCCGTCCTGGGCGAGCAGGGCCTTGTTGGCGGAGACGACGGAGGCGCCGTGCTCGAAGGCGGTGGTGATGAGGGTCCGGGCAGGCTCGATCCCACCGATCACCTCCACCACGACGTCGATGTCGCCGCGTTTGACGAGGGCGGTGGCGTCGGTGGTGACCAGCGCCGGGTCGATGCCCTCACGGACCTTGGAAGGCCGCCGTACGGCCACACCCGCGAGCTCGACCGGGGCGCCGATCCTGGCGGCGAGGTCGTCGGCGTGCGTCGTCATGATGCGCGCCACCTCTGAGCCGACCACTCCACAGCCCAGCAGCGCCACCTTCAGCGGACGCGTACGCATCATCCGACCTCGTTTCCTCATACCGTCTAGGTTGAACCAGTCTCACCCACCGGACCGGAGTTTCTGCCCTCGGTCCGGATCGTGAGACGTCTATTTCATTTTCGCAGGGGCGGTGAACAGGAGATCTTCCGCGCTTCCCGGGTCGGGCTCAGCCGACGTCGAGACGCAGCAGGTCCTCCTCCGTCTCGCGGCGGACGATCACCCGCGCCTCGCCGTCGCGCACGGCGACGACCGGCGGGCGCAGCACATGGTTGTAGTTGCTCGCCATGGACCGGCAGTACGCACCCGTCGCCGGTACGGCGATGAGGTCACCCGGTGCCAGGTCGGCGGGCAGGAACGCGTCCCGTACGACGATGTCACCGCTCTCGCAGTGCTTGCCGACGACACGGGTCAGCATCGGCTCGGCGTCGGAGGTGCGGGAGACGAGGGCGACGCTGTACTCGGCGTCGTAGAGGGCCGTGCGGATGTTGTCGGACATGCCGCCGTCGACGGAGACGTACGTCCGCAGCCCGTCGAGGGGCTTGATCGTGCCGACCTCGTAGAGGGTGAACGCGGTGGGGCCCACGATGGCGCGCCCCGGCTCGACGGAGATACGCGGCGTGCGCAGGCGTGCGGCCTCGCACTCCCGCGTGACGATCTCGGTGAGTGCCTTGGCGATCTCGTGCGGCTCGCGGGGGTCGTCGGCGCTGGTGTACGCGATACCGAGACCGCCCCCGAGGTCGATCTCGGGCAGCTCCACGCCGTGCTCGTCGCGGATGTCCTTGAGCAGCCCGACCACGCGGTGGGCGGCGACCTCGAAGCCGGACATGTCGAAGATCTGCGACCCGATGTGGGAGTGGATCCCGATCAGCTCGATCCCGTCGAGCCGCAGCGCCCGCCGAACGGCCTCGGCGGCCTGCCCGCCCGCGAGCGGAATGCCGAACTTCTGGTCCTCGTGGGCGGTCGCGATGAACTCGTGCGTGTGCGCCTCGACGCCGACGGTGATCCGGATCTGGACCTTCTGGACCCTGCCCAGCTCGTGCGCGATGTGGGCGACGCGGACGATCTCCTGGAAGGAGTCCAGCACGATCCGCCCGACGCCGGCCTCGACGGCCCGGCGGATCTCCTCGGGGGACTTGTTGTTCCCGTGGAAGGCGATGCGGTCGGCGGGCATGCCGGCGGAGAGGGCGGTGGTCAGCTCGCCGCCCGAGCAGACGTCGAGGTTGAGCCCCTCCTCGTGCAGCCACCGCACGACGGCTCGCGACAGGAACGCCTTGCCCGCGTAGAAGACGTCCGCGTCCTGGCCGAAGGCGGTGCGCCAGGCGCGGGCGCGGGCGCGGAAGTCGGTCTCGTCGAGGACGTAGGCCGGGGTGCCGAACTCCTCGGCGAGCTGCTTGACGTCGATCCCGCCGACGGTGACGACACCGTCGGCACCGCGGTCGACCGTCTGCGCCCAGACCTTCGGGTCGAGGGCGTTGAGGTCGGCCGGCGGGGCTGTGCTTGCTACGGAGCGCCCCTCCGGGAGCACGTCGGCGTGACGGGGCCCGGCGGGGTGTGCGGAACGGCTCATGACTTCTGGCGTGCTCTCTCAGAGGTGGTCGGGTGCGTCGATGCCGAGCAGGGACAGGCCGCCGGCCAGCACCGTCCCGGCGGCTTCGGCGAGGGCGAGCCGGGCACGGTGGGCGGCCGAGGGTTTCTCCGCACCGCGGGGCAGGACGGTGGGGAGGAAGGCGAGGGTGCCGTCGGCGAGGGCGAGGAGGTGGCGGGTGAGGCGGGAGGGGGCGGCGGGGTCGGGGACGGGGGCCGCGAGGGAGGTGCCGGTGCCTGTTCCTGTGCCCGTTCTTGTTTCTGATTCTGTTCCTGTGGCGTCCGCGGGTCGGGGGTGGGTGACGGCGGAGGCGAGGAGGCGGGGGTGGTCGGCGAGGAGGGTGAGGAGAGGGGTGGCGTCGGGGCCGATGGCGGCTGGAGCCATGGGACCGTCGTCGGCGGCGGCTGCCTGGTCGGCTGCGGCGGCTTCGGGGCCGTAGTGGGCGCTGAAGCCGAGGTCGGCGGCGTTGCGGCTGATGGCGCGGGTGCGGGCGTGGGCGTAGCGGACGCGGAAGAGGGGGTTGCTCTCGTGCTGGACCAGGTGGTCGGCGGTGATCCGGGGCCGGTCGTGCGGGGCGGGGTGGAGCAGGGCCCACTGGGAGGCGTCGGGGCCGAGCGGGGCGGGGTCCTCCGGTGCCGGCACGGGCCGCAGGTTCACCGGTTCCCGGTGATCGATCTCGACGCGGCCGCCCTGCGACTCGATCATGCGGGCGAGGGCGTCGGCGAGGACCTCGGCGCGTACGTCGTGGGGGACGCGGATCTCGATGACCTGCCCGGCGAGGCGGTCGGAGTGCCCGTGGCGCGGCCCGTCCCGAAGCACCCCGCGCACCAGCTCGGCACCGGCGCCCCGGTCGAGGCTGATGTTCAGGAAACCGGGCCCGGTGATCTCGACGCCGGCGACACCGTGCGCACGGGACAGATACGGCCGGAGCACCTCGGCGACCCGCAGCGGCGGCTGTCCGGCGGGCCGGGCGAGCTGGAGGGCCACATTGGTGGCGTAGTCCCCGCATCCCCCGGGCCCCGGCGGTGTGACGGACACCCGCGACGGCAGCGCCGGCGCCTCCACACGCAGCTCACCGGCGTCGACGGCACGCCGGACGGCGTGCAGCACGCTGCGGGAGAGCTCGACGGGGGTCACGGGACAAGCGTATGGGAGGAGGGGGGTGGGAAGGCGAGTCCGTTTACCGGAGGTCCCGCGATGTGGACGACGGCAAGGGCGCCGGTGAGGACGACGTGAATGACTGGACCGTGAATGACAGGACACGGACACGGACGCCCCCGCCGCCCCTCACCCCTCGACCGCCAGCCGCCCCGGCCCGCTGCCCTCCCCAAGCACGGACCCCCGCTTCCCGCGCGACCGCTCCATCAACCTGCGGACCATGTCGACGAGTTCGGCGGGCTCGAAGGGCTTGGGGAGGAAGGCGTCGACGCCGACCTCCAGGCCGGCCTCGATCTCGTACTGGGTGCAGGCGCTGATGATGGCGAGCGGGAGATCACGGGTCCGGGGGTCCGACCGCAGCCGGGCGGCGGTCCGCAGCCCGTCCAGGCGGGGCATCACCACATCGAGGGTGACGAGATCGGGCCGAACCTGATGCACGACGTCCAGACACTCGGCACCATCGGCCGCGGTCACGACCTCGAGACCCTCCAGCTCGAGATTGACCCTGATCAGCTGGCGGATGACCTTGTTGTCGTCCACGACAAGCACCCGCCCCGACGCGCCTGGCACAACTCGAGAGTAGGTCCGCACCGGCCACCGCGTCCGGGTTTTCCCCACTTCCACCCCCTGCAGACGACCTCGCCTCCCCCACCCCCCGGAAACCCGTTCCTGACCACCCCGGCAGAGCTGGTAGTGTTCTACCCGTCGCCGCGAGCAACAAGCTCCACACCGACACGCCCCCGTAGCTCAGGGGATAGAGCAACGGCCTCCGGAGCCGTGTGCGCAGGTTCGAATCCTGCCGGGGGCACTCGCCGGTCAGAGACCCAAAACCACCTTCTGACCAGGGCGGATGCCGACAGAAAAGGGCGGGAGTCAGTCTCACTGACTCCCGCCCTTTCTCGCTGTCTCTCACGGTTCGCGTGTGAGGAGCGTGTGAGCCACACGCGGGCTCACGCGCTCTCTGGCCCCCACCCCATGGTCTTTTCGATCTTCTTGTTGTTCTCCTCCTCGCTGTCGTCGATGACGCCCGCGTAGCGGCGGTGGATGACCTCCGGGGAGTTGCCGGCGCGCCGGGCCACCTCGGCTACCGGGAGGCCTGCGCGGAGCCAGTTCGTGATGCAGGTGGCCCGGAGGTGGTACGGCTTCCGGGCCAAGGGCGAGTCCACCTTGTCCGGCGGGAGCGCCAGCGGTCTGGCTTCCTGCCACACCCTCCAGTAACTGGACGTGCCGAGCAGGTCCCCCCGTTCGTTGGGGAAGAGTCGCCCGTCTTTGGCGGTGCCGAACTCCTTCAGGTGTGCTCGGAGCATCGCCACAAGCACGGGCGGAATCGGTACCGGCCGGTCTGTGCCAGGCTCCCGTGACTTCAGGCCCCGCTTGTCGTGCCGCTCACCCGAGTCGGTCCATTTCTTGCCTGAGATCGGGCGTGTCTCCCAGAGAGTGAGGGTCCCCCATCCTTTTTCAGGGAGATGGCAGTCAGACAATCGGAGTCCGACCACTTCGGCCGGGCGCATCGCCGCGTACAGGATGCAGCCGAAGAACGCGACAAGGCGCCGCCCCCGGTTGCGGTGCACCGAGCCGACGTACGAGACGGCCGTAAGGAGCTGCCTTCCCTGCAACTCATTGACCAGGACCCGCGGATCCACGGCATCGCCCCCATTAGAGGTGGGCCGCTTCACTCCGGCCAGCGGATTCCTTTCTAGGTATCCCTCCTGAATCGCGTACTCCATGGCCGTGTTGAATCCGCGACGGCGACGCTTGTACGTATCCGCTGCCGCTGCTTTGCCATCCAGCTTGAAGGACAGTCGGTAGTGGACGTCACGCACAACCTTGGAGTCATGGAGAGCCGACAGGGGAAGAGAGTGGCTCGCCAGCCACGCACAGACCTTCTCCAGCTCCGGCGGGGGTTCTTCATCCTTGTGAGCCGGTACGACGGCCCACCGTACGGCGCGCCGTACGTCCTCAAGCTCCGGCGCCCCGGGGCTTTCCCCCATCATGCCGAGAGCTGCGGTAGCGAGACTGTCCGCCAGCCCCTCACGCGTCTTCGCCGCGGCAGTGCGCCAACGCATTGCCATGTACTCGCGAGAGAAGTCCCACCATGAGGGGTCCGGCTTGGTACTCGCCTTCTCTACTGCTGCCCGAAGCTCCGATTCGGGCAGCCCAGTTTCCACGTCGAAGGCTTCGCCCTTACGCATGGCCCGCCAGAGCTCCGAACGGCGGCTCTCTGCAAGCGCGGACGTCGTGAAAGTCGCATGGCGGACTTTCCCAGCGACCACCCAACGGAGTTGGTAAGGCGCCGTCTTGCTGGAAATCTTGCTGACTTTCCAGATACGGACGTCGGTGGAAAGCGTGGGTTCTTCAGGCCCGGCCGGGCGCTCGCCTTCACGAGCGCCCGGAGTTGCGCCACTCTTGCGATTGGTCACGCGGCTTCCTCCAGAGCTGCAATCCAGCGCTCCAGTTCCGAGCGGCGGATTCGTACGGCGCCGTTCGGGAGCTTGATTGCTTTCGGGCCTTTCCTCTGCTGTCGCCAGCGGTAGAAGGTCGACAGCGGTACGCCGATTTCCTCAATCACCTGAGGGATCGTGAGCATCTCGTCACGCTCCACGGTCAGTTCCCTCCGAGTTCTCGCCAGCGGGACGGGAGTCGGACAGCTGGGACAATCCCGATTCCGGCTGTCCCACCTGTTCGTGCAGGTCAGAAGGGGTATTGGGACAGTCGGACAGCTGGGACACCTCGGGCGTGCCCTGTGTCCGGGTCTCGGTGTCCGGGTAGTACCGACCCCCGGCGTCCTTGGTCAGTTGCCCGTCCGCGGCCATGCGCGAGCAGGTACGACGGACGTTCTCGGCATCGAGGTGCGGCAGCGCGGCCACGATGTCCTTGGGCCGGGCGCCGGGGTGGGCACGGACGTGCCGGAGGATGGACGCGCGGGTGTCGCCGATGGTGTGGTCGGTCACCGGGCCATCGAGCATCTGCCAGGCACCGGAGGCGGCTTGGAACTGAAGCGCGTACTCGGCTTCGTCGACGTCGCGCCCGGTGACGTGCAGGATGCCGTCCGCCTGCCCGCGCGCCCGCTTGAGCACGAGCGTGGCGTCTGCGGCTCCGGCGATGCCGTTGGTGCCGGACACCTCGGTCAGAAAGTCGTCCGATCCTGCCTTGCGGACGTGGTGGACGAGCACCACGGCGATGCCGTAGTGGTCGGCGATCCGCTTGGCGTAGCCGACGGCGACGTAATCCGCGTCGTAGGCGGACACGCCCTGCGGGGCGAGGCCGCGCATCTTGGCGAACACGTCGATGACGACCATGCGGGCGGCCGGGTTGCGGTCCAGCCATCCGGCGATGGCGTCGCTTCCGCCCTGTGGGAAGGGCGGACACTCGGTGACCAGGGTCAGCCCGGCCGGCGCCGCTTGCCCTCCCAGCATCTTGCCCATGCGGGTCTGGAGACGGCGCGGGGTGTCCTCCAGGGCGAGGTAGAGCACCGGACCGCCGTCGACCGGCAGCGAATCGAACGCATGGCCCCCGGAGGCGACCGCAAGAGCCAGACCGAGGGACAGCCACGACTTGCCCACCTTGGGCGGACCGGCGAGCAGGTTCACACCCTCGGCGAGGATGCCGGGAACGGCCCACTTCGGCTCCGGGAAGTCCGCGGCCATGAGCTGATCCGCGGTCCACGCGGTGCGCGGACGCTCTCGCTTCGGTTGCTCCTGAGGGGTCGCCTCGGGGTCGCTGGGCACGGAGTACAGGTGCAGCGGGGGGATGGGGTTGCGGCTCTTGCCGTTCTCGTCTGAAGGCGGGGGAACGGGGTTGCTGTTCATGCCGCGACCTTCCGAGGGCGGTTGGCTCCGGCACGCAGGCCGGACGCGATGGTGCGGCGTGCCTCGCGCTCGCCCTGGCCGACGCTGAGCGCTGCGTCGGTGAGCTTCTCGGTCACCTCGTACGCGTCCAGCTCTCCCCCGGCGACCAGCTGACCGAGAGCAACCGAGGCGATGTAGAGCGCGTTGTTGTGCTGGTGCTCGCCGGAACCGGTGACCCGCGCCAACTCGCCGTTGACCGCGGCGTTCAGGAACTTGCCGCGCCGGTCGCTGGCCGTGAGCGGGACCGTGACCGGTCGCTGCGGGGGCAGCGGCGCCGGGCGTAGCAGTTCGGCGAGCCAGCCCGGCAGCGGGGCCACGGGGGCGTTGCGAGCCACCGTGTAGGGCTCTCCGGCGAAGGTGCTGCCCGCGCCGACGACGAGTCCGCCGACGGCGCGGGTGTCGACCTTCCAGCCGAGCCCGCGCGCGCTGTCCCCGGCGGTGTTGCGCAGCGGCTCGCCCTGGGGTGCGGCGAAGTACAGGTGCGTGCCGCCGCTCCAGGTGCGGACCGAGTACGTGTCGGCGGGGAAGGGCTGGCTGTGGCGCTCGCAGAGCAGGGCGAGCACGTCGGCGCCGTCGGTGACGCCGTGCTCGGCCCATTCGGCCGGCGGGGTGTCGTCCGAGCCCTTGGGGGTGTCGAGGTCGACGACGATGAGCCCGGAGGGGCCGGTGGCGATGCCGACGTTGTAGGGGGCGTGCGTCCAGCACCGGGTGATGCGCTCATGGTCGGTGGTGGCGCGGGTCTCCCAGTTGCGGACGGCGGGGCGCTTGGCGCCGGGGATGAGGGGGAAGACGTGCCAGCCGCGCGACGCAGCGTCAAGCGCGGCGCTGAGCTGGGCAGAGCCGTCCAGTTGAGGCATGCTGGGGGTTCTCCTGTTCTGTCGAAGGGACAAGGGAGCCGGGGCGGGCGCGGTCTTGTGGTGAGAGGCGCCCGCCCCGGGCGTGTCTAGAACGGGGGTTCGTCGCTGAACCCGGAACCGGGGCCCTTAGCGGCTCCGGCCGCGGCGGGGGCGGCGGTACTCCACGCGTCGGTGGCCGGGCCGGAGGCGGTGCCGTTGCGCTGGACGCGTTCGACCTTGGCCGTGGCGAAGCGGAGCGAGGGGCCGATGTCGTCGACTTCCAGCGCGAGCATGGAACGGTTCTCGCCCTGCTCGTTCTGCCAGTTGTGCTGACGCAGACGGCCGGTGACGACCACGCGCGTGCCCTTGGTCAGGCTCTCGGCGACGTGGTTGGCCAGGTCGCGCCATGCGGTGCAGCGCAGGAACATCGCGGTGCCGTCGCGCCACTGGCCGGTGGCCTTGTCGTAGGTGCGCGGGGTGGAGGCGACGGAGAACCGGGCGATGGCGTCGCCCCCGGTGGTGAAGCGCAGTTCGGGGTCTGCGGCGAGGTTGCCGACGATGGTGATGGGGGTCTCTCCCACGGACATGTGGATCACTCGCTTTCGGTGTGGATGGGGTTGGTGCTGGAGTCGCGGTGGTCGGCGGTGAAGTACAGCCGGGTGCGCTTGCCGTCGCGGGTCGGGTACTGGCGGGCCGGGTCGGTGTCGAACGCGGTGGCCAGAGCGGTGCTGACGCGGTCGGCGTCGTCCGGCGTGCAGATGATGCGGATCTCGAACACGGCTCAGTCCGTCTCGGCGGCCATGTCGTCGACCTGCATGAGCAGGTCTCCGAGGTGGCGGCGGGTGAGGTCGCGGCTGTAGGTCTCGGGCAATCCGTCGTTGTCCCAGCGCAGTTCGACGGTGACGATCTCGTCCGGGTCGATGTCCACGTCATTGCTCCTTGCTCGTGTCGAGGGCGGGCAGCTCGGGCAGTCCCGCGCGTTCCAGGGCGGTGGGGTCGAAGCCGGGGAGCGCGGCGCGGGTGACGAGTGCCTGCGCGAGTTGTTCGGCGTAGGCGGCGCCGGTGCGGGCCACCTCGATCTGTGTTGTGCCGCGGATGGTCTCGACACGCTCGATGTGGGCGCGTTCCTCGCGCCGGTCGCTCATGTGCCGCTCGTAGGCGACGCGCTCGCGCCGGTCGGTGCGCCAGTAGCGCGCGGCGAGCCCGTAGGCGACGGCGGTGGCCAGCGCCCACAGCAGCAGCGGCAGTGACCATCCGTCGGCGTATCCGGCGACCCCGGCGAGGGCGAGCCCGCCGGAGGCGGCGAACGCGGTCCCGGCGAGCACGGGGTCTCCGGCGCGGCCGACGCTCGCGCACGCGCCGGCCGCCGCGGCAGCGAGAGACAGGGCGGTCATGAGCACGGCGTTGCCGACGGAGTGTTCGGCGCCGTTGGCGTTCCAGATCCGGGCCAGCGCGAGCACGGTCGTGGTGGCGATGGCGGGCGCGGCCTTGGGCGCGGCGGCGGCGAGCCAGTGCCGGGCGACGATGGGTTCGTTCACGGCCGTACTCCTCACAGGTCCGGGAGCGCGTTGACGATGGCGCTCATGAGCTGGTTGACGGTGTCGGCGGCTCCGGTGGAGGCGAGGTAGAAGCCGAACATCACGGCCACGAACGCGCTGCCGGGGCCGAGGGTCTTGGAGCGCAGCAGCATGAAGAGCACGAAGCCGAAGAGCAGGGCGAGGGAGATGGTCACGGCCATGCCGCAACCTCCTTTCTGCGGGGTGGGGTTGGGGGTCAGCGGGTGCCTGCGCGGTAGGTGCGGGCGGCGCGGTTGTAGAGCCAGCGGCCGACGCGTATCCGCTTGCCGTGGCCCTTGCAGCGGCGGCAGTTCTTGCCGCGCTTGGGCCGTCCCTTGCGGTCGGTGGTCATGGCGAAGCCGAAGCCGTTGCACTTGCGGCAGGTGCCGAACGGGCTCGCCGCACACACCGATGCGTAACCGAGCGTGACGAACAGCAGGAGTGCGATAGCGAGCAGGATCGGGGTCACGAGAGCCCTCCCAGGACAGGTTTCGGGGGTTTCCGCAGATGGGGCCCTATCGGCTAGCGTGCTGATCAGGGCCCGTATGGGGCGCTAGCGGGACCTCTAGCGCTAGAGGGTCTGGCCCCTAGCGCTAGAGGCCCCTCGGAGTCAGCCCGCGTCCCGGTTTCGGTCACGCTCCGCAATCGCCGTGACGATGTGGGCGCGCTCGAACCCGGTCCGGTTGACGGTCTTGCCGTTGATCCGCCGGGCCACCTGCCCGGTGGTCACGCCGTACGGCTTGAGCGCGGTGGTGAGCTGCCGCGCCTTGTCGGCCGGGGCCATCTCGCCCCACGGCCCGTACTTCTCCGGCCGCAGTTCGGCGAGCCGGTCGACGGTGACGTCGTTCCACGGCTTGGCCTCATCCGCCGGGACGACGGCGAGGATGTCCTCAAGCAGCGGATCGACCGCCTCGCGCCGCTCCGGGGTCTCGCCTGCGGCGATGCCGCGCAGCGTGCCCGCGTCGATGCGTGCCTTGCGGGCGCGTTCGCAGATGGCGTCCGCGGCCGGGTTGTCGAGGTAGTAGCCGCGTACGATCTGCGGGTCGTCGGCGGCGCCGACCAGGTAGCCGATGCCCTTGTCGGACTTGGTGAACGACGTGGCGCGGATGCCGTTGCGGTACATCGATGTGCCAAGGATCATGTCGTTCTCGATCTGGCCCATGACCCGCAGGCAGAACCGCGTGCCCACGTTCGCGCTGATGGCGGGCGGGAGCGAGTCCTTGTCGGGGCGCTGCGTGGCCAGCAGCAGGATCACCCCGAGCGCCCGGCCGCGCTTGATGATGGCCGTGCACAGCGCCCCGGCTTCCTTGCCGTACTTGTCGTGGCTGAACAGCTCCTGGCACTCGTCAATGGCCAGCACGAGCGGGTGCAGCCCGAGGGAGCGGTTCGCGGCCAGGGACGGGATGACCTTGTTCTCCGGGCACTTGTCCTTGGGCAGGGAGCTGATGACCTTGGCGCGGCGCTCCAGGTCCTTGTAGACGTAGCGGATCGAATCCAGCGTGGCGGCGCACGTGTCGTCGTCCGGGCCGGAGCCGTAGTCGGCCGCCACCTTCTTCAGCGGGTCCAGGTCGCCGGTGCCCTTCAACTCCCAGATCAGCAGCTCAGCCGTCACGTCCAGCGCCGCGGCGAGCAGCGGCGTACGCAGGCTGAACGTCTTGCCCATGCCGGGCATGGCGCCGATCAGGACGTTGTCGTACATCAGCGTCAGGTCGACGTTCCGGCCGCGCTGGTCAGTGCCGAACGGCAGCGGCTTGAACAGCGACGCCGCACCCGACTTGGCCAGCGGCCAGGCGGGGGCGGGCACCTTGTTCAGCGCCCTGTCCCCGACCCACAGCATCATGCGGCCGGCGTGCTCATCCGCCACCGGCTCCGGCCACACGCACCCCAGCGGGCGGCGCAGGCCAGAGGCGAGCTTCTCGCGCCGGTCGAGGATGTCCGGCACGGTCACGCCGTAGGGCAGGTCGACGTCCGCGCGCCAGCCGGGGCCGTCGCGGGTGATCGGGGCGGGGAACTTGATGCCCTCCCCGCCCTTGGCGAGCGCCTTGTTGATCTCGGCAATGCCCAGCGCCCCAAGGGCCCGTTCCACGATGCCGCTCGTCAGCCGCTCGACTTCGGTCGTGACGACCGCACGGGAGATGACGGGCTTGTCGGACGGCGCCCCGAGGAAGCCGAACCCGGCCGTCAGCAGGGCCAGCGCCAGGACCTCAAGCCAGGTCGGGGCGAGCACGAACAGCACGATGGCCAGCACCGGACCGAGGATCATTCCGAGCAGCATCACGATGCCGCGCAGCTTGACCCGGTTGTCTCGCTGCCGGGACAGCTTCAGGTACTCCTCGACGTTCTCGCGCCGCGCGGCGACCTGCCGCAGCGGCTCGCCCTCGGTGTCGGCGACCCAGCGCATGGCGCCGCCGACGAACTTCGCGACCCCGGCCGGGGCCTGGAAGGCGAGCCGGAGGGAGTACCAGGGCAGGCGCACCGCGTGGAAGGCGGTGGTGTGCCAGGCGTAGCCACCCAGCCAGCCCAGCGCGGTGACGAACTCCGGCTTGGACTTCGCCCACGCCGGGATCACCTCGCGCCGCTGACCCGACCGGAGTCGGTCCATCAGGCCCGGACCGGCCGGGGCCGGACCGTCGACCATGACGGTCGACTTGCCGTCGGTGTCGTCGTCGACCGAGTCGGCCGACCGGTCGGCGCTCGGGTCGGCCGACTCGGTCGGCCGGGAGTCGGCAGTCGAGTCGGGGGCGGGGCCGGTCGACTCGCCGCGTGCCGATCGGGCCTTGTTCAGGTCGACTACCTCGGCGCCGGAGTCGGCGGCCATCTCGGCTTCGAGTCGGTGGAACAGTTCGTTGTCGTCGGGGTGGTTCACTGAGGTTCCTTCCACTTTCGGGTGTGAGGGAGAGCGGGCCCGGCCGTCGCTGTAGGAGGTGGGAGGCCGGGCCCGTGTAGCGATGCTGAGCGCCGTACGCGGCAGGAGAGGACCGGAATCCGGTCTCTAGAACGCGCGTGCGCTACAGGTCGAACAGGCCGCACTGATCCGTAGAGGCCGCGGGCAGCCGCTTACGGGCGAGCCGAGCCGCGGCGCCGCGGCAGTCGGGGCACCACGCGCGCAGCTCGCTCGCCGGGAGGCGGGCGGCGGCGACGTCGGTGGCGAGCGGGTCGACCGGCGCGGCCATCAGCCGTACCCGGCGCCCGTGCTTGCTCGTGTAGTGGTCGTGCTCGTGCTGGCACCGGCCGTCGCCCTTGGCGTGCGCGTTGCCGCACTCGCCCTCGCACTGGCAGCGGTAGTCGGCCGCCTCCATCACCGCGGTGAACACGGCGGCGCCGACGATGGGCTGTGACTTCACGCCGCCACCCCCACTACGGGCGAGTCTTGGCGGGCGCCGATCCGGCCGGCGCGGCGGCCGGTGACGGTGGCGAACAGCCAGCCCAGCCCCGCGCGGCGGGTACCGGCGCGAGCCTGCTTGGCCGCATACATCGCCTCATCTGCGCGCCGGAGCAGCCCGGACAGGTCATCGACGGGAAAGTCCGCGGCGCGCACCCAGCCGAGCGAGACCGTGGTACGGACGGCCGGGTCTTGGCCGTCGACCGGCCGGGCGAGCACGCCATGCAGCACGGCGAGCAGGTCCCCGGCGGTCCCGTGGTCGTCGATGAGGACGGCGGCGAACTCATCGCCCCCAAGCCGTCCGGCGACCCCGGAACGGCCGACGTGGTGGGCGAGCCGGTCGGCGGTTGCCTTCAACAGCGCGTCCCCGGCCGCGTGCCCGTGGGTGTCGTTGATGTGCTTGAACTTGTCCACGTCGGCCAGCACGACGACCGCGCGCGGGTCCTTGAGCAGGGCCGTGGCGCGGCGGGTGAAGCCGTCGCGGGTGCGTAACCCGGTGAGCGGGTCACGCCGGGCGGTGTTGAGGCAGCCTCGCAACCACCACACATGGGCGGCCCACCCCGCGGCGAGGGGCATCGCGGGCAGCAGGGCTGTGGCCAGGGTGTTCACGCTGCCACCCCCTCGGCTCCGTCCCCGGACGCGTCGTCGTCGGGAGCGCCCACGGGGTGCAGGGCGCGGCCGTCGGACCGTTCGGCGAGCAGGGCGTCACGCACCTGCCGGGCGGGGCCGGAGCCGCAGTGCAGTTCCTTGCGCAGCGCCTCGGCGTTGATCTGGCTGTCCTTCCAGTCGGCCGTGATCGTGCGCGCCTCGGCGAGCAGTTCGGCCGTCGTGCGTTGCGCCGTCTTGGCCTTGCCGGTCGTCGACCGCTTGCGCGGCGACTTCGGAGCCTCGCGCTTCGGCTTCTCGGGAGCCTGCTCCGGCTTCGGCTCCGGGTTGACCGGTGCGCCGTTGTCGGCGGGGGCCAGCTCGCCCGTGCGCAGCATCACGCGCTCGCGCCGCGGCGTCTTCCAACGCCACTTCCAGCCGTACCGCTCGTGCAGGTCCGCGCGGGCCAACAGCCGCTCACGCTCGCAGGCAAGCGCCCGGCTGTAGGAGGTGACCTCCCACAGCGTCATGCGCCGCCACAGCGCGAACGTCGACAGCGGGGCCAGGAACCAGCGAGAGAAACGGATCTTTTCCATGCGGCGACCGGTGGCGGCGCCGATCCGGACGGCGTAGATGTGCGCGCCGATCTCAGAGAACACCACCCACAGCAGCGGCATCGTGCCGTGCGCCACCTTCGCCCACACATCATGTCCGGCCGCGACGTTCAGCCCGCACGTGACCAGAGTGAGCGCCCAGGGCACGAACCGAACCCACGCAAGCGCCATGTCCATCCGGATCAACAGCAGGTTGGCCACGGTGAACACCGGAATGGCCACGTCGATACCGACCGGCAGCATCCACGGCTCACCGAAACCCCAGCGGACAGCGGCAGCCGACACAGCGTCGAACGAGGAGATGAGTCCCAGTGCGCCGACCCCGGCGGCGGCCAGCGCCCCGAGTCCGGCAAGGCCCATCTCCGGGTGGGTCAGCGGCGGCACAGCCGGACGCGCGTTGGTCTGCTCGGTCGTCATGCCGCACCCCCGACCGGTACCGGGGTGCAGACGTCGCCGTAGCCGACCAGTTCCAGTTCCGCGCCGGCGTGGGCGGTGAGCGTGCGCAGGACACCCGTGCGGCCATCGCACTGCACGGAGAAGTCCACGGCGTCCGGCGCGATGCCCAGCGCCTCGCGCCAGACCTCGAAGCCGTGCAAACCGTCGCGGTGAAGCGCCAGCTCCAACCGGTTCGGGTAGATCGGCGAGACGTTCACAGTCGGCGCGGGCAGGTGCCCGAAGTCCGCGGCCAGCAGCCGCAGCACCCGCAGCGGCGCGGACAGGCCGTCCATCGTGAGCAACTCGCTCATGCCGCCGCTCCCTTCCGGGAGGGCCGACGGCGCCCGGCCGGACGGGTCAGCGGGACAACGTTGAACAGCTCCGGGGCGTACGCCTCGATCACCTCGGCGGCGATGCGGGCCACGTCGTCCGGGAGCTCCGGGTTGTCGGCGAGGATGTCGCGCGCCGCGTCCAGCCGGGCGGCGCGCTCTTCCTCGGTCTCGCCCTCCTCCCCCAGCCACAGTTCCGGCGGGATGCCCAGGGCCAGTTCGATGAAGTCGTTGGCGGAGACGGCCTGATGGCCGCCGATGTAGGCACGCATGCAGCGCTCCTGATGTCGAAGGGACAGAGGGATGCCGGGCGGTCGTGGCCTGGTGGTGAGAGGCGACCGCCCGGAGAGCAGGCAGTGAAGTGCGTTCCGGCTCCCCCTCGGCGCTGCTCGTACGAGACGAGCAACGGAGGCAACCGGCTGCAGCGCAGGTGCATGACGCTGCGGAGGGGTTGGAGTCGCGCGGTCTTGCATCCGCGCGGCCGTCACTTCGGGGGAGACGGCTCAGAGGCCCACTTATGTGCGCCTGTGACCAGGCGTTTCTCAAAGACCAGCCGCTTCCTTCAGGCCCGTTTCACGGGGCCCTCCGGGCGTGAGTTCAGATTGACTTATGTCAATCTCGCTGTCAAGGAGGTCCGACGGGAAAGCCGAGATTGACTTAGTCCGGCTACTCTCGAACCCATGGAGCACAGCTCAGAAGCGCCCAGGCAGGCGCCCACGGCCAAGGACATCGCTGCGGACTTCCGAGCGAAGATCACAGGCCCGAAGCCCGAGTACGAACCGGGAGATCGACTCCCCGCGGCTCGCACTCTCGCCAAGCAACTTGGCGTGCAGCTCCTGACCGTTCAGAGCGCGTACGGCCAACTCCGCGACGAGGGGTTGGTCCTCACCCAGCAAGGCCGCGGGACGTTCGTCCGAGACCCCTCGATGCCGCTCGGCACCGAGCCGGGCAGTAGCCCCGCCTTCACTGCACTGGCCGCAGAGCTCAGCTCGATTCATGACGCTCTTCGTCTGCTCGGTGAGCGACTCGACCGCCTTGAACAGCTTGTCGGTGACGGGACTCCACCCTCGCCGTGAGTTCGTCCGCACGCCGCAGCAGTCGTTCAACCGTGGCGCGCGCCTCGCTCAAACTTGCTTCGATCAAGGCAAGTTCCGTGGGAGTCAACCCTCCCAACTCCCCGCTTTGCTCATTGATCCCTGACATGGCAATGAGCATGCGGCCGGAAATGGAAGAGGACCCGGACAGACTGTCCGGGTCCTCTTTCCTTGCAGGTCAGGCAGGTTGACGACTCGTCATCGAGTGGCTTCCTCCACGGCGTCCAGCACTGCGGCCCATGGGAGTTCGCGCCCCGCCGGCGCCTCCCTCGGCTCATACAGCGGCCAGACGTGCGGGCCGTAGACGACGTGCACTCCCCCAGCACGCAGAGCCTCGATGTGCCCTTGCCACGCGGGATGGCGCGCGTGCGCCGCGTTCACCCGTGGGAAGACGACGACTGGCAGACCAAGCGTGCCGATAGCCTCGCCAACCTGGGTCAGTGCCTGATTGTCCATCACGCCAGTCGCGAGCTTTGCGACCATGTTGGCGGACGCAGGAGCGACCACGTAGCAGTCAACTGGCGGATGCGGCCGGGCCTCACCAGGCAGGCGCGGTTCGTCACGTACGGGTAGGCCGGTGAGCTTCTCCAGCCGCTCAACCTCCCCGCTCATCCGCAGCCACTGACCTGCGGTCGGCGTCAGCGTGACGGCAACCTGCCATCCGCGGTCCATCGCGGGTTCGACGAGACCGGTACGCAATGCCTCTACGCCCCCGGCCGCCGACCCGACGACCCCGAGAACCCCGCGCTTGCCTGAACTCACTGCACCGCCCTGCACCGTTGCGCCATCACGAACACCTCGGACGAACGCGAACCGCCGGTCACGGGAGACTGCTTGATCAGGTCCCGCAGCGTCTCGCGCACCCTCGGATTGTTGCGTACGAGCTGCGGCGACGTGCGCTCAGCCGTACGCAGCTCGGCAAATGCCTCGTCTCCCTGGCCGGCGAGCGACAGAGCCCGCGCATAGTCGATGCGGTGGGAGACGCTGCGCTCCTGCGGCATGTGGTCGACGTTGATCCGGCCGTGCTCCACCACGTACGAGACGTTGTCGAGGTCCAGCTCAACGGACAGGCGATGGAGCAGGACGTTCGTCGGCCCGAATCCGGTCTGCCAGTAGTTCTCATCCGACCCGAGGTCGTCCGCGAGCGCTTCGGCACGGTCCAACAGCCCCGTGGCGGTGGGCCGGTCCTGATGCCGCGCCGCCGCGACTGCGGCACGCAGGTGGATCATCCCGAGCAAGCTGAGCGCGGCCGGGTCGTTCTCTGTCACCTGGGACGACAGCCACCTTGCCGCCGTGTTGCCCAGTTCGAGAGCGTCGTCGTAACGCCCGTTGGCAAGCAGAGCATGCGTGCCGGATCGGGCCGCGGAGGCCAGCACGAGCGGGTCGTCCGACTCGTCAGCGGCTCGCATCGCGCGCTCGGCGGCGAGCCATGAAATGTCGGACTCACCGATCTTCGCGAGCGTCGTAGCGGCGAGATGGTGCGTACGGGCCGACACCGCCCAACAATCGCTACGATCGTCGCCGCGACGCGCCGCACGATCCTCCAACTCCTGCGCGGTCTGAAGCAGCGCAGGAAGAGCGGCGATGACACTGCCGAGCCGTCCGCCCTGGTAGTCATTCCATGCCTGCTCCACCCGTACGGCCACTGGGGCGGGTGTCGGCAGCTGCGTCTCAGCCTCGGGACCGAAGAGCAGACGCGAGAGGCGGCGCGGGGTCATGAGGGCGTCGCGTACGGCGGGGACGTCGTCCTGTTGGCGCTCGTCTTCCATGAGGACGGTCTGCCCGAGCAGGTCCCCGAGGGGCACGCGCAGGATGCGCGACAGCTCCGCGAGCATGTCGATACGGGGCGGCTTCCGGCGCCCGGTCTCAATCTTCGCCAGCCAGTCAGTGCTACGACCGACCAGACCGGCCAGCACCTCTTGCGTGTAGCCACGGCGCTTCCGGTAGAACGCGATGCGCTCGCCGATGCTGAGGTGATCTCCAAGACCACGCATGGAGTGCTGCCTCCTGCTACTGGTAGGGGCGACCTTAACGGTACCGATGTATGGCGCTGCGGAACATGTGAGGCGAACGGCTAGGCGCCACAGACAAGGGTGGGACAGGACCCGTGAGCCATGCCGGACAAAGTGTCCGGGTGCCGCTCTTTCCGGCCGGGCACGTCCGTGCTGTCCGCCCACATGGACCCCACCCGCTATTGCAGCAACTCAGTCACAAGCCTTGGAACCTCCTGGGTGCAGGAAACTCAGTGAATCGCGCATCACCCGAGGTCATACGACGTTCCATCCAACAACTCGAACGATCTTGCGACTAGGCATAGAGGCCTGTTTCGATACCTCTCACAGCGGAGCCTCCTAGGGCTGCATCGAACTGAGCGACTGTCAATACCGCACCCATTTGGTCAAATTGCAGCACCCTGCCGAGAATCCGTCAGAACACAGATCACAGATGTAGTCCGGCTTGTACGATCCCTCCCGTCGCATCAGTGACCACTGGGGGGAGTGGGACGTGGCACGACCCGTTGAATCCGTGAGCGGCCCTACCGAGCAACTCTTGGAGCACAAGACGGCGATCCTGGAACTCCAGGACAAAATTCGGACGCGAAAAATCCAGCTCCGATCCCTTTACGGCAGCGGCCTCATTACCGCCTTCAACATTCTCGCAATCTACATTGCCACAGTTGCCACGTGGCGTACCGTCGACATCGGAAAGGTGAACAGAATTGCGATTCCCTTGACCATCGCATGCGGAATCGCATATATAGTCCAAGCAATCAGGGAGAGCGATCGCTTGGAGCGCAAGTCCGTCAGGCAGCTCGAACTTGAGCTTGAGATAGCCGAAGAACGCAGACTCCTTCAAGCCAAACAGCTTGACTTCCCGGTTGATCAGCGACAGTTCACCTATAAGGATTCTCTCCCCCGGGAACTCGACCAGCTACGCTCCGAGGCTCAGCACTACCGACGAATTCACAATGCGTTTCAATCCATAATCATCGTCGGGTCACTTGGGACGACCACAGCCGCCAGCTTGGCCGACACACCTTCATACCTGAAATGGGTGACTGTGGGCCTTAGTTTCGCTGTCGGAGTGTCAGCCGGGTTCACCGGCTACTTCAAGTACCGGGAACGCAGCTTCTATCTACAGCAGACAGCTGATGCTATCGAGCAGCACGCTACCGCTTTTGAGCTGGGAATTCCGCCATACGTCGGGGAAGAGACCGACAACTTGGCCAAGCTGACCAAGGAAGTGGAAGCCCTTCGCGTCGAGCAACGAAAGCGACAGCAACAACTCGACCAGCCTCACGAAGGTAGGGACGGAACGGTCTAGGCAACGTCCATACCGACCGCCACCGATCAGAGGTTTCTGAACTGATGCAGCTCTCCACGAAACGATGGCTCTTGTCCCCGATCACGCAATGGCGCGCATACCGGTTCATGGAAAAGCAGAGAGCGGGTATGACCGTCGAGACAGCATGGATTCTCGTACGACTCAGGAGAAACCCCGCAGAAGCTGACTACGCCCTAGCGCAAAGCGGTTTACCCGTAAGCGCCAATCCAGGACTTCACTTCGACGATTGGTGCTCTCTCCCGCAAGATGAGAAGGAACGCCGCGACTCCTGGCTCAGACGTCACGGGCGTTCCCCCTTCCAACAACTTGGGATCAGCGAGCGGTTCCTCATACGCGCCGGCCTCAGCGTGACGGACTGGGGTCTTCCACGGAACGAAGCGAATGGCAGCTAATGCGTCCTGTCCCAGCTGTCCGACTGTCCCAGAACCCTCTCTGACCTGCACAAATAGGTGGGACAGCGAGATTCCCCGGTGTCCCACCTGTCCGGCCCGAGTGCAGGGCTGCAACACCCACGGGGTGTTGCAGCACGTCACGTCGTCGCCTCCCGTCGAACCTCAGCAGTCGGAGGCGACCCCCGCCCCTCCCCCTTGCGCGCGCGTGAGGGGCGTGTGAGCGAGACGAGAAAACTCGACCTCTGCGGCTCCCTTGCAGGTCAGGGCCATACTCAAGCAGGTCATGAGCATGCTCTCCGGAGCCGTGTGCGCAGGTTCGAATCCTGCCGGGGGCACTCCGGAAAAGACTCCTGACCTGCAGAAATACAGGTCGGGAGTTTTGCGTTCACGTCAAAACGCACACGGTCTTTTAACCGTTCCTTTTTTCGAGGCAGTCACTGCCCCACAGCTTGTGGATAACCCTTTTCCCGGGCGGATTTCCGCAGGTCAACAGCTCACCGCCAGGCATTCAGTGATCTTGCTGCCCAGCAAATGCCGGCCGAACCACGTCGCGGGAACTTTGGGGTCGATTTCCTTCGTACATGGCGCGCTACCTGCGTTGATGTGACTGACGGCACACGGAACCGCAAACGGTCTGGTGGGTCGTTGCCGTTCAGCCCGGATTCCTCCGTTCCCCTTCGGACGGCAGGGAGGAGGCCGGCCGCCGTGGCAGCGTGAAGGCGTAGAGGTCGAGAATGGCAGGCCGGGCAGCGATGCCGGGGCCCCTCCCGCTGCTACCCATGCGGCGACGTCCTCGGTCGCGTCCGGGTCGTTGACGGCCGAGCCAGACGGGGCGAGCGCCGGCGGCGGACAGCTGGATGACGATCACGTTGGTTTGGTCGCATACGTCGAGGCAGGCTGGGACACGGACGGGTGCAATCTGGGCGAGGCGAGTGGTCTGTGCCTCGCGGGGTGAGTCTGGGTCTGCCGCCATGTGTCCGCATCGCCTCCTGTCCGCTGGTTCGTCCATGACCAGGGCCCACTGTCAGTGTCTGACGGCACAATCGAGCTCATGCGCGACCACCGCAACTTCAGAAGCCGAGGGCGCAGAAATCGTCGGCCGCCAACGTGATGCGTACGAGATGCGGATCAGCATCCCGCTCGACGAGGACGGCTTCCTCGGACGCCAGTGCCCGGACTGCTCGCTGCTCTTCCGCATGGACGCGCAGCAGTGGTGCGTCTACTGCGGCCACCACGCCGAGCACTCCGAGTTCGTGACCGCCCAGCAGCGCGAACGCCTCATGCAGGCCGTGGGCGACCTCGGCATGCAGATCGTGAGCCGGGAACTGGACCGCGCCTTCAGCGGCCTGTCCCGCCGCAACTCCCGAGGGAGTGGGGTGTCGATCACCTATCGGTCGCAGCCCTACTACCCCCGTCCCCTGCCAGGCATCAGCGAAGAACGCCTCGCCCGCATCCGCACCTGCCCCGGCTGCCAGGACCGGTATGCGGTCTTCGGGGAACACCGCTACTGCCCAGTCTGCGGACAACTCCCCGCCGGTTCCGTGGCGTTCGACGCCCTGGAGGCCGACAAGGCACGACTGGACGCCTTGGAGGCCCTTCCGCCCGAAGCCAAGGCGCCGCTGCGCGAGCAAGGGGTCTTCACCCGCAACTGGGTGGACACAATCGAGAACATGGTGGGCGCCGTCGAGTCGCTTGCCTCCGCCATCTTCCGCACGGCCGTGCCCAATGCGGAGGACCACCTCAGGGGCAAGGGAAACGTCTTCCAGCGCCTCGACGACACGGCGGATCTGTTCGTCGCCGCCGGACACGCGGACATCCGCACCGCTGTCGGGCCCGCGAAATGGCAGCGGCTGACGGAGACCTGGGCTACCCGCCACGTCTTCACGCACAACGACGGGGTCGTGGACGCGCGATACCTGGCCAGAGTCCCCGCGTCCACTGCCCGCGTCGGGCAGCGCCTCGTCGTCACCGGTGAAATGTGCCGCCAGGCGCTCGACGACACCACTACCCTCTGCGAAGCCCTCGTGGCGCTCGCACCCTGATCCCGCACCGCGCCCGGCAGGACGACGAGCCCGCCCGATGCCACGTAGGTCGCGGGACGACGCGAATCTAGGAGGATGGAAGGTAGGATAGGTAGCATGAGTGAGCCTACCGGCAAGTACTCGATCACTATGCCGCGCGACATCGCCGAAGCCGCCAAGGCCCGCAGCGGCCCCTCCGGCCTGTCCGCCTACGTCGCCGCAGCCGTCGCCCGCCAGATCGAGCGCGACAACCTCAACGAGCTCATCGCCGTCGCCGAGGCCGAGCACGGCCCCGTCACGGACGAGGAGATCCAGACCTTGCGCGACCAGCTCCACCAGGCCCGCGACAACCAGGCGACGGACGGAGCGAACGCCGCGTGAGCCGCTCCCCCGCCGTCCCCGGCGGCACCCTCGTGCTGGACAGCGAAGGACTGGCCAAGGCCGTCCTCCGCGACCGCACCGTCACCGCCTGGCTCGCCCTGGCCCGCGCCGACGACCTACGCGTGATCACCGCCGCAGCCACCCTGGTGGAAGTCGTCCACCCGCGGATCAACCGCCCGGCCCTGGAATGGACCCTCTCCCGCCTCGTCGTCGAACCAGTCACCGAACCCATCGCCCGCCACGCCGCCGCCCTCCTCGCCGACGCCGGCCTGCACGGCCACAAGTACGCCATCGACGCCATGCTCAGCGCCACCGCCCTGGCTGCCCCCGGCCCTGTCACGATCCTCACCTCCGACCCCGAGGACCTGACCTCCCTGTGTGGTGGGCGCGTCACCATCATCAAGATCTGACCCAACCCCCTTCCGCAGACGACGCGCTTACCGGTCGGCTCCCGTGGCACCGTGCGGACCAGCCGTCCCAGGCAGCCTTCCTCCCGCTCACCGCCGCCCTCTTGCGGTTCGCGGTGCATAGCCCGCGGTCCGTTCCGCCGGACCGGTTGTCAGTGGTGGGCCTTACGGTGCATTCGTGGCTGTCGAGGCAATTCCGCACACAGCCATGCAGGCATGGGCTTCCCTTCAAGTGGGGCGTGCGCCAGGCCATCGGCATGTGGCGCGGTCGCGTCATGGGGCAGTAGGTAAGGGCGGGTTGCATGGACTTGGGCTACGACCGTCTGGTCGCTCTACGCAAGCAGAGCGCCGCCTGGCGGCTACTGACGGCCACCAATGCGGCGCTGGTGCTGAGTTTTCTCAACAAGGTCTTCGTCGAGCAGGGGATACGGTCGATCGCTGGTTCGGAGCTGATCGAACGTCTGGACGACGAACTGTTCGCCCTCAACGAGCGGCTGGGTCAGGAGACGTTTCGGCAGTCCGCCCGGGAGTACCTGGATGACTGGTCGGCGCCGAAGAACGGCTGGCTGCGCAAGTACTATCCGCCGGACGCGGACGAGGCGCACTACGACGCCACCGTGGCGGTGGAGAAGGCCATCTCGTGGGTGCGGTCCCTGCAGGAGCGCTCGTTCGTCGGTACGGAATCGCGACTGAACACGATCTTCGACCTGCTGCGGCAGATGACATTCGGGGCCGAGACCGACCCCGAGGCACGGCTGGCCGAACTGATGCGGCGCCGGCACGACATCGACCGCGAGATCGAGCGTGTCCAGGCCGGCGAGGTGGACGTGCTCGACAGCGCAGGGCTGCGGGACCGCTACCAACAGGTGACGACGACAGCCCACGGGCTGCTGGCCGACTTCCGCGAGGTCGAGGCGAACTTCCGTGAGCTGGACCGAGAGTTGCGCCGAAGGATCGCGGTGTGGGACGGCTCGAAGGGCGAGCTGCTGGATGAGGTCCTGGGCAGTCGCGAGAGCATCGCGGAATCTGATCAGGGCCGGAGTTTTCAGGCGTTCTATGACTTCCTGCTGGCGCCACGCAGGCAGGAGGAGCTCAAGCGGCTGCTGACCGAGGTCGAGACGATGGACGCCATCGGGGAGCCCGACCCCCGTATGCGGCGCATGTCCCGGGACTGGCTGGAGGCGGCGGAGCGCACGCAGGCCACGGTCCGGCAGCTGTCGGAGCAGCTGCGCCGGTTCCTCGACGACCGCGTACGGACGGAGGACCGCCGTGTCATGGAACTGATGCGCGGCATCGAGACCCACGCCCTCGCCCTGCGCGATGTGGCAGATGTGCATCTGGTCGCCGAGATCGACGCCGCGGCGCCGGCCATCGTGCTGCCGATGGAGCGGCCCCTGTACACGCCGGTCGCCAAGACACCGATCGACAGCACCGGTATCCAGGCGGGTGACGAGGAGTTCGCCGCCGACGCCCTGTTCAAGGCGGTGTACGTGGATCCCGCCCGGCTCAGCGCAGCCGTGCGCAACGCGCTCGGCTCCCGGGTGCAGGTATCCCTGTCCGAGATCCTGCGTGACCATCCGCTGGAGCAGGGGCTCGCCGAGCTCGTCACCTACTTCGCGCTGCCGGACGACGGCTTCACCACCGTCTTCGACGACCGCCGCCAGGAAGAGATCACATGGCTGGGCGACGACGGCGCCCGGCAGGTCGCGACAGTGCCCGTCGTCACCTACGCCCGCACCAGCCCCGGCGTCGCCTGGGCATCGAGCCAGAAGGAGCAGCGATGACCACGCCTCCCATGCCCGCCCAGGGGTCGGCGTACACCCTGTCCCTGCCGGTCAACCAGCTGCTCAAGGGACCAGTCTTCCGCGACCAGCATGAGCGGGCCTGGGAGGCGCTGCTCCGCCTGCGCGCCCGCGTCCAGGACCATGTCGACGTCATGGGTCTGCGGGTCGTGATCGACGAGACGGAAGGCTACGCGTTCCTCCAGTCCAAGCCCGACGGCGATGAAGACAGCGATCCCAGCACCGCACCACCGCGGCTGATGCCACGCCGGTCGCTGTCCTATCCCGTCAGCCTGCTGCTCGTGCTATTGCGCAAGCGGCTCGCCGAGTTCGACGCGGGCTCCGGCGAAACCCGGCTGATGATCACCCGCGATGCGATCATCGAGATGATCCGCACCTTCCTGCCTGCCAGCAGCAACGAGGCGCGCCTGGTCAACCAGATCGATGCCCACATCAACAAGGTGGTGGAGCTGCAGTTCCTGCGCCGGGCGCGCGGCCAGGAGCACCTGTTCGAGGTGCAGCGGATCATCAAGGCGTTCGTGGACGGGCAGTGGCTCGCCGACTTCGAGACCAACCTGGCCCAGTACGCGGCCACACACGCTCCCCAGGAAGGACTGCAGTGATCCCCAGCCAGCCCGGCCCGCTCCCCACCGGTTCCTCTCCGGACCTCGGCCGGGCCGGGTTCCGGCTCGATCGGCTGGAGGTCTACAACTGGGGCACTTTCGACAAGCACGTGTGGTCCTTCGGTGTCAGCGGCGCCAACGCTCTGCTGACCGGCGACATCGGCTCCGGCAAGTCCACCCTGGTCGATGCCGTCACCACGCTGCTCATGCCCGCCCACCGGATCGCCTACAACAAGGCCGCCGGGGCGGAGAGCCGCGAACGCAACCTGCGTTCCTACGTGCTCGGCTACTACAAGTCCGAGCGCAACGAGACCACCGGCGCCACCCGGCCGGTCGCTCTGCGCAAGCCCGGCAACTACTCGGTCATCCTGGGCGTGTTCGCCAACCCCGCGCTGGAGGCGACGGTCACGCTCGGGCAGGTGTTCTGGCTGCCCGACGCCAACGCCACACAGCCGGATCGGCTGTTCCTGGTCGCGGACCGTGCCCTGTCCGTGGCGGACGACTTCGCCGACTTCGGCACGGAAGTCAGGGCGCTGAAGAAACGGCTGACGGCCTGTGGGGTGCGGGTTCAGACGACGTTCCCGCCCTACAGCAAGGACTTCCGGCGCCGCCTGGGCATCGAGTCCGAGCAGGCCCTGGAGCTGTTCCACCAGACCGTGTCGATGAAGGCCGTCGGCAGCCTGGACGACTTCGTCCGCAGCCACATGCTCGAACCCTTCGACGCGCTCGCCATGACCGACAACATCGTCGCCCACTTCGACGCCCTGACCACCACCTACGACTCCGTCCAGCGGGCACGTGCCCAGATCGAGGCCCTCACCCCGCTGCTGACGGACTGCGACCGCTACGACCGCCTCGGAACCAGCATCGACGAGGCAGACGCCCAGCAGGCCGCCCTGCGCTACTTCTTCGCCCAGCGCACCTCCCTCCTGCTGGAGACAGAACGTGAACGTTTGGAACGCGAGCTGAGCCGCCACACCAGCGCGCGGCAGGCGGCCAGTGAGCAGCTGGAGGGCCTTCGCGCCCAGCAGCGCGGATGGGAACTGCAGCGTGCGGGACTGGGCGGCGGCCGCCTGGGCGAACTGGAACGTCAGATCGAAGAGGCATCCCGCCTGCGTACCGCGCGGCAGCTGCGCGCCAAGAACCACACCGTACTACTGGAGCAGGCCGGCCTCGCCCCGGTCACCGACGCCGAGGAGTTCACCGACCGCCTCCAGGACATCGCCCGCGCGCAGGAAGACGTCGCCACGGCCAAACAAGAGTCCCGCGAAGCCCTGGAGGTCATCGCGGTCGAGTCCGACCGCCTGCGCCAGCAGGCCCAGGACCTCAACGACGAGTTGGTCAGCCTGCGTTCGCGGCGCAGCAACATCCCCAGGAAGCAGCTGGAGCTGCGCGCTCGTCTGTGCCAAGAGCTGGGCATCGAGGAGAGCACGCTGCCCTTCGCCGGCGAGCTCATCCAGGTCCGTGAGGACGAACAGGCATGGGCCGGCGCCGCCGAGCGGTTGCTGCGCGGGTTCGCACTGTCCCTCCTCGTTCCCGGGGACCAATACGGCCGCGTGTCTGGATGGATCAATGATCATCATCTGGGGACGAGGCTGGTCTACTTCCGCGTCCCCGACAAGATCCCGCCTCGACGCACCCAGTACGCCACCTCGGCCGCGCTGTTCACCAAGCTCGAGGTCAGGCAGGACTCGCCGTTCGCCCTGTGGCTTGCCGGTGAGCTGGAACGCCTCGCCTCGCACGAATGCGCCCAGACCATGGAGGACTTCCGGCGTGCAGACCTGGCCGTCACCCGCCAAGGGCTGATCAAGGGAGCCCGCGGCCGTCACGAGAAGAACGACACCAACCGCATCGACGACCGCAGCTCCTACGTGCTGGGCTGGACGAACCAGGCGAAGATCGACGCGCTTCTCGACCGGGCGGGCCACATCCACGCATCCCAGCGGAGCGTCGCGGAGAAGAAGCACGGTCTGGAGGCGGCCCACGACGACAGCATCAGCCTCGACAAGGTCCTGGCCCAGCTCGCGGCCCTGCACGACTACAGCGAGATCGACTGGGCCTCCGCCGTCCGGCACATCACCGAACTGAACGAAGAGAAGCAGCACCTGGAGGCCGCGTCAAAGGACCTCGACGAAATCTCCCGCTGCCTGGAGGGCATCGCCAAGGACATTACCGAGCAAGAAGACGCGTGCGCGACGGCGGACCAGGCTCTGGGCCGGCTCTCGGGCGAGCTGGAGGCGGCCGTCCGTACCCGCGATGCCGCCCATGCCCTGCTCGACGAGCCGGCCGCCGCCGACGCTCAGGTCCACTTCTCTGCCGTCGAACGGCGCCTGGCCGAATCCCGCCTTCGGTGCCGGACCACCCAGGAGTGCGCACAAGCCGAGGCCCGCCTGCGTGAGGACCTGGCCACCGCGAAGACCCGCTGGGGCAGGGAGCAGACCCGCCTCGCCCAAACGATCGCCTCCCAGATGGGAACCTTCCGCAACCGCTACCCGGCCGAGACAGGCGAACTCGACGACTCCGTCAGCTCAGCTCCCGGCTACCGCGAACTGCACCGGCGCCTCGTCGCCGATGACCTGCCACGATTCGAGGAGCAGTTCCGGCACTACCTGAAGACCAACGTGATCCGGGAGATCGCGGGCTTCCACGCCCAGCTGAACAACTGGGCCGACGAGATCGGCGATCGCATCGCCACCATCAACGAATCCCTGGCCGGCATCGACTACAACCCCGGCCGCTACATCATGCTCAAGCCCGAGCGGACCCCCAACACCGAGATCCGGGACTTCACCACGGAACTGCGGGCCTGCACGGACGACGCCCTGTCCGACGACGACCCCGATCTGTACTCCGAGGAGAAGTTCCGCCAGGTGCGGCGCCTCATCGAACGCTTCAAGGGCCGCGAGGGACACACCGAAGCCGACCGCGAGTGGACGAAACGCGTCACCGACGTCCGTCATTGGTTCGTCTTCAGCGCCAGCGAGCGGCGCCGCGACGACGACACCGAGTACGAGGTGTACTCCGACTCCGGCGGCAAGTCAGGCGGCCAGAAGGAGAAACTCGCCTACACCATCCTGGCCGCCTCCCTCGCCTACCAGTTCAAACTCGACAACGACCGCCCCCGAACCTTCCGGTTCGTCGTCATCGACGAAGCCTTCGGACGCGGCTCCGAGGAATCCGCCCGCTTCGCCCTGGACCTCTTCAAACGCCTCGGCCTGCAACTGCTCATCGTCACCCCACTGCAGAAGATCCACGTCATCGAGCCCTATGTGTCCGCCGTCGGCTTCGTCGACAACCCAACCGGACACCACTCACGCCTGCGCACCCTGACCATCGCCCAATACCGGCAAGAGCGCCTCGCCCACGCGCTGTCCGCGGCCACCCCCACCACCGGACAGGGGGCCTGACATGGCAGCGCCCCCCGACTGGACCACACCCCACGCAGTCATCGCTCGCCTGCGCCGGCGCTGGGACACCGGCGTCTACCTCACACAACTCGCCGAAGCGGCACCCTGGGAGCCCATCGGCATCCCCCTGCGCGGGCCCAAAGCTGACGACATCACCGGCCGCTACGAGGCAGCTCGGGCCTGGGCCCAGTCATGGGCCCCCGACGCGCACAAACGGCTGCGCATCGAGTACCGCCACGTGGGAGGACGCCGCGCCGGCGTGAACCACGCCCCCCACCAGGTCTGGATCGACCACCGCGAAGACCTGTGGAACCTCCTGGGCGTCACCGGCACGGTCAGCCGTTTCCAAACCCTCCTCCTCTCCGCCCGGGCCGCAATTCCCCCTCTTGCAACCTGGATGGCAGCCCACCCCATGAAGGTCGTCAAACTCGAAGCCGAGTGGCCACGCCTGGAAGCCACCATCCGCTGGATCGCCGACTACCGAGGACCGGCCGTCTACCTGCGCCAGATCGACGTACCAGGCGTGGACACCAAATTCATCGAACACCATCGCGCCATCCTGACCACCTTGCTGGAACACTGCCTGCCGGCCGAGCGCATCGACCCCGTAGCCCCGCGCACGAACTTCGCCGCCCGCTTCCGTTTCCTCCAGAAGCCCTCCTACCTCAGATTCCGGCTCCTCGGCAGTGAAGCGCTGGCGGGCTTCAGGGAACTCACCGTCCGCGCCGAAGAATTCACCGCACCACCGCCCGGCATCACAACGGCGTACGTCATCGAAAACGAAACCACGTACCTGGCATTTCCCCGTCAGCCCCACAGCATCGTCCTCCACGGGGGCGGCTACGCCGTCACCCTGCTCTCCAGCCTGCCCTGGCTCCAAAACATCCGGCTGGTCTACTGGGGCGACCTGGACACACACGGGTTCGCCATTCTCGACCGACTGCGCAGGGTATTCCCCCACACGGAGTCAATCCTGATGGACAGGGACGTACTGATGTCCCACCGCGACCAATGGGTGAAAGAAGCGTCACCCACCTCCGAACACCTCAGAACCCTCACACCCGGGGAAGCCGACCTCTATCAAATTCTCACGGAAGGGGAGTTCGGCAACAACGTGCGGCTCGAACAGGAGCGCGTACGTTTTCACCTGCTCGAAACAGCACTCCACGACCTACAACAGGGCAGTCGGCCATTCACCCCGCCCTACGACGGCAACGGCGACAGCACAGCCTGCTGATCGGCCCCCAACCGGCCAACGGATCGTCGATTACGAACGTTCAAATGGTGTCCTGGGGACTGACGGGCTGTGATCGCTGCGGAATGGCGTGGGGCAGGGGAGCGTTCGGCGACCCGATGGCCCACGCGGAGGGACACCTACGTCGGTCCACACGCACCGGCCTTCCGCTGTCGCGAGACCCGCTCGAAAGCCGGGTTGACCCTCGACCTTGTTCAGGGCCCAGAGTGCCGGGTGTGGAGAACGACATGCGCAGCATTGGCGAGATGGCCCGTGACAGCGGCCTGGGCGTGAGCGCCCTGCGGTTCTACGACCGCGCCGGTGTGCTGGTCCCGGCCTGGGTGGATCCAGTGAGCGGTTACCGCTGGTACGAACCCGAGCAGCTCGAAGACGCCCGGGTGCTGGCCCGCTTGCGCCGGGCGGGGATGCCGCTGGCGGACATCCGTCTGGTGCTGGCCAGTTGGTCCGGCGAGGACACCGATCTGGTCCGGAAGCTTCTCGAGGCACACCTGCGCCGTCTCGAACAGGGGCTGTCCGATGCCTGCGGCGAGTTCTCCGCGCTCCGAGCACTACTTGATCACAGGGAGAATGTCATGACCTCGCTCAGCATCGCCACCGTACGGCTGTCCACCACCGCACCCGAGCTGGCAGCCGCGCTGGACGCGGTCCGTTTCGCGGCGAGCACCGACCCGGAGCTGCCGATGCTCGGCGGGATCCTCTTCGACATCGAGGGCGAGAGCCTTCACCTCGTGGCCACCGACCGGTACCGAATGGCCGTCGCACACGCCGGTACAGCTGGGCACGAGGGGAGCCGGATCCAGGTCATCGTGCCCACCCCGCTCGCCGACGCGATGCGGGCGCTGTTGGACGGCGAGGGACCCGTGCGGCTCTCCGTCGACGGTGACCACGTGACACTGAATGTCGGGGACAGGCAAGCGGCCGGCCGGTGCCTCGACCACGACTTCCCCGACTACCGTCGTCTCCTCCCCCCAGCCGCAGAACGCCACGCCCTCATCGAGGTGGCGGACTTCCGCAAGGCCCTGGAGACCGGCCCTGTCCGTTCCGGCGAGGCCGGAGCGCACGACCTCAGCGTGCTCAGGGTGGAGGACGGCGGCACGGTGACCGTCTGCACCGACGCCGACGACGACCCGAACCGCGTCGCAGTCAACCGTGAGTTCCTGATCGACGCGCTGGCCGCTGGAACCCGGGACCGGCTGATGCTGGAGCTCGGCGCCCCCACGGCGCCTATCGCGATCCGCCGGCCCGACGACGAGGACACCTTCTCGATCCTGATGCCGGTACGCCTGGAGGACTGACGGTACGTCCGCCCTGATCCGGGCCGCCCAGACCAACCGGACGGAGCCGGATGTCGGTCGCGGCCCGAGGATCGGGCACGGTCCCACTGATGCGGCCTCGCCAGCGCCTGAACACTCCACGGCGAAACCACCAGGACGGCATGGGGAGCAGCGTCGCGGGCTGTGGCACATCCACCTGACTCCCATGGAGCCAGACGGATCACTTGATCACGGAAGGGGTCACTTCTCATCGACCGATAGGGGGTCACGGTTCAGGTTTCAGAGAGCGCCGACAGCCCCGCGATAACGTTCTTGGCGATTTCGTCCATGGAGATAAGCGTTGTACACCTCCGGGGCCTCCTGGGCAGTTTTGGACAACTGGCTGTGGTCCACCTGCTGAGCCTTTACTGGAGATGGGGCCGTTCGCGACTGTCTTGACCGTTCCCGATGGCCTACCTGATGGAACAGCGATCGCGCACTCCGTAGAACGGTTGCGAGACCTCTTCCGCCGCAGCCTGCTCGCCCGAATCTGCCTTGACCCAACGACACCCTGTTGTGGTCCCTGGATGCGGATACAGGTGTCGATATGACCATGATCGACTATCTCCGCCGGAAAGCTTGGCGAGAGACAATGACCGGGATCGAGATCATCGTCAGCGCTGACCCTCGCGTCTCGCTTAGCCGGAGGGCCGGCCTACGGCGCTTCGTACTCGGTGGGCATGTGGATTTCTCGGATGGTGGCCGGGTCGCGTGGTACCGGAACGGCCTGGGTGCTGATGACCTGGGTGCCCGTGCTCTGGGCTGCGCTTGCCAGATCTCGCAGGACGTCGTCGACCACGGTGCTTCCGATGCCCTGCTGGTACGGGTTGTCCAGGAGCAGCAGGCCGGGGAATGCGGCTTCTTCGTCGAGGTCGGATGCCAGAAAGAGAGTGGCGTAGCTGTAGGCCAGGAAGAAGAGCACCTTCGGCTCTGCTCCAAGGGCTTGGTCCCAGGGGCGGGTGCCGACGTAGAAGGTGAGGTCACTGTCGTTGATGGTGATGGCGCCCTTGACCCAGCCGCGTTCACGGTAGCGATGGAGGAATTCGTTCATGCGTTCGGCGAACAAGGCGCATCGTTCGACGGAGGTGAGCGTAGCTGTGGCGACGGCGGCAGGCTCTTGGGCGAGTGCGTCGACGGCTTCTTGTGCAGCAGTGACGGCCTGGCTCGCTACCGCGCGGCGCTGGAGGATCTCCTCGATGGCGGGAAAGGCTGTGGCCACTACGGCACCGCGTCAGCAACGGACCTCCCGCCCCGCCTACTGGAAGGCCAGCACAGACACGTGCCCCCAGGGCAGCCGGATGAGAAGTGGCGGGACACGCCCGCCAGCCACCGTTCGCCCTCCGCCATGCGGGAGCGCCCTCACCGATGCCGGCGCGCAACCGGCTCGCTTGGCCTGCCCGCACGCTCCGGACAGCCTCCCCTGTTCGATTGAGGGGCGCACCGTATACCCCTACGCTTGTCCGAGGAAGCCGTGATCTACGTCATGGCGCATGGATCGGCTACGACAGGGAATGATCCGGACAAGACGAATGAATGGGCCATTTCATTCTCGCGGGACATGTGCGGGACGGCGGGCCTGACAATCTGTCAGGTACGTCGCTGACCTGCGAAAACGCATGGAAATCGGACGGCCTCCGGAGCCGTGTGCGCAGGTTCGAATCCTGCCGGGGGCACCGGAAATCAAGACCCTGACCAGCGGAAACGCCGGTCAGGGTCTTTCTTGTACACGCCAAACGCACACGGCCACCTTGGTCATGACCACTCGGTCCAGCAAGCCTTCGACCTGCGATTTTATGGCGCTAGGCGGACGAAATCCCAAATGTCCGATCCCACACAACGGCTCCGCGTGGGACATTCGTGGGACGGGAAAGCCGCAAGGCGGAGCAGCCGCCGGAGGACATCTGCTGTGACCTGCGCGTTTGCCGACGAGGGCGGTCGGAAAGCATACGGACGAGCAGGCCGTTTGACTTTTCCGGGTCAGTGCTGGAAACAGCTGTGATCAGGCGTTTCGTCGAACGTCACGCTCACTGCTCACGCGGATGCTGGTGTCTGCACCACGACGCGGCCGGTTACGGCATGCTGGGCGTATGAGCAGGTATGCAGCCGCGAGGATCTACGCCCTCCCGGAGTCGCTCGACGAGCTGGTCGGGCCGACATCCGGCACCGTGATCCTGCCCCGGCACATCGACTGGGGCCCGCACTACGAGTACGACCTCGCCGACGAGGCCGACATGCTCCTTATGTACGAGCGGGTCATCCGGGAAGCCCAGACCTCAGCCGACCTGCGGGCGTACCTGAGTGCCGATCTGTTGCGCCAGCACTGGACGGACCTGTTCCTGCCCGCTCCGACCCGTGCGGCCTGGCAGACCCGCTTCCCCGAGCTCTCACCTGCGGCGGCCGCAGCGTAGTGGACGAGCTGCACCGCCGACTGATCCGCATCGGGCTCGACGCGCTCGCCGACGACTTCGGCTATGCCCTGGCAGGCGGCTACGCCGTCCAAGCCCACCAGATCGTCAACCGGGTCAGTGACGACGTCGACCTCTTTGCTCCGATCAACCGGGCCACCACCGAGATGCCCGCGGCCACCGAACGCGTCATCGCCGCCTACGAAGCCGCAGGCTTCTCCGTGGAACTGGCCCACCAGAACTCCGAGCACACCTACACCCGGCTGAACGTCACCGACCCGGTCAGCGGTACGCAGAACAAGGTGGAACTCGTCGCCGAGTTCCTCAACCATCCGCCCGTGCCCTCCGAGCTCGGCCCGGTCCTGCACCCTGACGATGTCGCCGCCGGGAAGACCACCGCTCTGGACGGCCGGGCGGAGGTCCGCGACGCCATCGATGTCGACGGCCTCCTCAAGGCTGGATACACCCGCGAACGCCTGATGGAGCTCGCCAGGCAGAACGACGACGGCTTCGATCCGCGGATGTTCGCCGACTCACTCGCCCGCATTCAGCGCTACACGGACAAGCAGTTCGCCGCCTACGGCCTCACCGCATCCGAGGCCGCATCGCTGCGCGAGCGGTTCGCTGACTGGCGACACCAACTCATCGCGCCGCAGGACGAGTACCCGGCCCAGTAGCGAGCCGGGTCATATCCGGAGCACTCAGAAAATCCCACTGGCTGGAAAAGGTCAGTCGTATTCGTCCAGCAGAGCCTCGATGCGCTGGTTGGCGATGGCGGCCCGGCCGTACAGGCACTTGGCGTACTTGGACGTCGTCTCATTTGGTGAGTCTGCGGTAGCAGATGAGGCTGCAGGCGATGGCGGTGAAGGCCAGGAAATGCTCGGCCTTGCGTTCGTAGCGGCGATGCAAACGGCGGCAGCCGCCCAGCCAGGACATCGTGCGCTCGATCGTCCAGCGATGCCGGCCCAGCCTGGTGGAGGACTCGATGCCCTTGCGGGCGATGCGGTGCCGGATGCCTCGCTTGCGTAGCCATCGGCGCAGGTGGTCGTAGTCGTAGCCCTTGTCCGCGTGCAGCTTGGCGGGCCGTCGTCTGCGTGGGCCGCGGCGGGAGCGGATCGGCGGGATGCCGCGCACGAGCGGCCCGAGTGCCTGGCTGTCGTGCAGGTTCGCACCGGAGATCCCGATCGACAGGGGTAAACCGGTCCGCTCGGTGATCAAGTGGATCTTCGAGCCCTTCTTGCCCCTGTCCACAGGATTCGGACCTGTCAGGTCCCCCCTTTCAGGGCCCGCATGTTCACCGAGTCGATCGCGCAGCGAGACCAGTCCAGGTCTCCGCGCGAACCCAGCTCGTCGAGGATGAGGCGATGCAGCTTCGCCCAGACCCGGGCGGCGGACCACTCGGTGAAGCGACGGTGCACGGTCGGCCCCGATGGGCCGAAGACCGGCGGCAACTGCCGTCAGGTGCAGCCCGTCGTGGCCACGAAGATGATCGCGGCAAGCACCTCACGATCCCCGTACCGGCGCCGACCGCCGCCCTGCGGCCGCGAGGGAGCAGGTGGGACAACCCGCTGGAACAGCTCCCACAACTCGTCTGGCACCATGCGCTCGACCATCACCACACAGAGCAGACTACCCAGCGCTCCAAATGAGACGACGTCTTATGCCCTCCCTGGCCCACCTCAAAGCGCCAGGGTCACAGGAAGCCCCAGGGAAGCCTCAGGACGCAAACAGAGACGGAAAATAGCGAATATATAGGGCATTTCAATTTCGCGGGCTATTCACGGGACAGCGCGCCTGACAACCTGTCAACTAAGCCCCTGACCTGCGAGAATGCCCGATAATCCGACGGCCTCCGGAGCCGTGTGCGCAGGTTCGAATCCTGCCGGGGGCACTCCGCCTCAACCACAGCGATCACGCGGTTGAGCAGCGTAGATGCCTAACGCGAGAGCGGGACCCAGTCTCACTGAGTCCCGCTCTTCGTCATTGCTGATCAAGTTTCACGCGTGAGGGGCACTGCGGCCGCGGCCATCAGCAGCGTCAGCCCGAGCGCGGCGGCCAGCCCGAGCGGGGCGGACGCCGGTTCGGGCAGCGGCCCGGTGGCTCCGGCCACTTCCAGGGTGACGACGCCGCGGTAGAGGCCCGGCGGCATGCCTAGGTGCGCTGCCGCATGAACGGCACCGCGGCGATCTTCGTCGCCCTCAGGGCGACGGCGAGGGTGATCTGTGCGGTCGTCACGTCGACCGGCCCCGGCGTTCGGCGCCCAGGCGGGCGAAGTGATCGACGAGGTCCGGGGCATCCACGGCCGCGGGGTTGACGACCTGCCCGACCGGGGCGCCCTGGAGGAGGCGCTTGACGGGGACTTCGAGCTTCTTGCCGGTGCGGGTGTGCGGGATGCCCGGCACTGCGATGATCTCGTCGGGGACGTGGCGGGGTGAGGCCCCGGTACGGATGGCGTCGCGGATCTTCTCGCGGAGGGTGTCGTCCAGGGTCACCCCGGCGGCGGGGACGACGAACAGCGGCATCCAGTAGTCGCCGTCGGGTTCCTCCACGCCGATGACCAGGGCCTCGGTGATCTCGGGGAGTCGTTCGACGACGTCGTGGATGTCGGCGCTGCCCAGCCGCACGCCGTTGCGGTTCAAGGTGCTGTCGGAGCGGCCGTGGACGATCACCGAGCCGTGGCCCGTGACCGTGATCCAGTCGCCGTGCCGCCACACGCCGGGGTAGGAGGAGAAGTAGGCGTCGCGGTAGCGGGTGCCGTCGGGGTCGTTCCAGAAGTACAGCGGCATCGACGGCATCGGGCGGGTCACGACCAGCTCGCCGACCTGGTCGGTGACCGGGTGGCCCTCGGCGTCGTACGCGGCCAGGGCCACGCCCAGGTGGGGTGCCGACAATTCGCCTGCCCAGACAGGGGTGTTGGGCGCGCTCCCCGCGAAGCCGGACACGACGTCGGTGCCACCGCTGATGGACGCCAGCAGCACCCGCTCCCCCAGTTGGTCGCGGACCCAGGGGTAGGCGGAGGCCGACAGGGCGGAGCCGGTGCAGCCGACCACGCGGATCGACGACAGGTCGTGTACGGAGGGTTCGATGCCGAACTTCGCCATGCCCAGCAGGTATTGGGGGCTGGTGCCGAAGACGGTCACCCGGTGGCGCGCGGCCAGCTCCCACAGGACGTCCAGCCTGGCGAAAGGCGCCGGGCTGCCGTCGTACGTACACGTCGTGGCGCCGGTCGACAGGGTCGAGGCGACCAGGTTCCACATCATCCAGTGGGTGGTCGTGTACCACAGCAGGCGGTCGCCGGGGCCGAGGTCGGAGTGCAGGCCGAGGGTTTTGAGGTGCTCCAGCAGGACGCCGCCGTGGCCGTGGACGATGCCCTTGGGCAGGCCGGTGGTGCCGGAGGAGAACACGACCCACAGGGGGTGATCGAACGGCACCGGCGCGCAGGCGAGTTCCTCGGTGCGGGTGGAGGCGTCCTCCCACGGGACGACCAGTGACGGGTATGTCTGCGACGGCCACGGCAGGCCCACGTGGTCCACCAGGAGCGTGGCCTTCAACGTCGGCAGGGCGCCGACGAGTTCGAGGGTGGCGTCGCGGCGGTCGTGGGTGGTGCCGTTGAAGAGGTAGCCGTCGGCTCCGATCAGGACGGTGGGTTCGAGCTGGGCGAAGCGGTCGGCGGCGGCCTTGGGCGCGTAGTCCTGCCCGCACACCGACCACACCGCGCCCAGGCTCGCTGCGGCGAGGAACGCGACGATCGCGTGCGGGGTGTTGGGCAGGTAGCCCACCACGCGGTCGCCCTTGCCGACGCCCAGGTCGTGCAGGGTGGCGGCGACGGAGGCGACCTGGGCGCGCAGGCTGCTCGCCGTCACCTCGTAGCAGGAGCCGGTCTCGTCGAGGGCGATGATCGCCACGGCGTCGTCGGCGAGGTTCCGCAGCGCGTGGTGGGCGTAGTTGAGGGTGGCGCCGGGGAACCAGCGGGCGCCGGGCATCCGCTCCTCCGCCAGCACCTGCTCGTACGGAGTGTCCGCGTCGATGTCGAAGTACTCCCACACCGCGCCCCAGAAGCCCTCCAGGTCGGTGACCGACCAGCGGTGCAGGGCGGCGTAGTCGGCGCCGGCCATCCCGACGTGGCGGGCGAAGGCCATGATGTGGCTGTCCGCGACGGCCTGCGGATCAGGCGTCGTGAAAGGCTCGGGCAGGGTCATCGTGGGGCGCTCCTCAGCAGGCTGTTCCCGACGGTCCGTCGGGGTGGCAGGGGGCTGTGCGTGGTGTGCAGAAGGGATGCCCAGGTGGCGGTGTCGGTGAAGGCGCGGGCCCCTGCCGGGACGACGTCCATGACGACGCGGTCGGGGCGCAGCAGGACGGCGTCGGCCCGGCCGGCGCGCAGCCAGGCGGTGAGCGTGCCGTCGTCGCCGAGGTCGGTCACGGGGATCGCACGGCCGCCGATCGCGTGGGCGAGGGCGCCAAGCGACGGCCAGGGTTCTACGGCGGTCAGGACGGTGAAGGAGCCGCCCAGCACCTCGTCGAGGCGCATGCGCCGTCCCTCGTCTGTGGTCCACGGTTGCGGGCAGTGGGTGCCCACCAGTCTCCTACGCATGCGGCGCCGGACGAGGGGCCCGGAGGTCAGGAGCGGGCTGAGGCCGCGGCCGGCCGCCGCGGTCAGGCCGGGTATGCGGCAGGCCGCGGCCAGGAGTCTGCGGCGCAGTGCGGCGGCGCGGTCCTGGCCGCCGGTCATGGCCCAGCCCATGGCGACCGCGAGCCGGATCACATGCCGGGCGTGCGGCTTGCGCTCGCTCTCGTAGGTGTCCAGGAGCCGTTCGTCACCGCCGTGCCGGACGACGCGGGCGAGTTTCCAGGTCAGGTTGTAGGCGTCCCGCAGCCCCGCACACAGTCCCTGCCCGATGAACGGCGGGGTCAGGTGGGCTGCGTCGCCGAGGAGGAAGACCCGTCCGCTGCGCCACCGGTCGGCGACGCGCGCCCGGAAGGTGTACTGCGCCTCGCGGACGATCTCGAAGTCCCCGTCGCAGGAGGGCGGCAGCCAGGGCGCGACCAGCTCGCTGACCGGCTCCTCGGCGTCGCCGAGCCGGAACTCCCAGCGGTAGCGGTCCTCGCCGACGCGCATGAAGGTCGCCGGCCGATCGGGGTCGCAGACCTGGTCGACGCCCTCCCAGCAGCGGATGTCGGCCTTCGTGCGGACGTCGATGACGCGCCAGCGTTCCTCGAAGCGCAGGTCCTCCCAGACGGCGCCGATGGCGTCGCGGGTGAGGCTGTTGGCACCGTCGCAGCCGAGCACCGCCTCGGCCCACAGCTCGTGTTCGCCGTCGTCGTCGCGATAGGTCACACACACGGGGCCGACGGTGTCCGGGCCGACGCCGGTGACCTCCACACCGCCGCGCAGTTCGCACTCCGGGCGCCGGGCGAGGGCGTCGCGCAGCAACCGCTCCAGCTCGGGCTGGTCGAACATGCTGGTCTGCGGGTACCCGTGAGGGCCGTGCTCGGTGCGACGGAACTCGGCCATCACCCGGTGCCGGGCGTCCAGCAGGCGCAGCCCGTTCGCCGGGCGGGCGATCGCGGTGAACTCCTCCTCCACGCCCGCGGCCTGGAGGATCCTGCGCACCTCGTCGTCGATGGCGACGGCGCGCGGGAGCGGGTAGACGTCGTGGTGGCGTTCCAGAACGACGGTGCGGACTCCGCGCCGGGCGAGGAGGAGGGCGGCGGTCACGCCCACCGGTCCGGCGCCGATGATCACCACGGGTACGTCGGACCCGTTGCGTGGGACGGTCATGTGCGGCTCACTTCAGGGTCTCGTGCGTGTCCGTGACGGGGGTTCGCTGCTCGCCGAGGTCGATCCGGCCGTCCGGGGTCGCGATCGTCGCCGTCATCACGTCACCCGCGTGCAGGTAATGCGGGTTCTTCGCCTGGGACTTGAAGAACGCCTTCCACTTCACCGCGGGCGGCAGCAGCGCGCCGATCTTCTCCACCGGCTTCGGCGGGGCCTTCAGCGCCGTGCCGCCGGGCGTGCCGGTCAGCAGCAGGTCGCCGGGGTCGAGAGACTGGAAGCGGGCCAGCAGGGTCAGTGCCTGCGCCGGGCGGACGATCATGTCGGCGAGGGTGCGGTCCTGGCGCAGGTCACCGTTGACGGACAACTTCAGGCGCAGATCGAGGAGATGGGCGAAGTCCTCCGGCTCCAGCAGTGCCAGGTACGGGCCGGTCGGCGTGAAGGTCGGGTACGACTTGCTCTCGTAGAACTGCGTCCTGGTCAGCTGGACATCGCGGGCGCTGACGTCGTTGGTGATCACCAGCCCGGCGACGTACGACGGCAGGTCCCGCTCCTCGACCACGGTGCCCACGGGCAGGGGCACGCCCATGACGAGCCCGAGTTCGATCTCGTAGTCGAGGAGCTCCACGTGGGAGGGCCGCACGACGGCGTCGCCGGGGCCGCTGACCGAGCCGGACGCCTTGCGGAAGAAGGTGGGCGGGATGTCGCCGGTGAAGCCGGAATCGCGGGCGTGGCTGCGGTAGTTGACCATCTGGGCGACCACCCGGCAAGGAGTGGTGACCGGTGAGAGGGCCACCAGGTCGGCGACGGGCGTGCCCGCGTCGACCGAGAGCGCCGCCTCCCGTACGGCGTCACGGTCGGCGATCAGCTCGGCGGTGGTGGCGGCCTTGGTGTCGACGGGGACGGCCCGGTCGATGGGGGTCCCCCCTGCTCGAGCGGAGTCGAGAGCTTGGGGGAGGACCGCCCACCAGCCGTCGGCGGTGCGCAGGACGTTGGTGCTCATGTCAGTGCCTTCGTGAGGGGGTTGGAGGTTCAGGACTTGGCGGCCTTGAGCAGGCCCAGCAGGCGCGCCGGGTCCATCTCGTTGTCGCCGCGCAGGGCCTGGACGACGTCGCGGACACGCTGGGGGGAGGGGCCGACGCCGAGGAAGTCGCGGGTGGCCGGCGGTCCCCACTGGGCGAGGCCGCTGGTCGACAGGGGCGCCCAGCCGGGCTCGACGTCGCAGGAGAACAGGTCGCCGTCGGCGAAGTGCTCCAGCATGAAGCGGTCGGGGTCGCGCCAGTAGTCGAAGAGCTGGCTGCCCTGGATGTGCCGGCCGATGCCCCAACTGCGCTTGTAGCCGCGCTCCTGGAGGTACTCGCCGCCGGCGGCGATCGAGTCCAGGTCGGTGACCTGGTAGGCGGAGTGGACATAGCCGGTGCCCGGCCCCAGGTGCATGGCCAGCGTGTGATGGTCGGCCGGCACACTGCCGAGGTCGCAGCGGATGAACGCCATGACCGGGCCGCGCTCACGCTGCCCGTCCAGGAACAGGAAGTCGGACACGATCAACCCCAGCGTGTCCAGGTACCAGTCCAGGGCCCGGCTGAACACGCGGGTCTCCAGGACGACATGCCCCAGTCGCTGGATGCGGGACGGCTCGCGCGGCGGGCGCTGGGTGGCGTTCGTCCGAGGGTGATCCGTGCCGAAGTTGAGCAGCAGCGGGCGTTGCTCGGGCAGCGCCGGCAGCTGCTCGCCGCAGTGCACCACCCGCACCGGGAAGCCCGAGGGGTCGAGCAGGCCGACCGCCTTGCCGCCGCCCGGCACGTCCGCGTCCCGCACGGCGGAGCCGGTGGCGCGCGCCAGCCGGTCCAGATCGGCACGCTCCGCCGCGCGGAACGCCGGGCCGATGAAACGGGAGGTCCGCCCGCGCCGGATCACCATGCACGGCGTGCCCGCGAAGGTGCCGCGCAGCCACAGCTCGCTCTCCGTGCGCGCGGTGACCTGGAAGCCGAAGTCCCGGGCGAAGGCCCCGGCCCGGTCCAGGTCCGGCTTCTCGAACTCCAGCCAGGCAAGGTCCGCCACCTTGATCACGGGATTACGGGAGCGGCCGGGATGCTCCCCGCGCAGGGCGCCCTGTTCGCTGTGCAGGTCCTGGTGGGCCGTCCTTACATCGGGCCCGTGGACCGGGGTTTCAGACATGGTGCCCTCCGAGCAACATCGCCGTAATGAGGAAATCATCAAGTTTGACAGTTACGTCGTCAAGACGTTCGCGGCAGGAATTGATGAATCCATCAGAGCTGCTGTTGCCATCGCTTCCGCGGTTACACTCTGGGCATGCCTACGTCAGCCCCGCCCAGCAACCGGTTCGAGCGGCGCCGCGCCGAGACTCGTCGCGCGCTCATTCGCGCCGCGAGGCAGATACTCGCCGAGACAGGGGACACCAGCGCGAGCATCCAGGCGATCGCGGAGCGCGCGGACGTCGGCTTCGGCTCCTTCTACAACCACTTCGAGTCGAAGACGGAGCTGTTCGAGGCGGCGGTGGTGGACGCTCTGGAGGAGTACGGCCAGAGCTTCGACGAGCGCCTGGCCGGGATCGACGACCCGGCGGAGCTCGTCGCGGCCGGCTTCCGGCTCAGCGCCCGCATGGCCGACTCCGACCCGGAGCTGATGCAGGTCCTGCGGCGTAGGGGCCTTGGCCACATCCACTCCGACAACGGCCTGGCCCGGCGGGCACTTCGCGACCTCGAGGTGGGCATGGCGTCCGGCCGCTTCACCGCCGTCGACCCGCCGGTCGCCCTGTCCGCACTGGGCGGCGCCCTGCTGTCCCTGGTGGAACTGAGGTTCGCCCGCCCCGACCTGGACGGCGACGAGGCCGCGCTGAACCTGGCCGAGATGGTCCTGCGCATGCTGGGCGTGCCACCGGACGACGCCCACGAGGTCGCCCGGCGCCCCCTCCCCGACCCCGCCTGAGCGCCACGGATCTTCCCGCCCACCCTCCGCGACACCCCCGAGGCCCGGGGCCGGCCCGCGTCCAGCTCGCCGAACTCGGCCCGACGTCCCGCCAGGAGTGGACCCTCGGCGCGGTTTCGTGCTGCCGCTCGCCTCCTGCACCGCCCCACGTGGCCGCCATGTACGCCACTTTCCTCGCGGCTGCCACCGCCACCGGCGCCCCCGGTGATGGCCGCCCTGGTGCTGGTTTTTCATCAGCTTCGGCGCCGGCTATGTCACCCTCGCCGAATGGTGGCGCACCGGACTCGCAGCCACCGTCGCCAACATCGTCGTCCGGTGGGTGTGGGCCCACTGTGGCTCAAGGTCCTGGAGCCAGGACCCCCGCGGTCGCCGGCCTCGACCGCTCTCCCCCGGAACACCAACAGCCGCACCTCGGACAACGCGGGCTCGGTAACGATCGGCCGCGCGCCGGGCACCCCGGCTCCTCGCAGACATGCCCGCGTCTGCACAACCCCGTACCCCGCTCGCGGCGAGCGGGCGGCGGGGCTACGGGGCCACGGGGCCACGGGGCTTAGGGGGCTTAGGGGGCTTAGGGGGCTTAGGGGGCTTAGGGGGCTTAGGGGGCTTAGGGGGCTTAGGGGGCTTAGGGGGCTTAGGGGGCTTACGGGAGTGGTGCCCTGCCGGCGTCGGCGGGCGGGCCTGTCAGGCGGCCGGCCGGGACAGGGTGCTGCCCGCCCGGGCGCGTGCCGCCTCCCCGGCCTCCCACTGCTCGGTGTCCGGATCGCCAGGGCCGCGAGGTTCAAGGAGTTGGTCACCGCGCACGGCGGCGCGGGCGCCGCGGCGTCCGGTCCCGGCGGCGTGACCCGGACGACCCTCCGGCTGTCCAGGGCCGCGCCCCGAGGAATCACGAAGTGTCCCCGGCTGTGACGCCGAGCCGCGAGCGACCTTTCAGCCAGATACCCCCGTGGGTATTTGACGCCCCCCTCGGAGTCGCCGTACTCTCGCCAGAGAGATACCCCCGGGGGTAATTGAGGAGGCAACGAAGTGGCTCGTGAAGTGACACAGGAGGCGTTCGCGGCGGCCTGGGCCGACGGTGCGCTCGTGGTCGACGTACGGGAGGTCGACGAGTACGCCGGCCGTCACGTCCCCGGTGCGCGGTCGATACCGCTGCACACCGTGCCCGCCCGATGCGGCGAACTGCCCGTCGACCGGCCGGTGTATGTGATCTGCGCCAGCGGAAACCGCAGCAAGACGGCCGCCGACTGGATGACCTCCCGCGGCATCGATGCCTACTCCGTGACCGGCGGCACCGGCGCATGGGCCCGCGGCGGGCGTCCCGTCACGACCGGTTCGCACGAGCCCGCCGCCTGACTCGGGAATCCCCCGTCCCGCACCCGCACACCGGCCGACCGGAAAGGAGCCCCGACTTGGCCGCCACCCCCTCCCCCACCGACGCACCGATCTCCGGCCGCCATCGCGTCGCCGTCATCGGCGGCGGCAGCGCCGGCATCAGCGTCGCAGCGCGTCTGCGCCGCGCCGGCGTCACCGACGTCACTCTGATCGAACCGTCCGACACCCACTGGTACCAGCCGCTGTGGACCCTGGTCGGAGGCGGCCAGGCGCCGCTGCGCGCCTCCCGCCGCCCCGAGGGGTCGGTGATACCGGACGGCGTGCGCTGGATCCGTCGGCGCGCCCTGTCCGTCGACCCCGACGCCCGCACGGTGACTCTGTCCGGCGGCGCCGAACTCACCTACGAGTACCTCGTCATGGCACCCGGCCTCCAACTCGACTGGAACGGTGTGCCCGGCCTCGCCGAGGCCGTCGGCCACGACCGGGTGAGCAGCAACCACGCACCCGAGTACGCACCGCGCACCTGGGAGCTGATCAGGGGCATGCGCTCCGGCACCGCCGTGTTCACCCACCCGGCGACCCCGCTGACGTGCGGCGGCGCCCCGCAGAAGATCGCCTACCTGGCCGCCGACCACTGGCGCAGGCGCAAGGTGCTCGACGACATCCGGATCGTCCTGGTCGTCCCCGATCCGGCGTTGTTCAAGGTGCCCGCCTGGGCGCGGGTCCTGGAGCAGGTGGCCGACCGGTACGGCATCGAGGTGCGGCTGCGTTCCGAGATGACCGCCGTCGACGGCGACGCCCGTGAGGTCACCGTCGCCGACCACGCGAACGGCACCAAGGAGACCATCGGCTACGACCTTCTGCACGCGGTACCGCCGCAGAGCGCGCCCGACTGGGTCAAGGCGGGCCCACTGGCCGACCGGGCGAGCCCGCAGGGCTTCGTCGCCGCCGACAAGCACACTCTCCAGCACCCGTCCTACGACAATGTCTTCGCGCTCGGCGATGTGGCGAACCTGCCCACCTCCAAGACCGGCGCGGCCGTACGCAAGCAGGCCCCGGTGGTCGCCGCGAACCTGCTGGACGCCATGAACGGCCGCTCCCCGTCCCGCCGGTACGACGGCTACACGTCCTGCCCGCTGGTGACGGCCCGCGACCGGATGCTGCTCGCCGAGTTCGACTACGACCTCGATCCGACGCCCACGTTCCCGCTGATCGACCCGTTCAAGGAGCGGCGCACGATGTGGGCGTTCAAGCGGTACGGCCTGCCGCCGGTGTACTGGCGCGGCATGCTCACCGGCCGCCTCTGACCGGTCGGCCCGGGCGTCCCCCGGCCCGGGCCGGCCACCACCCCGCCCTCCGACCAGGGCGGATCAGACCCTCCTACATACCCCCTGGGGTATCAGGCTCATCAGTTTTCCAACTCGACATGGAGGTCACCCGACCATGTTCTTCGCCCTGTACTACCTCGACTGCCTCTCCCAGGCGTCCTACATGATCGCCGACGAGACCACCGGCAAGGCCGTCGTCGTCGACCCGCGCCGTGACGTCTCCGAGTACCTCACCGACGCCGAAGCCCACGGTTTCACCGTCGAGGCCGTCATCAACACCCACTTCCACGCCGACTTCCTCGCCGGCCACCTGGAGCTGGCCGACCGGACCGGCGCGTGGATCGGCTACGGGCAGCGCGCCGAGGCGGAGTACCCCATCCGCAAGCTGGCCGACGGCGAGCGCATCAGCCTCGGCGAGGTCGAGCTGCAGATCCTCGAAACCCCCGGCCACACCCCGGAGTCGATCAGCATCCTGGTCTTCGAGCACTCCGGCGACGCCGTCCCCTACGGCGTCCTCACCGGCGACGCGCTGTTCATCGGCGACGTGGGCCGCCCCGACCTGCTCGCCTCGATCGGCGTGACCGCCGACGAACTCGGCAGGATGCTCTACGACACGATCCAGCACAAGCTGATGGCCCTCCCCGACGCCGTCCGCGTCTTCCCCGCGCACGGCGCCGGATCCGCCTGCGGCAAGAACCTCTCCACCCAGCGGCAGTCCACCATCGGCGAGCAGCGCGCCACCAACTACGCCTGCCGGCCGATGAGCGAGAAGAAGTTCGTGGAGCTGGTGACGGCCGGGCAGCCCTCCGCGCCCGCGTACTTCGTCTACGACGCCATCCTCAACCGCAGGGAGCACGGCCTGTTCGACGCGGCCGCCGCACCCCGGCCGCTGTCGGTGGAGGAGTTCATGGAGCGGCGCGCGGCCGGGGCGGTCGTGCTCGACGCCCGTTCGCCGCAGGACTTCGCGCCCGGGTATCTGCGCGGCTCGGTCAACGTGCCCGCGGACGGCCGCTTCGCCGAGCAGGCGGGCATGGTCGTCGCCCCCGACCAGGAGGTCGTCGTGGTCGCGCCGCAGGACCGGGAGGAGGAGGTCGTCACCCGGCTCGCCCGGATCGGCTTCGACAAGGTCGGTGGGTACCTGCGCGAACCCGAGGGCGCCTTCCCGGCCCTGGCCGCCGAGATGGAGCAGGCCAGCCGCCTGACCGCCGGCGAACTGCGCCGGTTGCTCGACGGCGACGAACCCCCGCTGGTGCTGGACGTGCGCAACACCGCCGAGCGCGAAGAGGGCTTCGTCGAGGGCTCACTGCACATCCCGCTCGCCGAACTCGCGCGCCGGATCGACGAGATCCCGGCCGCCCGTCCCCTGGTCGTGCACTGCGCCGGCGGCCACCGCTCGTCGATCGCCGCCAGCCTGCTGCGCCACAAGGGCCGCACCGACGTCTCCGACCTGCTCGGCGGCTACGGCGCCTGGCTCGCCCTGCCCGCATCCGCCGACGTCTGATCCACCCACCCACTCCGGGCGGCGGCCACGGATCGGCTGCCGCCCGCCCCAACCGCTTCGAAGACACCAGGGAGCCCACCGATGCACCTCCATGCCGACCAACCACGCCTCGATCCCGCCACCCTGCGCGACCTCACCCGGTCCGGCGAGGGCCCGCGCCTGCTGGACGTCCGCACGCCCGGCGAGTTCCGGACCGCCCACATCCCCGGCTCCTACAACGTCCCCCTCGACACCCTGCGCGAACACCGCGCCGAACTGCGGCACCACCTCGACGAGGACGTCATCCTCATCTGCCGCTCCGGCGCCCGCGCCGCCCAGGCCGAACAGGCCCTCGCCGAGGCCGGACTGCCCAACCTGCGCGTCCTCCACGGCGGCGTCATGGCCTGGGAGGCGGCGGGCGGCCCCCTCACCCGCGGGCCCGAACGCTGGGACCTGGAGCGCCAGGTGCGGCTGATCGCCGGGAGCATCGTGCTGGTCACCGGCGTCGTGGGCCTGTTCGTGCCCGGTCTGCACCTGATCGGCACGGCCGTGGGTGCCGGGCTGACCGTCGCCGCGCTCACCAACACCTGCGCCATGGGCATGCTGCTGTCGAAGCTGCCCTACAACCGTGGCCCGCGCACCGACCTCGACTCGGTCGTCGCCGCTCTACGAGGCACCCCGTGATCGCCGTCGTCATCGCCGCGTCCCTGCTCATCGGGGTCAGCCTGGGCATCCTGGGCGGTGGTGGGTCCATCCTGACCGTGCCCATCCTGGTCTACCTGGCCGGCATGGAGACCAAGGAGTCCATCGCCACCTCGCTGTTCGTCGTCGGCGTCACCAGCGCCGCCGGGGTCGTCCCACACGCCCGCGCCGGACGCGTCCGCTGGCGCACCGGCCTGCTGTTCGGGCTGGCCGGCATGGCCGGGGCCTACGCGGGCGGACGGCTGGCCGAGTTCATCCCCGGCACCGTCCTGCTCATCGCCTTCGCCCTCATGATGATCGCCACCGCCGTCGCCATGATCCGCGGACGCCGGCGGGCACCGAAGAAGATCCACCACGAACTCCCCGTGCTGCACGTCCTGTTGGACGGCATCGTCGTCGGCCTGGTCACCGGTCTGGTCGGCGCGGGCGGTGGCTTCCTCGTCGTCCCCGCCCTCGCACTGCTCGGCGGACTGCCGATGACCGTCGCCGTCGGCACCTCACTGCTCGTCATCGCCATGAAGTCCTTCGCGGGCCTGGCCGGCTACCTCGCCAGCGTGCACATCGACTGGGGCTTCGCGGCCCTCGTCACGGCGAGTGCCGTCGTCGGCAGCCTCATCGGCGGCCGCCTCGCCGGACGCATCCCGCAGGACGCGCTGCGCAAGTCCTTCGGATGGTTCGTCGCCGTCATGGGCGTCTTCGTCCTCGGCCGGCAAGCCGACTCCGACCTACGACACACCCTGCTGACCAGCCCCTGGACCTGGGCGTCCGTGGCCGCGGCGGCGGGAATCGCCTTCAGCTGGTACATGCTCAGGCGCTCCGCACGAACCCTGAAGCGGGCGGACGACACCTCGGCCGTGCCGGACGACACGAGCGGCCACGCGGTCTCGCTCCCCGTCGGTGCCGAGAGCGCGCGCGGCAGTGGCTCCACCGCGTCGCCGCAGGACCCGTAGTGCCGGTCGGTCAGCGTGCCGGATCGGTGAAGAAGCCCTCGTCGTCGACGACGGTGAGCCGGCGCGACCGGGTGGTGTGATCCTCGATGGTCGACGCCCTCACGAAACGGGACGTACAGTACCCCTAGGGGTATTTTTCGAGGAGTGATCGTGCAACTGGAGCTCGAGGGTGCGGATCTGAAGGCCGTACTGAACCGCCTGCGCCGGGCGCAGGGTCAGATCTCCGGAGTGATCCGGATGATCGAGGAGGGGCGCGACTGCGAGGACGTCGTCACCCAACTCGCCGCCGCGTCTCGCGCTCTGGACCGAGCCGGCTTCGCGATCATCGCGACGGGCCTGCAGCAGTGCGTGACCGACATGGAGTCGGGCCGCAAGAACGGCGAGGACCCGGAGGCCATGCGCGCCCGCCTGGAGAAGCTGTTCCTGTCCCTGGCGTGATCATGTTTCACACCGCCGGGCCGTACCGTCACGGCGCCTCCCCGGCCGGACAGGAGCGCAGCATGCGAGCCCGGCCGCCGCGAACAGCAGCCCCGTACGCCACCGCACATGCCCGTCGCGGGCGTGCGCGACCAGCGCGGTGACCGACGTGAGCGTGACGATGGCCGGATTCACGGTCGTCGCCCCGACCGGACTGAAGCCGAGCAGGTAGATCAGCGCGCCGCGCCGAGCGCCGGACCGATGACCGCTCCGGCCCGGTCCCGCATGCCGCGGATCACGTCCCCGGCCTGCGAGCCGCGGGTGACGAGCGGTTCGGCGGCCTGCCGGGAACGGGTTGCCGCCTGCCACTCGCACGGTTCGCCCACGTCCAGCAGTACGGCGTCACCGCCGCCGTCGATGTCGCCGTGCCCGGTGTGCACGGCCGCCTCCCGCACACCCCTGCGGCCCGAACCACCGCGGCGTCCGGCGCCGTCAGGGGGTTCGGATGGTGAGCCCCGCTTTCTCCGCCGCGTCGAAGGCGTCGTCCACGGTGACGACGTCCCGGCCCGCGGCGTCCAGCAGGGAGGCGGCGATGGCGGCGCGCATGCCGCTCGCGCAGTGCACCCACACCTCACCGTCGGGAACCTCGTCGAGGCGGTGGTGCAGGGTGTGGATCGGGATGTGGACCGAGCCCTCGACGAACCCGTCGGCCCGCTCCGACGCGCGCCGGACGTCCAGGACGACGATGCCCTCCCGCGCGCACCCCGCCAGGTCGGTGAAAGCCGCTCGGCGGAAGGAGGCCGGTTCCTCGCCCCCGCGCACCCAGTCGGCCGGCCCGCCGGTGGCCGCGGCGGCCGGGCGGTCGATACCCACCCGCACCAGCTCACGCTGGGCGGTGGCGAGCTGTCCGGGCGACTCGGCGAGCAGCGTGACCGGCTTGCCCCACGGGATCAGCCAGGCCAGGTACGTGGCGAGCTGCCCCTCCGCCTCGAAGTTGAACGAACCCGCCACATGCCCGTCCGCGAAGGCGACGCGGTTGCGCAGGTCCACCACCCACTCCCCCGCCGCCAGCCGGCCCGCGATCTCCTCGGCGTCGGCCACCGCGGGCGGGGTCAGGTCGACCGGGGCGGGCCCGGCGGCGTTGACCGGCCCCATGTGCGCGTAGTAGGCGGGGATGTCGTCCAGGCCGGCCAGCAGGTCGGCGACGAACGTGTCCACGTCCCGAGTGAGGGCCTCGTTGGACACCTTCTCCTCGCCGATGGTCGTGTCACTGCCCTCCGCCTGGGAGGAGGAGCAGAAACTGCCGAACCCGTGCGTCGGCAGTACGGCCGTGTCGTCGGGCAGTTCCGCGGCCAGCCGGTGCGCGGAGGCGTGCTGCGCGCGGGCGAGGTTCTCGGTCAGGCGCGGCTCGACGAGGTCGGGGCGGCCGACGGTGCCGATGAGCAGGGACCCTCCGGTGAAGACCGCGACCGCGGTGCCGTCGTCCTCCAGCACGTAGGAGGTGTGGTGCGGGGTGTGGCCGGGTGTGAGCAGCGCGCGCAGCACCAGGTCGGCGTCGAGGGTCATGACGTCACCGTCGTACACCGGTGTCCGCTCGAACGACACCCGAGCGTCGGCGGGAACCAGGTAGGCGGCGCCCGTGAGCCGGGCCAGCTCCGGTCCGCCGGTGACGTAGTCGTTGTGCACGTGCGTCTCGGCCACGTACGAGATCCGCAGCCCGCGCCGCGCGGCCGCGGCGATAAACCGGTCGACGTCGCGCGGCGGGTCGACCGCCGCGGCCGTCCGCTCGCCGCCGACGAGATAGCCGCGGTTGCCGAGCCCCGGCACCTCGATCGTGTCGACGAAGAACACGACGTACTCCCTTCCGGTGAGGAATTACCCCAGGGGGTATACTGGCGAAGGTGATGCGGTACCCCCGGGGGTATTACCAAGGGCAGGGAAAGCCCAGGGAAAGCACTCCCCGAGTACCTCGCACGCGGCCGGACACCCGTCCCGCCCCGCTCAAGCCACCGAGAAGGGTCCACGCCCATGCGCTACGACCGCACGGTCCACCTCGACGCCGACTTCGCCACCACCGTCGGCCGGCTCCGCGAGGCCCTCGCCGCGCAGGGCTTCGGCATCCTCACCGAGATAGACGTCACCGCCACCCTCAAGGCCAAGCTCGACCGCGCCGCGGAGGACATGGAGGACTACGTCATCCTCGGCGCCTGCAACCCGCACCTCGCCCACCGCGCCCTGGAGGCCGACCGCTCCATCGGTCTGCTGCTGCCCTGCAACGTGGTGGTGCGCAGGGACGGCGACCGCACCGCGGTACAGGCGCTCGACCCGAACACGATGGTCGCCCTCACCGGGCTCGACGCCCTGCGCCCGGTCGCCGAGGAGGCCACCCGCCGCCTCGACTCGGCCCTCGCCACCCTCACCGCGGGCGAGACGGAAGGCTGAGCAGCCGGCCGGCCCGCGCAGGTCGTACGGCGGCTGGACAGGCCGCTGAGTCCGGTGCTCTGGCGGCACGCGGGTCCACCGTCCGTACGGCCCGGGAGCAGGGACGGACGTCCCCTGGTGTCCCGTCGGCTGTCCCGGTGGCGCCCCGGCCGACATCGTCCTGACCACCGACCGCGTCGACCGTCTCGCCGACGCCGTCACCATCGCCCGACGCGCCCGCCGCATCGCCGTACAGAGCGCCCTCGGCGGCATGCTGATGTCCCTGGCCGCCATGGCCGCGGCCGCCGTCGGCCTGCTCCCGCCCGCCGCCGGCGCACTGCTCCAGGAGGGCATCGACGTCGCCGTCATCCTCAACGCGCTGCGCGCCCTGCGCGTCGACCGGGCCGCACGCCCGGCCCTCACCCCCGCCGCCGAAGCCCTCATCCACCGCTTCGCCGCCGAACACGACGACCTCCAGGACGTCCTCGATTCCGTACGCGATGCCGCCGACCGGCTCTCCGACACCCCTGGCCCCAAGGCCATCGCCGCCGTGGAGGAGACACACCGGCTGCTCACCGAACGACTGCTGCCCCACGAGTACGCCGAAGAACACCAGCTCTACCCCGCCCTCGCCCCCACGCTCGGCGGCCCGGAGGCCACCGCCACCATGAGCCGCGCGCACACCGAGATCGAACGCCTCTCCCGCCGCATCGCCACCCATCTCCAACTCGCCCGCGGCGACGGCGGCCTCGCGCCCGAACAACTCGACGACCTGCGCTCCTGCCTCTACGGCCTCAACACCGTCCTGCGCCTGCACTTCACCCAGGAAGAGGAGAACTACTTCTCCCTCGCGCAGTAGGCACGGCAGCAGCGGGAGCAGGCACGCCAACGGTGTTCCCTTCGCGAGCCACGGTCATCACCGTCTCACAGGGCTCATTCGGGATCATCCAAAGTTCTGCTCTGTTCCGTAGATGATCAGGGCGGACGAGCGTCGGCGTGGCCTCCGGCCCCGGCAGTATGATCCTGGGCCATGAACGCGGCAGGCTCATCCTCGATCGGCAACGCTCCGATCAAAGTTCTGCTCGCCGACGACGAGCGTCTGGTGCGCTCCGGGTTCAAGGTTCTGATCGACGTCGAGGACGACATCGAGGTGGTGGGTGAGGCCACCAACGGCGCCGAGGCCGTCGAGGCGGCCCGTGCGACCCGCCCCGACGTCGTGCTGATGGACATCCGCATGCCGAAGGTCGACGGGATCCAGGCGACCTCCCAGATCGTCAGGACGCAGGGGCTCCAGCATGTCCGGGTCCTGATCCTCACCACCTACGAGACCGACTCCTACGTCTTCGAGGCGCTGCAGGCCGGTGCGAGCGGCTTCATGCTCAAGGACGCGGGGCCGGCCGAACTCCTGCACGCCATCCGGGTCGTCGCCGCCGGGGACGCGTTGCTCGCCCCGCGGATCACCCGCCGTCTGATCGCCCAGTTCACCGCGCAGCGGGCCGCCGCACAGGCCGGGGAGGACCGGCTGGCGGTCCTCACCCAGCGCGAACGTGAGGTGCTGGCTCTGGTGGGTCAGGGCCTGAGCAACGACGAGATCGGCACCGCGCTGTGCCTGAGCCCGGCCACCGCGCGCACCCATGTCAGCCACGCGATGGTGAAACTGGGTGCTCGCGACCGTGCCCAACTGGTCGTCATCGCCTATCGGACCGGGCTCGTCACGCCTTAGCCGGCGCTGGGGGCGGCACCGTTGTGGAGTCCGGCGGCGAACTGCCGGACTCCACGCAGAAGTGGCTGTCGGGGCGCGCGCCACGCCCGCGGACGCCGCCGGCAGCGGGCGCAACCGCGTCCGGGACCGGCTGGAGAAGGCCGGTGTGGTGCTCCGCAGCGACGGGTGCTTCGCTCTGTCAGGCGGTGCGGCGGGTACGGGCCGCCGCCAGGCCGCCGACGGCCATGGCGATCAGCGCCAGCACCACGGCGACGACACCCCCGCCCTGCCCGTTGCCGGTGCCGGCGTCCGCGTCGGAGCTCGCCAGCGCGACGGCGGCGACGACGGCGCCGACCAGTCCGAGCCCTACGGCGGCGAAGGCCCTGCCCGGTCCCTGCGGGCCGTCGGCGCGACCGGCGGCGCGCAGTGCCAGCACGCCGACGACGATGCCGGCCAGCGCCAGCACCAGGGCCACCCCGGACACGGCCCGGCCGGAGCCACCGCCGTCCTCCTCGGCGAGCGTGACCTGTGCGGCCGCCGGTGCGGCCAGTGCCAGCACGCCGAGCAGGGCTGCCGGTGCGGCGGTGAGGAAGCGACGAACGGACATGAGGTTGGTTCCTTTCGGGTGCTTGACGTGTGAGTGAGAAGGCACAGTGGGCTGCTGGGGGGTCAGACCTTGACCCCCTCCTCGACCTCGGCCGGGGGCACCGAGACCGTCTTCGGAGCCCGGCGTCCAGGCATCCACCAGTTGGCCTTGCCGCACAGCTCCATCACCGCGGGCACGAAGACCATCCGGACGACGGTGGCGTCGATGAGCACGGCGATGGCCATGCCCAGACCGCCCTGCTTGACGGCGACATCGGGGCCGAGCAGCGAGGTGGTGAAGACCGCGATCATGATGGCGGCCGCGGCCGTGATCACCTTGGCGGTCCGCGCCAGTCCTCGGGCGACGGCCTCACGGGTGTCGCCGGTGCGCTCGTACTCCTCACGGACCCGCGAGATCAGGAACACCTGGTAGTCCATCGACAGACCGAACAGGACCGGGAACATCATCATCGGGACCCAGGTCGTGACGGGCATGGTGGCGGGGAAGCCGAGGGCCTGGCCGAACCATCCCCACTGGACGACCGCCACGACGACACCGTAGGCGGCGCCGATCGAGAGCAGGTTCATCACGGCGGCCTGAACGGCGATGGTGACCGACCGGACCAGCGCGATCAGCAGGAGCATGGACATCGCGACGACGACCACGATCATCAGGGGCAGACGTGAGCCGGACTCCTCGGCGAGGTCGATGGTGCCGGCGTTCGGTCCGCCGACGAGCACCTTTTCGCCGCCGTTGGCCCGGGGCAGCACGTCGTCGCGGAGCCTGTGCACCAGGTCCGCGGTCGCCTCGTCCTGGAAGCCGGTCGTCGGGAAGGCGACGAAGGTGGCGGCCTGCCCGTCCTCGCTGGCCCGGGCCGGTGTGGCGTAGGCGATGCCCTCGGTCTTGGCGACCGCTTCGACGACGGGACCCAGGCCGTCCTCGGAGTCGACCTCGGCGACGAAGACCAGCGGCGCTCCATAGCCGGGACCGAAGCCCTCGGAGAGGATCTTGTACGAGACGTAGCTGCTCCGGTCGCGGGGCTGGACGCCGGCGTCGGGCTGGCTCAGCCGCATCGACAGCGTGGGAGCGGCCAGCACCAGCAGGGTCGCGCCGGCGAGGACCGCGGCGACCAGCGGCCTGCGCTGCACCACGCCGGCCCAGCGCTCGGCGAGCGTACGGCGCTCCGGGGTCGGCGCACCGGCCTCCTCGTTCCTGCGGGACGCGCGGCGCGGCAGGCGCAGCGAGTTGATCTTGTATCCCGTGAAGCCCAGGAACGCGGGCAGCAGCGTCACCGCGGCGATCATCGTGACCAGCACCGTGACGGAGGTGGCGACGGCCACGCCGGTCATCAGCCGCTGTCCCATGACGACCAGGCCCATCAGCGCGATCACCACGGTCGTGCCGGCGAACAGCACCGCGCGACCCGCGGTGTCGATGGCCAGGACCGTGGCGCGCTCGGGGTCGTCACCGTCGCGCAGGCTGTCCTTGTAGCGGGTCACGATGAACAGCGCGTAGTCGATACCGACGCCGAGCCCGATCATCGCGCCGAAGACCATGGTGAAGTCCGGCGCGGGAACCAGGTATCCCACCAGCTTCATCAGGGCGAGGCCGGCCGTGATCCCCATCAGGGCGGTCACGATCGGCAGACCCATGGCCACCAGGGACCCGAAGGCGATGAACAGGATCACCGCCGCGGCCAGAATGCCCACGCTCTCGGCCGGACCCTGCGGGGGCGTCTCGGCCCTCTCCGCCATGTACCCGCCCAGAGCGAGCGTGACGCTGTCGTCCGAAGCGTCCTTGACGGTGTCCACCAAGGGCTTGACCGCGCTCTTGTCCACCTCCTTCACGCTCAGCGGGATGGTCGTACGGGCGATGCGCCGGTCCTGCGTCACCTGGCTCTGGTCCTGGTACGGCGACGTCACCGGCCCGGTCACGGGTGAGTCGGCGAGCTCGGCGATGACCTTCTCGATCTTCTGCTTGGCGGCAGGATCGTCGATGCCCTTGTCGGCCTTGATCGCGAGGGTCAGCCTGTCCCCCTGCTCCTTGGGGAAGTGCTTCTCCATCAGCTGCTGCGCCTTGGCCGACTGCGAGTCCCCTCCGGTGAAATCATTGTCGGGGGCGGCGCCGTAGCCGAAGCCGACGAACGCCACGGCGATCACACCGATGACCCAGGTCAGGAGAACCAGGCGGCGGCGACGGAAACAGAAGCGACCCAGTCGCGCCAGCGCTCCATTACGTGGAGTCTCGGTCGTCATCATTGCTCCTCAGTGGTTGAGCCCTGCGGCATGGCTCGCTTCTCGGAAGGGGAGGTTGAGCCGTCACAACGGCGATCGTTCCGTGACCAACGCGGCCCTGGCCTCCGACGACGAACGGTGATGCCTACGCAATCGGGCGTAACCCGCTGTCCCGCGATGCGCTTGTCGACGTAGCAAGTCGCGCATCTGAGCGGAGCGTTGTCCGGGGGCCCGAACAGTAGGATCCCGGCATGAAACTCCGCCCCGGGTCGTTCTCGCTGCGGGTGCTGACCCAGGATGTGATGCTCGCGCTCTTCGTCACCGTGATGCAGGTGCAGGGAACGGTCGCCCTCGCCGCCGCCAGGGGGACGGAACAGCGTTCGCTCGCCGACGCCGGATACCTCGGGTACGCGTTGCTGGTGGTGGGTGGCCTGGTCGTGACCGCCCGGCGGGTGTGGCCCGTCCTGGTGCTCGTCACCGCCGCGGCCGCCAGCCTGCTGTACTACGCCCTGGAGTTCCCGGACGGCTACGGCTGGCTCGGACTGATGATCGCCCTGTACACCGTCGCCGCCTACGGTGACGGGCGCAGGTCACTGGCGATCGCCGGTGTGGGCACCGTGGTCCTGGCCACCGGGTGGCTGTACGCATCCGCCGACGTGGAGCCCCGCGAGGCCATCGGCTGGGTGTTCTTCCGCATCGGTGTGGCGGCCATGAGCACGGCTCTCGGCGAGTCCGTCCGGTCCCGGCGGGTCATCGCCGCCGACGCGGAGGAGCGTGCGGAACTGGCGGAACGGACCCGTGAGGAAGAGGCACGCGCGCGGGTCGACGCCGAGCGGCTCCGGATCGCGCGCGAAGTGCACGACACCGTCGCGCACGCCATAGCGATCATCAACGTGCAGTCCGGGGTCACCGCGCACGTGCTCGACAAGCGCCCGGAACAAGCGCGCGAGGCGTTGCAGACCATCGCGCAGACGAGCTCCCGGACGCTTCAGGAGATGCGCGCCATCCTCGGCGTACTCCGTGGCGACGACGACGAACCCGTGCCGCACGCCGGCCTGCAGCAGATCGACGACCTCACCGCCGAGGCGCGCGCCGCCGGACTGGACGTCACGCTGGAGGTGGACTCGCCCCCGGCGCCGTTGCCGAGCGCGGTGGACAGCGCCGCCTACCGGATTCTCCAGGAGTCGATCACCAACATCATCCGGCACACCGGCCCGACCCACGTGACGGTCGTGGTGAACCCGGGGATCGACCATCTGGAGATCCGCGTCACCGACCGGGGACGCCGTGCGGGTGTCCACGGCACCGGCGCGCGCGGCCCGTCCGGCAACGGCACGGGCACGGGCCGGCGGGACACGCCCGGCCGAGGGCTCCTGGGCATGCGTGAGCGCTGTCAGCTGCTCGGCGGAGACTTCAACGCCGCGCCGACTCCGGGCGGGGGTTTCGAGGTCACGGCCCGGCTGCCTCTCGCACCGACCGGGTCGCTCCTGTGAGTAGTGCCGACCACCGGCCCGTCCCAAGTCCGTGACGAACCCTGGTCGGCACACCTGCTGCTGGAAATTTCCGGCGGTGGTGATCGGTTCGGGGCCTGGGTCCGTATCTCCTGGTGCACTGGATTGTTGTTCGTATCTCCTGGTGCACTGGATTGTTGTTCGTGTCGTGTCTGGAGGAGCCATGGCCGTGTCCCGGAGGAGTGTCGGAACCGCCTTGGTGGGTGCGGTGTTGGTGCTGACGTGCGGTGCGCTCGTCTACCCGGAGATGGTGGGGGTGGAGACCACCTCGTCGGACACGTCGCGGATCATCGCCAACACCCAGTACGGGCCGCTCACGGAGGCCGACCGGGACTTCGTGGTGAAGGTGCGGTCGGCGGGGCTCTGGGAGTATCCGCTGGGCGAGATCGTCATGCAGCGGGGCACCACGCCGGAGATGAAGGAGGCCGGGGCGCATCTGATCGTCGGGCATGCCGGGCTCGACGACCTGTGCCGGAAGATCGCGCCCGAGCTGAACATCACGCTGCCCAATGTGGCGAGTCCGCAGCAGCAGGATTTCGTGGCGACCGTGAAGGGGAAGAGCGGCAAGGAGTTCGACTCCACGGCGGTCAACATCATGCGGGTCACCCACGGGCAGATCTTCCCGGCCATCGCCAAGATCCGGGCCAGCACCCAGAACACGCTGGTGCGCCAGCTGGCCGACCTCGCCAACGACACGGTCCTCGACCACATCACGGTCCTGGAGAACACCGGTGAGGTCGACTACGACCAGGTCAGGTACTACCAGACCACCCCGCCGAAGCTGCGCCAGGTCGAGGTCACCCCGCCCCCTCCGCAGCCGGGCGAGCCCATGGTGGTGCTCACCCCGCGTCCCGACCTGAACGTGAACACCGCGGGGACGACGCCTACGCCGCCGGCCGGCTGACCGGGGCCGTGGAGGTGGTGATGTGGTGGGTCAGCCGATAGGACCGTACGACCGCCAGCAGGCACCCGGCGACCAGGGCGGCGGCCCAGCCGGCCACATCGCGCAGCGGCCCGCCCGCCGGGGCCTCGGCGGGCACGCCTCGCGGTGGCACCCGGCCCTTCGGATCGTGGACGACGGCCAGCGAGTCACCCGGACGGGTGGTGCGGCCGCAGCCCCGCCAGATACGGACCTTCAGCTGCACGCCTTCCCGGTCGGCCACCGAGCAGAGGTAGCGGCCGCGGTTGGAGACGGTCGCCGGCCCGCCTTCGACCGACGTCACCACCACCGACTCCACCTGGCCCCGCACCGCCAGGACCACGCCGGCGGCCGCCTGCGGTGCCTGGAGCGCGAGACACACGGCGAGGACGGCGACCAGGCCGATCAGGGCCCGGCCGGCCCGTACCAGGCAGAGGTAGAGGGTGAGCGCGACGGCGCAGACCAGGCCGGCCTCGCCGACCGCCAGCGCGCGCACGCCGTACCAGGCTCCCGCGACCGTGGTTCCGATGGTGGCCGACGCGGCGAGGGTTCCGGCGAGGAGTCCCTCACCCGCCAGCCACCACGGTGGCAGGCCCACGAACTCCGCGGGTCCCCACACCGTGGAGCGCAGGTGCGTCATCAGGGGTGGTGCGGCGGGAGGCAGACGGTGGCGTGATCTGCGCATCGCCGTGTCCACCCCCGGGTGTCGTGCCCTGTTCCCGCCGACTTCTTCTTCCTCGGCGTCTCGTGTGCCTTGCATTATGCAAAACGGCTGGGGACGGGGGAAACGGGCGGACGAACCAGGACGCCCCGGACGGGGAGGTCCGGGGCGTCGGGCCGCGGCGGCCGCTTTCCTTGCACCGCGGCGATGCACCTCCAGGATGGCGGGTGCGGGCCGGCGGATGGAACGGATCGGGGGGTGCGTCAGGCTCTCGTAAGATCTCCGGCCCTCCCGCACCTGCCGGTCTGATGTCGTGACGGCCACGGATTGGTTGCGACAAGGGCTTTGCGGCGTACGGGAGTCGGGGCGCCGGAAGGATCGGGCCATGGACCGAGACCGGTACGTCGACTTCCTGCGCGCCTGGGCGATCGTGCTCGTGGTCGTGGGCCACTGGGTGATCACCGGGCTGGTGCGGCACCCCGACGGGTCGATCGGCGCGCCGGAGTTGCTGGCGACCGTGCCGTGGACGCAGTGGCTGACGCTGGGCTTCCAGATCATGCCGCTGTTCTTCCTGGCGGGCGGGTATGCCGCCGGCCGGTCGTGGGAGCGGGCGCGGGCGGACGGGGGCACGGTCGCCGAGTGGGTGGGGCGGCGGGCGATACGGCTGCTGCTGCCCACAGCGGTGTACAGCGCGCCGGCGCTGCTCGGGCTCTGGGTGGCCGCCCTCGCCGGGGTCGATGCCGGCACGCTCGGGCTGGTGGGGTGGGCGCTGGCCATGCAGTTCTGGTTTCTGCCGGTGTACTTGCTGCTCAGCGCGTTGACCCCGGCGCTGTACGCGGCACATCGGCGGTGGGGGATGTGGGTGCCGTTGGCGATGGGGGCCGTGGCGGTCGTCGTCTCCTCGGGCGGTGTGGACCGGCTCGGCCCGGTCAACTACGTCCTCGTCTGGGGCGTCGTCTACCAGCTCGGCTTCTGCTGGCGGGACGGGCTGACCGGCGGCCGACGGAGGGTGTCCGGGGCGCTGGCCCTGGGCGGCGGGCTCGGCTTCGCGGCGCTGGTCGGCTTCGGCCCCTTTCCCGTCAGCCTGATCCTCGTCACCGGGCAGGATCCCAGCAACACCGATCCGCCGTCCGCCGCCCTGCTCGCCTGGGCGGTCGGGCAGGTCGGCCTGACGCTGCTCGTCGCGCCGCTCGTGCGGCGGGTGCTTCAGCGGGAGCGGGTGTGGCGGGCGGTGCGGGGCGTCGGGGCCGCAAGCATGACGCTCTACCTCTGGCACATGCTTCCGGTCCTCGTCATCGCCGCCGTCCTCTATCTCCCCGGCCTCGCACCGCAGCCCGAGTTCGCGTCGGGCGTGTGGTGGGCGTGGCGCGTGCCGTGGGTGCTGGCCCTCGGGGGCGTGCTGATCGGCGTCGTACGGGCCTTGGGGCCGTTGGAGCGGGGGCTCGCGGTGTGGGGCAGGCGGGTCCGACCGGGCGCCGGGGTGTGGGCCGGGCTCGCCCTCTCGGTGCCCTCGCTCGCCTACTTCGCCGGGCACGGCTTCGCCCCGCACGGGGAAGTCCCGCTTCCGGCGGCGGTGGGGCTGGCGGCGGGTACGGCACTGGTGATGTGGCCCGGCAGACGGCGGGCATCCGGTGCAACCGAGCGGGCGGCGACCGAGGAACCCCTGAAGGAGACGGCCTGACACCCGACCGGCCGGGGCGACGCGAAGCCCTCTCCGGTCGGGCCGCCGCGCGGCAAGGCCGGCCTGCGCACGCGTTTCCGCGGAAGGCGGTGCGGGGCGCTGTCACGCTGTGCGTTTGCGGGAGGCGGTCTTCTTCGCGGAGGTTTTCCTCGCGGGCGTCTTCTTCTCCGTCGCGGTCGCCTTCTTGGCCGTGCTCTTGGTCGTCGCGCTCTTGGTCGTCGTGCTCTTCGCCGCTGTCTTCTTCGTCGTCGTCTGGGTCGACTTGGTCGTCGACTTCTTCGCGGAGGCCGAGGGGGCGGCCGGTTTGGCCGTCGTGGACTTCTTGCCGCCCGTGCCCTTGGGGGCGGTACGGGTCGTCGTGCCTTTCGGGAGGTGTCTGACCTGGGCCTGCGCCGGCTCCTCGGGTTCCTCGCCGCGGGCCTCCTTGGCCGCGCGGACGCTGTTCTCCAGAGCCGCCATCAGGTCGAGGACCCGGCCGCCGGACGGGGGCGAAGGTGCCTCCGGTGGGGTCTCGCCGGCCGCCTTCGCGGCGACGACCTCCTCGACCGCCTCGCGGTACTCGTCGTGCAGGTCCGCCAGGTCCACCTCGCCGAGCGTGTCCATGAGCGCGTCCGCGAGATCGAGTTCCTTGTCGCGGATCGTGACGCCGGTGTCGGGGGCGACACCCTCGGGGGCGCGGACCTCGTCCGGCCAGAGCAGCCCGTGCATGGCGATCGCGTCGCCGACCACGCGCAGCATGCCCAGCCGCTCCCGCCCCCGCAGCGCGTACTTGGCGATCGCGACCTTGTTGCTGCGCTTGAGGGCCTCACGCAGCAGCGCGTACGGCTTGGCCGCCGGGGCGCCGCCGGCCGCGAGGTAGTACGCCTGGTCCATCTGGAGCGGATCGATCCGGTCGGCCGGCACGAAGGCCACGATCTCGATCGTCTTCGCGGTCGGGATCGGCAGGTGGGACAGGTCCTCGTCGGTGATCGGGATGATCGTGCCGTCCGCGTCCTCGTATCCCTTGCCGATCTCGGACTGCGTGACCTCCCGTTCCTCCAGCTCGCAGAACTTGCGGTAGCGGATACGGCCGCCGTCCTCGGTGTGGATCTGGCGGAAGGAGATCGTGTGGCTCTCGGTGGCGTTCACCAGCTTGATCGGGATGCTGACGAGGCCGAAGGAGATGGCGCCGTTCCATATGGATCTCACGTTCAGCAGCCTCCCGGGCGATCGGACGATCGGGCGTTATGTACCGGTTTCATGTGATTCTCATCGTATGACGCCGATCACAGAGGTGGAGGGGCGACGGCTGGCGCTCAGCAACCTGGACAAGGTGCTGTACCCGGCGGACGGCTTCACCAAGGGCGAGGTCCTGCACTACTACGCGACCGTCGCCGACGTCCTGCTGCCCCATCTGCGCGACCGGGCCGTGTCCTTCCTGCGGTACCCGGACGGGCCCGACGGACAGGTGTTCTTCACCAAGAACGTGCCGCCGGGGACCCCCGACTGGGTGGTCACCGCCGAGGTGCCCCGTTCGGAGGGCCCGGCGCGGATGGTGTTGGTGCAGGACCTCGCCAGTCTGATGTGGGCGGCGAACCTCGTCACCGAGTTCCACACCCACCAGTGGACGGTCATGGACCCCGGCACCGCCGACCGGCTGGTCTTCGACCTCGACCCGGGGTCGCCCGCCACCGTCGTCGACTGCTGCGAGGTCGCCCTCTGGCTGCGCGAACGGCTCGCGGCGGACGGCATCGAGGCATACGCGAAGACCTCCGGGGCCAAGGGGCTGCACCTGCTGGCGGCGGTGCGCGGATCGTCCTCCGAGCAGGTCAGCGACTACGCCAGGCGGCTGGCCGTGGAGGCCGAGCGGGCGATGCCCCGGCTGGCACTGCACCGGATGACGCGCAGCCTCAGGCCGGGCAAGGTGTTCGTCGACTGGAGCCAGAACGCCGCCCGCAAGACCACGGCCACCCCCTACACCCTGCGGGCCCGGCCGGAGCCCACCGTCTCGGCGCCGGTCACCTGGACCGAGATCGAGGAGTGCCGGGCGCCTGAGCGGCTGGCCTTCCGGGCGCAGGACATCGCGCCCCGGGTCCAGGACTACGGGGATCTGCTGGCGGCGCTGTTCGACGACGGCCGCGCCGGGACGTTGCCGTGACGCCGGACGGACTGTCCCGGCCCGCCGTCAACAGCCCGCCCCCGCCCCGGGCCCGCCGTCAACAGCCCGCCCACGTCCCCCGGTCCCTGGCCATCGCGTGCAGCCCCTCCACATCCGCCGGCTTCAGCACCCCGCCCGTCCGCCCCAGCTCCGCGAGGTCCGTGTCCCGCAGGACCCGCACGCCGCGCGCCGGGGCGGTGACGCGCAGCTCGGCCGGGCCGACCAGGACCAGCACTGGGCGGACCTCGGCGGTCAGGGCGTAGGAGGCACGGTCGGCGGCGGCGCGGGCCCGGCGCAGCAGGGGCTCCGGTGCGCGCCGCCCCAGGCCCACCAGGGGGTCGGCGACCAGCACCCGCTGTTTGCGGGCGTACAGGGAGTGGACGGCGAAGAGGCCGCCGGGGCCGATGACCAGATGGTGGATCCGGTCGCCGCCGGGCAGCGGGACGGAGTGCAGGGTCTGCCAGCCGGCGCCGTCCAGCCGGTCCAGGGCGTCGCCGACGGTCTGCTCGGCGGCCAGCGCACGGCGGCGCGGGTCGGCGCGCAGCCGGTGGCCCGCGCCGGGGTCGCGGTCCAGGTCGATCAGGAGGGCCTCGCCGGGCCGGTTGGGGGCCAGGTCGTCATCCGGGTGGAGGGTGAGGCGGGCCAGCTCGGCGGGGGTCGGCACCGGGGGCGGGCCGACGGTGACCGGGCCGGTCAGGAAGGGACCGAGGGCCTCCAGGACGTCGTGCCTGCGGTCCTCGCTCAGCAGGTTGACCCGGGAGGTCTCACGGTCGTACCAGGCGATGTTCCGGCCGTCCCGGAGGCAGACGTAGAGCCGTTCCCGGCCGTGCCGCCAGGTCGGTATGACGCGCAGTCCACTCATGCACCATCACCCCACGACCATGGGAACAGGCGGGGTGCTCCAGGGGCAAGAAGGCGGTTACCTTGGGAGGGAGTTGGGGAGGCGCCGTTGCGGACTCGTGGGAAGCAGCAACCCGACGTACCGGCCCCGGAGAGCGCGTGGAGCGAGGTGGTGCCCGGCCTGTGGATGGGCGGGCACGAGTTCCGCGCACGTTCGGGACAGGTCGAGCCGGCGGTCGTACGGAAGGAGTTCGATCTCGTCCAGACGCTGCTGCGGCTGCCCGGCCACGGGCCGGACGCCGGTGTCCAGCACCAGGTGTGGCCGATCCCGGACGGCCCACTGGACGGCACCCAGCTGGCGGGCGTGATGCGGCTGGCGCAGGCGGCGGGTGACGCGCTGGACCAGGGGCGCCGGGTGCTGGTCCGCTGCTACCACGGCTACAACCGCTCGGGGCTGGTCGTCGCCCACGCCCTGGTGCACCGGGGGCACACGGCCGAGGACGCGATCGGGCTGATACGGTCTCGGCGCTCACCGTGGGCGCTGCACAACGACCTGTTCGTGGAGTATCTGCGGGCGGGCCTGTCGACCGCCCGGCTGCTGGAGGAGCTCGCCGAGTAATCGTTTCGGCAAGGCCCGTGGCATGCGGTACGCAAAAAGGACTTCCGCACGAATATCGTGTACGGGGCCGTCGTCGTCGTTGGATCACAGGAGCCCCGTGTCCCTCAGCTGCCCCCTCCGCCCCGGTCGCCCCGCCCGGACCCTCCTCGTCGTCGCCCTGCTGGCCACGGCGACCGCGGCCTGCGGTGACACCGGCGGGCTGCGCGGCGCGGGCGCCACACCGACGGCGACCAGCCCGGCCCGGCTCTGGCCCGAGCTGACCCCGGCGTCCAGCCCGGCCTGGAGCATCGACGAGGCGGACACGGAGACCGTCAAGGGCGTCGACGTACCCGACGACGACATCCGCAAGGCCGACCCGACGGCGATCGTCCGCGCCGAGATCGCGGCGAACCCCGGGGACTACGACGGCGCGCAGGCCCCCTACCGCGACACCGCCCGCCTGATGGACCACTGCGACACCGACGGGGACGACGCGGAGTGCCCGGTCCTGCGGCCTTACTACCGCGACCTCACCGGCGACGGGCGCCCCGAGCTGACGCTCGGCTTCCGCCTGCTGCCCGGCGACGCGCCCGACCTGACCGCCATCCGCGTCTACACCGTCGAGGGGCACCGGCTGGTGCGGGTCATGGCCTGGGAGGACGCGGTCAGCGGGGTCGAGCTGGCCGGGCGGTCGGTGATCATCCGCTCGCCGTCCGACCTCGCGGACTACGAGTACCGCCTCCAGTGGACCTGGGACGCGGAGGAGAAGGCCATGCTCCTCACCCACGACGAGATGCTGCGCATCGACGGGCACGGGCACCCGCACTCCCCCACGCCGTCCCCCTCGGCGAGCCGCGGATGAGGCGCATACGACTCACCCTTCCCCGGTGGGCCGGCACCCTCGCGGTGAAGACGGCCGTCTTCATCACGGTGATGTGCTGCGCCCTCGCCGCCCTGCTCGGCATCCTGGTGCACGTCCAGGTGACCAACCAGACCGTCGGCCAGGCCCGCGACCGCGCCCTGTCCCGGCTCGCGGACGCCACCGACGCCTACGAGGCCGGCGACACGCTGCTGCCGGGCACCGGCGTCGACCCGCCGGGCCTGCCGCCACGGCTGCGCGCGCTCGCGGTGGCCGGGGAGCGCGGCACGATGGTCGCCGACCACAACGGCCGCCCCATGATGTGGGCGGCCGGCCCGGCCGACGGCGACCGTGCGCTCGCGGTGGCCCTCGACTACGGGCAGCAGGCCCGCACCATAGAGGGGCTCGACAGCGCCATCCTGTGGTCGTCGGGGCTGGCGATCGGGGCGACGCTGCTCGTCGGCGCGTTCGCGGTGACGCGGGTGACGGCACGGCTGCACACCACCGCGCGCGTCGCGCGGCGGATCAGCGCCGGGGACCTGGACGCGCGGGTCGACGATCCCCGTACGAAGGATCCGACCCGGCCGCAGGACGAGGTGGCGGCGGTCGCCGCCGCGCTGGACTCCATGGCGTCCTCACTCCAGGCGAAGCTCCAGGCCGAGCAGCGCTTCACCGCGGACGTCGCGCATGAGCTGCGCACGCCGCTGACCGGGTTGCACGCGGCGGCCGAGCTGCTGCCGCCGGGGCGGCCGACGGAGCTGGTGCGGGACCGGGTGGCCGCGCTGCGGACGCTGACGGAGGATCTGCTGGAGATCTCGCGGCTGGACACGGGGCGGGAGCGGGTCGAGTTGGACACGGAGGAGTTGGGGGCGGTGGCCGTGCGGGCGGTGCGGGCGTCCGGGACCGACACGGAGGTGCGTGTCGTACGGGACGCCCGGGTGGAGACCGATCGGCGGCGGCTGGAGCGGGTGTTGGGGAACCTGGTGTCCAATGCGCACCGGCATGGGCGGGGGCCGGTGGTGGTGACGGTGAACGGGGCGACCGTGACCGTGCGGGATCACGGGGGTGGGTATCCGGAGTATTTGCTGGCCCATGGGCCGCAGCGGTTTCGTACGGAGGGGGTTTCGAAGGGGCATGGGCTGGGGCTGACCATCGCGGTGGGGCAGGCGGACGTTCTCGGGGCGCGGCTGGAATTCGCGAATGCGGAAGGTGGGGGTGCGATCGCTGTGTTGCGGCTGCCGGCCGGTGGGGTTTGATCGCGCAGTTCCCCGCGCCCCTTGGGCAAGCACAGTTGGCCCAATTGAAAAGGCACCCGGCGTCTGGGGCTCCTAGCGTGGCGTTAGTCGGATTCACCCCCATTCCTCCTGGAGGTACGTCATGTCGCTGCGCTCCGCCCTCTCCCGTGTGTCCGGTGTGGTCATAGCAGCCGCCCTCGCGTCCGCCGTCGCCGTCTCACCCGCCGCGGCCGGTGACGACTGGGGCGGGGACGGGCGCGGGGGCGTGGGAGGAAACGGGAACGACGGAAACCACGGGAACAACGGGAACAGCGGGAACAGCGGGAACAATTGGAGCAACCAGCAGGACCGCGGGTTCTCCAAGGGTGTGGTGACCGCCAACACCGGGCTCCTGCTGCGCAGTGCGCCCAACCGGTCGAGTCAGGTCATCCGCGTCGCCGCGAGGGGCGAGGTCGTCAGGATCTTCTGCCAGAGCAAGGGCGAGAGCGTCCTGGGCGACAACCGCTGGTACCTCCTCGCGGACGGCACCTGGGCCTGGGGCTCGGCGAGGTACATCAAGCCCATCGGCGCGAGTCCACGCTGGTGCTGACCGCTTCAGGAACCGCCGAAACCGCAGAAACCGCAGAAATCATTCAAGGCTCACAAGGAGCCCCATTTGGGTAAGTTCCGGGCATGATGCGAGCCGTAGCCGGAACCACCGTGGCGGTGGACGCGCCCGCCCCCGCGGTACGCCTCCCCCGGCGCCGTGGCGTCGAACTCGCCCTCATCGTCGTGGCCGTCCTGCTGTCCGTGTTCGGCTACTGCGCCGTGGGCCTCGCCCGGCACGGCACGATCCCGCCCGGCGCCGCCGGTTACGGCGCCGGGCTGGGGGTGCTGGCGCTGCTGGCGCATCTCGCGGTGCGGCTGCGCGCGCCGTACGCCGATCCGCTGCCGCTGCCGATCGGTGTGCTGCTGAACGGCATCGGGCTGGTCCTCATCTACCGGCTGGACCTGGAGACGCCGGGCGAGCGGGCGGCGCCGACGCAGCTGGTGTGGTCGACGCTGGGCATCGCCCTGTTCATCTTCGTCGTGGCGGCGCTGCGCGACCACCGGGTGCTCCAGCGCTACGCGTACGTCAGCGTGGCCGCCGCGCTCGGCCTGCTGACGCTGCCGGTGCTCTTCCCGGCCGTCAACGGGGCGCGCATCTGGATCCGTATCGCCGGGTTCTCCATCCAGCCGGGCGAGTTCGCGAAGGTGCTGCTGGCGGTGTTCTTCGCCGCGTACCTGGCGGCCAACCGTACGGCGCTGGCGTACGCGGGCCGCCGGGTGTGGTTCGCGCAGTTGCCGACCGGGCGGGTGCTGGGCCCGGTCGTCGCCGTCTGGCTGCTGAGCGTGGGTGTCCTGGTCCTGGAGCGCGACCTCGGCACCTCCCTCCTCTTCTTCGGCCTGTTCGTCGTCATGCTGTACGTCGCCACCGGGCGGGTCGGCTGGCTCGCGGTCGGGCTGGTGCTGGCGGCGTCCGGCGCGGTCGCCGTCGGCTGGCTGGAGCCGCATGTGCACAGCAGGGTCGAGGACTGGCGGCACCCGTTCGCGTCGATCGAGGCGGGACAGGGGCCGAACCAGCTGGCCCAGTCGCTGTTCTCGTTCTCCGCGGGCGGGCTGCTCGGCACCGGGCTGGGCCAGGGCCACTCGATCCTGATCGGTTTCGCCGCCAAGTCGGACTTCATCCTGGCGACGGCGGGCGAGGAGCTGGGCCTGGCGGGTCTGTCGGCGCTCTTCCTGCTGTACGCGCTGCTGGTCGAGCGCGGGTACCGGGCGGGGCTGGCGCTGCGTGACCCGTTCGGGCGGCTGCTGGCGGTGGGGCTGGCGTCGATCGTGGCGTTGCAGGTGTTCGTCATCGCGGGCGGGGTGACCGGGCTGATCCCGCTGACGGGCATGGCGATGCCGTTCCTGGCGCAGGGCGGTTCGTCGGTGGTGACCAACTGGACGATCGTGGCGCTGCTGATCCGGGTGAGCCACTCGGCGCGGCGGCAGTACGACGGGAAGGAGGCGCCGTGAGCGGGGCCTGGGGAGCGCCGGGGTGACCCGGTACATCCGGCACGCGGCCGTCTTCTGCGCGCTGCTGCTGGTGGCGCTGCTGGTGAACGCCGCCCGGGTGCAGGTGGTGCAGTCCGGGCGGTACGACGACAACCCGGCCAACCGGCGCTCGTCCATCGCCCGTTACGGGCAGCCGCGCGGCGACATCCTGGTCGGGGGTGTGCCGGTGACCGGCTCCCGGGACACGGGGGAACAACTGCGCTACGAACGTACGTACAGGGACGGGCCGTTGTACGCGCCGGTCACCGGTTTCGCCTCGCAGGAGTACGGCACGAGCCTGCTGGAGCACGCGGAGGACGGCGTCCTCTCCGGGGACGACCCGCTGCTGTCCCCCTTCCCCCTCTGGGACGACATGACCCGGGGCCGCCCGCCCGGCGGGAACGTGGTGACGACGCTGAACCCGCGGGCCCAGCGGGCGGCGTACGAGGGGCTGGGCGGCCGCAAGGGCGCGGTGGCGGCGGTGGATCCGGCGACGGGGCGGGTGCTGGCGCTGGTGTCGGTGCCGTCGTACGACCCCTCGGTGCTGTCCGGGAACGACCGGGCGACCGAGCGGGCGTGGGCGCGGCTGAACGCGGATCCGGCGAAGCCGATGCTCAACCGGGCGGTACGGCAGACGTATCCGCCGGGGTCGACCTTCAAGGTGGTCACCGCGGCGGCCGCGCTGGACGCCGGTGTGGTCATGGACCTGGACGCGGCGACGGACTCCCCGGCGCCCTACCGGCTGCCCGGGACGACGACGAGCCTGACGAACGCGGGTGACGGCTGCGAGGACGCTCCGCTGCGGGAGGCGTTCATGTGGTCGTGCAACACGGTGTTCGCGAAGCTCGGGGTGGACGTGGGGGTGGAGCGGATGGCGGCGACGGCGGAGGCGTTCGGCTTCAACGCCCGGGATGTGCGGATCCCGTTCTGGGTGGCGCCGAGCACCTTCGACACCACGGTGGACAAGGCGCAGCTGGCGCTGTCGTCGATCGGGCAGTACAACACGCGGGCGACGCCGTTGCAGATGGCGATGGTCGCGGCGGCGGTGGCCGACGGGGGGCAGGTGCGCACTCCGTACCTGGTGGAGCGGACGACGCGCCGCGGCGGGGCGACGGTGGCCACGGCGGGCGCCCGCCCCGCACGCCAGGCCATGCGTCCCTCGACGGCGCTGCGGATGCGGGAGCTGATGGAGGACGTGGTGCGGGAGGGCACGGGGACGATGGCCGCCATCCCCGGCGCGGTGGTCGGCGGCAAGACCGGCACCGCACAGCACGGGATCGGCAACTCCGGTACGCCGTACGCCTGGTTCGTGTCGTGGGCACGGGACGAGCGGGACCTGGAGGCGAAGGTCGCGGTGGCGGTGGTGGTGGAGGACGCGTCGCTGGACCGGGACGGGATCACCGGGGGCGGGGTGGCGGGGCCGGTCGCGCGGGCGGTGATGGAAGCGGTGCTCGGATCGTGAGACGGGGGCTGTCGGGCCCGAGGGCCCCCGACCTACCGTTCGGTCATGACTGAAGCCGCTCCGTTCGAACTCGCCCAGGTCAACATCGCCCGCCTCAAGTTCTCACTCGACTCCCCGCAGCTGAAGGACTTCGTCGACAACCTCGACCCCGTCAACGCGGACGCCGACGCGGCCGACGGTTTCCTCTGGCGGCTGCAGTCCGACGAGGGCGACACGACCGACATCCCTGTCTTCGGCGACGACTGGCTGATCGTCAACATGTCGGTCTGGCGCGACGCCAACGCCCTCACGGCCTACATGTACCAGGGCCGTCATCGAGAGATGCTGTCCCGGCGCAGGGAGTGGTTCGAGCGCGTCGCGGAGGCCATGGCCACCCTCTGGTGGGTCCCGGCCGGCCACCGCCCGACGGTGGCGGAGGCGGAGGCCCGCCTGCTGCACCTGCGCGCGAACGGCCCGACCCCGTACGCCTTCACCCTGCGGACGTCGTTCCCGCCGGGGGCGGCGGAGCCGGTGGCCGTGGAGCTGCCGGAAGGGCTTGGCTGCTCGGTCTAACGGGTGCTCCGCTGTCGGGGGTTGATCGAGGTGAGGTCAATCGTCAGCGGGAAGGGGACGGTCAGCGTGAGCTTGTCGTGGTGGATGCCGGTGAGGGCGTACGCACGGGTGGCGGGGTCCAGCTCGTAGACATAAACAACGGGCAGACCGCTGTTCTCCTCAACACGCCAGTAGTGCCGGATGCCCGCTGCGGCGTACTTGCGGGGTTTCACCTCCCGGTCGCGCTCCTCGGAGTCCTCGGACACGACTTCGACGGCCAGGATCACGTCCTCGGGGCGGTACCACGTCTGCCGGGGCCCGGTGTCCGCGTCCGCCCGGAACACCAGGACATCGGGCTCCGGCCGGTTGCGCTTGTCGAGCTTGACGCTCATCTCCCGATTGACGTCAAGCCCTTCCGGCGCCTGCGCCAACAACGCGTTGTCCAACAGACGCATGGTGCGCGAATGAAACGAGGTCTGCGGACTCACGAAAACGAGGCTCCCGTCGATCAGCTCCGTGTGCGGAGGCAGGTTCGGGAGCCGGTCCAAGTCGTCTGCCGTCCAGCCACCGACCGGCGGACGGGGCCACTCATAGTCCTCGTCCAGCCCGTACTCACGCGCGGCGCTCATGATTACTCCCATACGACGGAGTGTGCCTGGCACGATCAGCGTACCCAGGGCGAACACCGATACGGCGCTCCATCGAGTGATCGTCAAGCCTGCCGTTGACACAAGTCCCGCACGAGGGATTGACGCCCTTGCTGACAGGCAGTCTCATAAGGGCCATGACGACCCTCACTGAAGCCGACGCGCTCGACGGACTGCGGGACGCGCTCGGGCTGCTGAAGGACCGGGAGCAGGTCGCCGAGCGGCTGCTCGCCTCCTCCGCGAAGCACTCCTTCGACCCGGACAAGGAGCTGGACTGGGACGCGCCCTTCGAGGAGGGCAAGTGGTTCTGGCCGCCGGAGCTGGTGTCGCTGTACGACACGCCGATGTGGCGGCGGATGAGTGAGGAGCAGCGGATTCTGCTGTCGCAGCACGAAGCGGCCGCGCTGGCCTCGCTGGGCATCTGGTTCGAGATCATCCTCATGCAGCTGCTCTGCCGGCACATCTACGACAAGGCGGCCACGAGCGCCCATGTGCGGTACGCGCTCACCGAGATCGAGGACGAGTGCCGGCACTCGAAGATGTTCGCGCGGCTGATCGCGCGCGGGGACACGCCGTGGTATCCGGTGAGCCGGGTCCACCAGAACCTCGGCCGCCTCTTCAAGACGATCTCCACGACCCCCGGCTCCTTCACCGCGACGCTCCTCGGCGAGGAGGTCCTGGACTGGATGCAGCGGCTGACCTTCCCCGACGAGCGGATCCAGCCCCTGGTCCGCGGCGTCACCCGCATCCACGTCGTGGAGGAGGCCCGCCATGTGCGATACGCCCGTGAGGAGCTGCGCCGCCAGATGCTGACCGCGCCGAAGTGGTCGCAGGAGTTCACCAGGGTGACGTCCGGGGAGTTCGCCCGGGTCTTCTCGGTCGCCTTCGTCAACCCCGAGGTCTACACGAACGTCGGCCTCGACAAGCGGGAGGCCATGGCCCAGGTCAAGGCCAGCGGCCACCGCCGGGAGGTCATGCAGAACGGGGCCAGACGCCTCACGGACTTCCTCGACGACATCGGCGTGCTGCGGGGTGTGGGACGGCGGCTGTGGAGGTCGTCGGGCCTGCTGGCCTAGTCCCCCGCGCCGATGTCGAGGACGTCGGAGGCCGGCGGGGGCTGGATGTCCAGGGGCTCGTCGAAGCCGCTGAACTCGGTCATGGTGACGTGGTGGTCCCCCTCGAAGGTGACCTTCAGGAGGTACGGCCTGCCCTCGGCGGCCACGAAGTAGGTGTAGGTACCGTCCGCGACCTCCGTGTCCGTCACCTCGACCGGGATCACCGGCTTGCCGTCGACCTCGGTCGGCTCGCCCTTGGTGCCGGTGCCGAACGCGATGAAGGGCCAGGTGCAGTCGGACAGCTCGTCCGCACCCTTCGCCGCGCTCGTGGGGCTCTTCAGCCAGGGCTTCTGGCGCATTTCGGGCTCCGTCTTCCGGCCCCACATCTCCAAGTACACGTCATTGGGGTGGATGTAGTCCGTGTCACCGATCCGGACCTGCTCCATCTCGGAGCCGTAGGACCAGCTCGCCTTGAGCGTGCACCTGCTCTTGAGGTCGGTCGTCAGACGGGCTGAATACCGGTTGCCGAGGCTCGTGACGGTGTCCGAGACGATGGTCACCGAGGTGAGCGCCTTCATGGTGCGGTTGGCCTCGTCGAGCAGTTGCTCGGCGGAGCGGCTGTCGGCGCGGACGGTGCTGTCAGCGGCGTCCGCCGTGTCGCCGGAGCCCCCCGAGCAGCCGACGACCACCATGGCGCCCAGCGCCAGACAGACGGCACCGGCCGTCACGTTCGTTCGCATGTTCTCCCCGGGTGTCGATCGGCTCACGCTACCGGACCGCCCCCGCCCCGCCACCCCGATTACGCTGCCCATATGACGCCCGCCGCCCCCGCCTACCGCCGGCTCAGCGTGGAAGCCCGCCGCTCGCAGCTTCTCGCGGCCGCGCTCTCCCTCTTCGCGCACCGTGCGCCCGAGGAGGTCTCCCTGGACGACGTGGCGGAGGCGGCCGGGGTGTCGCGGCCGCTGGTGTACCGGTACTTCCCGGGCGGCAAGCAGCAGCTCTACGAGGCCGCCCTCAGCTCGGCCGCCGAGGAGCTGCGGCTCTGCTTCGACGAGCCGCGGGAGGGCCCCCTGCTCGACCGCCTGACCCGTGCCCTGGACCGCTATCTCGCCTTCGTCGACGAGCACGACGCCGGTTTCAGCGCCCTGCTCCAGGGCGGCAGCGTGGTCGAGACGTCGCGTACGACGGCCATCGTGGACGGCGTACGGCGGGCCGCGGCCGAGCACATCTACCGCCATCTCGGGGTCGGCGATCCCGGGCCCCACCTGCGGATGACCGTCCGGATGTGGATCACCGCCGTGGAGGCGGCCTCGCTGATGTGGCTGGACGACGGCAAGCTGCCGCCCGTCGCCGAGCTGCGCGACTGGCTGGTGGAGCAGTTCGTGGCCGCGCTCACGGTCACCGCCCGCCGGGACGCCCAGACGGCCGGCGTGATCGCCGCGCTCTCGGCGGATGTCTGACACTGGTGCCGTGAAGAGTGAAGACATCCCCTTCGAGGGCGGCCCGATGGACGGCCGTGTCCTTCCGGTGCTGCTGGGGCCCACCGGCCACCCCCCGAAGACGTACCGCATCCCGGTCCCCGACGCGGCCGGCGGCCCGCCGACCGTGCTGGTCTACCGACGCGAGCCACGCGGCCACAGCAAGCGCCTCGGCGTCCCCCTGGGCTGGAAGTACACCTTCGCCCCGGAGGCCCCGCCCAAGAAGACCCTCCGCGACCGCCTGCCCTGGTCGAAACCGACCCCGCGGCAGGACGCCAGGCCGGACGCCGGCAGGGACGACGCCGACGGGTGATCCCAACCCCTCCGCCACGACGCCACGACGCCACGCCGGACGCCGGACGGGATGACGCCGACGGGTGACCCCGTTGCGCCGATCCGCGCACGGCCCGCGCGCGAAGCGGGGCCGTGTGTCTGATGCTCGGCCTGCGGGGCGGAGGGGCCGTTCCCGTGGCGGGAGGTGATGAGGTGTCAGGGAGGGTGCTGCGCCTGGTCTGTGCGGTGGTGGCGATCGCCGCGCAGGGTGTTCTGGTGCCAGGGGCCGCAGTGGCCGTTCCGGAGCCCGGTGAGCGGACGGTGGCCGAGTTGCTGACGGATCTTCAGCGGCTGTACCGGGAGGCCGAGCGGGCCACGGAGGCGTACAACGCCACCGAGGAGAAGCTGAAGGTGCAGCGCGCGAAGGTCGCCCGGCTGGACGCCGAACTGGTGCGGGCCCGGCTCGCCCTGCACGACAGCCGGGGCGCGGCCGGCCGGCTGGCCCGCCAGCAGTACCGGTCCAGCACCGACATCTCCCCGTACGTACGGCTGCTGCTGGCCCGTGACCCGCAGCACGCCCTCGACCAGGGGCATGTGATCGGGCAGCTGGCGCGGGAGCACGCCGGCACCACGGCCCGGCTGGAGAGCGACGAGCGGCGCCGCGACGAGATCGCCCGCCGGGCCCGAGCCGCCCTGGACGCCCAACTCACCCTCGCCGAGCGGAAGGAGAAGGAGCGCGAGGGCGTACGGCGGCGGCTCGACGAGGTCGAGGAGCTGCTCGCCTCGCTCACCGCCGAACAGCTCCGCGAGCTGGCCGAGTTCGAGCGGAGCGGGATCGCCGCGCGGCAGCGGGAGTTCATGGCCTCGGGCACGCTCAGCGACGACAGCAAGCCGTCCGCCGGAGGCGACCGCGCCCTGCGCCACGCGGTGCGCCAGCTGGGCAAGCCGTACGAGTGGGGCGCCAAGGGCCCCGAGTCGTACGACTGCTCGGGGCTGACCTCGACGGCCTGGGACCGCGCCGGGACGCCGATCCCCCGCACCAGCCAGGAGCAGTGGGCCCAGCTGCCCCGCGTCCCGCTGCGGGAGCTGCGCCCCGGCGACCTGGTGGTCTACTTCCCGGAGGCCACGCATGTGGCGATGTACCTGGGCGACGGCATGGTCGTACAGGCGCCCAGGCCCGGCGCCCATGTGAAGGTGTCACCGATCGCCGCCAACCCGATCCTCGGCGCCGTACGCCCCGACCCGGACAGCGAGCCGCTGCGGCGGTACGCGCCGCCGGAGCTCCCTGAGGGCGCCCTCGACGGGCCGGACGAGGGCTACGCCTCCGCCGAGGCCCCCGACGCCCCCTGATGAGGACCATCCGGCCCGGTCCGGCCGAGGTCGCTCAGGCCGCGCCGGCCACCGAGGCCACGTACGCCTCGGCCTTGTCCGGCTCGTAGAAGAAGTTCTCGAAGTCGGCGGGGTCGTTGAAGGCGTTGGCGATGCGGTGGGCGATGGGCGGGAGCTGACCGGCCGCTCCGAGCAGGTTGACGATGTGCTCGGGCGGCGGGGCGAGCATCGCGTTCGTCCACTTGGTGACGTGCCGGGCGGTCTCCCAGTAGCGGTCGAAGGTCGCCCGCATCCACGCCTCGTCGAACTCCTTCTCGCCGTGCTCCAGGATCGAGGCGAGATAGGAAGCGGCGCACTTGGACGCCGAGTTGGAGCCCTGCCCGGTGATCGGGTCGTTCGCGACGACGACGTCGGCGACGCCGAGGACCAGGCCGCCGCCGGGAAGGCGGCCGATCGGGTTGCGGACCGTCGGGGCGTAGCGGCCGCTCAGCACACCGCCCGCGTCGGTCAGTTCCACCTTGGTGGCCCGCGCGTACTCCCAGGGTGTGAACTTCTCCATGAGCGACAGGGTCAGGGAGAGGTGCTCCGCCGGGTCCTTGACGCCGTTGAAGACGTCCAGCGGGCCGCCGGGTATGCCCTCCCAGAACAGGATGTCGGCGCGGCCGGACGTGGTCAGGGTCGGCATGACGAACAGCTCGCCGACGCCCGGGACCAGGTTGCAGCGCACCCCCTCGGTCTCCGGGTGCTCGGCGCGCGGGCCGAGCCCGTGGACGTACGCCACCGCCAGCGCCCGCTGCGGCTCGCTGTACGGGGAGCGTTCGGCGTCCCGCGCGAACATCGACACCAGCTCGCCCTTGCCCGCCGAGACGAGGACCAGGTCGTACGTACGGGAGAAGTAGTCGAGGTCGGAGACCGCCGCGCCGTGGATGACCAGCTGGCCGCCGCGCTGCGCGAAGGTCTCCATCCAGCCGGCCATCTTCACCCGCTGGTCCACCGACTGGGCGAAGCCGTCGAGGGTGCCGAGCCAGTCGATCGCGCGCTGGGTGGGGCCGGGGTCGTGGGAGCCGGGGGCCGCGACCGACACGCCGAGTCCCTCGATCTTGGGCGCCTGCTGCTCCCAGAAGTTCAGCTTCAGGTCGCGCTCGTGCCGCAGCGCCGTGTCGAACATGCACTGCGTCGACATGACCCGGCCGGAGCGGATCTCGTCCGCCGTCCGGTTGGACATCAGAGTGACCTCGTACCCGTGCGACTGCAGGCCGAGGGCGAGCTGGAGACCGGACTGGCCGGCTCCTACGACGAGTATCTTCCGCATGCGGGTGGGGTCTCCTAACGGCGACTTGCTCGGGCTACTCGGGGGTTTCGTCGAGCGCGTGGCCCACCAGGGCCAGCAGGGTCTCGATCACCGAGATCCGACGGCGGGCGTCCATGATCATGACAGGGATGTGCGGCGGTATCGTGAGCGCTTCCCGCACGTCCTCCGGCTCGAACAGCTCGCTGCCGTCGAAGTGGTTGACGGCGACGACGTACGGCAGCCCGCAGCTCTCGAAGTAGTCCAGCGCGGGGAAGCAGTCCTTCAGCCGCCGGGTGTCGGCCAGCACCACCGCGCCGATCGCCCCGCGCACCAGGTCGTCCCACATGAACCAGAACCGCTGCTGGCCCGGCGTGCCGAACAGGTAGAGCACCAGGTCGTCGTCGAGCGTGATGCGGCCGTAGTCCATGGCCACGGTGGTGGTCAGCTTCTCCGGTGTGGCGGAGAGATCGTCGTGGTCCTCGCTCGCCTCGGTCATCAGCGCCTCGGTCTGCAGCGGCGTGATCTCCGAGACCGTGCCGACCAGGGTGGTCTTGCCGACGCCGAAGCCGCCGGCCACGACTATCTTCGTGGCGATGGGGGCCCGGGTGCGGTCCGTCTGCCAGGACCGCAGTCCCTCCTCTTCGTCGGGGAGGTCCTCTTCGTCGAGGAGGTCAGAGACGACGGAGTCCACTCAGCACCCTTTCCAGCAGAGCGCGGTCCGGCCGGCCGGTGCCGTGGCCGGTTCCCGTGCCGTACACACGGATCTTTCCCTGGTCCGCGAGATCGCTGAGCAGCACCCGGACCACGCCGAGCGGCATCCTCAGCATCGCGGAGATCTCGGCCACCGTACGCATCCGGCGGCACAGTTCCACGATGGCCCGCATCTCGGGCATGACCGACGTCCTCGGCGAGCCCTTGGTGATTTCCCTGCGCTCCTCGGCAGGGTCCAGAGCCGCTACGAACGTCTCGACCAGCAGGACGTGCCCGAAGCGGGTACGGCCGCCGGTGAGCGAGTAGGGGCGGACCCGGGCGGGCTTGCGGTCGCCGCCGCGCACGGGGAGCTTCTTCCTGCCTCCGGGCCCCTTGGTCATCGCGCGCTCCCCGCCGACTCGCTCTCCAGGGATTTCCGTAGCTCACTGCGGAGTTCGGGGGTCAGGACGTGCCCGGCGCGGCCCACGAACAGGGCCATGTGGTACGCCACCACGCTCATGTCGCAGTCCGCGGAGCCGTGCACACCGAGCAGCGAGCCATCGCTGATCGACATCACGAAGAGGCTGCCCTCCTCCATGGCGACCATGGTGTGCTTCACCCCGCCGGACTCCATGAGCTTGGCCGCGCCGACGGTGAGGCTGCCGATGCCGGAGACGATGGTGGCGAGGTCGGCGGAGGAGCCTCGCGGGCCGGAAGGTTTCGTCGCACGGCTCTCCCGGGCCTCGGAGACCCGCCCCGGGTCGGAGGAGAGGAGCAGCAGGCCGTCGGAGGAGACCACCGCGACCGACTGGATGCCCGGCACCTCCTCGACGAGATTGGTCAAAAGCCAGTGCAGGTTACGGGCTTCACTGCTCAGTCCGAAGGTACTGGGCGCGGTCAACTGCTTGCCTCCTCGACTGTGCCCCCCGTGTCTTCTTCGGCATGTCCTGCGGGTCCTTCTGAGAGGACCTTGTTCTGCGCCGTCTCCTCGGCGATCTCGGCCTCGGCGTCGCGGTAGCCGGCCTCCGCCCCCCGGCGGAAGCCGCCGAGGCGGCGGCGCAGGGCCTCCGCGTCGACGGAACCGGACCGCTGACGCGGGGCCTGGGCGGGGACGTCGGTGATCTTCGGGGTGCGCTTGGGCAGGCCCTTGGCGGTGAGGGGTTCCTCGTCGTCAGGGGTACGCGCGTGCTCGGCTTCGCCTTCGCCGCTTCCGTTCCCACCGGCACCGCCCGTGCGGGTCTCGCGGTCGAGTGCGGGTGGCCCTTGTGGGGCGCACTCGCCATCGGCGACCGCGGGGCCCGCGTGCGTGTGCTCCTCGGGTGCCGGGTCCCCTTGCTCGGCTTCCCTGACCACCGCGTTCCCGTGCACGGGTGCCCCGGCCGCCGGGTTCGTGTGTTCGTCCTGCTTCCGCTGCTTCCGTTCCCCGTCCGCGTCCCCGTGCGGACTCGGCAGCAGCAGTTCCATTGTGGTCTCGGCAGGGCGCTCCGGCGCCGGCTCCTCGGCGGCCTCCGCGGCCTGCTCCGTCTCCGGCGCGGACTCCCCTTCGGCCCCTTCGGCCTGCTCGGTCTCCGCCGCCCGTACCGTCTGCTCCGCCAGCGTCACCAGCGGGTCGTCGGACGTCGAACGGCCGGGCAGGACATTGGAGTTGGCTTCCGCGTCGGCGCCCGGCAGGGAGAAGGCGGCGGCCGTGGCGGAGGCGGACGGCGTGGTGACGACCGCGGCCGGCGGGGCCTCGACGAGCAGGCTCGCCGGCAGCACGACGACCGCGGCGGTCCCGCCCTGCTTCTGCGCGCGCAACTGCACCCGTACCCCGTGCCGGTGGGCGAGGCGCGCGACGACGTACAGGCCGAGGCCGAGCCCCTCCTCGCCCTCCTGGTCGTACGGCGTGTCCGGATCGAACTCGGTCAGACGGGAGTTGAGCCGGGACAGCCGCTCCTCGGGCAGGCCGATGCCCTCGTCCTGGACGGAGAGCATCACCTCGCCGTTCTCCAGGAGCCAGCCGGAGACCTCGACGGGCAGGTCCGGCGGGGAGAACGAGGTCGCGTTCTCCATGAGTTCGGCCAGCAGGTGCGAGAGGTCGTCGGCGGCGAAGCCCGCCACGTGCGCGTGCGGCGGCAGCGCCGCGATCCGCACCCGCTCGTAGCGCTCGATCTCACTGACCGCGGCGCGTACGACGTCCACCAGCGGCACCGGCCCGGGGTGGTGCTGGACATGCTCGGTACCGGCGAGGACCAACAGGTTCTCGCTGTGCCGGCGCATCACCGTGGCGAAGTGGTCCAGCTTGAAGAGGGTGGCGAGCCGCTCCGGGTCCTGCTCACGCTCCTCCAGCCCCTCGATCACCGCGAGTTGACGCTCGACCAGGCCGAGGGTGCGCAGAGCGAGGTTGACGAAGGTGGAGCCGATGCTGCCGCGCAGCCGCTCCAACGCGGCCGCCGAGCCCGCGAGTTCGGCGCGCAGCTCCTCGCGGGCGTCGGCCATCTTCTGCCGCTGCCCGACCAGGTGCTTGCGGTCGGCCTCCAGGGTGGTGATCCGCTCGTGCAGGGTGACGGTGTGCGCGTGCAGGGCGTTCACGGAGCGGACGACCTGGGCGAACTCGTCGTTGCGGCCGGTGAACTTCACCGGCTCCTCGACGGCCGGGTTCTCCGCCTCGGCCAGCCGGGCCGCGCCGCGCCGCACCGCGGACAGCGGGCGGGTGAGGCTGCGCGCCATCGCGGTGGCGACACCGACGGCGAGCAGCATCAGCGCGCCGACCACCCCGACCTGGATCTGCAGGGCGTGGAAGTCGTCGTCGCGCAGCTTCTCCAGGTCCTTGGTGCGGCGGTCGTACAGGGACGCCTCCGCGCCGCGCATCAGGTCGATGCGCGCGGACAGGGCCGCGTCGAGCTTCTTGACGCCGGTGTCGAGGTCGTCGCCGCTGAGCGCGGGCTGGTCGGTCAGCTCGGTCAGGTACTTCTCGGCGGTGTCCACCTCGCTGCCGGTGACCGTCGAGTCGTACGACGACACCGTCGAACGGGGCGCGGTGGTACGGAAGTCGGCGAGGGCGGCGTCGGAGCGCACCCGGGCCAGCTGGGCGGCGGCGGTCAGCGCGTCGCGCGCCTCGGTGTCGGCCTCGGAGGAGGTCTTCTCCTCCGTGGTCTCCCCGGTGATGGGGTTGTAGACGCTCTCGGTGGTCGTCGGCACGTTCAGCGCGGCGAGCAGCAGCCCGCGGGCCGCGCCGGCCTGCTCGACGGCCGAGTCCAGCTCGGCGAGGGCGTACGCGCCGGCGGGCGCCCGGGTCGGGGTCTGCTCGGCCAGCAGCTCGGCGAGCCGGTGCAGTTCGGCGATGGTCGCCGAGTACTCCTCGTGGGCCTGCAGGGCCGTGCTGTCGCCGCTGAGCGCGGCCCGTCGTACGGCAGCGATGCCGTCGAGGTCGGCGCGCAGGTCGGCGGGGGTGTCGGCGTCGGCGCGCAGGTCCTCGACCTGCCGGTCCACGCGGGCGCTGTTCTGCCCGGCCGGCGTCAGCGACTTGGGGCGTCCGGCGGCGATGTAGGAGGTGACCTCGTCGCGCTCGTCGGCCAGCGACTGGGCGAGGGCGAGGGCGTCCTGGGTCCGCTCGGCGAGGGTCACCAGGTCCTGGGAGTCCTTCAGCTGCCCGGACGCGGACAGGACCGCGGGGGCGCCGGCCCCGGCGATCGCGGCGGCCACCACGGCCACCGCGACGATCAGCCGGTTGCGTACGTGGGTCGGGCGGCCCTTGCCGACGGGGGTCCGCGCCTCCGTCTCGGGGGCCGACTGCCTGCCTGTACGCCGAGGCCGCGTCTTCTGCACCGGTGCTCGCATTCCTGACTCGTGTACCCATGGGCCCGGGTGACGTTCCGTCAATCGACGTATACGCCCGGTACGGTTCCGGTTCCCGACCCTCCCAGTGCCGGTGGGCGGCCAGCGCTCATCGTCCGACCCGCCACCCGAAGGAGTGAACATCGGAGGGGAGTTGGCGGGCAAGTTCCTCTGGCGTGTGCGGTGGCCTTGTGCGGCAGGCCGGTTGGACGTCGGCGGCGGGCTTTGGCAGGATTCGCCGCCACGTCTGCCCCTAGCCCTGCATTCCCGCCCAAAACCGGCGTCTGACCTGCGCGGGCGGCCGCTCCCGGCGAGTGTTGCAAGCCTTTCGTGGGCGCTGTGAAGACGTCGTGCAGACTGGCCGGATGCATACGGAACTCGTGACCGAGCCCGGCGACCCCACCCGCCACAACGAGGACTTCGCGAGTGTCGGACTTCCCGCTTCCGGACAGGGCGGTTCGCTCGTCGTCCTGGACGGAGTGACACCGCCGCGGGGCGGCACCGGCTGTCTGCATTCGGTCCCCTGGTTCACCGCGCGCCTGGGCGGGGCGCTGACCGAACTGACCGTTTCACTCCTGGATGTTCCGCTCGCCGAGGTCCTCGCCCGCGCCATCGCGTCTACCGCCCGGGCCCATGCCGAAACCTGTGACCTTTCTCACGTGCGCACTCCGCAGGCGACGGTGGTTCTCGTCCGGTGGTCGCGGCACGAGGTCGAATACCTCGTCCTGTCCGACTCGGCCCTGCTGCTGGAGTCCCCCGACGGCACCGTCACCCCCGTCCTCGACGACCGTCTCACCCGGCTGCCGCGCGCCCTGCTGACCAGTGCGGAGATCTGCGACGCCCGGGCCCGCAACAAGGAGGGCGGCTTCTTCACCGCGGCCGCCGATCCCTCGGTGGCCGCACGGGCGGTGACCGGGTGCGTCCCGAGGGAGCGGGTCCGCGCCCTGGCCGCGCTCACCGACGGCGCCACCCGCTGGACGGACACGTTCCACGAGGGCGACTGGACCGACCTGTTCACCTACCTGCGCAAGGAGGGCGCGCGGGCGCTGGTGCAGCGGGTGCGGGAACTGGAGCGTGCCGACGCGGATCGGCGGGCGTTCCTGGGGAGGAACAAGGTGCACGACGACGCCACGGCGGTCTTCGTGGGCCTGTGACGCCTGCCGGCTCCTGCCGCCCGTCGGCGGATTCAGCGGCCGCCTCAGCGCTCCATCCCGCGGTTGAGCTCATGCAGCAGCCGCGCCAGCTCCGCCACCTCCCGCCGGTCCCAATGCGCGAGCTGGCTGACGTACCGCCCCCGCCGGGCCTCCCGTACCCGGCGGACGCGGGAGCGGCCCTCGGGTGTGAGGTCGACCAGCCAGGCGCGTCCGTCGGCCGGGTCGGGCTCGCGGGCGATCAGCCCGAGGCCCTCCAGGGCGCGCAGCTGCCGGGACATGGTGGCCTTGCCGACGCCGATGTAACCGGCGAGCTCGGTGGCCCGCTGCCGGCCGCCCTCCTCCAGCCGTACGAGCAGCCCGTACGCGGCGGGCTCCAGGTCCGGATGGACCTCGCGGGCCATCTCGCCCTGGTTGGCGCGGGCGCGGCGCAGCAGCACGGTCAGCTCCCGTTCCAGGGAGAGGAACTCCGGGTCCGCGCCCTGCCGGTCCCGGTGCGCATCGCGCCCCGGACCGCTGTTTCCGCCCTCGCTCACGTCCCTGTCCACCCCTGATCCGGTCTCCGGTTCCGACAGGGCAGTATTCCGCAGGTCGGGCCGCCGGCGGCGAAGGCCCGGGCCTCCCTCACGAGAACCCGGGCCTTGCCGTGTCCGATCGCGTCCGTCACGCCGCGACCGGAACCTCCGGCGCCGCGCCGTTGGTGGCCGGCGACAGGGCCAGCTCCAGGACCTGGCGGACGTCGGTGACGGCGTGGACGTCGAGCTTGTCCAGCACCTCGGCCGGGACGTCGTCCAGGTCGGGCTCGTTGCGCTTGGGAATGATCACGGTCGTGACGCCCGCGCGGTGGGCCGCCAGCAGCTTCTGCTTCACGCCGCCGATCGGGAGGACCCGTCCGGTCAGCGAGACCTCGCCCGTCATCGCCACGTCCGTACGGACGAGCCGTCCGCTCAGCAGCGACGCCAGGGCGGTCGTCATCGTGATGCCGGCGCTCGGGCCGTCCTTGGGCACCGCGCCCGCCGGGAAGTGGATGTGCACGCCCCGGTCCTTCAGGTCGGCCACCGGAAGTTCCAGCTCGGCGCCGTGGGAGCGGAGGAAGGACAGGGCGATCTGGGCCGACTCCTTCATCACGTCGCCCAGCTGGCCCGTCAGGGTCAGTCCCGCCGCGCCGGTCTCCGGGTCGGCCAGCGACGCCTCGACGAACAGCACGTCACCGCCGGCGCCGGTCACCGCGAGGCCGGTGGCGACGCCCGGGACGGCCGTACGGCGCTCAGCCGGGTCCTGGGCCGACTCGGGTACGTGGTGCGGCCGCCCGATCAGGCCGCGCAGGTCGCCCTCGCCGATGGTGAACGGCAGTTCCCGCTCGCCCAGTTCGTGCTGTGCGGCGACCTTGCGGAGCAGGCGTGCGACGGACCGCTCCAGGTTGCGGACGCCGGCCTCGCGGGTGTACTCGCCGGCGAGCTTGCGCAGGGCGCTCTCGTCCAGGGCGACCTCGTCCTTGTCCAGGCCGGCCCGCTCCAGCTGGCGCGGGAGAAGGTGGTCCCGGGCGATGACGACCTTCTCGTCCTCGGTGTAGCCGTCCAGCCGGACCAGCTCCATCCGGTCGAGCAGCGCCTCCGGGATGGCTTCGAGGACGTTGGCCGTCGCGAGGAACACGACGTCGCTCAGGTCCAGTTCGACCTCCAGGTAGTGGTCCCGGAAGGTGTGGTTCTGGGCCGGGTCCAGGACCTCCAGCAGGGCGGCCGCCGGGTCGCCCCGGAAGTCGGAGCCGACCTTGTCGATCTCGTCGAGCAGTACCACCGGGTTCATCGACCCGGCTTCCTTGATGGCCCGTACGATCCGGCCGGGCAGCGCGCCGACGTACGTACGGCGGTGGCCGCGGACCTCGGCCTCGTCCCGCACACCGCCGAGGGCGACGCGGACGAACGTGCGGCCCATGGCATGGGCGACGCTCTCGCCCAGGCTGGTCTTCCCGACCCCTGGCGGACCGACCAGGGCGAGTACGGCCCCGCCGCGCCGTCCGCCGACGACTCCGAGACCCCGGTCCGTACGGCGCTTGCGCACCGCCAGGTACTCGGTGATCCGCTCCTTCACGTCCTCCAGGCCGGCGTGCTCGGCGTCGAGGATCGCCTTGGCGCCCTGGATGTCGTAGGCGTCTTCGGTTCGCTCGTTCCACGGCAGTTCGAGGACGGTGTCGAGCCAGGTCCGGATCCAGGATCCCTCGGGCGACTGGTCGCTCGCCCGCTCCAGCTTGTCGACCTCCTTGAGGGCGGCCTCGCGGACCTTCTCCGGCAGGTCGGCGGCCTCGACGCGGGCGCGGTAGTCGTCGGACTCCTCGCCGTCCTTCTCGCCGTTGAGTTCGCGCAGTTCCTTGCGGACGGCCTCCAACTGCCGACGGAGCAGGAATTCCCGCTGCTGCTTGTCGACGCCCTCCTGGACGTCCTTGGCGATGGTCTCGGCGACGTCCTGCTCGGCGAGGTGGTCGCGCAGATGCTGGGTGGCGAGCTTGAGGCGGGCGACGGGGTCGGCGGTCTCCAGCAGTTCCACCTTCTGGTCGGTGGTCAGGAAGGGCGAGTAGCCGGAGTTGTCGGCGAGGGCGGAGACGTCGTCGATGGCCTGGACGCGGTCGACGACCTGCCAGGCGCCGCGCTTGCGCAGCCAGGCGGTGGCGAGGGCCTTGTACTCCTTGACCAGTTCGGTGACGTGCCCGGGGAGCGGCTCCGGAGTCGTCTCGTCGATCCGCGTCCCCTCGACCCACAGCGCCGCGCCCGGTCCGGTGGTGCCCGCGCCGATCTTCACGCGGCCCCTGCCGCGGATCAGGGCGCCCGGGTCACCGTCGGCCAGCCGGCCGACCTGCTCGACGGTGCCGAGCACGCCGGTGCCCGGGTAGGTGCCGTCGATGCGCGGGACCAGCAGGACCTTCGGCTTTCCGGGTTCGGTCCGGGCGGCGGCCTGGGCCGCCTCCACCGCGGCGCGTACGTCGGCGTCGCTCAGGTCCAGCGGAACCACCATCCCCGGCAGTACGACCTCGTCGTCGAGCGGCAGCACAGGCAGGGTGAGCGGTGAGGACGTCGAAGCCATGATCTCCCCTTCGGCAGTCAAGTTGAGCTATGCCGACTCAATGCATGTGAGCCGCGGAATGTTCCCAGTCCCCTGTTCGCCGTGAGCGATCAAGGCTGTGAAGGGGGGCAACTGAGCACATATGGTCGGCTGAGTAACAGGCACACAGCCGATTGGGTCATTACCGAGGTGGGGCATGGACGGAACCGTACGGGCATGGGTGGACGGCTGGGTCGTGTCGCGCGGTGCCGCACCGCCGGTGCCCGAGCCCTGGGGAGTGACCATCGACGTCGGACAGGCCGGGCATGTCACCCGCCATGTCCTCGGCGCGGTGAACGACGACGTCGACGAGGCGACCGTACGGAAGGTCGCGGGCGCGGTGACCGGATCGGGCGTCTGGCTCAAGGTCTTCCGGCACCCGGCGGTGGTCTCCCGCTGGCTGGGCCCCGACTGGTGGATCGACCCGGAACCGGGCTACCTGATGACCCTCCCCCTGCCCCCGGCCGCCGCCCCGCCCCCGCCCCCGCCCGGCTACCGCCCGCGCACCTGGACCCGGGGCGGCGTCACCCGGGTCCTCGTCGCCGCCGAGGACGGCTCCCTCGCCGCACGCGGCCAGGTCGCCACGACCGGCGCCACGGCGGTCGTCGACCAGATCGAGACGACACCGGCCCACCGTCGCCGCGGCCTCGCCCACTTCGTGATGCGCACCCTCCAGACAACGGCCGCCGGACAGGGCGCGGAGCGCTGTGTCCTGGGCGGCACACCGGCGGGCCGCGCCCTGTACGAGTCCCTGGGCTGGACGGTGACGGCACCGCTGACGAGCGCGAAGTTCACCGGGGCGCCCGAAGGCCGACTCCCGGACGCCGCAGCGTCCGCCAGGTCGCCACGCCGATCGCCAGGGCGATCAGGTGACCCCAGTTGGTCAGCGGGTCGGTGAGGGCGAGCAGGTCCTGGATCAGCAGCGCGGTGCACGCGGCGAGCAGGGGCCGGCCCAGCCAGGGGCGCAGGAGGCCGGTCAGCGCGCCGGCGCATGCGGCGACGCCGTAGCTGACGCCGTAGTCGAGGCGGTGCAGGGAGCTGTCGGGGAGGTGGCCGACGAGGACGGCGAGGCCGACCGGGATCTGGGTGGCGAGGGTGGCCAGCGTGTGGCCGAGGAGGAAGACGCCGGCCGTGCGCAGGGCGCCCACGCGGCGCTCCAGCGCGGTCAGGACGACGAGGAAGGCGAGCGTGAACGGCGAGGCGAGACCCCCGGACACCCACAGGGCGCTGGCCACCAGGACCAGCACCGGCGTCCGGAGCAGGTGGGCCACGTCCGTGCTGGAGCCCTGGTGCAGGGCCGCGACCAGGGCGGGGTCGGCGTGGTCGGCGACGTAGGACGTGACGGCGAGGACGGCGGTGTAGCCGAGGGTGAAGGGGACGGGTATCCGGCGCCACAGCGGGCGGCGGGGTTCGGGGGCGGGCTCCGGCGGCGGCGCGGGTGCCGGTGTGCGCTGCCGTGGCACGCCGTTCAACAGCGTGGTCACGTCCTCGCTCGACGGCGTGGTCACGTCCTCGGTCCGTTCCACGAGAGGCGCTCCTTCCGGTTGCCTTCACCCTCGGTGCCGCACCCGCCCGCTGTCTGTGACCGACGCCACCCGCGCGGCGATTCTCAGAAACCTCTCAACGAGGGTCTTCGCACATTCGGATGACAGGGGAAATTCCCTCAACGATCCGTCAGGAAAGTGCCAGGATGGACTGATGCTCACCTCTTACGACACCCCCGTCGTCCTGGACCGTCGTGAGGGCCCCCACGGCGAGGTGGTGCTGCGCCGGCACGGGGAGTTGCTCCAGATCATCGCCAACGGCTGCTTCCTGATGGACACTTCCGACGGCCGCTCGGAGCGGCTGCTGGTCGACACCGCGCTGGGCGCGCTCGACGGGCGTCCGGCACCGCGGGTGCTGATCGGCGGCCTGGGCGTGGGGTTCTCGCTCGCGCACGCGGCCGCGAACCCGCGCTGGGGCGGGATCACGGTCGTGGAGCGTGAGGCCGCGGTCATCGACTGGCATCGCGACGGTCCGCTCGGCGCGCTGTCGCAGGAAGCGCTCGCCGACCCACGCGTCACCGTCGTACACGACGATCTGCTCGTTTACCTCAATGAGACATCGGACACGTACGACGCCCTGTGCCTCGACATCGACAACGGCCCCGGCTGGACCGTCACCGACGGCAACGGCGGACTGTACTCGCCGGCCGGACTCGCGGACTGCGCAAGGGTGTTGAGATCCGGCGGCGTCCTCGCGGTGTGGTCGGCGCAGCCGTCTCCGGAATTCGAGGGAAGCTTGGGGAATGCCGGGTTCACTCAGGTGCGTACCGAAGAGATCCCCGTTGCCCGAGGCGTGCCGGACGTCGTGCACCTCGCCGTCCGACCTGGATAGCAATGCCGTGGTGACTCCGGGTACGTTGCTGCCCTGACGCCGATCATTCATGCGTCAACCGCAGTCATGCGCAGACAGGGGCGCAGGCAAGGGATCACCCCACTGATTCCGGAAAGCACACCTCAGGGGCGGGCGATGGAGCAGACACACACCTCGCACAGCGGCACGACGACGGCTTCCCCGGGCGCCCAGCGCCGCGTTCTGGTCGTCGAGGACGACCCGACGATCGTCGACGCCATCGCGGCCCGCCTGCGCGCCGAGGGATTCCTCGTGCAAACGGCGGGAGACGGTCCGGCGGCGGTCGACACGGCCGAGGCATGGCAGCCGGACCTGCTGATCCTCGACATCATGCTGCCCGGCTTCGACGGTCTGGAGGTCTGCCGGCGCGTGCAGGCCCAACGGCCGGTACCGGTTCTGATGCTGACCGCCCGCGACGACGAGACCGACATGCTGGTCGGGCTCGGCGTGGGCGCCGACGACTACATGACCAAGCCGTTCTCGATGCGGGAGCTGGCCGCGCGGGTGCATGTGCTGCTGCGGCGCGTGGAGCGGGCCACGCTGGCGGCCGCGACGCCGCGCTCCGGCATCCTGCGCCTGGGCGAGCTGGAGATCGACCACGCGCAGCGGCGGGTGCGGGTGCGCGCGGAGGACGTGCACCTGACGCCGACCGAGTTCGACCTGCTGGTCTGCCTGGCGAACACACCGCGCGCGGTGCTCTCCCGTGAGCAGCTGCTGGCGGAGGTGTGGGACTGGGCCGACGCGTCCGGCACCCGTACCGTCGACAGCCACATCAAGGCGCTGCGGCGGAAGATCGGCGCCGAGCGGATCCGCACGGTGCACGGCGTGGGCTACGCGCTGGAGACACCGGCGCCATGACCGGCGGGCCGGACGGACCGAGAAGCCTCAACGATCCGAGAACCCCCGCGGAGCCCTTCGGAGGCGTGCGCCCGTTCTCGATCAAGACCAAGCTGGGCGCGCTGGTCGTCACCTCGGTGCTGATCACCACCGGCCTGTCGGTGATCGCGGTGCAGACCAAGACGGAGCTGCGCTTCATCACGGTCTTCTCGATGATCGCCACACTGCTCATTACGCAGTTCGTGGCGCATTCGCTCACCGCGCCGCTGGACGACATGAACACGGTGGCCCGGTCCATCTCGCAGGGCGACTACACACGCCGGGTCCGCGAGAACCGCCGTGACGAGCTGGGCGACCTGGCCCAGACGATCAATGCCATGGCCGATGAGCTGGAGGCCCAGGACCGCCAGCGAAAAGAGCTGGTGGCGAATGTCTCGCACGAGCTGCGCACCCCCATCGCGGGCCTGCGGGCCGTCCTGGAGAACGTGGTCGACGGCATCGCCGAGGCCGACCCGGAGACCATGCGCACCGCGCTGAAGCAGACCGAGCGCCTCGGCCGCCTCGTGGAGACGCTGCTGGACCTGTCCCGCCTGGACAACGGCGTGGTACCGCTGCGCAAGCGGCGGTTCGAGGTGTGGCCGTATCTGTCGGGGGTGCTGAAGGAGGCCAACATGGTCGCCTCCGCGCGCGCGGGCATGGCCTCGGGCTCCGGCAGCCACACCCGTACGGACGTCCATCTGCACCTGGACGTGTCGCCGCCGGAGCTGACCGCGCACGCGGATCCGGAGCGCATCCACCAGGTGGTGGCGAATCTCATCGACAACGCGGTCAAGCACAGCCCGCCGCACGGGCGGGTCATGGTGAAGGCACGCCGCGGGGCGCAGCCGGAGTCGCTGGAGCTGGAGGTCCTGGACGAGGGTCCGGGCATTCCGCGGTCGGAGTGGCGCCGCGTGTTCGAGCGGTTCAACCGGGGCGCGGTCAGCCGGCCGCACGGCCCCGGCAGCGACGGCGGCACGGGACTGGGGCTGGCGATCGCCCGCTGGGCGGTGGATCTGCACGGGGGCAGGATCGGGGTGGCCGAATCCGAGCGAGGATGCCGGATTCTTGTCACGCTTCCGGGGGAGCCGTCCGCGTCAAGTTGACGTAAAGTTCGATCAAGGTTCGCATCCGTGGGGTGCCGGACCTGCACTGTCGTACTCGTTTCACAGCGGAACCCCGCTTGTTTCCCGCCATTTCCGGCGCCGAAACACGGTCCTCGATGTGACTTACGCGACGATGCGGTGGCCCGACCTGACCTTCCTGGTCTTGGAGGCGTAGCCTTTATTCCCGCTGTCCATCACCTTGTGAAGCGGAAGAGGGCGGTTGCCGCCGTGTCGCCACAGTCCCCCAGTAACGCATCGAGCGCCCCGACGACCGAAGCGGACCAAGCGGGCAAGAACCCCGCTGCCGCGTTCGGTCCCAACGAGTGGCTCGTCGACGAGATCTATCAGCAGTACCTCCAGGACCCGAATTCGGTAGACCGAGCCTGGTGGGACTTCTTCGCCGACTACAAGCCGGGGGCCGCGAACGCCTCGGCTCCGGCGGGTACCGCGGCCGCGGGGGCCGCGGGGACCACCTCCACGGCCCCGGCCGCACCCGCCGCCCCGGCCGCGCCCGCGGCTCCGGCGGTTCCCGCACCGGCCCCGGCCGCCCCGAAGCCCGCGGCCGCCGCGCCCGCCCCGGCCCCGGCTGCCGCCCCGGCCAAGCCGGCCGCCGCCAAGCCCGCCGCCGCGAAGCCGGCCGCCGCCGCCCCGAAGGCCGCGCCCGCCACCGGAGCCCCGGAGGGCCCCGAGCTGGTCACCCTGCGTGGCCCGGCCGCCGCGGTCGCGAAGAACATGAACGCCTCGCTGGAGCTGCCGACCGCCACCTCGGTCCGCGCGGTCCCGGTGAAGCTGCTGTTCGACAACCGCATCGTCATCAACAACCACCTCAAGCGGGCGCGCGGCGGGAAGATCTCCTTCACGCACCTCATCGGCTTCGCGATGGTCCAGGCCATCAAGGCGATGCCGTCGATGAACTGGTCGTTCGGCGAGAAGGACGGCAAGCCGACCCTCGTCAAGCCGCCGCACGTCAACCTCGGCCTGGCCATCGACCTGGTGAAGCCCAACGGCGACCGCCAGCTCGTCGTGGCCGCCATCAAGAAGGCCGAGACGCTGAACTTCTTCGAGTTCTGGCAGGCATACGAGGACATCGTCCGTCGCGCCCGCGACAACAAGCTGACGATGGACGACTTCACCGGCGTCACCGTCTCGCTGACCAACCCCGGCGGCCTCGGCACCGTCCACTCCGTGCCGCGTCTGATGCCCGGCCAGTCGGTCATCATGGGCGTCGGCTCCATGGACTACCCGGCCGAGTTCCAGGGCACCTCCCAGGACACGCTGAACAAGCTGGGCATCTCCAAGGTCATGACGCTGACGTCGACCTACGACCACCGGGTCATCCAGGGCGCCGCCTCCGGCGAGTTCCTGCGCCAGGTCGCCAACCTGCTCCTCGGCGAGAACGGCTTCTACGACGACGTCTTCAAGTCGCTGCGCATCCCCTACGAGCCGGTCCGCTGGCTCAAGGACATCGACGCCTCGCACGACGACGACGTCACCAAGGCCGCCCGCGTCTTCGAGCTGATCCACTCCTACCGGGTCCGCGGCCACGTCATGGCCGACACCGACCCGCTGGAGTACCAGCAGCGCAAGCACCCCGACCTGGACATCACCGAGCACGGCCTCACCCTGTGGGACCTGGAGCGGGAGTTCGCCGTCGGCGGCTTCGCCGGCAAGTCGATGATGAAGCTGCGCGACATCCTCGGCGTGCTGCGCGACTCGTACTGCCGCACCACCGGCATCGAGTTCATGCACATCCAGGACCCCAAGCAGCGCAAGTGGATCCAGGACCGCGTCGAGCGCCCGCACTCCAAGCCGGAGCGCGAGGAGCAGCTGCGCATCCTGCGCCGCCTGAACGCCGCCGAGGCGTTCGAGACCTTCCTGCAGACGAAGTACGTCGGCCAGAAGCGCTTCTCCCTGGAGGGCGGCGAGTCGGTCATCCCGCTGCTGGACGCGGTCCTGGACAGCGCGGCGGAGTCCCGGCTCGACGAGGTCGTCATCGGCATGGCCCACCGCGGCCGCCTGAACGTGCTCGCGAACATCGTCGGCAAGTCGTACGCCCAGATCTTCCGCGAGTTCGAGGGCAACCTCGACCCGAAGTCGATGCACGGCTCCGGCGACGTGAAGTACCACCTGGGCGCCGAGGGCACCTTCACCGGCCTGGACGGCGAGCAGATCAAGGTCTCCCTGGTCGCGAACCCCTCGCACCTGGAGGCGGTGGACCCGGTCCTGGAGGGCGTCGCCCGCGCCAAGCAGGACATCATCAACAAGGGCGGCACGGACTTCACCGTCCTGCCGGTGGCGATCCACGGCGACGCGGCCTTCGCGGGCCAGGGCGTGGTGGCCGAGACCCTGAACATGTCGCAGCTGCGCGGCTACCGCACCGGCGGCACGGTCCACATCGTCATCAACAACCAGGTCGGCTTCACGGCCGCCCCGGAGTCGTCCCGCTCGTCGATGTACGCGACGGACGTGGCGAGGATGATCGAGGCCCCGATCTTCCACGTGAACGGCGACGACCCCGAGGCCGTCGTGCGCGTCGCCCGTCTGGCCTTCGAGTTCCGCCAGGCGTTCAACAAGGACGTGGTGATCGACCTCCTCTGCTACCGCCGCCGCGGTCACAACGAGTCGGACAACCCGGCCTTCACCCAGCCGCTGATGTACGACCTGATCGACAAGAAGCGCTCGGTGCGCAAGCTCTACACCGAGTCCCTCATCGGTCGCGGCGACATCACCCTGGAAGAGGCCGAGCAGGCGCTGCAGGACTACCAGGGCCAGCTGGAGAAGGTCTTCACGGAGGTCCGCGAGGCCACCGCGCAGCCGGCCGCCGCCGCGGGCTCCGACCCGCAGGAGGGCTTCCCGGTCGCGGTCCCGACCGCGGTCTCCACCGAGGTCGTCAAGCGGATCGCCGAGTCCCAGGTCAACATCCCCGACCACATCACCGTCCACCCGCGTCTGCTGCCGCAGCTGCAGCGCCGGGCGACGATGGTCGAGGACGGCACCATCGACTGGGGCATGGGCGAGACCCTCGCCGTCGGCTCCCTCCTCCTGGAGGGCGTCCCGGTCCGCCTCGCCGGCCAGGACTCCCAGCGCGGTACGTTCGGCCAGCGCCACGCGGTGATCATCGACCGGGAGACCGGCGAGGAGTACACGCCGCTGCAGTACCTCTCCGAGGACCAGGCGCGGCTCAACGTCTACAACTCCCTGCTCTCCGAGTACGCGGCCATGGGCTTCGAGTACGGCTACTCGCTGGCCCGCCCGAACGCGCTCGTGATGTGGGAGGCCCAGTTCGGTGACTTCGTCAACGGCGCCCAGACGGTCGTGGACGAGTTCATCTCCTCGGCCGAGCAGAAGTGGGCCCAGACGTCCGGCGTCGTCCTGCTGCTGCCGCACGGCTACGAGGGCCAGGGCCCGGACCACTCGTCCGCCCGCCCGGAGCGCTTCCTCCAGCTGTGCGCGCAGAACAACATGACCGTCGCCATGCCGACGCTCCCGTCGAACTACTTCCACCTCCTGCGGTGGCAGGTGCACAACCCGCACCACAAGCCGCTGGTGGTCTTCACCCCGAAGTCGATGCTGCGCCTGAAGGCCGCCGCGTCGAAGGCGGAGGAGTTCACCGCGGGCGGCTTCCGTCCGGTCATCGGCGACACGTCGGTCGACCCGGCGGCCGTGAAGAAGGTCGTCTTCTGCGCGGGCAAGGTCTACTACGACCTGGAGGCCGAGCGGGTCAAGCGCGGTGTCACGGACACGGCCATCATCCGTATCGAGCGTCTGTACCCGCTGCCGGGTGCCGAGCTCCAGGCGGAGATCGCCAAGTACCCGAACGCCGAGAAGTACCTGTGGGCCCAGGAGGAGCCGGCCAACCAGGGCGCCTGGCCGTTCATCGCCCTGAACCTGATCGACCACCTGGACCTGGCGGTCGGCGCGGACATCCCGGCCGGCGAGCGCCTGCGCCGCATCTCGCGGCCGCACGGCTCGTCCCCGGCCGTCGGCTCCGCCAAGCGCCACCAGGCCGAGCAGGAGCAGCTGGTGCGTGAGGTGTTCGAGGCGTAAGCCCGACACCGGCCTGTCGAAAGGGCCCGGCCGCGGAGAGATTCCGGGGCCGGGCCCTTCGGCGTGTCATGTCGCCTGGGGTTCGAAGTCCCAGTACGGGCGGTTGCGGGAGCGCGCCGAGATGGTGTGGACGTGCTGCTTGCCCAGGGTCGCCTCCAGGTCGGACAGCGCCTCCTGCTCGACCTTCTCGGCCTGCTGCCGGTCGCGCAGACCGCGCAGGTCGGCCGCGTGGGCCACCCGGGCGGACAGGGTTTGAGGATGGGTGCGGCCCAGGCTCTCGATGGCGCGGGTGACGGTGTCCCGGCTGAGCGCGGCCGCGCCCTCGGTGTCGCCGACCAGGTTGCGCAGGGCGGAGGCGTTGATGGCGACACCCAGGGTGTAGGGGTGGGTCTCGCCGACCGCGGCGGTCATGTCGGCGAGGGCCTCCTCGACGAGGACGTGCGCCTGGTCGCGTTCGCCGACGCTGCGCAGGATCAGCGCGTGGTTGGCACGGGCCCCGGCGATGAACGGGTGCCCGGCGACGAGCAGCTGCTCATAGCGGGCCATGACGGACTCACTGGCCTCGCGGGCCTGGTCGATGTCGCCGAACTCGCGGGCGAAGCAGCTCTGGCTGACGGCGGCGGCCAGGGTCTCCGCGTGCCGGTCGCCGAGCTTGCGCTCGTAGCGCTCCAGGACGCGGGTGAGCAGGGCACCGGCGCCGGGCCGGTCGCCGGCGCGCAGCCGGCACAGCGCCAGGTTGTGCTCGGCGCGCAGGGTCTGCGGATTGTCGCCGCCCAGCACGAGCCGGCACTCGCGGACGTTCTTCGCCTGGATGGACTCGGCCTCGGTGTAGCGGCCCAGCAGCCGCAGCCCGATGGCGTAGGAGACCTCCGAGAGCAGCGCCCAGGGGTGGCGGGCCTTGAGGACCCGGCGGCGCAGCTCCAGGGTCGTCTTGTCGATGTCCAGGGCGTCCTGGTAGCGGCCGAGCAGCCGGTGGGCGAAGCCCAGGTTGTTCAGCGCGTTGAGGGTGCGGGAGTCCTCCTCGCCGAGGAGGTCGCGGTAGGTGGGGTACAGCCACTGGTAGAGCTCCAGGGCCTCGTCGTAGCGGCCGAGCCCCCACAGGTCGGCGCCGAGGCCGTTGACGGCCCGCAGATAGTCGAGGTCCCGGTCGCCGCGCTCCTCGCGGAGGTGGTCGGCGGCCTGCCGTTCCAGGGCCTCGGTGCGTTCGTAGTCGCCGGAGGAGCGCAGCAGGTTGGCGTAGTGGTAGGTGAGTTCCCAGATGCGGGGGTGGTGCTCGCCGAGGGAGGACCGCCAGGCCCGCAGGGCGCGTTCGCCGAGCTTGACGCCGGAGGTGTACTCGCCGGCGAAGTACATGTAGCGCAGGCAGTTGAGGACCAGGCGCTGCACCCGGGCGTCCTGGCTCTTCAGCACGTCGGCGTACTTCAGGTGCGGCACGATCTCGGCGTACGAGTCCCACAGGCGGGTGTCGGTGGCCCGGCCGGGGTCGGCGGCGGCCAGGGCGCGCCGCACGACGTCGATGAACTCCTGCCGGTCCGCGTCCGGCATGTCCTTGCGGACGATCTGGTGGACCATGCGGTGCAGGTACAGCGACTCGCCTGAGGCGGACGAGCCGGGCTCACCGGACGACTCGTGGGACTCCAGGCGCACCACGGAGTACTGGCGCAGCTGGTTGATCGCCCGGTTCCACAGCAGCGGGTCCTGGAGCAGCCCGACGAGCTGTTCGGGCAGTTCGTCGTGCGGCATGTCCTTCAGCAGGCGTACGGGGACGAAGCCGGGCGCGAAGAACGTGCACAGGCGGAGCAGGTCGACCGACTCGGGGACGGTCTCACGGAGTTTGTTCAGCAGTATCGACCACGCGGTCTGGAAGGCCAGCGGGAAGTCGGCGGACACCTTGACGACGTCCTGGTCGATGCCGCCCTCCAGCAGGCCGATGTAGTCCTCGACGGACAGGTCGGAGTCGTTGAGCCAGCCGGCCGTCTGGTCAAGGAGCAGCGGCAGGTCCTCCAGGGCCTCGGCGAGCTGGTCGGCCTCCGCCTCGGTCAGCCGGGGCGCGCGGCGCCGGATGAAGGCGACGGACTCGTCACGGGCGTACACCGGGACCTGCATCAGCTGGCTGTTGTGCTCGCCCCACTGCGGATTGCGGGAGGTGATCAGGACGTGGCCGGGGCCGGTGGGGACGAGGTCCCAGATCTGGTCGGGGTCGTCGGCGCCGTCCAGGATCAGCAGCCAGCGGGAGAAGGGCTCGCCCCGGCGCAGCGCGTCGCGCACCGCGCGCAGCCGCTCGCCGTACTCGGCGCCGGTGGACAGGCCGAGTTTCGGGGCGAGTTCGGCGAGCAGCCGGCGGTACGACACGCGCTTCTCGGCGTTGATCCACCACACGACGTCGTACTCGGAGCTGAACCGGTACACGTACTCGGCGGCGAGCTGGGTCTTCCCGACGCCCGACATGCCGTACATCGTGAGGACGCCGGCGCCGGGCTCGCTGCCGTGCAGCAGGTGGTACGCGTCGTTGAGGAGCGGCTCGCGGCCGGTGAAGCGGGTGTTGCGGCGCGGGACGTTGCCCCACACCTCGGGCATGGCGGACGGGAAGCGGGGTGCGCGGCGGCCGTCGGCGAGCTCCGGCAGCGGCTCGTACGCCAGATCGAGGCGTTCGACGAGGCGGCGCTCGGCCTCCTCGGGGCCGATGTTGACCAGGTCGACGGGGGCCAGGGCGGCGATGGCGGTGGGCACGGGTGCGGTGGTGACCGAGACGGCCGCGAAACGGGACGCGTCCGGGGCGACGACCTCACGCAGCGCCGCGTTCCACTCCTCGAAGGTGCGCGGGCCGAGCCGGAAGTACCAGTCGCTGACCAGCATGAGGACGCGGCCGTCGGCCAGCGCCAGGTCGCGCAGCAGGTCGGTCAGCGGGACCTCCGGTGGCGCGTCCCAGCGCAGATACACCACGCGCAGGCCGCGCCGCTCCAGACGGTCGCCGATCCAGGCCGCCCAGGCGCGGTTGAACCCGGCGAAACTGATCGTGACGGTCTGCCGCGCGGCCCCCCTCTCGACTGACCCGACCGGCCTACGAGTTCCAGACATGCAGCGGCCTCCCGCACGAGATTTTAGAAGCTGGGCACGGCTCCTACCAGATGGGCAACGACCCCTACCTCCCCACGCAACGGATCACTCACACGACTGGCTCAGCCACGCACTGCAGGGGTGCGGGTCTGTGAACCACCACGCACCCGCACCCGCGAACGGACTGACCGTCCCGAGCTCTATACGCGCTGCGCCCACAGACGACGGGCGGTACGAACATACTCACGGGCGCGTACACGGTGCGCTCGCGGAGCGGGACTGTCGGCCATCCGCTCATGCGCGGCCACCATGACCTCCACGAACCGCCGCCCAGGCGGAGTGAGTTCGTCGGAGCCGACGAGCGCGGGCAGCGCGGCACCGACCTGCGCGTGCAGACGCGCGAACTGACCCCAGTCCGTGTCGAGGTGCGCCCGGTCCGTGCCGTCGAGGGCGCGGCGCTGGTAGAAGTCGGCGAGCGCCAGATGCGCGTAGGCGCCCTGGAGGAGGCCGTCGTACGGTCGCGGGTCGGGCCGCCAGGGTGCGAAGTGCCGGGCGCGGTCGTCGGCGTGATGCAGCGGCACCATGTCGCTGACCACGGCGAGTTTTGCGTGGTGGAGTTCGTGCACCAGGGTCGCGGCGAGGCGGGCCGCGTCGGGCGGGGTGCTGCTGAGCACGGCTCCGAACGCCTCCCGCCGGGTCGCGCTGCACGACCCGCGGGTGCGCTCCTCGGCGGAGGTCCCGTCGGGCAGGGCGAGCGGCACCAGGCAGCGCAGCAGGGTGACCGTCTCGGTGAGCCGCTGCTCACCGCCGAGCCGCAGCGCCGCGGCCGTGCCCGACCACGCCTGGAGCCAGTGCTTGCGCTCGGCGTCGTCGAGGGTGGCGGGGCCGGTCAGCCCGTAGCACTGCGGGTCGCCGTGCGCGGCGCGGTACGGGTCGAGGTCGTCCAGGGGCAGCGGGGTGCCGCCCGGCAGCAGGGCGGGCAGGGCGTACGCCGGTGTCCAGGCCCGCGAGTCGGACCAGGCCCCGAAGTCCCCCTCCAGCCGGACGACGACGTCCACCGCACCCGGCCGACGCAGGGTCAGCCGCCCCTGCCGGTGCACGACGTCGACGGGCACCGGTTGGGTCCCGTCCAGGTGCAGCGCCCCGATGGCCGGCAGCACGAGCTGCCCGCCGTGAGCGGTGAGCCGCAGCGCGAAGGGCACCCCGGCGCGAGCGGCGACCGCGGCCACAACAGCACTGAAGTACGCCAGATCCTCAGCAAGTTCCCGCCTGCACCGCTCCCACTCACCTACGGAGCCCACCCCGAACGACCCGGGAACGGCATCGGCCACCACCGAACCCACAGAATCCGCGACACCCGCCGACCCCACATAGCCCCCGGCACCCGCCGACCCCGCATAGCCCCCGGCACCCGCCGGTCCCGCATAGCCTGCCGCAGCCGCCGATCCCGCGTAGCCTGCGGCACCCGCCGATCCCGCATAGCCCCCGGCACCCGCCGACCCCGCATAGCCCCCGGCACCCGCCGACCCCGCATGGCCTGCCGCAGCCGCCGATCCCGCATAGCCTGCGGCACCCGCCGGCCCCGCATAGCCTGCCGCAGCCGCCGACCCCGCATAGCCTGCCGCAGCCGCCGACCCCGCATAGCCCGCGGCACCCGCCGATCCCGCGTAGCCTGCGGGCAGTCGTGCCGCTGGGGCGGCACGGGTGGGCGCAGGCGGCACCCCGTCAGCGCCGGGCTGCGCGACCTCCCCCCGGCCCGCTCCCAGGTCGCCCCCAGTGCCCCCCGGCGCCAGCCCCTGAAGGCAGCGCCGTGCCCAGGGGCCGAGCAGGGGATGGCCCAGGGCGGTGCGGACCGGGGAGTGCCAGGGGGCACCGGGTGGCGAGGTAAGGGCCTCCGTTTCCGCCAGGAGGGCCCAGTCCTCGCGGAGGCGGTCCCGGGCGGCGGGTGGGCAGATGCCGCGGTCGGCCGACTCGGCCGCGTCGAGGACGGCCCGAAGCAGCAGCAGCCGTCGGGTGTCCTGATCGCGGATGAGGAGGGCAAGGGTCTCGGGGCCGCCTCCGGTGCCGCCGAGTTCGGCGAGGGCGAAGTCGGTGAGCGGCGGAAATATCACGGAGTGCCTCCTTCGGCCGAGGAGGAGACCGGTGCGGGGACCTCCTCGGTGAGCCGTCGCGCCACGTGCCGGATGAAGCGCTGGAGGTCGGTGCAGTACACGGACGGGTTGGCGAAGCCGTGCCCGGCACGGTAGCGGTGCGCGTACTGGCCGCCGCCGCAGACGCGCAGCAGGGGGCAGGCCCGGCAGGTGGCGCCCAGCGCGTCCGCGCCCGCCTGCCGTGCCGCCACCGCCGGATGGCGCAGCGCCTCGTCGAAGGTGTGCCGGAAGACGTCGAGGCCGGTCTCGGCCGCTCCGTCGTAGGCCGATTTCAGGGAGTCGACCTGCTCGATCGAACCGTCGGTCTCGACGACCACCGTGTCGAAGGGCGCGAGCCCCAGCGGCTCGACCGCGACGGGCCGCCCCAGCAGCAGCGCGACGCACGCCTCGAACAGCCGGACCCTGGTCTCCCGCCGCCCGGCCCCCCACCAGCGGTCGAAGACGGCGCACAGCCACCGCCCGTAGCGGTCCCCGTCCAGGTGCGGCGGCGGCGTCGACCAGTTGCCGTGCGGCAGGAGCAGGTCCAGGGCGGGAGGGCGCAGGGTGAGCAGTGACTCGTAGGTCTCGACCGGGTCCAGCGTCGGGTCGACGACGGTGAGGACGCCCGCGTACGACGCCGGGAAGCGGTCGGCGAGCAGCCGTACCCCGCGTGACGCGGCGGCCCAGGACGGGCGTCCGGCGTGGTCGACGCGGCGCGTGTTGTGGCCGGGCAGCCCGCCGTCGAGGCTGACGCCGACGCGGATCCCGGCGGCGGCGAGGGTGGCGAGACGGTCCTCGGTGAGCAGGGTGGCGTTCGTCTGGACCGCCGCGTGGACGGTCGTGCCGTGCGGGACGCGGTCACGGACCAGGGAGGTGAAGCGGGCGAGCCGGCCGGCGCCGGCCAGCAGGGGTTCGCCGCCGTGCAGCACCAGGGAGAGGTCCGGGCGGCCGTGGGCGCGCGCGTGCTCGGCGATCCGGGTCGCGGTGCGGTCCAGTACGGCCGGGGAGGCGGCCGCGGGGCGGCCGCGCCAGGTCCGGTCGGGTCCCTCGTAGAGGTAGCAGTAGCGGCAGGCGAGATTGCAGCGGCCGTGCACCTTGACGATGAACTGCCGGAAGGGGAAGGAGGCCATGCCGTACGACACTCCGTCACCCCCTGCCCAAGGCACGCCGTCTCTGGCCGCATTCCCGGGCGGGGCACCCGCAAAGCACATCCCTCGCGAACGCATGCTCCGAAGAGGCAACTTGACCGAATCACGTCGCCCCTTGACGCCCACCGGGTCCGGTTCAGAACGCGCTGCCGTACCCCCAGAGCATCTCGCCGGGCTGTGCGGCCCGTTCGCGCAGATCCTCCAGCACCTCGCGCAGCACAGGATGCTCGACCGTCCTCAGGTCGGCCAGGCTCAGGCCCAGTACGTCCCCGAGCGGCTCCTCCGGCTCCGCACTCATCGGCGCGCTCCCTCCCTCGTCGCTGTTGTCGTCATTCCAGCTCCGCGAGCCTGCGCGTCGTGTCCTCGGCGGTGGGCCCGGCCGTGCCGGTCCAGCCGTCCGGCAGCCGCTGCCACTCCGTCCGTGCGGTGCGGTACGCCTCGCGGGCGGCGCGCGGGCGTGCGGCCGCCTCATAGGTCCTACCCCGCCAGTGGTGCGCCTGAGCGCACAGTTCGACGGCCTCCTGCCGCGACCGCTCGGTCTCGGCCCGCTCCTCGGCCTCCCGCGCGGACTCCGCCGCGTCCCGGAAGGCGTCCACGGCGGCATCCAGCCGGGTGGGCCGGTGCAGGCTCCGGTAGACCTCGAAGTGGGCGCGGCCGAGGGCGAGCCGGCAGCGGGCGGCGAGCAGCGCGTCGTCCGCCGCTGCCGCCGCCAGCCCGAAGAGGTGCTCGGCCTCCCTCAGGTCCACGGGGTCGCCGCGGGTGCCGTAGCGGGCCATCAGCGCCCGGCCCAGCAGGAACAGCCGGTGGGCGAGCCGGGGGTCACCGGAGGGCGTCTCGGTGCGGCACTCCCGCAGCACACGGATCGCCCGGGACAGCGGTCCGAGCGCCCGGCCCCCGCTCTCCGGGCGGGCCAGCCGCAGCAGGGCCTCGCCCCACTCGGCGAGGACGTCGGCGTGCGCGGGCGCGTCCCGGGGCATGCTGGCGGCGGCCAGCTCGAACCGGTCGGCGGCGGTGTGCAGGGCGCGCGGGTCACCGGTCTCGGTGTGCCGGGCGGCGGCGATGCGCCCGGCGCGCACCAGCAGGGCGGACCGCAGGGCGCGCTCGCGGGTGAGGCGCAGGGCGTCGTCGACCCGGTCCTGGGCCTCGTCCAGCGGGCCGCCGGACTTCAACAGCGCGTCGACCAGATCCAGATGGACCCGGACCCGCTCCCGCACGGGCTGGTCGGTGTCCGCCTCGGCGGCGGTCTCCAGGGCGTCGCGCAGCGAGCGGGCCGCCTGGTCGGCGTGGCCGCGGGCCTGCTCGGGGTCGGGGGTGGCGTCGGCGAGGCGGAGCAGGATCCGGCCGTGGGCGAGGGGCAGTTCGGGCGGGCGCCGGCGACGGTCCGGCCAGGCGTCGGCGAACGCCTCCAGCATGCCGACGGCGCCCTGCAGCAGCGCGGCGTCGCCGCCGAGCCGCCACTGGGTCTCCAGCGCGCCCACGCGTTCCAGGGTGAGTTCCAGTGCCTCGTCCTCCGTGAGGCCGGGGGCGGCGCAGGCCACCGCGTACTCGCGGTCGGCGCGGCTGAGCAGGTCCAGCGCGCCGTGCTGGTCACCGCGCCGGCGGCGGTCCACGGCGGCGGCGCGCAGCACCCGGGCGAGCACGGCACGCTCCCGCAGCGCGTGCGGGTGGGCGACGGCCCGCTCGGCGGCCCGCTCCGCCTCCCGCAGCAGCTCGGGCCCGCCCTGCACCTCCCACAGCCGCAGGGTGCTGTGCGCGTACTGCGCCCACAGCTCGGGGTCGGCGCCCTGCGGCCGCTCGTGCTCGGTGGCGCCGCGCAGCAGCTGCACGGCGTCGATGAGGTCCTGCACCATGCCCTCGTCGTCGAACCGCGCGACCAGGAAGCGGGCCCGGACGACGGCCTGGTGGGTGGGCCGCTCCTCGGGTGCCGCCCCGGCGGCGGCCCGTGCGCCGTACACCGCGAACTGCTCCGGCAGCGGCATGAACCGCTCCAGGACCCGCACGGCGACCTCCGCGAAGGGCTGCGGCACGAGGGTCACGTCGCCGTTGTCGCCGGGGTAGGCGCCGCCGGGCGCGTACGGCCGCCCCGAGCCGCCGTTGCCGAGCTGGGCCAGGGCGAGGGCGGGGAAGTTGGGGCCGCCCTTGCCGTAGCGCTGCTCGATGTACTCCGAGCAGTGCTTGAGGACGAGTACGGCCTCGTCGCGGCCGAGGGTGGACAGCAGCGCCTCCTGCACGTCGGGCTGCATCTCGTACCACTGGGCGCCGTCGTCGCCGTGGTCCTCGCCGGCGCGGGTGACCAGTCCGCTGAGCAGCACCTCGGCCAGCTCGGAGGGGCCGGAACCGGGGAGCATGGTGCGCTGCACGAGCTGCATCACCGGCAGGCACAGCGGAGCCGCCGCGAGGTAGACGGCGAGCCGGCCGGCGTCCGGAGAGGCGGTGGAGCGGAACCGGCCGACGCGCTCCACCCACGACAGGGAGCGGGCGGCGGAACCGGCCGGGGCGGGCGGCTGGTCGGCGCGCACCCAGCCGACGGCTCCGTCGACCGGCGCGGAGCCGGCCCCCGACAGCAGGCGCGCCCAGGAGCCGAGCGCGGCCGGGTCGGGCGGCAGCACCGGCAGCGGCAGCCCGGCGGTCCGGCGGTGTCCCCCCGGCGTGCGCACCCGCAGCACGGCCGCCCCGCCCAGCGACTCACCGCGGGTGAGCTCGCCGTACGTCACCGGCAGCCGGGTCCGGCTCCACAGGCGCTGCGGGAGCGGCTGGAGCACGGCGGCGGGCGCCTGCCGGGCCAGGTGGTGCAACAGCCGGTGGGCCTGCCCGCTGCGCCACAGCGGTCCCGCGCAGTCGCTGACCAGGAGCGTGATCCGGCGCCCGGTGGGGTCGCTGAGCCGGTCGGCGGCGTGCAGCGGAGCGGCGTGGGCGTCCGGGCTCCGGCTGATGACCGGCTCCCCCTCCGGTCCCTCGTGCAGATGGCTGACCTGGACGTCCCCGAACGCCCCCAACTGTGCGAACACACCCTCCAGTTCGGCGAACAGACGCTCCCACACCCGCATCGACGGCGAGGCGTCCAGCACCAGCTGCAACCTGGTGTCCCCGCGGGTCACGGCCCGGTACACGGGCATCACCAACCCACCGGCACGGGCACTCAGCTCGGCCGTCGCCACCTCGTCCAGTTCCTTGTGCAGCGGCGGCGCCGGACTCCGGTACCCCTGCAACGGCCGCAGCGCACGCTGCAGTTCCAGCGTCGCGGGCAGCACCGGCGCGGCGGGCACCCCGATCGGCAGCGCCGCCCCGCCCTGCCCCTGCGCCGCGTCCGCCCGCGCCGCCCGCCCCCGGGTCGGCGGATACAACGCCACCCGCCCCTCGCTCCCCGCCTCGTACACCGGCGGTTCACTCACCTCCGGCCGCGCCTCGTCCCGCGCGCCCCGCCCCGGCTCCCGCCGCCCGTCTCCTCCCGGCCTCTCCTCCCGCCCCGGCCGCCGCCCACCGTCACGACCCCCCGGCTCTCCCTCCTCGGCCTCCGGCCCCACCCCCGGCCGCAACCACCGCGCCAGCCACAACGCATCACTCAGCCCCTCGGCATCCGGATCCATCCCGCCCTGCCGAAGCCGAGCCACCAGTTCGGCGATGGGGTCAGGGGGCGAGCCGCCGGAGGAACTGGGCTCACCTCCGGCGCACACCGCAGGCGCGGTGGGGGCGGGTCGGTTCGGGGTGTGGTCGGGGTCCGTCGGGCCGTGGCGGGGGGCTGCGTCCGGCATCAGCGGCTCACCTCGGGCGGTCGAGCCGCTGGATGAGCAGGTCGGCGAGGCGGTCGCGGCTGGGCGGGGCGGCCGCGGCGGTGAGGTGGATGGCGTTCAGGAGCTGGTCCGCCGCGAGGAGTTCGGTGCGCGAACGCTCCAGGAAGCGGGTGATCAGGTCGTCGCCGGCCCGCGCCGCCTCGTCTCCGAGGTGCGCCCGTACGAAGGTGGCGAGCCGGTTGTGGTCGGGCCGCCCCAGCTCCAGATGGATGCAGCGCCGCATCAGCGGTGCCGGGAAGTCGCGCTCGCCGTTGCTGGTCAGGACGACGAACGGAAAGGCCCGGCAGCGCACCCGCCCGTCCCGCACCCGCACCTTGGTGCCGTCGGCGGTGAGCACCTCCGCCTCCCCGTCCGGCAACCGGTCGGCGACGCGCTGGAGCTCCGGTATCTCGAACTCGCCCTCCTCCAGCACGTTCAGCAGGTCGTTGGGCAGGTCGATGTCGCTCTTGTCCAGCTCGTCTATGAGCAGCACGCGCGGTGTGTCGGAGGGAAGGAGGGCGGTTCCGAGCGGCCCGAGACGGATGTAGCTGCCGAGGCTCTCCACCGCGCCGGGGCTGCCGGCCGCCGCCCCGAAGCCGCCCTGCGCGGCGATCTGCACGTCCTGGAGGCGGGCGATGGCGTCGTAGTGGTAGAGCCCGTCCCCCAGGGTGGAGCGGCTGACGATGGACCAGCGCAGCACCTCGCCCAGCCCCAGCTCGTACGCCACCGAGTGGGCCAGTGTGCTCTTGCCCGCGCCGGGGCTGCCGGTGACCAGCAGCGGGCGGCGCAGATACAGCGCCGCGTTGATCATCTCCAGCTCCTCGGCGCCCGGCCGGTGCAGCTCCGCCAGATGCCGGTGCGCGCCGAGCCGGCGGTCCTGGGAGCCGTCGCCGGGCCCGGCCGCGTCCCGGCCGGAGAAGTCGCGCCAGGGCGGCGGCGGGGGCAGCCGGTCCATCCCGTCGTGGGGTTCGCCGGCGCCTCGGTAGATGAGCCACTCATTGGAATCGGTCATGGTCCGGTCCTCGTGTCGTCAACTCGTCAACTCGTCCATGGCAGCCGTCGAACGTGCATCACGGTATCGATCCCCGGGGGGCCTGGTAAGAGGCCAGGCGGCCTGGTGAACGGCCGAAAGGCGTCCCCGGTCCGCCTCAGCCTCACGGCGCCTCCAGCAGGTCGCCGGTACCCGGCAACGGATCATGGGGGTCGTCGTAGTAGAGCGCGATGCCGTCGGCCCAGAACGCCTCCGTCAGGCCCGCCCGCAGCTTGGTCCGCATCGCGTGCACGACGTCCGGCAGCAGCTCGGTGCTGACCCCGTCGTCGACGGCCTGGCGCGCCCCGCGGTGGAACTCCCCGCAGACCGCGTCCGGTTGGCCGGGCCAGCGCCGCCACAGGGCCACCCCGAAACCGGCGTGCACGATCCGGACGAGGGCCGCCCCGTCGTCCTCGTAGCGCTGGTCGCCGTAGCGGCACAGCACGGGCACCGCGCGCCGGGCCAGGCCGCGCAGGTCGGCGACGTCCGGCACGGGCTGTCGTATGCCCTCGTCGCAGTCGAGGACCTCGGCGCGGGCGCCGTGCGTGTGCAACCAGCGCCAGCGGTCCCGGCGTTCGTGGCGCCCGTCGTCGCCGGCCGGGTCGCTCCCGTAGTAGTAGTCGGTGTCGTCGTCGGGTAACTGATCGCGGTCGGAGCAGCGCACCACCACCGGGCGCTGCACCCCCAGCGGCGGTTCACCCGGGCGCAGTCGCCAGTCGTCCACCGGAAGGGCGAGCAGCAGATGGGGCAGCGCGGCCTGGAGCGGCGCGGGCCGGTCCGGTTCGTCGCAGCGGCGGAACGCCTCGGTGAGCGGCTCGGCGACCCGCACCGGGAGCTGGTCGAGGGGCGTTCGCTCGGCCTCGTAGAGCCGTAACACCTCACCGTCGGGGCGGGCCACGGAAACCGACCAGTCGCACCGGTCGGGCTCCCAGCCCCGGCGTAACACCTCCAGCAGAACGGACAGACGGGGCGGGGCGACCCGGGCATGGTCACGGGCGGCCCCGCCCGGCAAGTGGGACCGGCTGTGGTCAGCGGCGGTCGGTCCTGGCGAGTGCGGCTGGGGAGCGGGCTCCGGCGAGACGGACCCGTCCTGGTCCCCGGCGGTCGGAGCGGGCACGTACGGCAAGGTGTCGGACTCCGGCAAGGCCGACCGGCCCTGCTCCCCCACCGCCCCACCTGCCGAGTACGCCCCGATGCCCGCCTCCCGCGAATCCGGCCTGGCCTCCCCCTCCGGCACGACGGACCGGCCCTGATCACCGGCGGTAGCACCCGGCACGTACGGCAAGGTATCGGCCTCAGGCAAGGCCGACCGGGCCTGCTCGCCGACGGCCCGGCCGGGCCCGTACGACCCCGGGTCCGCCTCCGGCGAGGCGGCCCGACTCCGGTCACCGGCCGTGGCACCCGGCACGTACGGCAAGGCATCGGCCTCAGGCGAGGCCGACCGGGCCTGCTCGCCCACCGCACCAGCTGCCGAGTACGCCCCGATTCCCGCCTCCCGCGAATCCGGCCGCGTGTCCCCCTCCGGCACGACGGACCGGCCCTGATCACCGGCGGTATCAGCCGGCACGTACGGCAAAGTGTCGGACTCCGGCAAGGCAGGCCGGGCCTGCTCGCCGACAGCCCGGCCGGGCTCGTACGACCCCGGGTCCGGCTCCCGCGAATCCGGCCGGGTATCCCCCTCCGGCACCACGGACCGGCCCTGATCACCGGCGGTGGCACCCGGCACGTACGACCGGGCGTCACCCTCCGACGCGCCAGACCGATCCCGGTCGCCGGCGGTCGTACCCGGCGACTGCGCCCGGGAGTCGGCCTCCGATACGCCAGACCGGCTCTGGTCACCGACTACCCCACCCGGCAAGTGCGGCCGGGTGTCAGCCCCCGGCGAGGCGGGCCTGTCCTGGTCACCGACGGCCGCGGCAGGCGCGTACGGCCGCGCCCGCCCGGGGCCGTCGGTCGGTGGGTGCGGTCCGGGTGCGGTGGACGGCTGTGTCACTCCAGGCGGGGTCGGCTCCGCTCCCGGCCAGGGCGGAGCCGTCGCCGTCCGCCCCTGCCCCTGCCCCTGCCCCTGCCCCTGCCCCTGCCCCTGCCAGGGGCCGACCGGGCCCGTACCGCCGGTGCTCCCACCGCCCCTACCGCTCCGCGTCCGCTGGCGCCGCAGCCCGGACCACTCGGCCCACTGCCGGGCCAGGCTGCTGCGGTAGCCGCTGTCGAGGCCGGCCGCGGCCTGCCGGATCCACTCCCACAGCGCCCGCTCGGCGTCCAACCAGCTGGGTGTCGGCGGCCGTTCGGCCCGCAGGACGCCCATCGCGTAGTCGAGGACGAGTTTCAGGGCGCCGTCGTCCCGGGTGTTCTCGTAGAGCATGCCGAGGCCGTCGCGCCAACCGCGCGGCGCGGGCAGCAGATGCGGGTCCTGGCCGGCGGGCAGCGCGTCGACGATGTCGAGCAGGCCGCGGGTGCTGACCGGCGGCGGCAACGCGGCCAGCCGGCCGAGCAGCTCGGTGCGCTCACCGGGGCTGAGCGTGCGCCCCGGCCGGGCCTTGAGCCGGCTCTGCGCGTCGGCCCAGGTCGGCCGCCGGGAGTCCCGGGGCTGCTGACGGTCGCGGTGGTAGCGGTCGTGGGCGTGGAAGACCGCCTGGTAGACGTCGTCGTGCTCGGCCGTGACCGCGCCCTGCGGCACCGGCAGGGTGCGCAGCCGCTCGATGCCGGTGGAGGTGCCGCCCTGCCCGTGGTCGGCGCGGGACTTCAGCACGCCGATGACCTCGCCGCGCACCGGATCGATCACGGGCCCGCCCGAGACGCCGGGCGGCAGGTCGTTGTGGCCGAGGCGCATCTGTACGCCCGTCGTCCAGCCGCCGATGGTCCCCTGGACCTCGATCGGGCCGTCGAGGATCTGTAACTGTCCGCCCACCACGGTCCAGCCGGCGTAGAGCACCTTGCCCTCGCTGTAGTACGCCGTAGGCCGCTCGGAGACGTAGACGCAGTCATGGCCGACGGGTTCGCGCAGCCGGACCAGGGCCAGGTCGGGGGCGGGCCAGCTGCCGGTGACGGGCCGGTCCAGCCGCTCCGGGAGCGTGGCCGCTACCTCGCCGGGTACGACGGACGAGCCCTGCTCGGGTCCGCTCTGATAGACCACCGCGAGATCACCCCCCTCCCCGCCGTGCACGACGTGTGCGCAGGTCAGCACCCAGTTCGGGGCGATGAAGAATCCGCTGCCGAGGAAGGTGCCCGGTTCGTCAGGGGCATACCCGACGTCTGTGCGATGGATGCGCACGGTCGCCGCCATCACGAGGTCACGCAGCGCACGGTGGGCGTCATCGAAGCCGCCCGGTGCGCCCCCCATGTGCCGGTGCGTCATGCCCCGCCCCCACCGGCGGCGGTATCGGCGCCCCCGTGCGCCGGGGCGCCGGGGGGCGCGCCCGTACGCGCCGGTGCGTCCGGGTCCGGCGGGCCGCTGTTCCAGGTCAGGGTCACCGTGATGCCGGCCTTCGCCTCCCCGTCGGCCAGCAGACCCACGACCTTCCCGGCCTTCGCGGTCAGCTCGATGCCGAACGCGACGCTCACCTCATCGGGCCGCACCGCGCGCAGCGGCTCAGCCAGCGAGCGGGCGACCCCGGTGATCAGCGAGTGCAGGCTCTCCACGCTCGCCTCCACCCGGTCGGTGAACCCGGTGTCGCTGTACGACAGCTGCCCGGACGCCGCGGTCAGCTCCTCGGCCCCGGAAATACGCGCCCACACCGGTGTCCCGTCCGGCAGGGCGATCCGCGCTACCCGCGTCACTTCCTGACTCATGGCGCTCCCCCGTTCCCCGTCTCCCCTCGGTGCCCCCGGCACCTATCCTTGTTCCCGTCCCCCTCCTCCGGAGCACAGGACCCCTCTCCTTTCGCAGGAACAAGGGTCCTTCCCGCGAGGGCGCATCCCTATACCCCTGCGACCGACCACGGAGCACGATCCATGTACTTCACCGACCGCGGCATCGAGGAACTGGAGAAGCGGCGCGGCGAGGAGGAGATCACCTTCGAGTGGCTCGCCGAGCAGCTGCGTACGTTCGTCGACCTCAACCCCGACTTCGAGGTCCCGGTGGAGCGCCTGGCGACGTGGCTGGCGCGGCTGGACGACGAGGACGACGAGTAGTCCACCGGTCCACCGACGCGACAACCGGGAAGGGGCGCCTCTGTGCGCCCCTTTTTCTTTCCGCCGTACGCCCCGTCCCCTGGCCCTCAGTCGCGAGGCCACCACCCCACGTCGTACACGAGCCCCAGGGTGCCGTGGGCCAGCAGCAGGGCGCCCGCCACGAGCCAGCCGGGGCTGCGGCGGCGCACGCCCCACGCGGTGAGCGGGAGCCCGGCGGCCACCTGGGCGAGGGCGAGGGCACGCGCGCGTGGGCTGCCGGACCAGGGCAGCCAGGGGCCGAGGGGGCTGCTCTCGACGGCGTCGAGTTCCGCGCGGACCGTCTCCCACCGGCCCTGCCAGGCGACCTGCCGGACGTCGGGGCGGCCCCGGACGGCCGCGCGCAGCCGCTCGGCGGGCTCGCCCGGGGTGAGTCCGTCGGGCAGACGGACGCCCGCGCGCGTGAGGACGGCGAGCAGTCCGAGCAGCCGGGAGCGGGCGTCGGCCTCGGTGTCGGGCCGGGTGAGCCGTTCCAGGGCCTGCATGTCGAGGACGGGGTCGAGTCCGAGCCGGGCGGCGAAGGTCCGCATCGCCTCGTCCTCGCCGGCCGGGGTGCCGGGGCGGAGCCAGGTGTAGCCGACGGGGCGGCGGAAGCCGGAGGCGAGGAGGTAGCCGGCGCGGTCGGCGTCCCACCACAGGGCGAGCACGGGCCAGAGAGCGCCGACGGCGAGGGCCGTGGCCCAGCCGGTGAGGACGCGGTCGACCGGTTCCTCGCCGTACTGCCAGGGGGTGCCCTCGGGGACGAGGACACTCCACTCCTCGCCGGCGCGAGTGAGGAGCATCGGCTCGCGCAGGAGGTGGGCGGCGGGGGCGACGGAGTCGGGTTCCGCACGGCACAGCAGGAGGGCTCCGGGGGCGGTGGCTTCCGCGCGTTCCGTCGGTTCCATCGGCATGCTCACACGCTAGGCAGACTGGGACAATTCGTCACCTTTGGGCAGCCGTGAGGTGGTCGCAAGGCCATCGCAAGGTCGCCGCGAGGCAGTCGCGAGGTAACCGCGAGGCAGTCGCGAGGCAGCCGCGATCACCAGAACGAGTGCCTTGACTTCGACGCGGCGCGATATATCGTGTTTAGCGGTAGACGCGATATGGCGCGTCGCGCTTGAGGAGGTCCGCACCATGTCCGAGTGGTCCGTCGCCGAGCCCACGAAGCTCTCCTTCGAGGAGCCCGTGAGCGAACTGCACGTCCGTGTCGTCAACGGCGTGGTGAACGTGGTGGGCACGGACGAGGGCCCCGCCCGCCTGGAGGTCTCCCGGGTCGAGGGACCGCCCCTGACGGTGACCCACCAGGACGGCACGCTGACGGTGGCGTACGAGGACCTGCCGTGGCAGGGCTTCCTCAAGTGGCTCGACCGCAAGGGCCGGCGGCGCAGCGCGGTCGTCTCCCTGGCCGTCCCGGCACGCACCCGCGTGGAGGTGGGCGTGGTCAGCGCGACAGCGGTGGTCTCGGGGGTGGACGGGCACACGGCCGTGAAGGGCGTCTCCGGCGACACCACCCTGGTCGGCCTCGCGGGCCCGGTCCGCGCGGACACCGTCTCGGGCAGCGTCGAGGCCCAGGCCCTCACCGGCGACCTGCGCCACCACTCCCTCTCCGGCGACCTGACCGTCGTGGAGGCGGGCTCCTCGGTGAAGGCCGACTCGGTGAGCGGCTCGATGATCGTCGACCTGGACCCGGCGGGCCGCCCCACGGACATCGACCTGACCAGCGTCTCCGGCGAGATCGCCATCCGGCTGCCGCACCCGGCGGACGCCGAGGTGGAGGCGAACACCGCGAGCGGCTCGGTCGCCAGCGCCTTCGAGGACCTCCGGGTCAGCGGCCAGTGGGGCGCCAAGCGCATCACCGGCCGCCTCGGCGCGGGCAACGGCCGGCTGAAGGCGACGACCGTCTCGGGCGCCATCGCCCTCCTGCGCCGCCCACCTGCGGAGGAGGAGCCCTGGCAGGACCAGCCCTGGAATGCGGAGCCGGCACCCCCGGCGGACGTAGCACACCCCGGTCCGGGAGAGAATTCCGCAGCCGGCCGGGAGCAGACCCCCTCCGCCCCCCTCACCGACACCCCCACCAGCGCCCCCACCGACGCCCCGGCCGACGGCACGACCGACAAGAAGGTGCTCTGACATGCCCCCCGTCTTCGCCCATGGCCGTCTGCGTCTCTACCTGCTGAAGCTGCTGGACGAGGCCCCGCGCCACGGCTATGAGGTGATCCGCCTCCTGGAGGAACGCTTCCAGGGCCTGTACGCCCCGTCGGCGGGCACGGTCTACCCCCGTCTGGCCAAGCTGGAGGCCGAGGGCCTGGTCACCCACACCACCGAGGGCGGCCGCAAGGTGTACGCGATCACCGACGCGGGCCGCGCCGAACTGGCCGACCGCAGCGGCGAGCTGGCCGACCTGGAGCTGGAGATCCGGGAGTCGGTGGCGGAGCTGGCCGCGGAGATCCGGGCCGATGTGCGCGGCGCGGCCGGTGATCTGCGGCGTGAGATGCGGGCGGCGGCCTCGCGGGCGCGCCAGGGCACCGCGGGCGGCGCTTCCGGGGAGTCCTCGGAGCAGCCGGACCAGGACACCTGGCGGGTGGCGAAGGAGGAGATGCGGCGGGCCAAGCAGGAGTGGAAGGAGCAGGCCCGCCGCGCCAAGGACGAGAGCCGCCGCGCCCGCGAGGAGGCCCAGCGGGCCCGCCGCCAGGCCAAGGAGGCCCAGGACCGCGCCCGGGCCCAGGCGCAGGAGGAGGTGCAGCGCATCGCGCGACGCGTCCAGGAACAGGTCCAGGACCACTTCGCGCGCGGCGACTGGCCGACCGGCCTGCGCGAGGGCCTGACCGAACTGGCCAAGGAGTTCGGCGAGTTCGGCATGGACTTCGGAAGGGACCTCGGCAAGGACTTCGGCTTCGGCCGCACCGGCGGGACGGACCCGGCCGACCGGGCGGCTCCCCCGCAGCCGGAGTACAGCCGCACCCCCGAGGACTTCCCTGCCGACTACGAACCGGCCTGGGCCCATGAGCCCTCCAGCGGCGACCCGGCCCGCGACCTGGACCGCCTCCTGGACCGCTTCCGCGACGACATCCGCGACGCGGCCCGCGACCACGGCGTCACCGCAGGCCAGCTCCGAGACGCCCGACGCCACTTGTCGACGGCGGCGGCACACATCGGAGCCCTGCTGCGGACGCCGAAGGGGTGAGAGGAGGCAGTCCGAGGGAGCGGGAGGCGCCGGAGTCGACGCCTCCGCTCAGCCGGCCTGGGCGGCGGCCTCTCCCCCGCCCCCGTAGAGCACGCGCGTCACCGACTCATGGGTGACCCCGTGGTCGGCGAGGACCTCCGCGACGACGCCGGGCCGGACGGTCAGGGCGAGCAGGATGTGCTGATCGCCGATATGCCGGTCCCGGCGGGCGAGAGCGAGACGCAGCGACCTCTCCAGCACATCCTTGGCACCCCGCCCGAAGGACCGGCGTCCGGCTCCCCACCACCCCCGCTCCCTGGCATCACCGGACATCGCGCCGACGCCGTGCACCTCCTCCACCCGGGAGACGATCGCGGACACATCGATCCCGATCCCGGCGAGCGCGTCGGTCTCGGCCCGGGACAGCCCGGCCCGCCGCCGTGCCTGCGCCAGTGCCTCCCGTAGCGACTCCTTCCGCTCCGCGACCCCGAGCGCGGCCAGCACGAAGGAGGCGCGGCCGGCCTCACGATCGAGGAGGGCGAGCAGCAGATGCTCGGGCTCGACGGTCCCCGCCCCGGTTCCTTCACACTGCTCGACCGCGCCCCGCACCACGTCCCGGGCGTCCTTGGTGAACCGCTCGAACATCACTGCCTCCCGTACTTCTTGTGCACGGCCTGCCTGCTGACTCCGAGTTCCGCGGCGATCTCCTGCCACGACCACCCCTGATTGCGCGCACTGCGCACCTGTACCGCCTCCAGCTGCTCCAGCAGCCTGCGCAGGGCGGCGACGGCGCGCAGTCCGACCCGAGGATCGCGATCGCCGGCGCGCTCGGCGAGATCCGTTGCTTCGGTCATGATGTCAACATAGGTTGACAGACAGGGTCGCGTCAACCCTGGTTGACAAAACACAACGGCCGACCCGAAGAAATCGAGTCGGCCGTCGAGGTCGATACAGGAGTCGGCGCAGAAGCCGTCACAGAAGCCGATGCAGAACCGGCGTCAGTCGTTGGTGAGCACGATCTTCCCGAACTGCTCGCCCGCGGCCAGCCGCTCGAAGCCCTCGCGGGCCCGTTCCATGGGCAGCACCTCGTCGATGACGGGACGCACCCCGGTCGCGGCACAGAACGCCAGCAGGTCCTCCAGCTCGTCCTTGGTGCCCATGGTGGAGCCGACGACCTTGAGTTCCAGGAAGAAGATCCGGGTCAGCTCGGCGTGCGAGGGCCGGTCCCCACTGGTCGCCCCGGAGATCACCAGCGTCCCACCGGGCCGGAGCGACTTCACCGAGTGCGACCAGGTGGCGGCACCGACGGTCTCGATCACCGCGTCGACCCGCTGCGGCAGCCGCGCCCCCGGCTCCAGGGCCTCCACGGCCCCCAGCTCGACCGCACGCTTCCGCTTGGCCTCGTCCCGGCTGGTGGCGAAGACCCGCAGCCCCGCCGCCTTGCCCAGCACGATCGCCGCCGTCGCGACACCCCCGCCCGCACCCTGCACGAGCACGGAGTCCCCCGGCCGCACCCCGGCGTTGGTGAACAGCATCCGGTAGGCCGTCAGCCAGGCCGTCGGCAGACAGGCGGCCTCCTCGAAGGACAGCTCCTTCGGCTTGGGCAGCACATTCCAGGTCGGCACGGCGACCCGCTCGGCGAACGTGCCCTGGTAACGCTCAGTGAGGATGGACCGCGGCTCCTTCGGCCCGACCCCGTACCCCGTCTGCCCGATCACGGAGTGCAGAACGACCTCGTTGCCGTCCTCGTCCACCCCGGCGGCATCACACCCGAGGATCATCGGCAGCCGTTCCTCCGGCAGCCCGACCCCCCGAAGCGACCACAGATCATGGTGATTGAGCGAGGCGGCCCGAACATCGACCACGCTCCACCCCACACGACCCTCGGGAGCGGGCCGCTCCCCCAACTCCAGCCCGGACAGCGGCTGATCCCGGTCAATACGCGCGGCGTAGACAGCGAACATGCCCCCGACGATAGGCGCCCAGGGCCCCAGGAGAAACACACAGCCCCTGTGACACACACCCTCTTGCCACCCAGCAAAAAGGGGCGCGGGGCTGTGCCGACACGCGGCTGAGCCGCGTGGGCGCGCCCAGCCACCCACAACGGCCGGCCGCCGACGCACAGCACCCCGCACCCGAAACCCGCACTTCTCAAGCCACCCGAACGGGCGGGCAGGCGGGTAAAAAATCGGCCAAGCCGGCGCAGCGCCTAGCGCCGCGCCACTCCTTCCGCCCGAGCCGCCGCCGCAACCGCCGCCGTGACCGCCGGCGCCACCCGCTCATCGAACGGCGAGGGGATCACATAGTCGGCGGCGAGGTCGTCCCCCACCACCCCCGCCAGCGCCTCCGCGGCCGCCAGCTTCATCCCCTCGGTGATCCGCGAGGCCCTCACCTGCAACGCCCCCGCGAAGATCCCCGGGAATGCCAGCACGTTGTTGATCTGGTTGGGGAAGTCGGACCGCCCGGTGGCCACGACAGCCGCGTACTTGTGCGCGACCTCCGGGTGCACCTCGGGATTCGGGTTGGCCATGGCGAACACGAAGGCCCCCTTGGCCATGGAGGCGACGGCCTCCTCCGCCACCGTGCCACCGGACACCCCGATGAACACATCGGCCCCAGCGAGTGCCGACTCCAGCGACCCGCTGATCCCGGCCTTGTTGGTGAACCCGGCGAGTTCCCGCTTCACCGGCGTGAGGTCCTCCCGGTCCGCCGAGACGACGCCCTTGCGGTCGGCGACAGCGACATCACCGATACCGGCCCCGACCAGCATCTTCGCGATGGCGATCCCGGCCGCGCCGGCGCCCGAGATGACGGCCCGCAGCTGACCGAGCTCCCGCCCGCTGAGCCGCGCCGCGTTCCGCAGCGCCGCCAGCGTCACGACCGCCGTACCGTGCTGGTCGTCGTGGAAGATCGGGATGTCCAGCCGCTCCTGCAGCCGGCGCTCGATCTCGAAGCACCGCGGCGCCGAGATGTCCTCCAGGTTCACGCCCCCGAAGGAGGGCGCGAGCCGGACCACGGTCTCCACGATCTCGTCGACGTCCGTGCAGGCGAGCGCGATCGGCACCGCGTCCACACCACCGAACTGCTTGAACAGGATGGCCTTGCCCTCCATCACGGGGAGGGATGCCTCGGGCCCGATGTCACCGAGCCCCAGCACGGCCGTACCGTCCGTGACGACGGCGACGACCTGGGACTTCCAGGTGTAGTCGTGGACCAGCTCCGGCTGCTCGGCGATGGCGGTGCACACCCGCGCGACGCCGGGCGTGTACGCCAGGGACAGGTCGTCCTTGTCACGGACCGGGACGGTGGCCTGGACGGCCATCTTGCCGCCCCGGTGCAGCGCGAACGCCGGGTCGAAGGAATCGAGGGGCTCCGCACCGCCCCCGGGACCCGTATGGTCCGCCTGGTCGCTCGTGCTCTCACTGCGAGGATTGACGATCTCCGCTGACACTGTGTCTTACCCCTTAGGTCTGCATGGATGAGGGTGGCCGCCCCTGGTTGAGGAGCGGGCGGGACCACGTACCGCCCTGTCGATACATACGGGCAGGTACGCGACGGGCGCGCCGCACACGCGCCCTGAGCCCCGGATGAGGGGTGTAAAGCACTTTCTTACCGGACGGACACCACCCGCGACGAGTCCATTCCGTGCAAGCTCACATCCCCGGGCCTGTGGATGTCCCACAGAAGGGGGGTCAGGACCGTCCTACCCCAGTGACATGACTCATGGGCGAAAAACTGGACACGTCCTGGACAAACCCTTGACACGGGACTCAACACCACGCGCAAGGGTCGTCACCATCGATCAGATCGCGAGATGCGCCGAAGATCTTCCGGCCGGAAGCATGGATTCCCGCAGAAGATCCGGTCGTGATGTACCGGAGTGGTGCGGTTCGGGGGTCGCCCGTTATCCGATTTTGACATGGCGGGCCCCCTGAATGGCGTCGTCCGAATGGCAAGATGCCGTAATCACACGAGGTCGCGACACCCGAAGGTGTGTGTTCTCGTCGACCCATCGGCAACTCCATCCATCCGCCGGAGGAACCCACCATGACCGCAAGCACCACCCGTCGTACGACCGCCGCGCGCACCCGCCTGGCAGCGGTCGGATCCCTCGCGGTCGCGGGCGCCCTGCTGCTCACCGCCTGCGGTGACCAGACGAAGGAGAACAACTCGGGCAGTGGCGAGACCACCCCGGCGACCACGGCCGCCCCGCTGGCCGACAAGCTGCCCCAGGCGATCCGCGACAAGGGCGTCATCAAGGTCGGTTCGGACATCGCCTACGCGCCGGTCGAGTTCAAGGACGCCTCCGGCAACACGGTCGGCATCGACCCGGACCTCGCCGAGGCGATGGGCAAGCAGCTGGGCGTCAAGTTCGAGTTCGAGAACGGCACCTTCGACGCCCTGATCACCGGCCTGCGCTCCAAGCGGTACGACATCGCCATGTCCGCGATGACGGACACCAAGAACCGCCAGGAGGGCATCGACTCCGAGACCGGCAAGAAGGTCGGCGAGGGCGTCGACTTCGTGGACTACTTCACCGCCGGTGTCTCGATCTACACCAAGAAGGGCGACGACCAGGGCATCAAGACCTGGTCCGACCTGTGCGGCAAGAAGATCGCGGTGCAGCGCGGCTCGGTCTCCGAGGACCTCGCCAAGGCCGAGGCCAAGAAGTGCCCGAGCGACAAGAAGCTCGCCATCGAGTCGTACGACAACGACCAGCAGGCCCAGACCCGCGTCCGTGCGGGCGGCGCCGACGCCGGCTCCTCCGACTTCCCGGTGGCCGCGTACGCGGCACGGACCTCGGGCGGCGGCAACGACTTCCAGATCGTCGGCGAGCAGGTCGAGGCCGCGCCGTACGGCATCGCGGTCTCCAAGAGCGACACCCAGCTGCGGGACGCCCTGAAGGACGCCCTCGACGCCATCATCGCCAACGGCGAGTACGACAAGATCATGAAGAAGTGGGGCGTCGAGGACGGCGCCGTGAAGGAAGCCGTCATCAACGGCGGCAAGTGACCGCGCCGGCGGGCACTGAAAGGCAACACCCGTGACTGTTGACATCGACAAGACGGCGGACGCGGACGACACGCCCCCGGCCGGAGCGGAGGCCATCAAGGCCATTCCGGTCCGGCACTACGGGCGGTACGTCTCCGCCGTCGTCGCCCTCGGGCTGCTGGGCGCGATCGTCTACGCGTTCTCCCAGGGCGACATCAACTGGGACGCGATCCCGGACTACTTCTTCGACGACCGCGTCCTCGACGGAGTGGGCAAGACCCTGCTGATCACCGTGCTGGCCATGGTGATCGGTGTCTTCGGCGGCATCCTGCTCGCCGTGATGCGCCTGTCGAAGAACCCGGTGACCTCGTCGATCGCGTGGTTCTACATCTGGTTCTTCCGCGGCACCCCGGTCCTCGTGCAGCTGGTCGTCTGGTTCAACCTCGGCCTGGTGTTCGAGTACATCAACCTGGGCCCGTTCTACAAGGACGAGTGGTCGGACTTCATGACCCCGTTCCTGACGGCGCTGCTCGGACTGGGCCTCAACGAGGCCGCGTACATGGCCGAGATCTGCCGTGCCGGTCTCCTCGCGGTCGACGAGGGCCAGACCGAGGCGTCGCACGCGCTGGGCATGAGCCACGCCAAGACGCTGCGCCGGATCGTCATCCCGCAGGCGATGCGCGTGATCGTGCCGCCGACGGGCAACGAGGTCATCAACATGCTGAAGACGACCTCGCTGGTGTCCGTCGTCCAGTACTCCGAGCTGTTCCGCGTGGCCCAGGACATCGGCCAGACCTCCGGCGCCCCCGCCGAGATGCTGTTCCTGGCCGCGGCCTGGTACCTGCTGCTGACCTCGGTGTTCAGCGTCGGCCAGTACTACCTGGAGCGGTACTACGCCCGCGGCGCCAGCCGCCAGCTGCCGCCCACACCGCTGCAGAAGATCCGGGCCAACCTCCTGTCGCTCGGCCGCCCGAAGGGAGGCACGGCATGACCGAGAAGCTCAGCAAGGCGGAGGAGCCGGTGCAGCACTCCGCCGTCCCCATGGTCAAGGCCGAGGGCGTGCACAAGTCGTACGGCCTGGTGGAGGTGCTCAAGGGCATCGACCTGGAGGTGAAGTCCGGCGAGGTGTTCTGCCTCATCGGCCCCTCCGGCTCCGGCAAGTCGACCTTCCTGCGGTGCATCAACCACCTGGAGAAGATCAACGCCGGACGGCTGTACGTCGACGGAGAGCTGGTCGGCTACCGCCAGAAGGGCGACAAGCTGTACGAGCTCCGTGACAGCGAGGTCGCGGTGAAGCGGCGGGACATCGGCATGGTGTTCCAGCGGTTCAACCTGTTCCCGCACATGACCGCGCTGGAGAACATCATCGAGGCGCCCATCCAGGTCAGGGGCGTGAACCGGGGCCAGGCGCGGGAGCGCGCGATGGAGCTGCTGGAGAAGGTCGGCCTGGCCGACAAGGCCGGCAGCTACCCCTCGCAGCTCTCCGGCGGCCAGCAGCAGCGCGTGGCCATCGCCCGGGCGCTCGCGATGGAGCCGAAGCTGATGCTGTTCGACGAGCCGACCTCGGCCCTCGACCCGGAGCTGGTCGGCGACGTCCTCGACGTCATGCGCGACCTCGCCGAGTCCGGCATGACGATGGTCGTCGTCACCCATGAGATGGGCTTCGCCCGCGAGGTCGGCGACAGCCTGGTCTTCATGGACGGCGGCGTGGTGGTCGAGTCCGGCAACCCGCGCGAGGTCCTGACGAACCCGCAGCACGAGCGGACGCAGGCGTTCCTGTCGAAGGTGCTGTAACACGCGACACAGAAGGGGCGGTACGGGATCCCCGTACCGCCCCTTCTCCTTGCTCTCCTCGGGCTACTTGAGCGCGAGCAGCAGCGTGTCCGACGGGGACGCCCACACCGGCCGCGCCTCCTCGAAGCCCTTCTCGCGCAGTACGCGCGCGTGCCAGGCCGCGGAGGGCATCTCGCCGTCCGCGTGGGAGCCGTAGATCTCGAAGCGGCGGGCGGTGGGTCCGGCGAGGGCGGGGTCCTTGGCGGCGAGGTCCCACCATTCGGCCCAGTCGAGGGCGCCGTTCTTCATGGCCCGGTCCATCCGGGCGCGGCTGAACGTGCTCTCGGTCGCGTTGATCCTGGGCGTGTTCTCGTCGATCATGACGTCGGCGTTGAGGAAGACGCCGCCGTAGCGGACGAGGCCCGCGAGCCGGCCGTACAGCTCCTGGAGGGCGTCCCCCCGCAGCCAGTGCAGCGCTGTGGCGGTCAGGACCGCGTCGTACGTGTCGTGGGGCAGCCGCGCGGGCCAGTCCGGGTCCTTGAGGTCGGCCTCGACGAAGGTGACGCGGTCGTCTCCGGCGAAGGTGCCGCGGGCGATGGTGAGCAGCGCCGGGTCGAGGTCGACGCCGGTGCTGACGGCGGCGGGGAAGCGGTCGAGGAGGCGGGCGGTGATGCTGCCGGTGCCGCAGGCGAGGTCGAGGACGCGCGGTTCGGAACCGACGAACGCCTCGACCATGTCCAGCATGGTGCGGAAGCGGTCCTCCCGGTCGGGCATGTACCACTCCTGCTGCCGGTCCCAGCTCTCCTGCCAGGCCCGCCAGTCGGTTCCCGTGGTGACGGTCCCCGTGTCGGTCATCGCAACCCCTCCCACAGTGCATGCCCGTAATACCCTGGAAGCACGATCGTCTGTTACTCGACCGCATCCACGACCATAAAGCCCCTCCGTAAGGACTACAAGTGGAACTGGCCTATTACTCGGACTATGCCGTACGCCTCGTCAACACCGAGGAACCGGCCCGGGGCAAGGACTCCCTGACCTCGATCGAGGCAGTCCGCGAGCTGTTCGGGGTCAACCAGTCGGCGGCCCGCCGCGCCACGGACGCGGACGTCACCCGCTTCCGCTCGGTACGGGCCCGCCTGCGTGCGGTCTTCGAGGCGGCCGACACCGGTGACGAGACCCTCGCCGTCGACCTGCTGAACTCCCTCCTGCTGGAGTTCCCGGTGAGCCCGCAGATCTCCGGCCACGACCACCGCGACGACGACGACCGCCCCCTGTGGCACATGCACCTGGCCGACCACCCGTCGAACGCCACGGCGGGGTACGCCGCGATCGCCGCGATGGGCCTGGCCTTCCACCTCACCGAATACGGCGTGGACCGCCTGGGCCTGTGCGAGGCACCCCCCTGCCGCAACGCCTACCTGGACACCTCGACCAACCGCTCCCGCCGCTACTGCTCCGACCGCTGCGCCACCCGGGCGAACGTGGCCGCCTACCGCGCCCGCAAGCGCCTGGAGGCGGACCGGTCCGGGAAGACCGGCCGGGCGGCCGAGAAGACCCAGCGCAGCACGGCGATCGGCGAGCGCTGACCGGCCTTGCGCGGCCGGTACCGGAACCGCACCCTGCCCAGGATCAGCTCATCCGGCACGGTCCCGTAATCAGTGCTGTCCCCGCCGGCGTAAGCGTTGTCCCCCAGCACCCACCACCCCCCGTCCCGCCGCTCCACGGCCCGCTTCACGACCAGCAGATCCTGCTGAAAGGGATGCCGCAGCACGACGACGTCACCGACCCGCACCCGGGCCCCGTACCGCACGAGCAGCTGATCCCCCTCGTGCAGCGTGGGCACCATCGACGGCCCGGTCACCTCGGCCAGCCCGTAGGGCGCGGCCACCCGCCCGTGCCCGGACTCCTGCGACAGCTCCGGCATCGCCGGCACCTCCCCTGTCCGTTCCTCCACCAGTCCCAGTCTGACCCCGGACTTTTGTCCTAAGCCCAAGGGGGCACTCGCGAAAACCCGTCGCTCAGGGAGTAATCTCCCATCTGAGAAGACGATCACGAGGAAGGAACGCTCCATGCTTTCCCGCCTGTTTGCTCCCAAGGTCAAGGTCAGCGCACACTGCGACCTGCCCTGCGGTGTGTACGACCCGGCCCAGGCCCGCATCGAGGCGGAGTCGGTGAAGGCCGTGCAGGAGAAGATGGCCGCCAACGACGACCCGCACTTCCAGGCTCGCGCCACCGTCATCAAGGAGCAGCGCGCCGAGCTGGCCAAGCACCACGTGTCGGTCCTCTGGAGCGACTACTTCAAGCCCCCGCACTTCGAGAAGTACCCCCAGCTGCACACCCTGGTCAACGACACCCTGAAGGCCCTCTCGGCCGCCAAGGCGTCCACCGACCCGAAGACCGGTGAGAAGGCCCTGGAGCTCATCGCCGAGATCGACAAGATCTTCTGGGAGACCAAGAAGGCTTGATCCGATCATGCACTTGACCCTGCGATTTCCTTCGATCGCTTGGTCCGCCTGTCCGCACCCGGTCCGCAGGCCGCCGAACACGGCGTCCCCTGACGGACCGGGTGCGGTCTTCTTCGCCCGGCCACGGGTGGGCGTAGAACCGCAGTACGACATCACCGCCCCGCGCACCTCGACACCGTTAGCTTGGTCGCATGGAACTGAAAGTGCGCCAGGGCTTCGTCGCTGTCGACGGCCATGACAAGGCTGCCGACCCGGACGTTTCCTCCGCCGACTGCGACGCCGGCTTCGCCTCGGGCGTCCGGTGGACGTACGCCTTCATAGACCGCCCGGCCGCGCGTTTCGCGGACGCCTGTGCGTTCTGGACCGCCGTGACCGACACCCGGCTGTCCGGACTGCGCGGTGAGCAGGACGAGTTCACCACGCTGCTGCCGGACGGCGCGGACGCCTGTGTGAAGGTCCAGGGCGTCGACGACCCCGACGGCGGCGCCCATCTCGACTTCGCGGTGGACGACGTGGCGGGCTTCGTGGCACGGGCCCTGACGCTCGGGGCGACACCGGTCGCCGAGCATGTGGGCTGGGCCGTGCTGCGGTCCCCGGCCGGGCAGTTGTTCTGCGCGGTGCCCTGGCACGGGGAGGCGGTACGGCCGCCGGTGGTGGCGGGCAGCCGCCTCGACCAGGTGTGCCTGGACCTTCCACCGTCCGCGTACGACACCGAAGTCGCCTTCTGGAGCGGCCTGCTGCCCGACTGGACCGCCCGGCCGGGCTCACGGCCGGAGTTCCACGTCATCGCCCCGCCGTCAGGGCTGCCGGTCCGTGTCCTGCTCCAGCGGCTGGGCGAGGAGCGGCCCGCCTCCGCCCACCTCGACCTGGCGTGCGGCCCGGACCGCCCGGCCGTACGCGCCCACCACGAACGTCTCGGCGCGACCCTCGTCGCCGAGGGCGCCCACTGGACGGTGATGCGCGACCCGGCGGGCGGTATCTACTGCCTGACCGGCCGGGACGCGGAGACGGGCGGACTGCGGCCGGTCTAGGCCGTGCGACTGGTCGGCCACTCCTCCACAGCGACGACGGCGGCCACCGGCAGCGGCCCGTACACATGCGGGAACTCCTCGCCGCCGGGCTCCGCCGCCTCGTACCTCAGCGGTACGTCGAGCCGGGCGGGGTCGACGACCAGCACCACCAGGTCGTCGGGGGCGTCGGGGCCGCCGTACAGGAAGGCGGCGACACCGGGGAGTTGGGCACGCGTGGAGCAGTGGATGAAGCCCTCCTCACGGAGGGTGCGGCCACGGGTGGACCACTCGTACGTGCCGTGGGCGCGGGCCGCCTCCCACAGCGGGCGCTCGGTGATGTGCAGGATGTGCGGCGGGGTCTCGGGCATGCGGGCACGCTACCCGGTCCCCGCTTCAGCGCCGCCGGCTGCCGGTGTCGTCGTGCTCGGGCTCGCGCGCGTCCTGCTCGTCGCGCGCCTGGTCCCGCTCCTGCTCCTGCGCGGGCCGCTGCTCGTGCTCGGCGTCCTGGGGGACGTACGCCTCGCAGTCGGGGTTGTGGCACGGTCCGGCGACCCAGCGCGGCACCCAGGCGCCCAGGGTCTTGTACCGCTGGACCACCGACTCGACGGGCTGCCCGCAGGCCGGACAGACGTGCTCTTCCCTGTCCATGTCCCCAGGGTAGGGCGGCGGGCGCCTCAGCGCTTCCTGCTGTACGTCCGCACCAGGATGCCGTTGCCGAAGGCGCGCACCTCGTCGAGGGCGAACCGGGCGATGTCGGCTCCGGTGCCGCCGAACATCGGCATGCCGGTGCCGTACGCCAGGGGGTACGTCTTGATGACGAGTTCGTCGATCTCGTCGAACAGCTGACCGGCGAGCTGGGCGCCGCCGCACAGGTAGATGCCCAGTCCGCCGTCCTCAGCCTTGAGTTCGCGGATCCTGGCGACCACGTCCCCGGAGACGATCTCGACAGCGGGGTCGGGCGACTCGCCCAGGGAGCGGGAGGCGACGTACTGGCGGAGGTGGGCGTAGGGGCTGGTGATGCCCTCCTTCAGGCCGACCTCGTAGCTGCCCCGGCCCTGGATGACCGTGTCGTACTGGTCGTTCGGCCGCTCGTCGATGCCGAAGGCGCGGCGGGCGGCGGTGGGCAGGGTGTCCGCGCGTTCCGTCCGCAGGTACTCCAGGAACTCCTCGTCGAGGAGGGAGATCATCTCCGATGCGTCGCCGTCCGGGTCGCCGATGAAGCCGTCGACGGAGCAGGCGATGAAGTACGTGAGCTTGCGCAAGCTGGTCTCTTTCCGTAGGCCGCGTCTCTTGACCACCACAGTTGTAGTGCTTCGCTTGTAGTGGTTGCAAGGGGTTAAGCGGTACGGAACGCAAGTGGGAGAGGTGACTCCGCATGAGGTGCGGAAGGGCATGGAAAGGCGGGCCCCGCACACCGTGGGGATGCGCGGGACCCGCCGGACCGGGGCCACCGCATGCCGTGCGGAGTCAGGAGCCGCACGAGCCCGCAGGCCCCGGGGTCTCACCGGTCCTCCCTGATCTCAGGTACTGCGTCGCGTCACGAACTCGGCCAGCGCCAGCAGCCCGCCCGCCGACTCCGGGTCGGGGATCGCCCGGGACAGTTCGTCCATCGCGTGGGACATCCGGTCGGCCGCCTGCTCCTGCGCCCAGTCACGGCCGCCCGCCCGCTCCACGGCCAGGGCGGTGCGCTCCAGGTCCTCCTTGTCGTGGGGCAGGGCGTACAGCTCGGCGAGTTCGGCGGCGGCCGGGGTGCCGGAGGCCAGCGCCGCGACCACCGGCAGGGACTTCTTGCGGGCGGCGAGGTCGGCCCTGGCCGGCTTGCCGGTACGCCGCGGGTCGCCCCAAATGCCGATCACGTCGTCGATGAGCTGGAAGGCGAGCCCGGACTCCCGGCCGAACGCGTCCAGCGCCGCCACATCCTCCTCGGCCGCCCCCGCGTACAGCGCGCCGAGGGCGCAGGCGCAGCCGAGCAGCGCCCCGGTCTTGGCCTCGGCCATGGTGAGCACCTCGGTGAGGGTGACCTCGTCGGGCGCGCGGGTCTCCAGGGCGGTGTCCGCGTGCTGGCCCTCGCACAGCTCGACCACGCAGGCGGCGAGCCGGGCGGCGGCCGCCGGGGCGGCCGGGTGCGGGTCCTCGGCCAGCAGCATCAGCGCCCGCGCCTGCAGGGCGTCCCCGGCGAGGATCGCGTCGGCGTCACCGAACACCGTCCAGGCGGTGGGGCGGTGCCGGCGGGTCGCGTCACGGTCCATCACGTCGTCGTGCAACAGCGTGAAGTTGTGGACCAGTTCGACGGCCGCGGCCGCCCGGACCGCCGCCGTGCGGGCCGGTGCGCCACCGAGCGCGGCCGCCGCGGTGAGCACCAGCGCGGGCCGGATCGCCTTGCCGGCGTGGCCCTCCGCCGGGGTGCCGTCGGCGTGCTCCCAGCCGAAGTGGTAGCGCGCGACCCGCCGCATCGAGACGGGCAACGCGTCGATGGCGGCGCGTAGTTCGGGGTCTACGGCGGCCCGGGAACGCTCCAGGATGGCCGCCGCCTCCTGCCCGTCGGACGGGCCGGTGTGGCTGCCGAGGGGTGTGTGCCCCTCCCCTGTCTCGACGGTCTCGGCGGGGCGCCGTGCCGCGTCGGTGTGCGGCCTGGTCTCCGCCAGGAAGTCGGTCATGAGGTCCCCCCTTTCACGTCCTTCCTCGTCCCCCGGGGGTGTACCCGCCCCGGAGGGCGGGAACACGGCATGCGGACCGGGAAGGTCACCGCCAGCGGCCGATCTGGACGTTCTCCAGGACGCCGAGCGCGTCCGGGACCAGGACGGCGGCCGAGTAGTAGGACGTCACCAGGTACTTGATGATGGCCTGTTCGTTGATGCCCATGAACCGCACCGACAGGCTCGGCTCGATCTCGTCGGGGATGCCGGACTGGCGCAGGCCGATGACGCCCTGGTCCTGCTCGCCGAGACGCATCGCGATGATGGAGCTGGTACGGGCCTCGGTGACGGGGATCTTGTTGCACGGGTAGATCGGCACCCCGCGCCAGGTGGGGATGCGGTTGCCGCCGACGTCGATGGTCTCCGGCACCAGTCCGCGCTTGTTCAGCTCACGTCCGAACGCCGCGATCGCCCGCGGATGGGCCAGGAAGAGCTTGGTGCCGCGCCGGCGGCTGAGCAGCTCGTCCATGTCGTCGGGGCCGGGCACGCCGTCGTGCGGCTGGATCCGCTGGTCGTACTCGCAGTTGTTCAGCAGGCCGAACTCGCGGTTGTTGACCAGCTCGTGCTCCATGCGCTCCTTGAGCGCCTCGACCGTGAGCCGCAACTGCTGCTCGGTCTGGTTCATCGGCTGGTTGTAGAGGTCGGCCACGCGCGAGTGGATGCGCAGCACGGTCTGGGCGATGCTCAGCTCGTACTCGCGGGGCCGGGCCTCGTAGTCGACGAAGGTGTGCGGGATGTCGGGCTCGCCGGAGTGGCCCGCGGCGAGGTCGACCTCCTTCTCGCCGTACTTGTTGGTGCGCTGCTCGGGGATCGCGCGCTGCTGCTGGAGGTGGGCGCTCAGCGACTCGGCGCGCTCCGCGATCTGCTCGACGTCCTGGCGGGACAGGACCAGAACCGTGCACGGAGTACTGGCGCGGGCCGTGTACTCCCAGATGGCGTCCGGGTCGAGCAGCGCCTGCTCACCGAGGTACGCCCCGTCGGCGAGCACGCCGAGGGACTCGTCTTCGCCATAGGGGCCGGTGCCGAACTTCTCGACCCGGCCGTGTGCCAGCAGATAGACCTCGTCGGTCTGGCTGCCGAAGGAGGCGATGACCTCGCCGGCGGGGATCTCCCGCTGCCGGCAGCGCTGGGCGAGCTCGGCGAGCGCCTCCTCGTCCTCGTAGCCGCGCAGCGCGGGCAGTTCGGTCAGTTCGGCGGGGATGACCTCGACGCGGTCACCGGTCTTCACGAAGGTGATACGGCCGTCGCCGACCGCGAACGTGAGCCGACGGTTCACTCGGTAAGTACCGCCCTGTACGTCCACCCAGGGCAGCATCCGCAGCAGCCAGCGGGAGCTGATCTCCTGCATCTGCGGTACGGACTTGGTCGTGGTGGCCAGATTCCGCGCGGCGGTTGTGCCGAGGCTCTGCTGCGGCCGGTCCTGCTCCGTGCGGGTCTCTTCGCCTACCGACATAGAGAAATGCCCTCCCCATACGCGCACCGGCGCCATGCTGCGCCAGGCATCGATCTCACGGGCAAACACTTTCATCACTCACCGTGCCGGTGCTATTACACGAAAGAGCGGGATTGGATCATCGCGCGACTGGGCACGCGGATGATTTCGTCGAGCAAACCCCCGGGCCGTTACACCTTTCAGCCAACCGGACCATACGACTTGTCCGGATCGGCTCGCACAGGATGCGAACGACGTCGTCCGTGCCGACCGACTTCGGTACAAGCACCGGTACGCGGCAACTGCCGCGGGCTCAGCACGAAGGAGACAGCATGGCCACCCCCATGTCCGCGGACGGCTTCCTGCACCGGCTCAGGCGGGAGGGCCTCACCGTCGTCGAGGTCGGCGACTGGAGGCGTCACAACCGCAACCACAAGGGGCCCTGGGGGCCGGTCCACGGCGTGATGCTCCACCACACGGTGACCAGGGGCACGGAACGCACGGTGGAGCTGTGCCGCAAGGGCCACGCGGACCTGCCCGGTCCGCTGTGCCACGGCGTCGTCGCCAAGGACGGCACGGTCCACCTCGTCGGCTACGGCCGCGCCAACCACGCCGGGCCCGGCGACGACGACGTCCTGCGGGCGGTGATCGCGGAGAAGGGCCTGCCGCCGGACAACGAGGCCGACACCGACGGCAACCGCCACTTCTACGGCTTCGAGTGCGAGAACCTCGGCGACGGCAAGGACCCCTGGCCGGAAGCCCAACTGGAAGCGATCGAACGAGCCGCCGCCGCCCTGTGCCGGCACCACGGCTGGTCGGAACGCTCGGTCATCGGCCACCTGGAGTGGCAACCGGGCAAGGTGGACCCGCGGGGCTTCTCCATGACGTGGATGCGCGAGCGGGTCCGGAACCGGCTGAAGTGACCGTCGGGGCGACGCCCCGAAGGACCGTCCGGCCGCGGCCCGTGTGCCGCGGCCGGACAATGGTGGGGTGACCAGCCGCGAAGCCCTCGTTCCCCGTCTGCCGTCGCCGCTTCAGGAGGCGGTCGACGAGCGCTTCGCACGGCGCGGGGTCCGTCTGCTGCTCAAGCGGGACGATCTGATCCATCCCGAGCTGATCGGCAACAAGTGGCGCAAGCTGGCGCCGAACCTGGAGGCGGCCGAGGGCCGGACGCTGGTCACCTTCGGCGGGGCCTGGTCCAACCATCTGCGGGCCACCGCCGCCGCGGGCCGGCTGCTCGGCCTGCGCACGGTGGGCGTGGTCCGTGGTCAGGAGCTCGCGGACCGGCCGCTGAACCCGTCCCTCGCCCGGTGCGCGGCGGACGGTATGCGGCTGCACTTCGTCGACAGGTCGACGTATCGCCGTAAGGCCGATCCCGACGTCGTCGCGCGCGTGCTGCGCGAGGTGGGCGCCGGGGACGCGTACGTCGTGCCCGAGGGCGGCAGCAACACCGCGGCCGTACGCGCCTGCACGGCACTCGGCGCGGAGCTGCGCGGCCGGGCCGACGTGATCGCGCTCGCCTGCGGCACCGGCGGCACCCTCGCCGGTCTGGCCGCGGGCCTGGGCCCCGACCAGGGGGCCCTGGGCATACCCGTGCTCAAGGGCGGCTTCCTGACCGACGAGATACGACGGCTGCAGCAGGCCGCTTTCGGCGGCCCACGGGGCACCTGGTCGCTCGACGAGCGCTTCCACTGCGGCGGCTACGCCCGCACCACCCCGGAACTGCACACCTTCGCCGAGGACTTCGAGCGGCGCCACGGACTGCCCGTCGAGCGTCTGTATGTCGCCAAAATGCTGTACGGACTTGTCGCCCTGGCCGACGAGGGCGCCTTCCCGCGCGGGACCCGGCTCGCGGCGGTGATCACCGGGACGCCTTTCCCGGGCTGAGGCGCGTCACGTCGTCGTCCAGGCGGGGCGCAGCGAGGGTGCGCAGCATCTCGTCGTCGATGTACCGGCCGTCGCGCTGGCGGACGAACACCTCGCGCGCGCTGCCGCCACCGCTGGCCGACCGGCTGCGCGCCGTCCTGGACCGCCGCCGCGACGCCGTCAGGGAACGCCTCGGCCAGGGTCGCGGCCTGCGGGTCGACGGCGGGAACCCTCAGCAGGGCGGATCAGCGCGGGCAGGGTCACGCTGGTGAACGTCAGGAAGAGGATCAGGTTGCGCTGCAGTAACTCGGCCTCGCCGTGCTCCTCGGTGAGCGGGATTGAGAAGGCGATGGCCGGCGACTGCGTGCCAGACGGCGTCCGGGCCCTCGTACGCCCCGAGGCCCCTGAGGACGACCGGCAGCCGCAGGCCGACCATCTTTCACACAGTCTCCTGGCGAAGTGGACCTGCCACGCGCGGTGGCCGTAGAGCGCGACGACGACCACAGCGATGACGCCGGACGCGCGCAACTGCCCGGCGGCCGCGTAGGCGACGAACGACATCAGCAGGGAGGACGTGTTCTGCGGCAGCGCCTCACGCACGCGCGTGCGCAGCCAGTGGATCGGCGCCATGAGGATCAGGCCCACCGCGAGGCCGCCGAGCGCGGCCACGAGAAACTCCTCGACGCCGCCCGCCCGGGAGGCGCCCTGGCCGACCGCAGCCGCGAGGGCCACCTTGTAGGCGGTGATCGCGGTGGCGTCGTTCAGCAGGGACTCGCCCTGCGGGATCGTGGTGATCTCGGAGGGCAGGCCGACCCGGCGGGCCACCGCGGTGGCCGCGACCGCGTCCGGCGGCGGCGCCACCGCGCCCAGCACCAGCACCAGCGCCGCGGTCAGCGGCAGACCGGGCACGAGCAGATACGGGGCCACGGGCCGCGCGTGCGCGCACAGGCCGGGCCCTCACTTCCCGCCGACCCGGCGGTAGGTGCGGCCGAACGCGGTGTGCCGACTGCACAGGGTTACGCTAACAGGACACCACCGCGCTGCCGCGCGAGAAGGCGAGAGCCGGCGCTGGTGCTTCGTGGACCATGTACTCGTCGTGTGAGGGCGTGTGAGGTGCACCATGGAGTGGACGTGCTCGACGTACGGTTCGAGGGTCTGACGTCTGGGTACGTCAACCCGGCGCGCGCTCTTCCCATTTGGGCCCGCAGACCCCCTAGACACGGAGCGTGTCCGAAGGTTTACTGTGAGTGACGCCAGGGGGTCAGGGTCCCGGGGACAGGAAAGTTCCGAGCGCGATAGCGTCACCGCAGTACCACACTTCGCGTTACCCCCGGGGGGCGACCCTCGGCCCCGAACAGCTTGTACCACCTTGGAGGTGAGGGTGTCCCAGATCGCAGGCGAGCCCGCGGCGAACCAGGACTTCGTGGAAGTCCGGCTGCCGGCTGCGGGTGCCTACCTGTCGGTGCTGCGGACGGCCACGGCCGGCCTCGCGGCCCGTTTGGACTTCACCCTGGACGAGATCGAGGACCTGCGCATCGCGGTGGACGAAGCCTGCGCGATCCTGCTCCAGCAGGCCGTGCCCGGCTCGGTGCTCAGCTGTGTGTTCCGGCTCGTGGACGACTCACTGGAGGTCACCGTCTCGGCCCCGACCACCGATGGCCACGCCCCTTCGCGCGACACCTTCGCCTGGACCGTGCTGTCGGCCCTCGCGGGCAAGGTCTCGTCCGCCGTCGACGAGGACAAGACCGTTTCGATCAGCCTCTACAAACAACGCGGCGCCGGCCCCGGGTCGGCGTGAAGGACGGGGACGGGCCGGTGCGGGACGAAGAGCGCGGCACACAGGAGCTGTCCGCCGCGGAGGGCAGCACGGCCCCCGCGGGCGGTTCCCGGCGCATGGCGAACGGCATCGACGGCATCGACGGCATCCCCGAGCAGGCCCGGCCGCACCCGGAGGACGCCTCCCCGGAGGTCGTCTCCCCGGAGGCCGGCTTCCTGGACGGCGAGGGCCGACGGGAACGGCAGGATGCCGTACAGGGCGCGCCCCGGGCACGACGCGGCGGGGGCTCCCCCGGCCGGACGGGGGCGACGGCTCGACAGAGGGCGACGGGCGGGACGATGAGCGAGCACGAGCGAGACGACGAACCGAGCGTGCCGGGCACGCAGCACGAGCCTCAGGATCGCAGCGGGGCGCGGGCGATGTTCGTCGAGCTGCGCGGGCTGCCGGAGGGCAGCCCCGAGTACGCGGAGCTGCGCAACCAGCTGGTCCGGATGCATCTGCCGCTCGTCGAGCACCTCGCGCGCCGCTTCCGCAACCGTGGCGAGCCGCTGGACGACCTCACCCAGGTCGCCACCATCGGCCTGATCAAGTCGGTCGACCGCTTCGACCCCGACCGCGGCGTGGAGTTCTCGACATATGCGACGCCGACGGTCGTGGGCGAGATCAAGCGGCACTTCCGGGACAAGGGCTGGGCGGTGCGGGTGCCGCGCCGGCTCCAGGAGCTGAGGCTGTCCCTGACCACGGCGACGGCCGAGCTGTCCCAGCAGCACGGCCGCTCCCCGACCGTCCATGAGCTGGCCGAGAAGCTCGCCATCTCGGAGGAGGAGGTCCTGGAGGGCCTGGAGTCCGCCAACGCGTACTCCACGCTGTCGCTGGACGTCCCCGACACCGACGACGAGTCCCCGGCGGTCGCGGACACCCTGGGTGCGGAGGACGAGGCGCTGGAGGGCGTGGAGTACCGGGAGTCGCTGAAGCCGCTCCTGGAGGATCTCCCGCCGCGTGAGAAGCGCATCCTGCTGCTGCGCTTCTTCGGGAACATGACCCAGTCGCAGATCGCGCAGGAGGTCGGCATCTCCCAGATGCATGTCTCGCGGCTGCTGGCGCGGACGCTGGCGCAGTTGCGGGAGAAGCTGCTGGTGGAGGAGTAGGCCCCGATGGGTGAGGGCTCCTCTGGGAACTCCGGGGCCCTCGCTTCCGGGACCCCCTACTGCTGTTCGGCCCGGCCCGGCCCTCGGATCCCAAGGGCCCGGGTCGTCTCGCCGTTGACGATCAGCACCAGCGCGGCCACGGCCACCACGGCGATCACGATCCCGGCGGGGATGGCGACGCTGTCGGCCTGGAGCAGGTTGTAGGCGATGGGCAGTGCCATGATCTGCGTGATCACGGCGGGTCCCCGGCTCCAGCCGCGCCGCGCCAGCAGGCCGCGCGCGGCGAGCAGCGGCAGCAGGGCAAGCGCCAGCAGTGTGACGCCCAGGGTCACGGCCTGCTGCCGGTCGTCCGGCTCCCCGACCAGTCCGAGCACCATCGCCAGCACCCCGCCGACGACCAGGGCCAGCCCCTCGAGGCCGACCAGCGCGGCGGCGTACGTCAGCCGCCGGGGGCGGGGGCCCGTGAGGTCCGGTTCCTGGGTGTTCGGGTTCTGCTCAGCGCTCACAGATGAAGGGTAGCCGCCGGGCGGTGCTCTCCTGCCGGGGCCGGGCAGTGATCTCTCACCGGATCTCCACCCGGCCTGTGCCCGGTACCCCCCAGTAGGTACGCTGCCATCCATGCGTGCACTTCTTGTGGTCAACCCGGCAGCAACCACTACGAGTGCACGGACCCGTGACGTCCTGATCCACGCGCTGGCGAGCGAGATGAAGCTCGAGGCGGTCACCACGCAGTACCGGGGGCACGCCCGGGACCTGGGCCGGCAGGCCGCGCAGAGCGAGGACATCGATCTGGTCGTGGCCCTCGGCGGCGACGGCACCGTGAACGAGGTCGTCAACGGACTCCTCCATGACGGCCCGGACCCCGAGCACCTCCCTGGCCTCGCCGTGGTCCCCGGCGGCTCCACCAATGTCTTCGCCCGCGCCCTGGGTCTGCCCAACGACCCCGTCGAGGCCACCGGCGCCCTGCTGGACGCGTTGCGCGAGGGCACCGAACGTACGGTCGGGCTCGGTCTGACCTCCGGCACGCCGGGCACCGAGGACGAGACGGTGCCGTCCCGCTGGTTCACCTTCAACGCGGGGCTCGGCTTCGACGCGGGGGTCGTGGGGCGGGTGGAGCAGCACCGCGAGCGCGGCAAGAAGTCGACCCACGCGCTCTACGTCCGTCAGGTCATGCGCCAGTTGCTGGGCGAGCCGCACCGCCGGCACGGGACGATCACCCTGGAGCGGCCGGACGCCGACCCGGTGACCGATCTGGTGCTGTCCATAGTCTGCAATACGGCGCCGTGGACGTTCCTGGGCAATCGCCCGATGTACTCGTCACCTAAGGCGTCGTTCGATACCGGCCTCGACGTACTCGGTCTCAGCCGTCTGTCCGCCGCCGCGGTTGCCCGGTATGGCACCCAGTTGCTTCTTTCGTCCCCCGAGCGGGGACCCCAGGGCAAGCACGCCGTCTCTCTGCACGATCTGGAGCAGTTCACCTTGCATTCGAAGGTGCCCTTGCCCCTCCAGATGGACGGAGACCACCTGGGACTGCGCACGAGTGTGACGTTCACAGGCGTACGCCGTGCACTGCGTGTGATTGTGTGAGCGGAACGGGCTAAAGTCCTTTCACTCGAACGTTTAGGCCAGGATCCACCCCATGGAAGTACGGCTGTGACCTAGTCGACACCGAGGAATCAAAAAAAACTTTCCGGAAGGGGTTGTATCCGCCGCTGAGGTTTGCGAGTCTCTACGTGGCGATCGGGACGGCCCGCAACACCGGCCTCCGCTGATCACCAGAACCCCTCTTCAAAACTCACAGGACCTCGTCAGGGAACCTGGCGGTCGGCCCTTCACTTGTTGAGGGATTCGTGAAAGCGTTCACATTCACAAGCAACTCAGCAGTAACACAAGGAGAGGTAGCAGCCATGGACTGGCGTCACAACGCCGTTTGCCGCGAGGAAGACCCCGAGCTCTTCTTCCCCATCGGCAACACCGGTCCTGCGCTGCTGCAGATCGAGGAAGCCAAGGCCGTCTGCCGTCGCTGCCCGGTTATGGAGCAGTGCCTGCAGTGGGCGCTCGAGTCCGGTCAGGACTCCGGCGTCTGGGGTGGTCTCAGCGAGGACGAGCGCCGCGCCATGAAGCGCCGCGCCGCCCGCAACCGGGCCCGTCAGGCTTCCGCCTGACACACCCGCCCCGCAACAGCCTGAGCTTGGCGGCGCGTACACCGAGTACGCATCTCCCGCCCCCGAGCCGCAGCGCGCAGTACCCCCGAAGCGCTGAGCAACAGCAGCAGGGAGCACTAGCCCTGGACCGCACGGTCCGGGGCTCTTTGCTTTCCCCGCCGGTCGCTTTTCCCCGCCGGTCCGTGCGGGTGCCGGGCTACTTCTGCGCCCGCACCGGAAGGTCCAGGATCACCCGGGTGCCCCGCTCCGGGGCCGGCACCATGTCGAAGGTTCCGCCCAACTCCCCCTCCACCAGCGTCCGTACGATCTGCAGGCCGAGGTTGCCGGAGGTGTGCGGGTCGAAGCCCTCGGGCAGCCCTACGCCGTCGTCCTGCACGGTGACGAGCAGCCGGGCCTCCCTCGTCGTCCCGCCACGGATCGCGGAGACCTCGACCGTGCCGGTGTCGCCCTGACGGAAGCCGTGCTCCAGGGCGTTCTGCAGGATCTCGGTGAGGACCATGGACAGCGGGGTGGCGACCTCCGCGTCGAGGATGCCGAAGCGGCCGGTGCGCCGGCCGGTGACCTTGCCCGGGGAGATCTCGGCGACCATCGCCAGCACCCGGTCGGCGATCTCGTCGAACTCGACCCGCTCGTCCAGGTTCTGCGACAGCGTCTCATGGACGATCGCGATCGAGCCGACCCGGCGGACCGCCTCCTCCAGGGCCTCGCGGCCGCGGTCGGACTCGATACGGCGGGCCTGGAGACGGAGCAGGGCGGCGACCGTCTGGAGGTTGTTCTTCACCCGGTGGTGGATCTCCCGGATGGTCGCGTCCTTGGTGATCAACTCACGCTCGCGGCGGCGCAGTTCCGTGACGTCCCGGAGCAGTACGAGCGACCCGATGCGGGTGCCCTTGGGCTTGAGCGGGATCGCCCGGAACTGGATGACCCCGTCGTTGGCCTCGATCTCGAACTCACGGGGTGCCCAGCCGCTGGCGACCTTGGCGAGCGCCTCGTCCACCGGCCCCCGGGTCGGGGCGAGTTCGGCGGTGGTCAGGCCGAGGTGGTGGCCGACGAGGTCGGCGGCGAGGCCGAGGCGGTGGTAGGCGGAGAGCGCGTTCGGGGAGGCGTACTGGACGATGCCGTCCCCGTCGACCCGGATCAGGCCGTCGCCGACGCGCGGGGAGGCGTCCATGTCGACCTGCTGGTTGGGGAACGGGAAGGACCCGGCCGCGATCATCTGCGCCAGGTCGGAGGCACTCTGGAGGTAGGTCAGCTCCAGACGGCTCGGGGTGCGCACGGTGAGCAGGTTGGTGTTGCGGGCGATGACACCGAGGACGCGGCCCTCACGCCGTACGGGGATGGACTCCACCCGCACCGGGACCTCCTCGCGCCACTCCGGGTCGCCTTCGCGCACGATGCGGCCCTCGTCGAGGGCGGCGTCCAGCATGGGGCGGCGGCCGCGCGGGACGAGGTGGCCGACCATGTCGTCCTGGTAGGAGGTCGGGCCGGTGTTGGGGCGCATCTGGGCGACGGACACATAGCGCGTGCCGTCCCGGGTGGGCACCCACAGGACCAGGTCGGCGAAGGAGAGGTCGGAGAGCAGCTGCCACTCCGAGACCAGCAGATGCAGCCACTCGAGGTCGGAGTCGTCGAGGGCGGTGTGCTGGCGTACGAGTTCGTTCATGGAGGGCACGTCTGGAGCGTACCTGGGGGTTCGCGGGTGTCCGAAAAACACCCGCGGGCCGCGGCGCCTGGGAGGGACCCTCAACCCTCCCGGCACCGCAGCCCGGAGCAATATCGGCCGCGGGGTGTGCGGTCCCGGCCGGCCGAAGGTGAGGAACCGGGGCAGTCAGGGCAGAGAGCTCCGGGTCCTCGGTCCGCCTTCCTGTGCGGGGAAGACGGAAGTCTGTAGCACATTCTGGACTAGACCACTCGGGGTGTCCATATGCAGGAGGTTGCTTGTTCGTGTCGATTCGCAGCCTAACGCGTGAGGGTTCCTGTGCGGACCAGAAGGACCGAAGCAATTTCTCGACCCTCTGCTAGATTGGTCTAAACCACAGCCTCTCAGAACGGCAGGCCCAGCGTGGAAGTTGTCATCGTTCCGGATGCCAGGGCGGGTGGCGAGCTCATCGCCGACGCCATGGCGCGGCTCCTGCGGCGCAAGCCCGACGCCCTGCTCGGTGTGGCCACCGGCTCGACTCCGCTGCCCGTCTACGAGGCGCTGGCGGCCAAGGTGCGCGCCGGTTCCGTGGACGCCTCGCGTGCGCGGATCGCCCAGCTCGACGAGTACGTGGGACTGCCCGCCGAGCACCCGGAGTCCTACCGTTCGGTGCTGCGGCGAGAGGTGCTGGAGCCGCTCGGCATCGGCATGGAGCAGTTCATGGGCCCCGACGGCACGGCCGACGACGTGCAGGGGGCCTGCGAGGCGTACGACGCCGCGCTGGCGGCGGCCGGGGGCGTGGATCTGCAGTTGCTGGGGATCGGGACCGACGGGCACATCGGGTTCAACGAGCCGTGCTCGTCACTCGCCTCCCGGACGCGGATCAAGACGCTGACCGAGCAGACCCGGGTGGACAACGCGCGGTTCTTCGACGGGGACATCGGGCAGGTGCCGCATCACGTGATCACGCAGGGGATCGGGACGATCCTTGAGGCGCGGCACCTGGTGTTGCTGGCGACGGGGGAAGGGAAGGCGGATGCGGTGGCGGCGACCGTGGAGGGGCCGGTCGCCGCGGTCTGTCCGGCGTCGGCGTTGCAGTTGCATCCGCATGCGACGGTTGTGGTGGATGAGGGGGCTGCGTCGAAGTTGAAGCTGGCGGACTATTTCCGGCACACGTATGCGAACAAGCCGGAGTGGCAGGGGATTTGAGGGTTTCGTTGCGGGGTGCGGGCCGGATGGGGCTGGTCGCGCCCGCGGCGGAGCCGCATATTGACACAGCCCCGCGCCCCTTGGGCAGGACAGGCGCCGGTCCCTGTTGAAGGGACCGGCGCCTGTTTTGTCGTACGGGCTACTGCCCCGCCATGACCTCCGCCGCCGCCCTGCCGCACACCCTTGCCGCGCCATGCGTGGCGATGTGCAGCGCGCCTCGGGCCGGGGACTGCGGTACGCCCATCTCGATCACGATCGTGTCGGGTCGGGTGGACAGGAGGGTGTCGAGGGCCCCGGTCATCCAGGGATGGCGGTGTTCGTCGCGGACCACGGCGACGATACGGCGGTCCCCCGCCGCCGCGAGGGCCTCGTGGCCGGCGTTGTCGCCGGTGAAGCTGTCGGTCTCGGTGCCGGGGAGCAGGCGGGCCAGGTCGGCCGCGACGCCCCACGGGGTCTCGTCGCCCACGGCGATGTTGGCGACCGGGGTGAAGGTGGCGACGTAGGGCGCCTCGGTGAGTGGTGTGAAGGCGTTCGCGCGGGTGATGCGCAGGGCGCGACGGGCGGCGGTCAGGCCGATGTCGGTGCCCGTGAGCGTGGCGGTGGGTGTCGAGGCCGACCAGCGGGCCAAGGCACGGACGCGTTCCGCCGCGTCGGACAGGCGTTCCTCCGGGAGTTCGCCGGAGCGGACGCCGTTGACCAGGGCGTCGCGCAGGCGGCGTACCGTCTCGTCGTCCGCGAGGCCGCCGCCCACGCAGATCGCGTCGGCGCCGGCGGCGATCGCGAGGACGCTGCCGTGCTCGATGCCGTAGGTGGCGGCGATGGCCTGCATCTCCATACCGTCGGTGACGATCAGGCCGTCGTAGCCGAGTTCCCGGCGCAGGAGGTCGGTGAGGATGCGGCCGGACAACGTTGCCGGGCGGTCGGGGTCCAGGGCGTGGACCAGGATGTGGGCGCTCATCACCGCGTGGGTTCCGGCGGCGATGGCCGCGCGGAAGGGAAGCAGGTCGCGGTCGGACAGCACCTTCGCGTCGGCGTCGATGCGCGGCAGCGCGTGGTGGGAGTCGACCGCCGTGTCACCGTGGCCCGGGAAGTGCTTGGTGCAGGCGGCGACGCCGGCCGACTGCAGGCCGGTGACGTAGGCGGCGGTGTGGCGGGCGACCAGGGCCGGGTCGGCGCCGAAGGAGCGGACGCCGATGACCGGGTTGTCGGGGTTGGCGTTGACGTCGGCGGAGGGGGCCCAGTTGAAGTTGACCCCGCACTCGGCGAGCCGGCGGCCCAGCTCGTGGGCGACGGCCCGGGTCAGCTCGACGTCGTCCACCGCGCCCAGCGCGTGGTTGCCGGGGAAGGAGGAGCCGGTACGGACCTCCAGGCGGGTGACGTCGCCGCCCTCCTCGTCGATGGCGACCAGGACGTCGTCCCGTTCCGCGCGCAACTGGGCGGTCAGGGCGGCGAGTTGTTCCGGTGAGGCGATGTTGCGGCCGAACAGACCGACCGAGGCGAGGCCCTCGCCGAGGCGGCGCAGCAGCCAGTCGGGGGCGGTGGTGCCGGGGAAGCCGGGTTGGAGGACCGTCAGCGCGTCCCGGGTGAGAGTGTCGGTGCCGCTGGCGAATGTCGTCATGGAGGTGGAGTCATCCCTTCACGGCGCCCGCGGTCAGACCCGCGGCCATCTTGCGCTGGACGATGAGGAAGAGGGCGACGATCGGGACGGCCATCATGGTGGCGCCGGCCATCATCGGGGCGTACTCGGTGCCGTGCTTGGTGCTGAAGTTGCTGAGCCACACGGTCGCGGTCTGGTTCTGCTGACTCATCAGCATCAGGGCGTACAGGTACTCGTTCCATGCCTGGATGAAGCCGTAGACCGAGGTGGCGACCATGCCGGGGGCGAGCAGAGGGAAGACGACGCGGACGAAGGCGCCGGTGCGGGAGCAGCCGTCGACCATCGCGGCCTCCTCCAGCTCCTTCGGGATGTTGACGATGAAGCCGCGCAGCGTCCACACCGTGAACGGCAGGATGAATGTCAGGTACGTGAGGATCAGGCCGGTGAGCCGGTCGTACTGGCCGAGGTCGTTCAGGAGCAGGAAGACCGGGATGATCATGGCGACCAGCGGGACCATCTGGACCGCGAGGATGCCGACGATCACGATCTTGCGGCCGCGGAAGGCGAACCGGGAGATGGCCAGCGCGGCCAGCATGCCGACCACGATGCCGATCGCGACGACCGACAGGGAGACGACGAGGCTGCGGCCGACCGGCCCCCAGAAGTCGGCGATGTCCAGCGCACGGCTGAAGTTGGACATCGTCAGCCCGGTCGGGAACAGGCTGGGGTCCGGGTCGATGGCGTCCTTGGCCGGCTTGAACGCGGTGTTGAGCATCCAGTACACGGGGAAGCCGGCGGAGAGGAAGACGAGGAGGCCGAGCAGGTTCCAGCCGAGCTTGGACTTCTTGCGCGGCCCGGCAGCGGTGGCGCTCATTCGACCTCTCCGATCTTCAGCATCTGGCGCATGTACACGGCGACCACACCCAGCAGCAGCACCACGGTGATCAGGGCGATCGCCGAGCCCTGGCCGTAGTCGTTGACGACGAAGGCGCGGTCGTAGGAGTAGGTGGTCAGCAGTTGGAACTCGGCCTCGGGGTGGCCGTTGCGCATGACGAAGACCTGCGGGAAGACGCCCATGTCCCAGATGACGGACAGGGTGGTGAGCATCACGATGATCGGCTTGAGGATGGGCAGGGTGACGTACCGGAAGACGCCCCAGGCGCCCGCGCCGTCCAGCCGGGCCGCCTCCTCCAGCTCCTTGGGGACCTGGGTGAGGCCGGCGCTGAGGGTGATGACCACGAAGGGCACGGCGCCCCAGACCACCAGCAGCATGATCACGGCCAGGCCCTGCGGTCCGCTGGCGAACCAGTTGTGGCCGACCAGTTCGACGCCGGGCAGCTTGCTCAGTACGGCGTTGAGGACGCCGTAGTCGGAGTCGAAGAGCCACTTGAAGACGGTGGTGGCGACGATGACGGGCATGCCCCAGCTGGCCACCAGCGCGATGTTGACGAGGACCTTCACCCAGCCGGAGACCCGCTGCAGCAGCAGCGCGATCAGCATGCCGAGCACCATCGTGAAGATGACGCAGCCGGCCGCGAAGACGATGGTGCGCAGCACCACCTGCCAGAACTCTGTGTCGCCGAGCACGTTGGTGAAGTTCCGTACGCCCGCCGACTCGGCCGGCTGGAAGCCCCAGAGCTGGGACTGGCCGAACTCCTGGAAGGACAGGGTGACCAGGCGGACCAGCGGATAGCCCATCACCAGGGCGAGCACCAGCAGACAGGGCCCGAGCAGCAGCCACGGGGTGGCGGCACCGCCCTCCGCGCGCCGTCCGCGCGGCCGGCCCGGGGCGGCGGCCGGTGGCGGCGCCTGCCGCGGTGGCGGCACCTTGGTGGGGGTGGTCGTGTCGGCACTCATCACGCGCTCCTCAGCGGTCCCTCGGTCATACGAAAGCGAAGCCCCACGCGACCGCACGCGGCCGGCCCCGGCAGGCCCCGGCAGGCCGGGCCCCCACGGTCCTGTGCGGTCGGCCCCAGCCGGGCAGGCCCGCGCGGTCGTACACGGTCAGTCCCGGCAGGGCGGGCCCCGGCAGGACGGCCCCGCGCAGTCCTGCGCGGTCGAAGTCCCGTACGCGATACGCGTACGGGGGTGCAGGGCCCGCCGCCCCTGGACAGCCCCCGGGTTCCGACGGGCCCTGCGCGCAGGTCACTTGTTGTTGATGACCTTGTCGATCTCGGCGTCCGCTTCCTTCGCGGCGGCCTCGACCGACTTCTTGCCGGTGCCGATGTTCTGCAGCATGGTCTGCAGGATCTGGGCCTTCTCGACCTGGCCCCAGCCGGGTGCCATCGGGACGAACCAGTTGAGCTCGGCCGCGGTGGCCGGGATCGCCGTCGCGGGGTCGTTCTTCAGGGTCGCGAGGTCGGTCTTGTTGTTGGGCAGGTTGCCCTTGGCCATCAGCCCCTTCTGGCCGGCGGCGCCGGTGAAGGCGTTGATCCACTCCGCGGCGACGGTCTGCGCGTCGGACTTCACGGGGATCGCGAGGTCGGAGCCGCCGAGGAAGACCGGGAGGTTCTTGCCGGACGGGCCGGGCATGACGAAGTTCTCGACGTTGTCCTTGAGCTTGCCGGTCTTGTCGTTCTCCGGGGCGGCGGCGGTCGCGCCCTCCCAGGCCGGCGCGAAGATCATGCCGGAGTTGCCCTGGCCGTAGACGATGTAGCGGTCGGACTCGTCCTTGGTCTTGTCGCCGTGCATGTACGTGTCGAGGACGTTCTTGTACTCGTCCAGCCCCTTGAGCGACTCGGGCGAGGAGAGGCTGGCCTTCCACTGGCCGCCCTCCTCCTTGGCGATGGCGCCGCCCGCGTCGTAGACGAAGGACATCGCGGCGTACCAGTCGCGGGAGGGCTGGTACCAGGCGCTGAACTTGTCGCCCTGCTTCTGCTGCACCTTGTCGAGCGCGGCGGTCAGCTCCGCGTAGGTCTTCGGGGCCTCCTTCGCGCCGACGGACGCGAAGAGGTCCTTGCGCCAGTTGGCGACGCGGCCGCCCGCGTAGTACGGCACGCCGTAGGTCTTGCCCTCGTACGTCACCGATGCCTTGAGGCCGTCCAGCCAGGCGTCGGAGTTCTCGAACCGGGCCGGGTCGACGGGGGCGAAGGCGCCCTTGACCATGTAGGCGAGCATCTCGGTGTTGCCCATCTCGACCACGTCGGGCGCCTTGTCGGTGGCGAGGACGGCGTCGAGCTTGGCGTTCTTGTCGGGCCAGCCGTAGTACTCGTGCTTGATCTTGATGCCGGGGTGCTTGGCGGCCACCGCGTCGTCGGCGGCCTTCACCAGTTCGGGCCAGTTGTTCTGTGCGTCGACGGTGAGCCAGACGGTCAGTTCCTTGGTGTCGCCGCCCTTGTCGGAGCCGCCGCCGTTGTTGTCACTGTCCCCGCATGCCGCGATGGACACCATCATGCCCGCGATACCGATCGCGGCTGCCAGCTTGCGCTTCACGCCACCCTCCTCAGGGATGCCACAAACCCCCCTGCCTCCCCGCGGTCGAGCTCATCGCGTACCGCCCATGGGGCCGGGACCTGGACCAATGGTGTAGACCAGTACCGGGAGCTTGGCCCAGACCACAGGGCGTGTCAAGGCTCCCGGATAGGCTCCGACCAGCCGTTATGGGACCTACATATGCAGGAACCTTTAAGTAAGAACCCCTCAAAAACAGCGCCTCCATGGGGGACACTTCGGGTAGACCACTTGGCGGCGATGGACTAGACCAGAACCAGTGACCGACGGTATACAGAGGGGATCACTGATCGTGCGGGAAACCCCCCGGGAAGGCAGAGGATGAGCACCGACGTCAGCAGTGCGGAGAACGAGGGTGGGGCGACCGTCCGTACCGCGCGCGTGCCCAAGTACTACCGCTTGAAGAAGCACCTGCTCGACATGACCGAGACCCAGGCGCCGGGCACACCGGTGCCGCCCGAACGGACCTTGGCGACGGAGTTCGACACCTCACGCACGACCGTCCGCCAGGCACTCCAGGAGCTGGTCGTCGAGGGCCGGCTGGAACGCATCCAGGGCAAGGGCACCTTCGTCGCCAAGCCGAAGGTCTCGCAGGCGCTCCAGCTCACCTCGTACACCGAGGACATGCGCGCCCAGGGGCTGGAACCCACGTCCCAGCTGCTGGACATCGGCTACATCACCGCCGACGACCGCCTCGCCGGCCTCCTCGACATCGCCACCGGCGGCCGGGTGCTGCGCATCGAGCGGCTGCGCATGGCCAACGGCGAGCCGATGGCCATCGAGACCACGCACCTGTCGGCCAAGCGCTTCCCGGCCCTGCGCCGGTCGCTGGTGAAGTACACGTCCCTCTACACCGCGCTCGCCGAGGTCTACGACGTCCATCTCGCCGAGGCCGAGGAGACCATCGAGACCTCGCTGGCCTCCCCGCGCGAGGCCGGGCTGCTCGGCACCGACGTCGGTCTGCCGATGCTGATGCTCTCCCGGCACTCCCTGGACAAGGGGGGCAAGCCGGTGGAGTGGGTGCGGTCCGTCTACCGGGGCGACCGCTACAAGTTCGTGGCACGGCTCAAGCGGCCCGCGGAGTAGGGCACATGACAGCCGGCCGAACACTGGCCGAATGACAGGACAACATGTGGACTGGGTCTTCCGTTGGCTTTATCCGTCACCTACATTGCCTGCTCATTGATCATGTGAGCTGTTAGGTGACGGAGCCGCCAGATGCCTCAAGCCCCGGACAAGACACCCGGAGGGCCGGTGGTGACGCCCGTGCGCGTCGTCATCGCCCTCTGCCTGCTCGCGCCCTTCGTGGCGATGCTGTGGGTCGGTTCGTACGCCAAGGCGGACCCCGAGTTCGCCGGCATGCCGTTCTTCTACTGGTACCAGATGCTGTGGGTGCTGCTCTCCACCGCGCTCACGATGATCGCGTACAAGCTGTGGCAGCGTGACCAGCGCGCCCGTGCCGCCACGAAGGGCGGTGCGGACGCGTGAACGACGGCGTGAACGGCGTGGCACTCGCCGTCTTCATCTTCTTCTTCCTGGCCGTCACCGTCATGGGCTTCCTGGCGTCGCGCTGGCGCCGGGCCGAGAACGAGCACAGCCTCGACGAATGGGGCCTGGGCGGACGGTCGTTCGGCACCTGGGTCACCTGGTTCCTGCTCGGCGGTGACCTCTACACGGCGTACACCTTCGTCGCCGTACCGGCGGCGATCTACGCGGCGGGCGCGGCCGGCTTCTTCGCGGTGCCGTACACGATCCTCGTCTACCCGCTGATCTTCACGTTCCTGCCCCGTCTGTGGTCGGTCTCCCACAAGCACGGCTATGTGACGACGTCCGACTTCGTGCGCGGCCGCTTCGGCTCCAAGGGCCTGTCGCTCGCGGTGGCGCTGACCGGACTGCTGGCCACGATGCCGTACATCGCGCTGCAGCTCGTCGGCATCCAGGCGGTGCTGGACGTGATGGGCGTCGGCGGCGGCGAGAACACCCACTGGTTCATCAAGGACCTGCCGCTGTTCATCGCCTTCGGTGTGCTCGCGGCCTACACCTACTCCTCCGGCCTGCGCGCCCCCGCCCTGATCGCGTTCGTCAAGGACACCCTGATCTACCTCGTCATCGCGGTGGCGATCATCTACATCCCGATCAAGCTGGGCGGCTTCGACGACATCTTCGCCGCGGCGGACGAGAAGTTCACGACGGCGGGCAAGGGCGGACTGATCCCGCCGGAGGCCGGGCAGTGGGGTTACGCGACGCTCGCGTTCGGCTCCGCGCTCGCCCTGTTCATGTACCCGCACTCGATCACCGCGACGCTCTCCTCCCGGAGCCGCGAGGTGATCCGCCGCAACACCACCATCCTGCCGCTGTACTCCCTCATGCTGGGCATGCTCGCCCTGCTCGGCTTCATGGCGATCGCGGCCGGGGTCAAGGTCGACAACGGGCAGCTCGCGATCCCGCAGCTGTTCGAGAACATGTTCCCGGACTGGTTCGCGGGCGTCGCCTTCGCGGCGATCGGCATCGGCGCGCTCGTCCCGGCGGCCATCATGTCCATCGCGGCGGCGAACCTCTTCACCCGCAACATCTACAAGGACTTCATCAAGCCGGACGCGACCCCGGCTCAGGAGACCAAGGTCTCCAAGCTGGTCTCCCTCCTGGTGAAGGTGGGCGCCCTGGCCTTCGTCCTGACCATGGACAAGACGGTGGCGATCAACTTCCAGCTGCTGGGCGGCATCTGGATCCTCCAGACCTTCCCCGCCCTCGTCGGTGGCCTCTTCACCCGCTGGTTCCACCGCTGGGCACTGCTCGCGGGCTGGGCGGTCGGCATGGCGTACGGCACGATCGCGGCCTACGGCGTCGCCTCCCCCACCCAGAAGCACTTCGGCGGCTCCTCGAAGGAGATCCCCGGCATCGGCGAGATCGGCTACATCGGCCTCACGGCCTTCGTCATCAACGTCGCGGTCACGATCGTCCTCACCTTCGTCCTGAAGGCCGCCAAGGCCCCCGAGGGCACCGACGAAACCAGCCCCGAGGACTACACGGCGGACGCGGGCGACCCCGGAGTGAAGAAGGAGCTCCCCGTGACCGCCGGTCACTGAACCCACCTGGGGGCGCGGGGCTGTATCCACATGCGGCTCCGCCGCCCGCACCCGACCAGCCCACCACAACCCGCAGCGGGCCGCCGACAGGAACCACCACGGCGGCCCGCTTCATGCACACTCACCCGCATGGACATCGCGATCCGCCCCGCAATCCCCACCGAGTACGGCACCCTCGGCGAGCTCACCGCCCAGGCATACCTCGACGACGACCTCCTCACCTTCCCCGAGAGCGCCTGGTACCTCACCGAACTCAAGGACGTCGCCGAACGAGCCTCCGCCGCCGAGATCCTTGTCGCCGTCGACGGGGACGACCTCCTCGGCGGCGTCACCTACGTCCCCTCCCCCGGCCCCATGGCCGACCTGGCGCGCCCCGCGGAAGCCGAGATCCGGATGCTGGCCGTAGCCCGCGCAGCTCGCGGCAGAGGCGTCGGCGAGGCCCTCGTACGGGCGTGCGTCGACCGTGCGAGGGCCGCGGGCGACCGCACCGGTATCGTCCTGTCGACCCAGCCCGCGATGCGCTCCGCCCACCGCATCTACGAACGTCTCGGCTTCACCCGCGCCCCCGAGCGCGACTGGAAGCCGATCCCGGGCTCCGACTTCACGCTCCTCACCTATGAGTTGACCCTCTGAAGTCGCTCCGACACAACATCTGGTGGTGCTCCGGCGCCCCGGCACAAGATGTATGCTCATGCTCGCTGTCGCCGCAGGGGAATCCGGTGCGAATCCGGAACTGTCCCGCAACGGTGTACTTGTGCATGTGCGTTCCCAGAGACGCCGTGCACAGGAGTCAGTCCGAGGACCTGCCGACAGCGCACCCGGCCGTCCGGCCGGTGTGCCCCTGACGTCCGGGCCTCGTGGAATGGGCCGGTGGACGCGACGCCGCGTGCGCTCGTGTGCTGCCCCCTGCCTTCCTGCGCGAGGCCCCCGTGCCGAGCGAGGGAGAGCCCCCACGTGACCATCGCGCCAGCAGACCCGGTTTCAGCCGTCCACATCGACGAGGACGCTCCGGGCACGTCCTTGCTGCGGACCCTCACCAAGCTGACCGCCGACCTCCCCGACGCCGACCCCGGCCGGGTCGCCGCCGCCGCGCTGCGCGGCCGGTCGGCCCACGCCGACGAGGCGGAGCTGCGCGAGCTGGCCACGGAGGCGGCCGCCGGTCTGATCTCCGAGGACCCCGCCTACTCGAAGCTGGCCGCCCGGCTGCTGACCATCGCTATCCGCGCCGAGGCCGCCTCCCAGGGCGTGACCACGTTCACGGAGTCGGTCGCCGTCGGACACCGCGAGGGCCTCATCGCCGACCGCACCGCCGGGTTCGTCCGGCTGCACGCCGAGCGGCTCGACGCGCTGGTCGACACCGGCGCCGACGACCGCTTCGGCTACTTCGGCCTGCGCACCCTGCACAGCCGCTACCTGCTGCGCCACCCCCTCACCCGCAAGGTCGTCGAGACGCCCCAGCACTTCCTGCTGCGGGTCGCCGCCGGCCTCGCCGAGGACGACACCGTCCGCTCGGTCGACGAGGTCGCCGCGCTCTACGGGCTCATGAGCCGCCTCGACTACCTCCCCTCCTCCCCCACCCTCTTCAACTCCGGCACGCGGCACCCCCAGATGTCGTCCTGTTACCTCCTCGACTCCCCGCTCGACGAGCTGGACTCGCTCTACGACCGCTACCACCAGGTCGCCCGCCTCTCCAAGCACGCCGGCGGCATCGGGCTGTCGTACTCCCGTATCCGCTCCCGGGGTTCGCTGATCCGCGGCACCAACGGCCACTCCAACGGCATCGTGCCGTTCCTGAAGACCCTCGACGCCTCCGTCGCCGCCGTGAACCAGGGCGGCCGGCGCAAGGGCGCGGCCGCGGTCTACCTGGAGACCTGGCACTCCGACATCGAGGAGTTCCTGGAACTGCGCGACAACACCGGTGAGGACGCCCGCCGTACGCACAATCTGAACCTCGCCCACTGGATCCCGGACGAGTTCATGCGCCGGGTCAACGCCGACGAGTCGTGGTCCCTGTTCTCCCCGGCCGACGTGCCCGAGCTGGTGGACCTGTGGGGCGAGGAGTTCGACGCCGCGTACCGCGCGGCGGAGGCGGCCGGCCTCGCGAAGAAGACCATCCCGGCGCGTGAGCTGTACGGCCGGATGATGCGCACCCTCGCCCAGACCGGCAACGGCTGGATGACCTTCAAGGACGCCGCGAACCGCACCGCCAACCAGACGGCCGAGCCGGGTCACGTCATCCACTCCTCCAACCTCTGCACGGAGATCCTGGAGGTCACCAGCGACGGCGAGACGGCGGTGTGCAACCTGGGCTCCGTCAACCTCGGCGCCTTCGTGGACCGCACGACCGGCGACATCGACTGGGAGCGGCTCGACGCGACCGTCCGCACCGCCGTCACCTTCCTCGACCGCGTCGTCGACATCAACTTCTACCCGACCGAGCAGGCGGGCCGCTCCAACGCCAGGTGGCGCCCGGTGGGCCTGGGCGCGATGGGCCTTCAGGACGTCTTCTTCAAGCTGCGGCTGCCCTTCGACTCCGCGGAGGCGAAGCGGCTCTCCACCCGCATCGCCGAGCGGATCATGCTCGCCGCGTACGAGGCGTCCGCCGACCTGGCCGAGCGCAACGGCCCGCTGCCCGCCTGGGAGAAGACCCGTACCGCGCGGGGTGTGCTGCACCCGGACCACTACGACGTCGAGCGGGCCTGGCCCGAGCGCTGGGCGGCGCTGCGGGAGCGGATCGCCGCCACCGGCCTGCGCAACAGCCTGCTCCTGGCCATCGCGCCCACCGCCACCATCGCCTCGATCGCGGGCGTGTACGAGTGCATCGAGCCGCAGGTGTCCAACCTGTTCAAGCGCGAGACCCTGTCCGGCGAGTTCCTCCAGGTCAACTCCTACCTGGTGCAGGACCTGAAGGACCTCGGCGTGTGGGACGCCCGCACCCGGGAGGCGCTGCGCGACTCGAACGGCTCGGTGCAGGACTTCGCGTGGGTCCCGGCCGACGTACGCGCCCTGTACCGCACGGCGTGGGAGATCCCGCAGCGCGGCCTGATCGACATGGCCGCCGCGCGGACCCCGTACCTGGACCAGGCCCAGTCCCTGAACCTCTTCATGGAGACGCCGACCATCGGCAAGCTCTCCTCGATGTACGCGTACGCCTGGAAGTCGGGCCTGAAGACGACGTACTACCTGCGTTCCCGCCCGGCGACCCGCATCGCCCGCGCGGCCCAGGCGGGGGCCACCGTGCCCGTCCAGCAGGCCGCCGACCCCGACGCGGTCGCCTGCTCCCTGGAAAACCCCGAGTCCTGCGAGGCATGCCAGTAATGACCACCCGTAACGCCAACCTTCTCGACCCGGGCTTCGAGCTGACTCTGCGCCCCATGCGCTACCCGGACTTCTACGAGCGCTACCGGGACGCCATCAAGAACACCTGGACCGTGGAGGAGGTCGACCTCCACTCGGACGTCGCCGACCTCGCCAGGCTGACCCCGGCCGAGCAGCATCTGATCGGCCGGCTGGTGGCCTTCTTCGCGACGGGCGACTCGATCGTCGCGAACAACCTGGTGCTGACGCTGTACAAGCACATCAACTCCCCCGAGGCACGGCTCTATCTGAGCCGCCAGCTGTTCGAGGAGGCCGTGCACGTCCAGTTCTATCTGACGCTGCTGGACACCTATCTGCCCGACCCGGACGACCGCGCGGCCGCCTTCGACGCGGTGGAGAACATCCCCTCCATCCGCGAGAAGGCCGAGTTCTGCTTCAAGTGGATCAACGAGGTCGAGAAGCTGGACCGCCTGGAGTCCAAGGCCGACCGCCGCCGCTTCCTGCTGAACCTGATCTGCTTCGCCGCGTGCATCGAGGGCCTGTTCTTCTACGGCGCCTTCGCGTACGTCTACTGGTTCCGCAGCCGGGGTCTGCTGCACGGCCTCGCCACCGGCACCAACTGGGTGTTCCGCGACGAGACCATGCACATGTCCTTCGCGTTCGACGTGGTCGACACCGTCCGCAAGGAGGAGCCGGAGCTCTTCGACGACCAGCTCCAGCAGCAGGTCACCGACATGCTGCGGGAGGCCGTCGAGGCCGAGCTGCAGTTCGCCCGTGACCTGTGCGGCGACGGGCTGCCGGGCATGAACACCGAGTCGATGCGCCAGTACCTGGAGTGCGTCGCCGACCAGCGGCTGACCCGGCTGGGCTTCGCCCCCGTCTACGGCTCGGACAACCCCTTCTCCTTCATGGAGTTGCAGGGCGTCCAGGAGCTGACCAACTTCTTCGAGCGGCGCCCGTCGGCGTACCAGGTCGCCGTCGAGGGCACGGTCGACCTGGACGAGGACTTCTGATCTCCGCTCCGGCGGGTGCCGCCCGCGCGGCACCCGCCGGAGGGGGTGCGGTCATCGTGGGATCGCCCGCAGGCGCAGGTCACGCGGGCGCAGGGTGATGCCGATGCGGGGGCGGGCGTCGGAGCCGGGGGCGTGCTCGAAGGTGAACGCGGAGGCGATCGACGCGGTGACGAGCGTCAGCTCGGCCATCGAGAAGTGATCGCTGGGACACTTGCGGTTGCCGACGCTGAACGGGGTCATCGCGTACCTCGGGACCTCCTGGGCCCGGCCGGGCAGCCAGCGGTCGGGGTCGAACTCCTCGTGCCGCTCGTAGGAGCGGGGGTCGCGCTGGATCGCGTACGGGCTGTACACGATGTCGGAGCCGGCCGGGATCCGGTATCCGCCGAGCACGGTGTCGGTCACCGCCCGCCGGGTCAGAATCCACACGGCCGGGTGCAGGCGCATTGTCTCGGTGATGAGATTCGCGGTGTGCGTCAGCTTCCGCACGTCGCCGAATCCGACCGGCCGGTCGCCCGCCACGCTTTTCACCTCGTCCCGGATCTTGTCCGCCAGATCCGGGTGCTCGGTGAGGACGAGCAGCAGCGACATGACCGTGGAGCCGACGGTTTCGCTGCCGGGCGTGACAATCGCGACGACCTGGTCGTGGATCTCCTGCTCCCCGATCGGCTCGCCATTCTCGTCCTTCGCCTCCAGCAAAGCCGTCAGCAAATCGTCCGGCTTTTGACTGCTTGCCCGTCGGTCGGCGATGATCTCGTCGACCAGGAGGTGTAAATCGGCCAGTGCGCGGTTGAATTCACGGTTGGCCGGAAGCGGCACCCGGTAAAGCGGTCCGAGCGGCACGACCATGCGCTGGTACATCCCGCTGAACAGAGTCGCGAGCGCGGAGCATATGCGCTCGGCACGGCTATCCGCGTAACTGCCGCGCATCAGGCAGCGGGCGGAAATGCGGACGGCCACCCGGAAGGACTCCGAGGTGACGTCGAGGACCTTGCCGGAGCGCCAGCGCTCGACGAGCGCGTGTGCCTCCTCCTCCATGATCGGCCCGTAGCCGGGGATCGCGTCGAGCCGGAACGCGGGCTGGATGGTGCGCCGCTGGCGGCGGTGCATCGGGCCGTTGGCGGTGGCCACGCCCTCCTTGCCGAGCAGGCTCTCCAGGGACTCCCACAGCGGCCCGGCGATGATGTAGTCGGGGCTGAGGGCGACGGCTCCGGTGAGTTCCGGGGAGGTGACGGCGTACACCGTCTTGGGGCCGAGCTTCAGCCGGACGATGTCGCCGTGGTCGCGCAGCTGGTTCAGAAAGGCGAGCGGACGGCGGGCCAGTTTCCAGCCGTGGCCGAGGAGCGGAACCCCGCCGCCGGCCAGTGGCGGCTCTCCCGGCTCACGCGTTCCGGACGTCGCGGGCTTCACCGAGTCGAGCGTCATTTTTCACCCTTCGTTGTTGACGTACGGGGGTGTGGAGCGGTCGTCCCAGCTGTCGACCATGTACCGGCCGGACTCGTGATGGAACCAGTAAACAGAACTGAACCAGTTCCGCATGTTCGAAAGGCAGGCTTGTACGGCGGTGCTCAGTTCTCTCCCGGGCACGCTTCCGTCGGCCAGGCTCTCGGCGAAGCGCAATGCGTCGCGCTCCGCGTCCAGGAATTCGGAAATGCATCCCTCGACACGTCGCCGTACTTCCTCGACGGCCTCCTCCAGAGTCAGTCCTTCATGGGTGATGAGACTGATTCCGAGATTGTGCACCTCATCGCCCGCTATTTCCTTGGGAAGTGAGCAGAGGTCGTTGTACCAGGCGGCGAATTCCTGGCTCAGCAGGGCGGCCCGGCGGTATGCCGGGTGTTTCCGCACAGTGTCCGGGAGTTGTCGTCCGGCGCTCGGCTCCAGCAGGTCGGTCCAGATCCAGTGCGCGAAGGTGAGCCGGCGCAGCGCCAGGTACTCCTCGACGGGCGGCACCCGGCCTGTGCTCCGGTTGTGGAACTCCCGGTCGTACGCCTCGATCACCTGGTGGAAGTGCCGGGCGAACCGGGCGTTCCAGGTGGCCGGCAGGAACGAGTAGAGCCGGCCCACGCTGTCCGCCAGCCCGGCGACCAGCGGATCCGTGTGGTGCAGATGGTCGCCGGGTGAGTCCAGGGCGCGGTGCAGCCGGGACCGCAGCAGTCGCCAGGCCGCCGCGCGGCCGTGCACGATGTCACGGTCGTGCCGGTCGTCCCAGACGAAGAACCAGGCGCTGTAGTCCGCGATGGCCTGCATCACCTCGTCGGAGGCGCCGATGTAGTACCCCGCCATCAGGTCGGTGTAGCACAGGCCGTCGGCATATTCCGCGACCTTGTCCGCCGGCATGAGCCGTTTTTCCAGCAGCCAGGCGCGTGTCTTCTCCTGCAACTGAGGCCAATACGGGTGCAGTTGCCGAGAAAACACCGCTTCGATGACCGGGAGAGAGAGCGAGGGCGGGACCGCGATCGCCGTCGCCGTGGATGTGGTGCGATACGTGGTGCTGTGTGGGAAAGCTGGCACGAACAACCCCTCTCAGCCGCCTGTGGCCGCACGCCCCTCCCGCCGTGCCGGGCGTGCGCCGTCGTGCATCCCCGCACTCCCATTCAGCACTACAACTGACCGTTCTGGGAACGGATTTGCTTCATTCACCACCCCAGTATGCTGAGACCCCACCCCGGCCCGACTGGTTGTGGATCAGCACATGTGCGTATGCGATCGAACGTCCGACGGGCAGACGAACGCACGGGAACGGCGCCCGACCGGGAGCCGTTCCGGCCAGGCGCCGTGGGGTGCGGGGCGGCGTCAGTCGTTCGGGACCACGGGATAGCGCGGCTCGTTCTCGGCCATCTGCCGCAGGGCGTCCTTGCGTTCACGCTTGGACAGACGGTCGATGTACAGGTATCCGTACAGGTGGTCGCTCTCGTGCTGCAAACACCGAGCGAAGTATCCGGTGCCGCGCACCTTGATCGGGTTGCCCTTCTCGTCCTGCCCGGTCACCTCGGCGTAGTCCGGGCGGGCCAGTGGCGCGTACGCCGTCGGCACCGACAGACAGCCCTCGTTGCTGTCGTCCAGCCGACGCCGCTCGGCGGGGAGTTCGACGAGCTTCGGGTTGCAGACCACGCCGACGTGGCGCACACCCTCGTCGTCCGGGCAGTCGTACACGAAGACCTTCAGGTCGACGCCGATCTGGTTGGCGGCCAGGCCCACGCCCTCCGCGGTGCGCTGCGAGGCGAACATGTCGTCGACCAGCTTGCGCAGCTCGTCGTCGAACGCGGTGACGTCCTTGACCTCCCGGTGCAGCACCGGGTTCCCGACCACGGTGATCGGCCGCGAGGTACCGCGCTCCCGGTACGCCTGCTCACGCGCCTCGCAGTCCTCCGTGTCGATGACGTACCCCTCGTCGTCGACGGGGAGCACGCCCGCGTGCTGCTGATCGGTGTCCTGCTGGGCCATGACCGACGTATGCCTTCCTGCAAGCCTGAGACAAAGATGCGAGCAATGCCGCGAGTACAGCCTAAACGGGGTGCCGGAACGGGGGTGTCCGTCTCGCTCAGCACACCTCTTCCAGGTCCCGCCAGTCCCGGGAGTCGGGGCTGTCCGCCACCCACCCGTCCAGCAGCCCCCGGACCAGGGAAGCAGGCGCGGCCACCCCGCACTCCCGCTCCGGCACCCACAACTGCCCGTCGGTGCGGTGCCCGAGCGGCCCGGGATGGCCCGGCTCACTGTGGTCGTGCGGGTCGAGGTGGACTCCGTCGCCCTCGTCGGACGGCATCCGTGACTCCGAGCACATCCGGCACAGCAGCCGCACCGAGGACGACCAGTCCTCCGCGGCGAAGCCGGCGTCCGCCGCGAGCTGCTCCAGCGCGTCCCGGTCGTCCTCGGTGGCCGCCTCAAGGAGCACCACCCAGGTGGGGACCGGTGAGGGCGCCCACAGCTCGATCTCGTCGAAGACGGGGTAGGAGTGCCCGGTGGACGTGGTCCGCTCGCCGTGCGGCACACCGTCGTGCAGGACGACCTCGCCCCAGCGCCGCCCCGACGACGGCAGCGGGATCGACAGCACCTCGATCCGGGCGGGGTCCAGCCGCCGCCCCCACACCACCTCGGCCTCGCCCTCCGGCGACAGCCGTACGGCCGCGCTGCCCAGGTCCATCCCGACCGGCTCCCCGGAGGCGGCCGCGCCTCCCCCGGGCACCGGCAGCCCGTACGCCTGCCAGGCGCGCCGGGCCAGCGGCCAGTCCTGCAGGGCGGTGGCCGCGATGCCGACGTTCCACCAGTCGGGCGCCCCGGTCTCCCGGTCCAGCAGCGCGACGGCCCTGAGGCCGGCGGTGCGCGCCTGCTCCCAGTCGTGGCGGAACTTGTGCAGCAGGGCGAGGTTGAACCAGGACTCCGACAGCCAGGGCTCCAGATCGGCGGCGCGGGTCAGCAGCGCGCCCGCGTCCTCGTACCGCCCGTCGCCGATCAGCGTGAACGCGCGGTCGGTCGCCTGCCGCCAGGAGGCGGAGGGCCGGTGCCGCCCCTTGCCGAAGATCCTCACGATTCCCGCCTGCCAGTTCCGTGGAGTGGGCCGGCTGTGCCCCCGGACAGCCTCTCGGAGACCCTCTCCCTTCGCATCCAACCACGTACGGCTGGAAGGGCGCTCATTACCCATGGGTTACCCAGCCAGGGGCGGGGTCAGACAACCCCGGGCCAGCACGCGGGCCAGCGCTTCCACCATTTCCGGCGCGTACTCCCCGGCCGTCTCCAGCCGCAGTTCCTCCAGGGCGGTCAGCGGCCCGCCCGGGCCGGCGCCACGCAGCTTCTCCTCCGGGCAGCGGGACGAGCGCCGCGGCGTGCGGCGACAGCAGAAAGGCCCCGGCGAGCAGCGCCACCGCCCACCAGGGGGTCCGCACGTCGAGCAAGGGCAAGGGGGAGAGACAGACCAGGGCGGCGAGGGCGACGCAGCCGACGTAGGCGCGCGCCCGCCCCGGAACCGCCTCCATGCCGCCCTCCCCAGCCCGTGCATGTCCGGGCTGGGAGCCTAGGCCGGGCAGCGGCGACCCGCGGGCCCATCACCCGCTGATTAGCACATTCGAGTGACGGCGGACCGGTCCGGCGGTTCAGGATTCCTGAGGTGTGACCGGTGCGGCCGGCGCCGCCGGTGGCGACGTGAGGTCGTGGTCGGGCACGGCCTGGCCGGAGCGGATCAGCTCAAGCCGCCCCATGACCTTGGCCCGCAGGTCCGTCGGCACGTCGTCATGTCCGCAGCACCGCTTGACCAGCTTCTTCACGGCCTGCTCGAGTCCGTACTTCTCCAGGCACGGCGAGCACTCCTGGAAGTGCTGCTTGAACTTGTCGCGATCGACGTCCGGCATCTCACTGTCGAGGAACTCGTAGAGATGGTCGAGCACCTCGCTGCAGTCCGTCTCGTGGTGGTCTCCGCAGCTCATGAGCCCGAGCCTTTCGCTTCGTTCGACTCTCCGGCGCCGGCCGGGACCAGTCCGCGCTCGCGGGCGTAGTCCTCCAGCATGCCGCGCAGTTGACGACGACCCCGGTGCAGCCGGGACATCACCGTACCGATGGGTGTCCCCATGATGTCCGCGATCTCCTTGTACGCAAAGCCCTCTACGTCCGCGAGATACACGGCGATGCGGAACTCCTCGGGGATCGCCTGGAGCGCCTCCTTCACGTCCGAGTCGGGCAGGTGGTCGAGCGCCTGCGACTCCGCGGAGCGCAGACCCGTCGACATGTGCGACTCGGCGCGGGCGAGCTGCCAGTCCTCGATCTCCTCGGCCGCGCTGCGCTGCGGTTCGCGCTGCTTCTTGCGGTAGGAGTTGATGAACGTGTTCGTGAGGATCCGGTACAGCCACGCCTTGAGGTTGGTGCCCTCACGGAACTGGTGGAAGGACGCGTACGCCTTGGCATACGTCTCCTGCACCAGGTCCTCGGCGTCGGCCGGGTTGCGCGTCATGCGCAGGGCGGCCGAGTACATCTGGTCGAGGAATTCGAGCGCGTCCCGCTCGAAGCGCGCGCTGCGCTCGGCGTTCGTCTCCGTGGACGTGTCCGCGCTCGTGCCCAGGCCCTCGGGCTGCTCCGCCTGGCCGTTGTCGGTCCCTGCGTCGGTACCGGGAACCGGACCCACCTCCTCAAGTTTCCGGGCAGGGCCGAAACCGGTCCCACCAGAATCGGAGGATAGACGACGATCCCCGCCCGCCGCCGCTCGAATAGGAGTGGTCCTGGCCGCGTGCAGCACCGTCCAGTCCAGGTCGGAACGGCTGGTGCGGTTCGGGCAGATGGTCGAACCCATGCGGCGGACTTCCTCTCCCACTGACGTCGGTGCTGGGTGTTCAGCACTTCTGTCCCGCTCAACAGCGGCCCGCCACGCAACATTCCCCGCTCTTTACCCGAGTGACCCGCTCCACTCACCCGAGTGGCCCGGTGCGCTCACCCAAGTGACCCGGTCCACTCGACGACCCTGTCGGTGATGATCTGCAGCGCCCGCTCCTGGCTGATCTCCGCCCGCTTCGGCACGGCGAGGCCGTGGTCGCCGTACGGCACCTCGACCATCTCGTACGCCCCTTCGGGGAACTCCTCCGGCTTCCCGAACGGGTCGTTCCCGCCCTGCACGACGAGCGTGGGCACCCCCGCACCGAGCAGCTCGTCGGCGCGGGACTTCTCCGGCTTGCCCGGTGGGTGCAGGGGGAAGCTGAGGGCGAGCACGGCGGCCGCCTCCAGCTCGACGGCCGTGCGGCAGGCCACCCGGGCCCCGGCGGACCGGCCGCCGGAGATCACCGGCAGCCCCGGCTTCGCGACCGCCGGCCAGATCCCCCGCCAGCCGGTGTCCAGGGTCTTCGGCGCGGGCGCGACCTTCTTCCCGGCGACCCGCCACGGCTGTTCGACGAGCGCGACGGTCACCCCGTGCGCGGGCAGCGCGGCGGCGAGGGCCTGGAGGTCACGTGCCTCGACGCCCCCGCCGGCGCCATGGCTGACGGCGAGGACGAGCCGCGCCTTCTTCCCGGCCTTGTGCCAGGTGACGCGGGCGTCCCCCGCGTCGGTGGGGACGATCTCGCCGGCCACGTTGGTCATACTCATCACGTTCGCCATGTTCATCACGTCATCACGTTCGTCACGTCAGAACAGTGTGCCCTCCTCGGGCCCCTCCAGCTCCTTCAGCAGCTCCGGTCCGTTGTTGCGGACGTTGCTGACGGCGGTGGAGACGGGGTACGCGCGCATCAGCCCGGCCGGCGGGGGCGTGAGCAGCGGCCGCAGGTCCTCCACGTCGGTGCGGGCGGGGTCCAGCCAGGCGTCCCAGCGGTCCGGGGTGAGCATCAGTGGCATCCGGGGGTGGATGTCGGCGAGGGCGCGCGGCCCCTCGGCCGGGGCGACGGCCAGCGGGCTCGCCTCCGCCTCGGTGGTGAGGACCGAACAGGTGACCCACCATGCCTGCGGGTGGTCGTCCGGCAGCGTCCGGTCCCGCCAGAACTCGTACAGCCCGGCCATCGCGAACACCGACCCGTCCGCCGGCAGCACGAAGTACGGCTGCTTGCGCGGCCGCTTCTTCTTCCCCTCCACCTCCAGGTCCCGCTCCTGCTGGCCGGTGACCCACTCGTAGTAGCCGTCGGCGGGCAGGATGCAGCGCCGGGCGGTGAAGGCGCGCCGGTAGGCGGGCTTCTCGTGCACGGTCTCGGCGCGCGCGTTGATCATCCGGGCGCCACCCTCGGGCGTCTTGGCCCAGGAGGGTACGAGCCCCCACTTCAGCTTGCGCAGCTGCCGAACCGGACGTGGGTCGTCCGCGTCTTTCAACGGACGGTCGAGAACGGCGTAGACCTCCTTGGTCGGCGCCACGTTGTAGTCGGGCGCCAGGGCCTCCTCCGGCTCCCATTTCTCGATTTCAAAGATTCCTGCGAGATCCTCGGGCCTGCGACTCGCTGAATACCGTCCGCACATACGTGCCACACTGCCAGACTCCGTACGACCAGAGGGAGCGACGCCGACAATGGACAGCACCGCCGCCACCGCGCTGCCCGACCTCTGGGACCGGCTCACCGGCCTCCAGCCCGACCCGGACCTGTGGGTGGTGCTCGCCACCGCCGTCGCGGCCCTGTGCGTGGTCGTACCGCACACCCTCTGGCGCCTGGCCCGCAACGCGATCACCATCGCGCACGAGGGCGGCCACGGCCTGATCGCCCTCCTCACCGGCCGCCAGCTCACCGGCATCCGCCTGCACTCCGACACCAGCGGCCTCACCGTCAGCCGCGGCAAGCCGTACGGCCTCGGCATGATCCTCACGGCGGCGGCCGGCTACACGGCTCCCCCGCTCCTGGGCCTGGGCGGCGCGGCCCTGCTGGGCGCCGGCCGCATCACCCTGCTGCTGTGGGTGGCCACGGCGCTGCTGGTGGCGATGCTGGTGATGATCCGCAACGCGTACGGCGCCCTGACGGTCATCCTCACCGGCGGCACCTTCGTCACCGTGTCATGGCTGACGGGACCACAGGTGCAGGCCGCGTTCGCCTATGCCGTGGTGTGGTTCCTGCTCCTGGGCGGCGTACGCCCCGCTTTCGAGCTCCAGGCGAAGAGGCGCGGGGGCGGGGCCGGAGACTCGGACGCGGACCAGTTGTCACGCCTGACGAACGTACCGGCGGCGATGTGGCTGTTCCTGTTCCACGCGGTGTCACTGTGCTCACTGATAGGTGGGGGCAGGTGGCTGCTGGGGGTGTGATGCGCCCCGAAGGGGCAGCACCGGGGCGCGGGGCTCTGTCGATTTCCGGCTCCGCCGCGTGGGCGCGACCAGCCCCAACGCAGCCGCACCCGAACAACCGCCTCCTTATAGAGTGGGCCCCATGGCCCGAACCCCCGCACAGACCGCCCTCTGGCCGGCCCCCCACGCACGCGGAGCCGTCGACGCGACGGTCCACGTACCGGGGTCCAAGTCCGTCACCAACCGCGCCCTGGTCCTCGCCTCCCTCGCGAGTGAGCCCGGCTGGCTGCGCCGCCCCCTCCGCTCCCGCGACACCCTCCTGATGGCGCAGGCCCTGCGCGCCATGGGCATCGAGATCGAGGAGGGCGTGGGTCCCGACGGCACCGGCGAGGCATGGCGCGTCCTGCCGGCGGGCCTGCGCGGCCCGGCCCAGGTGGACGTCGGCAACGCCGGGACCGTGATGCGCTTCCTGCCGCCGGTCGCCGCGCTCGCCGACGGCCCCGTCCGCTTCGACGGCGACCCCAGGTCGTACGAGCGTCCGCTGCACGGCGTGATCGACGCGCTGCGTGCCCTCGGCGCCCGCATCGACGACGACGGCCGGGGCGCGCTGCCGCTGACCGTGCACGGCGGAGGTGCCCTGGAGGGCGGCCCGGTGCAGATCGACGCGTCGTCCTCGTCGCAGTTCGTGTCGGCGCTGCTGCTGTCCGGCCCGCGCTTCAACCAGGGCGTTGAGGTCCGCCACATCGGCGGCACGCTCCCGTCCATGCCGCACATCCGGATGACGGTCGACATGCTGCGCGCGGTCGGCGCCCAGGTGGACACCCCGGAGTCGGGCGGCGAGCGGAACGTGTGGCGGGTCACGCCGGGCGCGCTGCTCGGCCGGGACCTGACGATCGAACCGGACCTGTCCAACGCGCAGCCGTTCCTGGCGGCGGCGCTGGTGACGGGCGGCAGGGTGATGATCCCGGACTGGCCGGTCCGCACCACCCAGCCGGGTGATCGGCTGCGGGAGATCTTCACCGAGATGGGCGGTTCCTGCGAGCTGACCGAGTACGGCCTGGAGTTCACCGGTTCCGGCGCGGTCCACGGCATCGACGTCGACCTGGGCGACGTGGGCGAGCTGACGCCGGGCATCGCGGCCGTCGCCGCCCTCGCGGACTCCCCGTCGACCCTGCGCGGCGTGGCGCATCTGCGCCTGCACGAGACGGACCGCCTGGCCGCGCTGACCAAGGAGATCAACGAGCTGGGCGGTGATGTCACGGAGACGGCCGACGGCCTGCACATCCGTCCGCGCCCGCTGCACGGCGGCACCTTCCACACGTACGACGACCACCGCATGGCCACGGCGGGCGCGATCATCGGCCTCGCGGTCGAGGGCGTGCTGATCGAGAACGTGGCGACGACCGCGAAGACCCTGCCGGACTTCCCGGAGCTGTGGACCGGGATGCTCGGGGTCTAGGGAATTCGCCATGCGCCGCTACGGCAAGCACACCGACGAGGACGACATCCGCACCCGCCCCGGCCGCCGGGGCACCCGACCCCGCACGAACATCCGCCCGAAGCACGAGGACGCGGCGGAGGGCATGGTCCTGACCGTCGACCGGGGCCGGCTCACCTGCCTCGTCGAGGACCGCACGATCCTCGCGATGAAGGCCCGCGAACTGGGCCGCAAGGCGGCGGTGGTCGGCGACCGGGTGGCGCTGGTCGGCGACCTGTCCGGCAAGAAGGACACCCTGGCCCGCATCGTGCGCATCGAGGAGCGGTCCTCGGTGCTGCGGCGCACGGCAGACGACGACGACCCGTTCGAGCGGGTGGTGGTCGCCAACGCCGACCAGTTGGCGATCGTCACGGCCCTCGCCGACCCCGAACCGCGTCCGCGCCTGATCGACCGGTGTCTGGTCGCGGCGTACGACGGCGGACTGGAGCCGCTGCTGGTGCTGACCAAGTCGGACCTGGCCCCGCCGGACAAGCTGCTGGAGCTGTACGGCGACCTGGACATCCCGTACGTCGTCACCAGCCGCGAGGAGTTGGAGAACGGTGGCGCGGCGGACCGGGTGCGCGGGCATCTGGCCGACCGGGTCACGGCGTTCGTCGGCCACTCGGGTGTGGGCAAGACGACCCTGGTGAACGCGCTGGTCCCCAAGGAGCGTCGGCGTCTGACGGGTCACGTCAACCTGGTGACGGGCCGCGGCCGGCACACGACGACATCGGCCCTGGCGCTGCCCCTCCTGGGGGCCGACGGCTGGGTGGTCGACACCCCGGGCGTCCGTTCCTTCGGCCTGGCCCACGTCGACCCGTCCCGGGTGATCCACGCCTTCCCGGACCTCGAACCGGGCACGGAGGGCTGCCCGCGCGCGTGCAGCCACGACGAGCAGGACTGCGCGCTGGACGAGTGGGTGGCGCAGGGCCACGCGGATCCGGCCCGCCTGTACTCGCTCCGCCGGCTGCTGGCGACGCGGGAGCGCACGGAAGGCGACTGACCTCAGCGTTGTTTGCGTGTACACGGGTTCGGTAAGTGCATAATCGCACCGAGCCTGACCTACGGGAGGACAGCACATGGCGTGGCTGCTGGTCGTTGTGGCCGGGTTGCTCGAAACAGGCTTCGCCGTCTGCTTGAAGCTCTCGCACGGCTTCACGCGCCTCTGGCCGACCATCGCGTTCGCCATCTTCGCCCTCGGCAGCTTCGGTCTGCTCACTCTCTCCCTGCGCAAGCTCGACGTGGGCCCCGCGTACGCGGTGTGGACCGGTATCGGGGCGGCGGGTACGGCGATCTACGGGATGGTCTTCCTCGGCGACCTGGTGTCGACCCTGAAGATCGTCTCCATCACCCTGGTGATCGTGGGCGTGATCGGCCTGCAGCTGTCGGGGTCGGCGCACTAGGAGTCTTTGACGGACTCTTTCGCGGCGGGCCGGGCGAGGGCGCACCGCACCAGATCCGTGACCCCGCCCTCCCCCGGCGGTGCGGACACGCAGGACAGCGCCAGGCGGACCGCGAGTTCACAGGAGCGGGCCAGGTCGGTGGCCTCGGACTTGGCGGTGCCGGGTCCGGTCAGCACCGTGACGGCGCGGTCGCACACCAGGGTCACGAAGTCGCCGGGCGAGGGCAGCGGGCCGTCCGCCCGCCGCTGCGCCGGTACGGCGGAGGAGGACGGGACCGGGCGGAGCGTCGGCGCGGGCAGGCGCTCGCTCCAGCAGCCGGTGAGCAGGGCGCGGACGAGGGCGTTGTCGCGGGCGGCCGAGGTGGTCCACTCGGCGGTGGCGGTGAGCCGCTCCCTGATGTCCCCGTGCACGGCGAGCGCCCGGTCGACACCGGCGAGATAGCCGTCGGCCTCCCGCCGCACCAAGGCCCGCGCGAGCCCCTCCTTGCTCCCGAACTCGTTGTACAACGTCTGCCGGGACACCCCGGCCACCACCGCGACCTCCACCATCCGCACCGCGGCCCAGGGCCGCTGCGCAAGCGCCGAGTAGGCGGCGTCCAGTAGGGATTCCCGCGCTGCAGGCATCATCGCCTCCCTGAGGCAGCGACTCTCGGCCCAGATTTGACTCACCGGAATGCAGTGTCAAGGGTTCCGGTACACCGACGCGCCCTACGACCCACCCGGACAGTCCCGCCCGCAGGCAGCCATGCCACCTCCCCCAAACCCGCGCCGCCTTAGCCCGCAGGCAGCCATGCCACCTCTCCCCAAACCCGCGCGCCGCCTTAGCCTGCGGGCAGCCATGCCACCTCCCCCCCAACCCGCGCCGCCCCAGCCTGCGGGCAGTCGTGCCGCTGGGGCGGCACGGGTGGGCGCAGGCGGGACCCCGCCGCGCCGGGCTGCGTCCCCGCCCCTCGCCCGGCTCCGGCCAGGGCCCGTGTAGCCCCGTGTCCCCACCGACAGATACCGTTCCCCCATGCCGGACTACCTCGACGACCTGCGCCTGGCCCACGTCCTCGCGGACGCCGCCGATGCCACCACCATGGACCGCTTCAAGGCCCTCGACCTGAAGGTCGAGACCAAGCCGGACATGACCCCGGTGAGCGAGGCGGACAAGGCCGCGGAAGAACTCGTCCGCGGCCACCTCGCGCGCGCCCGCCCGCGGGACGCGATCCTCGGCGAGGAGTACGGCATCGAGGGCACCGGCCCCCGCCGCTGGGTCATCGACCCGATCGACGGCACCAAGAACTACGTACGCGGCGTCCCCGTCTGGGCCACCCTGATCTCCCTGATGGAGGCGGCCGAGGGCGGCTACCAGCCCGTCGTCGGCGTCGTCTCCGCCCCGGCCCTCGGCCGCCGCTGGTGGGCCGCGAAGGGCCACGGCGCCTACACCGGCCGCAGCCTCACCTCCGCCACCCGCATCCACGTCTCCCGCGTCTCGAACCTCGCCGACGCCTCCTTCGCGTACTCCTCCCTCTCCGGCTGGGAGGAGCGGAACCGGCTGGACGGCTTCCTCGACCTCACCCGCGAGGTGTGGCGCACGCGCGCGTACGGCGACTTCTGGCCGTACATGATGGTCGCCGAGGGTTCGGTCGACCTGTGCGCCGAGCCGGAGCTGTCCCTGTGGGACATGGCGGCCAACGCGATCGTGGTCACCGAGGCCGGCGGCACCTTCACCGGCCTCGACGGCCGCCCGGGCCCGCACAGCGGCAACGCGGCCGCCTCGAACGGCCTGCTCCACGACGAACTGCTCGGCTATCTCAACGCGCGCCGCTGAGCGAACGAATGCGCACCTGAGCGCCCCCTTGTTGACTCCCCCTTTGCCTGCCACCCTGAAAGTCCCCTCACTTGTGAATTTGTGAAACCATGAACAAACGTGAGGGACACTCCAGGAGGTGGCTCAAGACATGCTCGTCCGTGACGCCATGAGCACAGTCGTCCTCACCATCGGCCCCGACCACACGCTCCGCCAGGCAGCCGCCCTGATGGCCGCCCGCAGGGTGGGCGCGGCCGTGGTCCACGACCCCGACGCCGGCGGCATCGGCATCCTCACCGAACGGGACATCCTCAACTCCGTCGGCCTGGGTCAGAACCCGGACGCCGAGCGCGCCCATGCCCACACCACCACCGACGTCGTGTTCGCCGCCCCGGCCTGGACCCTGGAGGAGGCGGCCCACGCCATGGCCCACGGCGGCTTCCGCCACCTGGTCGTCCTCGACCGCGGCGAGATCACCGGCATCGTCTCGGTCCGCGACATCATCCGCTGCTGGGCCCCGGCCCGCAGCCACGCCACCTCCCTGACCTGACCGGGCCGACCCCAGCCTCATCGCAGCCGTTCCAGAGCCCCACACTGGACTGTGTCTAATTCCATGGGGCATCCAAAGTCACACCCGTTCGGAACCTGGGCTCCTCTGCTGTTAGGCTGGTTCCATGAGTGACCTTCTGGAACGGCTGCGCGGACGCGGATGGCGGATGACCGCGCAGCGGCGTGTCGTGGCGGAGGTGCTCTCCGGCGATCACGTCCATCTGACGGCCGACGAAGTGCACGCCAGGGCGGTCGCCAAGCTGCCCGAGATCTCCCGCGCCACCGTCTACAACACGCTGGGCGAGCTGGTCTCCCTCGGCGAGGTCCTCGAGGTCAGCACGGACAAGCGGGCCAAGCGCTACGACCCCAACGCGCACCGTCCGCACCACCACCTGGTCTGCGCCCGGTGCGGCGCGATCCGCGACGTCCACCCCAGCGGCAACCCGCTCGCCGACCTGCCCGACTCGGAGCGCTTCGGCTTCACGGTCTCGGACGTGGAAGTGACCTACCGGGGCGTCTGCCCGAACTGCGCGGCGGCGTAGCGGCGGCACAGCGGTCGCGTAAGCGACGCAAACACGATCGAGGGCCGGAACCCTGATGGGTACCGGCCCTCGATCTTTCAGTAGCGGGGACAGGATTTGAACCTGCGACCTCTGGGTTATGAGCCCAGCGAGCTACCGAGCTGCTCCACCCCGCGTCGGTGAACGCAACGCTACGTCAAGGATGCGGACGAAAGCAAATCAACGACGACCCGCCCCGCCCGACGTCACGCGGACCGCTCGCCACACCGACCGCTCGTCACGCCGACAGCTCCTCCCGCAGCGCGTCCCGCAGCCGCCCCGCCCGCTCCGCCACCTCCGCCGGCCCGAGGCTCACCGCACGGTCGGCCCAGCGCTGCCCCTCGTCCAGCTCACCACGACGCGCGTAGACCAGGGCCAGCCGGAGCGCCGCCCGACCGTGACCGTCGTTCGCCGCGCGGGTCCACCACACGACCGCCTCGGGCTCGCTGCCCTCCCGGGCCAGCAGCAGCCCCAGGTTGAACGCGCCGTTGCGCGACCCGGCCTCCGCGGCCTCCCGGTACCACCGCGCCGCCTCGACCACGTCCCCGCGCGCGGCGGCCAGCATTCCGACCCGCACCTGGGCGCGCCGGTGCCCCTGGGAGGCGGCCCGCTCGTACCACTCCTCGCACTCGGTCTTCTCGTGCACGGACTCCCCGAGTTCGTGCGCGGAGGCGCGGGGTCGCCGGGCGTCCAGCACGGCGGCCAGTCGGTACGCGGCCTCCGCGCTGCCGCCCCCGGCCGCGCACCGCAGATGCCGTTCGGCCGTCTGCTCGTCACCGTCCCGCAGCCGGGCGATGCCCACCTGCAGCGCGGCCTCGGTGTGCCCGGCGGCCGCCGCCCGTTCGTACCACCGCAGGGCGGCCTCGTCCTCCCCGCGCCCGGCGTACAGGATGCCCAGGTTGAACGCGGCGTCGACGCTGCCGGCCTCGGCCGCCTTGGAGAACCACGGCTCGGCGCCGGTGGTGTCACCGACCTGCAGCAGCAGGATCGCGAGCGCGTTCGCCGCCTCGCGGTGCCCGGCGTAGGCGGCCCGGCGGTACCACTGCTCGGCCTGCGCGGTCCGCCCCTGCTCGGCGCAGAGGAGCCCGAGGTTGTAGGCGCCGTTGTCGTCACCGGCGTCCATGGCCGCCCGGTACCACCGCTCGGCGGTCTGGGTCTGCCCGCGCTCGGCGTGCAGCGCGCCCAGCGCGTTCGCCGCGTTGCCGTCGCCGTCCTGGGCGGCCCGCAGCCACCAGACGGCGGCGTTCTCGGTGTCGCCGGCGTCCCGCAGCAGGAACCCGAGCGCGCAGGCGGCCCGCGCCTCCCCGTCCTCGGCGGAGGTCAGATACCAGCGCCCGGCCTCCTTGAGCTCACCGCGCTTCTCCAGGATCGTCCCGAGGTACAGCGCGGCCCGCCGGTGCCCGCGCGCGGCGGCCTGCCGGTACCACTGCTCGGCCTCGGCGGCCACGGAGACACCGTTGTCACCGCCCGCCTCCCGCGCCGCGGCGCGTCCGGCGGGACGACCGGCGGATACCCGCACGATCGCGTGCCCGCCGGTTTCCGGTACGACGCCCCGCCCGCCGACGGCCCAGCCGCCGAACCCGCGCTCGGCACCCCGCTCACCGGCACGCTCTCCGATACGCTCGCCGCCGCGCTCGGCACCCGTGTAGTCGCCGCCCGCCCTGCGGTCCAGCGTGCGCGCCAGCCGGTAGGCCGCCTCGCGGTGGCCGCGCTCGGCCGCGGTCCGCATCCACTGCTCGGCCCCGCTGTCGCCCCGGTGCTCCAGCAGGTCGGCGAGAGCGTACGCGCCCAGCACATGGCCTTGCTCGGCGGACTGGCGCAGCCAGTACTCGGCGGCGGGTTCGTCGCCGCGCTCACGGTGGTGGCGCCCCAGCGCGTGCGCGGCCGCGGTGGAACCGGCGACGGCGGCGACCCGCCACCATCCGGCGGCCTCGTCGGCGTATCCGCGCTGGTGGAGAAGGACACCCAGGTTGTTGGCGGCGGCCCGGTCACCGGCCGCGGTGGCGGCACGCAGCTGGGGCTCGGCGCCGTCGAGGTCGCCACGGCGCAGCAGCATCGCGCCGAGGACGCTGGCCGCCTCGGCGTCGCCGGCCTCCGCCGCGAGCCTCAGCCGCACCTCCTCGGCGGCTTCCCCCGTCTCGTCCGTGGTCTCCTCCGGGGCCGCTTCCTCACCGGTGACTCCGGAAGGCTGCACAAATCGCCCTGTCTCGAACAGAGTTGCCTTGTCCCCCATAACGTCCATCGTCGCACCACCTGCAACCTGGGTACACCCGGTATACCGCAGCCTGTGAGGTCACTTCAGCGTTTTGTCGACATGCCCACAGAGAGACAAGTCAAACACAGTTCTCCCAACTCCCCACGACGGCGCGGCCCTCCACCCCGTCTGCACATGCGTTCGCACATCACGAAGGCCCGGATCCCTGTGAGGATCCGGGCCTTCGCCTTCAGTAGCGGGGACAGGATTTGAACCTGCGACCTCTGGGTTATGAGCCCAGCGAGCTACCGAGCTGCTCCACCCCGCGCCGTGTTGATCAACAGTATCACAGCGCGGAGTGGATCATATGATCAGCCGCTTCCGGCGGTACTGGTGGGACTCGGACTCGGACTACTGCTCGGACTCGGGCTGCTGCCCGCGCCACTGCCCGAACCGCCGCCGGAGCCGCCCGTGTTCTTCTCCGCCTCGGCCTGCGCCTCCTCGGCCCGCTTGAGCGCGGACTCAAGGTCCTTCTGCGCCTTGCCGTACGCCTCCCAGTCGCCGTTCTTCAGGGCCTCCTGGCCGGCGGTGAACGCCTTCTGGGCGTCCTCCAGGGCCTGTTGGACCGTGGCGTCGCCGGTCGGCGGCGGGGTGGTCGTCCCGTCACCGTCGTCGTCGGCCGGTGGCTTCGGTGCCGCGCCCTCCGCGCCGAAGACCTTGTTGAGGGCCTCCTCAAGGGTGTCCTCGAAGGCGGTGTTGCCTCCGTAGGTCACCAGCACCTTGCGCAGCAGTGGGTACTTGAGGCCGCCACCGCGCACGTACACCGGCTCGACGTAGAGCAGTCCGCCTTCGAGCGGCACCGTCAGCAGGTTGCCGTACTCGACCTCGGAGTCACCGCCTCTGAGGAGCCTGATGGTCTCGGCGATGGCCTGTTCGGAGTTGAACTGGCTCTGGACCTGCTTGGGTCCGTTGACGGTTGTGCTCGTCGGCAGTTTCAGGATTCTGATCTTGCCGTAGCCGGGCGTACCCGCCTCGGAGTCGACCGCCATGAACGCGCTGAGGTTGTCACGCCCGTTGGGTGTGAACGTGGTCGTCAGCGAGAACGCCTGCTCCTGCTGGTCCGGCATCTTCATGCTCAGGTAGTACGGCGGCACCGCGTCGCCCGACTTGTTGGTCGGGTCGTCCGGCACCTGCCACACCTCGCTGCCGCTGAGGAACGTCGTGGCGTCCTTCACGTGGTAGCGGCTGAGCAGTTCGCGCTGCACCTTGAACAGGTCCTGCGGGTAGCGCAGATGGGCCATCAGCGACGACGAGATGTCGGTCTTCGGCTTCACCGTGCCGGGGAAGGCCCTCATCCACGTCTTCAGGACCGGGTCCTGGGTGTCCCACTGGTACAGCACGACATCGCCCGTGTACGCGTCGACGGTCGCCTTCACCGAGTTGCGGATGTAGTTGACCTGGTTCTGCTGGGCGACCACCGCGCGGTTGTCGTTGGTCGCGGTCAGCGAGTCGGAGGTCGTCTCACCGAGGGTCGTACGGGAGGCGTAGGGGTAGCCGTTGGTCGTGGTGTAGGCGTCGACGATCCACTGGATCCGCCCCTCGACGACCGCCGGGTAGGCGTCGCCGTCGATGGTCAGCCACGGGGCGACCGCCTCGACGCGGTCCTTGGGCGTGCGGTTGTACAGGATCCGCGAGCCCTCGCCGATGGCACCCGAGTACAGGATCTGCGGCTCACCGAACGCCGCCGCGTACGCGGCCCGGTTCAGCGGGTTGGAGAGGTTGACCCCGCTGTCGCCGGTGTAGGTGAAGGTCTTCTCGCCGCTGTCGTCGGAGTAGTCGATCTCCTTCTGGGGACCGCCGACGATCGAGTACGTGGTCGTCTTCTCGCCGTAGTAGATGCGCTGCTCGTACGTGCCGAGGTCGCCCTTGGACGGCAGGTCGGACTCGGTGAAGACCGGGCGGCCCTCGGAGTCGGCGGCGGTGCCCTTGGCGGAGACCACGCCGTAGCCGTGCGTGTAGCGGAAGTGGTTGTTGATCCAGTTCTGCTTGTCGACGCCGGCGAGGTTCAGCTCACGCAGACCGATGACCGTGTCCTGGTCGCTGCCGTCCTTGCTGTAGCGGTCGACGTCCAGGTTGGTCGGGAAGGCGTAGTACTTCCTGATCTGCTGGAGCTGCTGGAAGGTGGGCGAGACGATGTTCGGGTCGAGGATGCGGATGCTGGCGGTGGAGTCGACCTTGTCGCGCAGCGCGCTGATGTCCTCGCTGGTGTTGGTGCCCCGGTAGTCGCTGACCTGGGTGGCGTCGATGCCGTACGCCTCACGCGTCGCCGCGAGGTTCTTCTGGACGTACGGCGCTTCCTTGGCCTGCTCGTTCGGCTGGACCTGGAACTTCTGGACGATGGCCGGGTAGAGGCCGCCGATGAGGATGGCGGACAGGACCATCAGGCCGAAGCCGATGACGGGCAGCTGCCAGGTGCGCCGCCACAGGGTGGCGAAGAACAGCAGGGCGCAGATGACGGCGATGCAGAACAGGATCGTCTTGGCCGGCAGATAGGCGTTGGCGTCGACGTAGCGCAGACCGGTCCAGTTGTCGGTCGCCTTGAAGTCACTGGACTTCACCGCGAGCCCGTACCGGTCGAGCCAGTAGGCGACGGCCTTCAGCGCGACGAAGACGCCCAGCAGCACCGACAGATGTCCGGTGGCCGCGGAGGTGGCGCGCGCGCCCGGGCTGGTGATGCGCAGCCCGCCGTACAGGTAGTGGGTGAGCGCCGCGGCGATCAGGGACAGGATGGTGGCGGCGAAGCCGAAGCCGAGCAGGAACCGGTACCAGGGCAGGTCGAAGGCGTAGAAGGAGACGTCCAGGTGGAACTGGGGGTCCTTCTTGCCGAAGGACACGCCGTTGACCCACATCAGCCAGGTCCGCCACTGGCCCGCCGCGGAGGCGCCGGCGATCAGTCCCACCAGGGCGGTGATCGACAGCAGCAGCCACTTCTTGTACGGCGCGATGCCCATCCGGTAGCGGTCGAGGCTCTGCTGCTCCATCGACATGGCACTCAGCGGCGGCCGCAGCCGGTGGGCCAGCCAGATGTTGAAGCCGACCGCCAGGGCCATCAGCAGGCCGAAGACGAAGAAGAGCCCGACCTTGGTCCACAGGGTGGTGGTGAAGACGGACGAGTACTTCACGGACCGGTACCAGAGCCAGTCGGTCCAGAACCCGGCGAACATGGTGAACGCCATGGCGAGCACGGCCAGGACGCCCAGTGTCATCAGCAGGGTCCGGACCCGCCGGGACGGTCGGCCCACTCTGATCCGTGGCCCCGTCGGGCCTCCGCCGCGGTCCGGCATCTGGAAAGCCAAGGTGCGCACCTCGAAGTCGCTGTCGATCCTTCAGACCCGCGTGTTCGCCGGCCCTTCGTGGCCCCCGTGATCCTGGGCCCACACCTATGCAACTTACTCAGTGTTTACTCAGTTCCCGATTCCGGGTGGGAACGAGGCAGGATTGTGACCATGTCCAACACTCCCATGGCGGCGAGCCCGCTCACCCGGGCCGTACTCGAGATCGACGAGTACGCCTCCGGCCTCGGCTGGGACCAGCCCGCTCGCCTCTTCGCCCTCGTAGACACCGCACGGCTGCGGGCCCAGGAACCCTCGCTCGCCGCCCAGCTCGGCCTGGAGGACGAGCCCGAGACCACCGGTCTCACCCCGATCGAGCAGGACGAGGTGCCGACGGACAAACCGCTCGACGAGTTCCTGGCCACCATCGCCTGGCCGGACGCGGTGACCGGCTGCGCCCTGACCATCGAGCGTCTGATGCTCCCGCCGTCCGCCGAGGCCCAGGTCCCCACCGGTCTGGACGAGGCGGGGCTGGCGAAGTGGGTGGCCGCCCACCCGAACCGCCAGGAGGTCCGGATGACGGTCGCGGTGCTGCGCGACGGCTCCCGCGAGTCGGCCCTGCGCCTGCGGGAGAAGGACGCGCCGTCGGAGGTCCTCACGGGCGCGGACCTGGTGCCGGGCCTGGCGGAGGCGCTGGCGGCCACCTTCGAGGACTGACCGGATCGTTCGGTACGGCACTGGGGGCGCCCTCGGTCACGAGGGACGCCCCCGGTCGTACGCACGCGTGTGCCGTTCAGCCCTTGGTGGTGCACTTCGGCAGGTCGGCGGTGTCGCCGTTGCGGATGTCCTCCAGGGCGCCGAGGGCGTCGTCGAGGGTGTTCACCTTGACGAGCCTGAGGCCGCTCGGGGTGTCCTTGGCGGCGGCCGCGCAGTTCTCGGCGGGCGTGAGGAAGTACTCGGCGCCCTTCTCGCGCGCGCCCACGGTCTTCATCTGGACACCGCCGATGGGCCCGACCTTGCCGTTGTCGTCGATCGTGCCGGTGCCGGCGACGAAGGTGCCGCCGGTGAGGGCGCCCGGGGTGAGCTTGTCGTAGATGCCGAGGGCGAACATCAGCCCGGCGCTGGGGCCGCCGACGTCGGCGAGCTTGATGTCGACGGTGAACGGGAAGGTGTGGTCGGTCCCGGCGGAGATCCCGACGATGGCCCGCTTCTCCCCGCTGTCGTCCGAGGTCGCGGTGGTGATCGTGACGTCCTGCGTCCTGGTCGCCGTGCGGTTCTCCTTCTCGGCGGCGGCCTGCTCCTTGGCGGGCACGATGGTGAAGACGACGTCCTCGCCGGGCTTGTGCCGGGTCACCAGCTTCGCCACGTCGGACGGCTCCTTCACCGCGGTGCCGTCGACGGCCTTGACGACGTCACCGGCGTGCAGCTTGCCCTCGGCGGGCGAGTCCTTCACGACCGTGGAGACGATCACCCAGGACTGCACGGGGATGTCCAGCGCCTCCAGGGCGGCGACCTTGGCGGACTCCTGGGACTGGCTGAACTCCTCGGCGTTCTCCTGGGTGGACTCCTCCTCCGTCTGGCCGTCCGGGTAGAGGGTGTCGTGCGGCACGACCTTGTTGTCGTGCGCCAGCCAGCCGTACACCGCCTCGACGAGGTTCATCCGGTAGTCGGCACTGGTGACCCGCACGGTGGTCATGTTCAGGTTGCCGTCGGTCGGGTAGGTCTTGCGCCCGGAGATCTGCAGCACCGGCTCGCCACCGTGCTCACCGAGGGTGTTGACCGTCGGCCCCGGGGACATCTCCGAGTACGGCACGGGGATGAGCACTCCCGCGCACAGGAGCGCGATCAGCATCAGGGTGGAGGCGAGCATCGTCGCGGTGCGGCGTGGCATGCCTCGACAGTACGGGACGCCTCTGTCAGCGCACCGTCAGGGCCGCCGGGCGGGGAGGGGCTCAGCCGGCCCGGCTGCCGGTGCGGGACTTGTCCAGGCGGACGGGCCTCTCCATGGCGGCGCGGAAGCGGGCGTACCCGTCGAGCTCAGGGCCGTCACTGCGGATCTTGCGGGTCCGGTTGGCCCAGCTTCCCCACAGGCCGGCCCCGATCGCAGCCACAAGCGGAATCAGCAACCAGGCGAGCGCCGCCATGCAGACCTCCCAACCCCGACTGAGCGACCGCAACTGACTGATCAGCAGATTAACCATCCGCACGGACAACGCTCACGCCAGGGGTGCGGTTACGCAACCGGAGGAGCCGGGCGGCACGGCCCGGGACCCAGGACCACGGCCTAGCAGGCCCCCACCCACTCCTCGGTGCCGTCGGAGAACGTCTGATGCTTCCAGATGGGCACCTCGTGCTTGAGGTCGTCGATCAGCTTCCGGCAGGCGTCGAACGCCTCACCCCGGTGCGGGCAGGACACGGCGACGACGACGGCGAGGTCCCCCACCTGGAGATCCCCCACCCGGTGCACGGCGGCCAGCGCCCGCACCGGGTACTCGGCGACGACCTTCTCGGCGATCCGCCGCATCTCGGCCTCGGCGCTGGGGTGGCAGGAGTAGCCGAGCCGGTCGACGTCGGCGCCCCCGTCGTGGTTCCGTACGGTGCCCACGAACAGTGCCGTCCCGCCGGCCGCGTCGTCCCCCACGGCGCGGAAGACCTCGTCGACGGACAGGGCGGTCTCACGGATCGCGATCAGCTTGACGGGATCCTGTGCGCCCCGCTCGCCGGGATGATCATTGCTAGGTGCCATACCCCCATCGTGCCGCACGCCGCAGACCCCGGGAAACCACAGAATCACCGGCACGCGCGCGTACCACTTCGGAGCCTCCTACAGTCGGCGATCCTGCCCGCCCGGCATCCCGGCCCGTCTGGGGTCCCCCGCTGGGGGAGTTCGAGGACGAGGCCCCTCAAGGGCCGAAGCGGGGGTCCCTGGGGGCGGCGGGGGCGAAACCCCTCACCCCCTGCGCCGCGCCTTCCGAGCCTTGCGCACCACGGCCGCCGCGCCGAGCAGCGCCACCGTCGCCCCCGCGGCCCCCGCGGCCGTCGCGTCCTTGCGCCCCAGCCGTCGCCCGGCCACCGTGTGCCGCCCGGAGACCTCCTCCAGCAGCTCCGCGAGTACCTCCTCGTTGGTCCACCGCGGCCGCCAGCCCGCGTCGTGCAGCCGGCTGCCGCTGACCACCCACGGGTACATCGTGTACGCCAGGTCGCCCGCCGGGGACGGCGTCAGCCCGATCCGGTGCAGGCGGGCGGCGGCGCCGAGCGCGACGGCCGACGGCAGCTCCATCCGCCGGATCCCGCTGAGCTCCTCGACCTCCTCCTGCTCCAGCCACCCGTCGCACCCGACGGCCAGCTCCCCGTCCACCTTCTCCAGGACCGCGTACTCCAGGGCGCTGCACAGGTCCTCGACATGGCAGAACTGCCAGGCGGGCCGCGAGCCGGCGACGACGAGCAGCCGCGGCGACTCGAAGTACCTGGTCAGCGCGGTGTCCGTGCCGCCGACCAGCACCGCGGGGCGCACCACGGTGACATTGAGCCCCGGGTGCGCCCGCGGCGCCCGCCGCGCCAGCCGCTCGATCTCCAGCAGATCCCCGACCCCGGTCGCCTCGGCCGTCGCCCGCAGCTCGGCGTCCTCCGACAGCGGCAGCTCGTTGTCGGGCAGCGCGCCGTACACCATCGCGGAGGTGCACAGCACCACCCGGTGCACACCGGCCGCCGCGGCCGCGGTCAGCACGGTCTGCGTGCCGCGCACGTTGTAGGCCGTCCGGGCGGCGGCGTCACTCCCCAGGTCGAGATCGAGCGCGAGATGGACGACGACGTCGGCGCCCCGCAGCTTGTCCGCGATCGCGGGGTCCCGCACGTCGAGGATGTGCCAGCGCGCCGCGTCGCACTCCCCGCGCCGCTCGTCGATGGCGACGACCTGCTTGATCTCGTCGGACGCGGCGAGCCGCTCGGTGAGCAGCTCGCCCACCCCGGTCGCGGCGCCGGTCACGGCGACGACGGGCCCGCGCCCGCCGCCCGGGGTTGAGTGGTTTCGCGCTGCGCGAACCTGCGGATCTGGGGAACTCACCAGGTGTCTCCAGCGGTTGTCTTCCATACGAGCGCGAGTGACGCGTACGTACCAGGTGGCATCCATCCTGCCGCAGGCAGAGAGTCGGCGAAGCACCGAGGCCCGATCGAGCCGGGGTGTCTACGCTGGGTGGTGTTGCAGGGCAGCCGTGCCGTCGGACGAGAACCGGCGGCCTTAACCAGCCGAGGAATCCCGTGAGTGACACCCCATTCGGATTCGGCCTTCCGCCGGAGGAGCCGGAAGACGGCGACGAGGGCAAGAAGAAGGACCAGCAGAGCGGCGGTGGTCAGGGCCCGGCCAACCCGTTCGGTTTCGGGCTGCCCGGATTCGGCGGCCCCGGCGGCGACGACAATCCGTTCGCCGCCATGTTCGGCTCGCTGAACCCCACCGACCTGGGCGCCGCGTTCCAGCAGCTCGGCCAGATGCTCTCGTACGAGGGCGGCCCGGTGAACTGGGACATGGCCAAGCAGATCGCCCGCCAGACGGTCTCCCAGGGCACGCCGGACGGCGTGAAGGACTCCAGCGTCGGCCCCGCCGAGCGCACCGCCGTCCAGGAGGCCGTCCGCCTGGCCGACCTGTGGCTCGACGACGTGACGTCCCTGCCCTCCGGGGCGGGCATCGCGGTGGCGTGGTCGCGCGCGGAGTGGGTCGAGTCGACCCTGCCCGCCTGGAAGGAGCTCGTCGACCCGGTCGCCGAGCGGGTCGGCACCGCGATGGGTGACGTCCTGCCGGAGGAGATGCAGGCCATGGCCGGCCCGCTGATCGGCGTGATGCGCTCCATGGGCGGCGCCATGTTCGGCTCGCAGATCGGGCAGGCCGTGGGCGTCCTCGCCGGTGAGGTCGTCGGCTCCACCGACATCGGCCTGCCCCTGGGCCCGGCCGGCCGCGCCGCGCTGCTCCCGCTGAACATCGAGACGTTCGGCAAGGACCTGGGCGTGCCGAAGGACGAGGTGCGGCTGTACCTGGCGCTGCGCGAGGCCGCCCACCAGCGGCTCTTCACGCATGTGCCCTGGCTGCGCTCGCACCTGTTCGGCGCGGTCGACGGCTATGCGCGCGGGATCAAGGTCGACACCGCCAAACTGGAGGACGTGGTCGGCCAGTTCGACCCGTCGAACCCGGAGCAGCTGCAGGACGCTCTGCAGCAGGGCATGTTCCAGCCGGAGGACACCCCGGAGCAGAAGGCCGCCCTGGCCCGTCTGGAGACGGCTCTGGCGCTCGTCGAGGGCTGGGTGGACGCGGTGGTGCACGCGGCCGCCAAGCCCCGTCTGTCGTCGGCGGACGCGCTGCGTGAGACGCTGCGCCGCCGCCGCGCCTCCGGCGGGCCCGCGGAGCAGACCTTCGCGACGCTGATCGGCCTGGAGCTGCGCCCGCGCCGGCTGCGCGACGCCTCCCGTCTGTGGGCCTCGCTCACGGACGCGCGCGGTGTCGACGGCCGCGACGCCCTGTGGGCCCACCCGGACATGCTGCCGACGGCCACCGACCTGGACGACCCGGACGGCTTCGTGCACCGGGAGCAGCTGGACTTCTCCGAGCTGGACAAGATGCTCGGCGAGGCCGCCCAGAAGCCCGACCTGAAGAAGGGCCCGCAGCAGGACGACACCAAGGACGACGACACCGAGTGAGCCTCCACGACGACGCGGTCCTCGTCCTCAAGGGCTACGAGGGCCAGCCTGACCTGCGCCAGACCTACCTGGACCACCTGGCGGCCCACCCGGACGACGGCATGTGGAAGTCCTGCGCGGACGGACACATCACGGCGAGTGCCCTGGTGATCGACCCGTCACGCGGGCGTGTGCTGCTCACCCTGCACAGGAAGATGCGGATGTGGCTCCAGATGGGCGGCCACTGCGAACCGGCCGACACGGACCTGGCGGCGGCCGCGCTGCGCGAGGCGACCGAGGAGTCGGGCGTCAGGGGCCTGACGCTGCTGCCCGGCGGCCCGGTGCGCCTGGACCGCCATCACACTCCGTGCGCCTGGCACCTCGACGTGCAGTACGCGGCGCTCGCCCCGGCCGGTGCCGTGGAGGCGATCAGCGACGAGTCCCTCGACCTGCGCTGGTTCCCGTACGCCGAGGTCGCGGACGTGGCGGACGAGTCGGTCGTACGCCTGCTGGACGCGACCCGGGCGCGGCTGGACGCATGACTCCCGGGTAAGGGGCGGTCGTCCATGGCGACCGCCCCTTACACGTGCCCCCACGGGGGGGGTGTCAGTTGCGGCTGCCGCCGAGGGAGTTCCCGCTCAGCCCGCCGGCGCCCATGCCGAACTGCCCGAGCAGCCCGGACGTGCGCAGATGCTGCGGCGGCAGCAGCTCGCTGGGCTGCACCAGGACATGTCCGGTACCGGAGAACTGCATCTCCCAGCCCTCACCGGTGGAGCCCCGCCGACGCCACACGGCGGATGTGGAGGTGGGTGCCTGCAGCTGGGTGCGCAGCGAGGTTGACCAGGCGATGACCGCGTCCGAGTCGCAGCAGACGTTCCGCTCCGGGGTCACCTCCAGGACCAGGGGCTCGCCGGAGGTCATCACGACGACCTGCCCGGCGCCGGACAGCTCCAGGTTGTACGCGCCCGCCGACGCCACCTGGACCGCGCTGTCCACGGCGACGATGCCGACGCCGAGGGACCCGTCGAGGGCCAGGACGGCGGAGGAGTCGACGGTGATGCCGCGGCCGACCTCCATGATGTGCAGGTACTGCGCGAAGTTGGCGAGATAGACGATCCCGTTGCCCTGGCAGCGCATCAGCTCCAGCCGCTCGCCGGTCATGCGCTCCACGTTGCGCCAGCCGCGGTCGCGGTACTGGCTCTGGAAGTCGATCTGCCCCTCGAAGGCGACCATCGCGCCCTGACGGGCCAGGACCGGGCTGTGGCCCCGGGTGACGTCGACCTTGAGCAGCTGCGGGTTCTGCAGCGTGTAGCGCTCGGTGGACTCCACCGGGATGTGCGCGAAGAGTGTGCTGTGCATGTGTGCTGGTGCTCCTCTCAGCCCCGGTCAGCCACGGATCTTGAAGCGGTCGCCGGTGTCCTCGCTGGGCTGGACGACCACGAAGCCCTGCCCCTTGAAGCCGACCTGGAATGCCTCGCCGCTGCCCCGCCCGATCAGCGCGCTCGCCTTGACGGTGCGGCGGGCCTTCATGTCGAGGCCGCCGGTCCACGCGATGAGCGCGTCGGGATCGACGTAGGTCTCCCGCTCGGCGCAGTCCAGGGCGATCGGCACGCCCCGGCTGACCAGCGCGACCCAGCCGGTGCCGCGGACGACGAGGTTGGTCAGACCTGAGCCGGACAGCTTCGCCAGCCCCTTGACCGGTTCGATCTTCAGCTCCAGCGAGGCGTCGCAGGCCAGCAGGGTGGGGCCGTTGACGGACAGGGCCTCGTTGGCGAGGTGGACGACGAGGACGTCACCGCCGTAGTCGGCGAGGTAGAGCTCCCCGTCGCCACGGCAGAGCATCAGCTTGCCGCCCTCGCCGGTGACCATCTCCTCCGCCGTGCGGCGCAGGGTGCCGGGCGGCGCGTCGAACTGCACATAGCCGTCGTAGGCGATCATCGAGCCGGCCTTCGCGTACAGGTCCTGCCCGGTGACCATGGTGACCTTGAGCGTCTTGGAGCTGTGCACGCTCATCCGGACGCCGGTGGCAGCGGAGCGGTGGGCGTTGAGTGCCTGAAGGTCCATGGACTGCCTCACACCTCGAAGGGCTGTACGACGACGAAGTTGCCCGGTGCGCCCCGGAACTGGAGGTTCACGGCCTCCGCGGTCTGCCGGGCGTACCCGGAGCGGCGCAGCCGCAGCGAGGTCGTGGTGACGGCCTGGGCGCCCGCCGACCAGGCGATCACGGCGTTGCCGTCGACGTAGGTGGCCGGTCCCACGGGCAGCACCACGGGCGTCCCGCGCGTCTTGACGACGACGGCTCCCGTGCCGGAGAAGAGCATGCTGAACAGGCCGCCGCCGGGCAGTCCCACGCCCTCGATGCGGCGGATCTCGGTGTCCAGCGACTCGTCGAAGGCGAGCACCCCGCGCGCGCTGGTGTACAGCTGCTCCCCCTGGAGGCGGATCACGAACAGCCGGCTGCCCTCGTCGGCGAGGAAGACCTCGCCGTCCCCGGAGCAGCGCATCAGGGCCATGCCCTGGCCGGTGAGCTGCCCGGTCAGCTTGCCGAGCAGTCCGGAGCCCTTGTGGGCGAAGTCGATGTCGCCCTGGTAGGCGACCATGCTGCCCTGCTTGGCGAGGATGTTGGCGCCCTTGGCGAGGGTGGCCCGCACCAGTTGGTGGTTCTGCTCGGTCCAGCGGTCCCCGACCGGGGCCTCGGCGTACTTCGTCAGGACCGCTCTGAGCCCCGCCTCGGGCGGCACGGGCGCGAGCGCGGCCCCTCCGCCGAAGGGCTGGCCCTGCCCGGGTACGCCCAGGGGGGCGCCGGGGGGTGGGAAGGGGCCTCCTGGGGGCGCCGTACCGGGCGGGGTGAACGGGCCTCCGGGAGGGGTCGTGCCCGGAGGCGTGAAGGGGCCGCCGTGCGGTACGGGGGCCGGGGCGGGCGCGGGCGCGGGCGGCGGCACCGTGCCCGTGGGCGGGGTGTACAGCCCCGCGGCGATGGTCGGCGCGGCGTGCACGGAGGGCGAGGGCGCGGGTGCGGGCGGCGGGGTCGCTCCGGGGGGTGCGGAGAAGCCTGGGGCGGGCTGCGGCGCGGGGGCCGGTGCAGGGGCCTGGGCCGTCGGTGGGGGCGGGGCGAACGCGGGCGGTGCGAAGCCGGGAGCGGCCCCGGTCTGCGGCTGCTGGGCCTGCGGCGCGGCGGCGGGTGTCTCCTCCTCCAGGACCTCACCGCCGAAGTTCTTCAGCAGCGCCTCCAGGCCGCCGTCGAAGCCCTGCCCCACGGCCGCGAAGCGCCACACGTCCTTCAGGTAGAAGTCGCCCAGCATCACGGCCCGCTCGGTGGAGAACTCCGCACCGTTGAACGCGTATCGGGCCACCTCCTCGCCACCCGCGACGATACGGATGTAACCGGAGTCGATCTGCGACATCTGTCCGGCGCCGTCGATGGTCGCCGTGAACGACAGCTTCTGGATCCGCGCCGGGATCCGGTCCAGCGTGACCCGGAAGGACTCCGTGTCCCCGGCCTGGGCACCCAGAAGCTGAATGGCCTCCTCCGGCGACTTCGGCTGGTTGAAGAAGACGAAGTACCGGTCGTCGGAGAGCCGTTCCTCGGCGTCGAGGCCGAAACAGCTGATGTCGAAGGTCAGTCCGGGGGCGGAGATCTGCACGCCTACGTACAGATCCGTGCCCGCGGTGAGGTCACTGATCCTGGCCTTGTGGCCGCGTTGGAATTCCCTGGCCATGCGTTACGACCGTCCCCCATCCCGAATGTGAGTACGTCGCGTCAGGCTAACGGCAATCCCGGACAACGGAGGAAGTCGGTACACACCCGGTACACAACACCCGTACGGCCACGGAACAGGGCCCTCACCGAGGCGGACTCACTCCCCGCCGGGCGTGGACTCGCCGCCCCGCGCGCCCGGCACATGCGGCAACCGTTCGGCGGCCACCACCCCTTCGAGGTAGCCACGGGCCCGCTCGGTACGCGGATACGCCTCCAACAGCCGCCAGAAGTCCGGACCGTGACCCGGCACCAGAAGATGCGCGAGCTCATGGAGCAGGACGTAGTCGATGACGTACTCCGGCATGCCCTTGAGCCGATGCGAAAGCCGAATGCTGCCCTCGGCGGGCGTACAGGAGCCCCAACGCGTGTTCTGGTTGGTCACCCAGCGCACCGAGGAGGGCCGGGCCCGCCCCGCGAAGTACTGCGCGGACAGCCGCTCGGCACGCTCGGCGAGCTCCGCGTCACCGGGCACCCGCCGGCTCTCCTGCGCCGCCAGCTTGTCGAGCATGACGCTCACCCAGCGCTGCTCCTCCGCCTCGGACATCCGGGCGGGGATGAGCACAATGGTGCGATCGCCCTCGCGGTACGCCGAGACCGTCCGGCGGCGCCGGGCACTTCTGCGCACCTCGATCGCGCTCGCCCCCGAGCCGCTCGGCGGCTGACTCGTCGGCTTGCGCTGTGGCGTTCCGGCGCGGTGCAGTGGGTCGGCGGACACGCCCCGACGTTACCCGCTGCACACGGGAGAAGTCCCGGCTCCTGGGAGGTTCCGCCCCGAACCCACACGTCCCCCGTGCCTCGTACGACGGATTTGTACGACGAATCCCGGCGCCTGTGGACAACTCTCCGCACCCATCGGCCCGCCCCCGGCATGCTGGCACTCGTCGGCGGAGCGAGGACACCCCACGCCCCCGCTCCGCCGGCACACGGGGACAGATCCACGCACGGGCACTGGCCTACGGGGACAGAACCACGCACGGGCACGGGCCTACGGGGACAGACACCCATCCGACGGACCTACGGGGGACAGAGATGCATCCGATGGTGAAACCGGCGCTGCGACGCGGCTGGCGCGACCTCAACACCGTGCAGTTCGGCATGACACCGGCACACGCGCTCACGCTCGGCCCGATGGACACGGCGACCGGCCACTTCCTCGACCTGCTGGACGGCACCCGCGGCCTGGACCTCCTGCGTGAGGAGGGCCGGCGCATGGACCTGCCCGACGGCCATGTCGACCTGCTGGTGCGGCGCCTGTCACACGCGGGCCTGATCGAGGACGCCCGCGGAGGCGGCCCGGACGCCGACGCCCTGCGGGAGAAACCGGACGTCCTGGACCGGCTGCGCCCCGACCTGGCCGCACTCTCTCTGGTCACCTCGGAGCCGGGTGACGCGATGCGTACCCTGGCCGCGCGCCGCCGACTGCGCGTACAGGTCCGCGGCGCCGGCCGGGTCGGCGCCGTGCTGGCCTCCCTGCTGTCGGGCGCGGGCATCGGCGAGGTCGACGTGCGCGACGGCGGCCGGGTCGAACCAGACGATGTGACCCCGGGCGGCCTGCCCGCCGAGGCCATCGGCGAGCGCCGCGACGAGGCGGCCCGCCGCGCGGTCCGCCGCTCCGCACCCGGCCGCCCACCCCGCAGAACCACGGGCCCGACGAGCGAGGTGGGCACCCCCGGCTTCTCCCTGGTGCTCCTCACCCCTCGGGACGACGTGTCCGTACACGCCCCCGACCCGTCCGCCGCCGCACCCCTGATCGACTCGGGCATCCCGCACCTCTACGCGGGCGTGGTGGAGGGCACCGGCACCGTCGGCCCCCTCGTCCTGCCCGGCGAGACCGGCTGCGCCGGCTGTCTGCAGCAGACCCGCATCGACCGGGACCCGACCTGGCCGCGCCTCGTCGCCCAGTGGCGCTCCGGAGGGCCCCGCCCGGCCCGCCCCTGCGACCTGCCGCTGGCCACGACGGTCGCCGGCCTGGCCGCCGCACACGCGCTGACCTTCCTCGACGGCCACAGCCCGGCGAGCACCGGGGCCCGCTGGGAGATCTCCGCACCCACCCTTCAGTGGCACGCCCGACCGGTCTGGGCCCACCCGGCATGCCCCTGCCGGGCCGCGGAGAAAGCCGGAGAGAGCGGCGAGGAGAGCAGCGGAGGGAAAGGTAAGGGAGAACACACCCCCATGGACACGGAGTCGCACGAGACAATGGCGGAGCAACGCCATTCGAAGGAGTTGCGCCGTACGGCACACTCGACGCGGCAGGCTGGGACTTGGAGGGCGCATGTCTGATCTTCCCCGGAAGGCGGTCACCCGGACCGCCAAGCTCGCCGCGCTCCCGCTCGGCTTCGCCGGGCGGGCGACCTGGGGCTTGGGCAAGCGCATCGTGGGCGAGTCCGCGGAGATCGTCGGCCGCGAGCTGCAGCAGCGCACGGCGGAGCAGCTGTTCAAGGTGCTCGGCGAGCTCAAGGGCGGCGCGATGAAGTTCGGGCAGGCCCTGTCCGTCTTCGAGTCGGCCCTGCCGGAGGAGGTCGCCGGCCCCTACCGGGCGGCCCTGACCAAACTGCAGGACGCGGCACCGCCCATGCCGACGCGCACCGTCCACATGATGCTCGCGGAGCGACTGGGCGAGAACTGGCCGGAACTGTTCCTCGAATTCGAGGACAAGCCCGCCGCGGCCGCCTCGATCGGCCAGGTGCACCGGGGCGTGTGGCACGACGGCCGGGAGGTCGCGGTCAAGGTCCAGTACCCCGGCGCGGGCGACGCTCTGCTGTCCGACCTGAACCAACTCAGCCGCTTCGCCCGCCTGCTGGGCCCCCTGGTCCCCGGCATGGACGTCAAGCCGCTGATCACCGAGCTGAAGGACCGCGTCTCCGAGGAGCTGGACTACGGCCTGGAGGCCGCCGCCCAGCAGACCCACGCGGAGGAGTTCGCGGACGACCCCGATGTCGTCGTCCCGGCCGTGGTCCACCAGTGCGACCAGATCCTGATCACCGAGTGGATCGACGGTGTGCCCCTGTCCGAGGTGATCTCCGACGGCACACCGGAGCAGAGGAACCGGGCCGGCCAGCTCCTGGCCCGGTTCCTCTTCTCCGGACCGGCCCGCACCGGCCTGCTGCACGCCGATCCGCACCCGGGCAACTTCCGCCTGCTGCCCGGCGGCCCCGACGGAGAGGACGACTGGCGGCTCGGCGTCCTCGACTTCGGCACGGTCGACCGCCTGCCGGGCGGCCTGCCGACCCCGATCGGCGAGTCCCTGCGCATGACCCTCGACGGCGAGGCCAACGCCGTCTATGAGCTGCTGTGCGCGGAAGGCTTCGTGAAGGAGTCGATCGAGCTGGACCCGGACGCGGTCCTCGACTACCTCCTGCCGATCATCGAGCCGGCCCAGGTGGACGAGTTCACCTTCACCCGCACCTGGATGCGCAGCCAGGCGGCCCGCATCGCCGACCCCCGCTCCCCCGCCTACCAGCTGGGCAAGCAACTCAACCTCCCCCCGGCCTATCTGCTGATACACCGGGTGACTCTCAGCACCATCGGCGTCCTCTGCCAGCTCGGCGCGACGGTCCGACTGCGCGAGGAACTGGAGGAGTGGCTACCGGGTTTCGTCCTCGAGGAGGAGCTGGACGAGGAGGAGACGGCCGCGGAGGCGTGAGCTGACGCGGACTGTGCCGATGCCGTGCCGGGGGAGGGGAGGGGGGAGGGGGGAGGGGGGAGGGGGGCCCAACGCACTGCGGGGGCCGGTCCGTTCGGTTGGACCGGCCCCCGCGAGGAGAGCTTGGTCTCCCGGCTCGGGAGACCACCGCTTCAGATGTTGTCGGTTACTGCATCAGGGCCATGGCGAGCGCCCGGCGGGCGCGCAGCGAGGCGCGCTCGGCCCGGCGCTGCATCCGGCGGGCGGCCGCCAGGCGCAGGGCCTGTCGGTCCCGCTCGGCCTCGTGCAGTCGCTCGTGCATATGCGCACGGGCGAGGGCTTCTGGGATGAGTTGCATTTCTCGGGTCCTGTTCTGACGCGAGTCGATCGCGCCGGTCATGGTGACGTCTTCGGTCGCGGAGCCTGCGAGCTCGCTGGTGGACGGCTTCATCGGGGCCTGCTTCTTGGGGTCGTGCGTGAGGGGGCGGTCGATCGTTCCTGCGGTGTTCATGCCGTGACCGGGTTCTTGCGCGGGCGGCCACGCGGCCGCTTCCGGGCGACGACGACGCCCTGGACGAACAGCTCGCCACCCCAGACGCCCCACGGCTCACGCCGCTCCTTGGCGCCGGCGAGGCATGCCTCCATCAGCGGGCAGGTGCGGCAGAGGGACTTGGCGTACTCGACGTCCGCCGGGGACTCCGCGAAGAAGACCTCGGGGTCATAGGAACGGCAGGGGACGGGTACGCCGAGGTTCTCGATGGCGTCGTCGAGCGCGGTGAGCGCGGTGAGCGGGGTCAAGGTGGAGTCCTCCGTGAGGCCGGGCGGGGGGATCGTTTCGGAAGGCGGTACGGACGGGGCGTGCGCTTCGAGTTGCACGGTTCGTCTTCCTCGTCTGGTCGTTCCGGCCCTGTTGGGCCGGGTGGCGGCTGGTACCGGGTCTTTTCTTGTCCCGAGGCTCCTTCGGTCTGCTGTCCCGCTTGAGGGAAAACAGAAGGGCCGCGGATCCCGGATGGGGTTCCGCGGCCCTGAAGGCGCCGGCCTGATCGGCGATCAGGCTGGATCACTCCAGGGTTCTGGCCCACGGAAGGCCCACATCAGGTGGTGCTGCGTCGTCTGCTTCCGGAGTCCGGCACCGGCCGCCGTAAAGGCATAGGCATGCGCCTGTGCCGCTACTGCTTCCAGTGCCTTGGTCGGTCGCTCATCGCGCTCACGGATGGGAAGACCCGCGGGGGCGATGGAGGCGGACGCCGGGCGGTCGGCACGGATGCCGGACACACCGGTGCCCCGGTTCGAAGCGCCGAGCATGCACAGGGAGACGACCGAGCGATCGGTCAGTTTGGCGGTGCAGGTGGAGCTGCTGTTGATGATGATCACTTCAATCGCCTCCTCTCGGCGTCTCGGGGGATCGGGGCGAGCCCGATCCGGCGGATATGCAAGTACAGCACGGAATCAGGGCCTTCGAGAAGGCCGCTGTTCGCGTGCTTAAGAACCTATGGGGATTGCTGGGGCATGCGCAAACTATTTTTTCGACGAGTTGGTATCAGTCCTCCGCGTCGTCCCTTCCTACGTCCTGGCCTGCGCAGATGGCCAGGACATCGGTTCCGTAGCGGTTGAGCTTGCGCATGCCGACGCCTGGGATGCGCGCGAGCTCGCCCGGCTCCTCCGGGGCGGTCTCGGCGATCGCCATCAGGGTCTTCTCGGTGAAGACGCAGAACGCGGGCTGACCGTTGCGCCGTGCCTGGATGTCGCGCCAGGCCAGCAGCCGCTCGTAGAGACCCTCGTCCATGTCGGACGGGCAGTCCTCGCAGCGGAGCAGTTTCAGCTCTCCGCCGTCGGTGAGGGGGCGTCCGCAGACCCGGCAGCGGGCGGGGCTGCGCTGGGTGCGGCGCGGGCCGACGGCCGGGGTGTCCGCTCCCCCGCCGGTGAAGCCGCGTTCGATGCCTCCGGCGGCGCCGGAACCGCTGTGGCCGCCCTGTGTGGTGCCGGAGCCGGGGCGCAGGCCGTTCAGGAAGCGGCTGGGGCGGCGGTTGGGGCGTCCGCCGGGCGAGCGGGACAGTGCCCAGGAGACGTGGAGTCGCTCACGGGCCCGGGTGACTCCGACGTAGAGCAGGCGGCGTTCTTCCTCGATCTGTTCGTCGGTTCTGGCGTAGGTGATCGGCATCATGCCCTCGGCGACGCCGACGACGAAGACGACGTCCCATTCGAGGCCCTTCGCCGAGTGCAGGGAGGCGAGGGTGACGCCCTGGACGGTGGGGGCGTGCTGGGCGTTCGCCCGTTCGTCGAGTTCGGCGACCAGGTCGGCGAGGGTGGCGTCGGGCTTGGCGCCGGCGAAGTCCTGCGCGAGGTTGACCAGGGCGGCGAGTGACTCCCAGCGTTCTCTGACCGCTCCGGAGCCGGCGGGCGGCTGCGGGGTCCAGCCTTCGCCGGAGAGGACGGCACGCACCTGGGAGGCCAGGTCGACGGCGTCGTCGAGCGCGGAGTCGTTGCCGCCGAAGCGGGCCGCGCCGCGCAGGGCGATGCCGGCCATGCGGACCTCGGGCCGGTCGAAGAAGCGCTCGGCGCCGCGCAGCTGGTAGGGGATGCCGGCGTCGGCGAGGGCCTGCTCGTAGGTCTCGGACTGGGCGTTGGTGCGGAACAGGATGGCGATCTCGGCGGCCGGGGTGCCTGCGTCGAGGAGTTCGCGGATGCGGCGGGCGGCGCCCTCTGCCTCGGCGGGCTCGTCGGTGTACTCGGTGTAGGCGGGCTCGGGTCCTGGTGCGCGCTGGGAGATCAGCTCCAGGCGGTGGTCGGCGGCGCGGCCGCGGGCCTGGGCGAGCAGGCCGTTGGCGAGGTGGACGACCTGGGGGGTGGAGCGGTAGTCGCGGACGAGTTTGACGACGGTGGCGTGGGGGTGGCGGGTGCGGAAGTCGAGGAGGTGGTCGGGGGTGGCTCCGGTGAAGGAGTAGATCGTCTGGCTGGCGTCGCCGACCACGCACAGGTTGTCCCGGTCGCCGAGCCAGAGTTCCAGTAGGCGCTGCTGGAGGGGGCTGACGTCCTGGTACTCGTCGACGACGAAGTGCTGGTACTGGGCGCGGACCTGTTCGGCGATGTCGTGCCGGTCCTGGAGGACGGCGACGGTGAGCAGCAGGACGTCCTCGAAGTCGATGACGGCGCGGTCGCGCTTGAGGTCTTCGTAGGCGGCGTAGATCTGGGCGATCTCGGCGGCGTCGCGGGGGGCTTCGCGGCCGGCCTTGATGGCGGCGAGGGGGTAGTCGGCGGGGACGGTCTGGGTGACCTTGGACCATTCGATCTCGCCGGTGACGTCCCGGAGCTCGCCGCGGTCGAGGCGGATGCGGCAGGCGGCGGTCGCGTCGGCGACGAGTTGGGCCTTGCGGTCGACGAGCCGGGGCAGGGAGCCACCGATCGCTTTCGGCCAGAAGTACTGGAGCTGTCGGAGGGCGGCGGAGTGGAAGGTGCGGGCCTGGACGCCCTGGGCGCCGAGCTGGCGCAGTCGGCCGCGCATCTCGCCGGCGGCGCGGTTGGTGAAGGTGACGGCGAGCACGCTGGAGGGGTGCAGGATGCCGGCGCGTACGCCGTAGGCGATGCGGTGGGTGATCGCGCGGGTCTTGCCGGTTCCGGCTCCGGCCAGCACGCACACCGGTCCGTGCAGGGCGGTGGCGACCTCGCGCTGCTCGGGGTCGAGCCCTTCGAGCACCGCGTCGGCCGAGTCCGGTACCTGCGGGAAGAGGGTGGAGTGCGTTGCTGCTGTCACACCGCCATGCTGCCAGGTCGGCGGAGACGTGCGAGCCGGTTGTCCACAGGCGGGGCTTCGTAGTCGTATTAATGCGGCGGGTGTCACGTCGGGGCGGGCGTGGTGGCGGGGAATGCAGGGCAGTCGGTGTGCGTTCTCTTCCCGGACGACCTTCCCGAGCTGCTTTAAGGAGCGCTAGCGACATGCAGGGCACTGTGACGATGTACAGCACCACGTGGTGCGGTTACTGCCAGCGGCTGAAGAAGCAGCTGGAGCGTGAGGGCATCGCGTACACCGAGATCAACATCGAGCAGGACCCGGAGTCGGCCGCGTTCGTGGAGAAGGCGAATGGCGGAAACCAGACGGTCCCGACCGTGCTTTTCGCGGACGGTTCGACGCTGACGAACCCGTCGCTGGCGCAGGTGAAGCAGAAGATCGGCGTCTGAGTGCGCTGAAGGTGAGCACGAAGGGCGGCTCTCCCGTGCGGGGAGGGCCGCCCTTCGTCGTGTTCAGACGGAGCCGCGTGTCGGCAGCGGCTTGCCGTACCAGAGTTCGATCAGGCGGGCCGCGATGGAGATGCCGTAAGGGGGCAGGACCTCGCCGGATGCGAAGGCGGCGTCCAGTTCGTCGCGGGAGAACCAGCGGGCTTCGTGGATCTCGTCGCCGTCGACGTCGAGGGTGGTGGAGGTGGCGCGGGCCATGAAGCCGAGCATGAGGCTGGACGGGAACGGCCAGGGCTGGCTGGCGATGTACTCGACAGTGCCGACGGTGACGCCGGCCTCCTCGAAGACCTCGCGTCGTACTGCCTGCTCGATGGACTCGCCGGGCTCGACGAAGCCGGCGAGCGTGGAGAAGCGGCCCTCGGGCCAGTGGACCTGGCGGCCGAGGAGGATGCGGTCGTCCTCGTCGGTGACGGCCATGATCACGGCGGGGTCGGTGCGCGGGTAGTGCTCGGCGCCGCAGGCGGGGCAGCGGCGGATGTGGCCGGCGGCGGCGATGACGGTGCGTTCGCCGCAGCGGGAGCAGAAGCGGTGGGTGCGCTGCCAGTTCTCCAGGCCGACCGCGTGCACCATGAGGCCGGCGTCGCGCGGGGACAGCAGCAGGCCGGCCTCGCGCAGGCCGGCGGGGCGTGCGGACTGGTCGATGCGGCCGGGCAGCGCGTCCTTCTGGAGGGCGAAGTAGCTGACGCCGTCGCCGTCGGTGCCCAGGAAGTAGCGGTGGGCCTCGGTGAGGGGCGCTTCGAAGGAGGGGGTCATGACGAGTTCGGTCCGGCCGTCGGACGTCTCGTCGATGAGGACCTGACCGCCGGAGACCACGAAGCAGCGTGTGGTGGGGTGGCTCCACGCCGCCGCGAGCCATGCCTCGTCGAGCCGGTGGTGCGCGGCCCGGTCGATGCCGCTGGGGGCGGTGAGCGAGATGGGTCGGTCGGCGTTCTGGTCGGTCCAGGTGGTCACGGGTGCTTGCAACTCCCCCGGTGGAACGGTGGTTTCGGCGGGCGGTTCAGCGGGACGTGCGGCAGGGGCGACCTGGTCCGGTGCGGTGTCCTGGTGCGGGGCGGTCCTTCCAGTGTGCCCCGCGGGCGGCCGCCGCGGACCGTGCGGGGGCGTCAGGGTGCGTGGCGCCAGTTCTCGGCGAGGTCGCCCCACAGGTAGGCGCTGGTCTCGACGCCCTTGCGGAGGAGGTCGAGCTCGACCTTCTCGTTGGGGGCGTGCCAGCCGTCGGAGGGTACGGAGATGCCGAGGAAGAGGACGGGCGCGCCGAGGACTTCCTGGAGGTCGGCGGCCGGTCCGGAGCCGCCCTCGCGGGTGAAGCGGACGGGCCCTTCGAAGGCGCGGCTCATGGCGCGCACCACGGACTGCAGGGCCGGGTGGTCGAGCGGGGTCAGGCAGGGGCGGGTGGCGGGGCTGAAGTCGATCTCGTGGCGGATGCCGGCGGGCAGCTGGTCGGCGGCCCAGGCGCGGACGGCCTTCTCGATGTGGCCGGGGTCCTGGCCGGCGACCAGCCGGAAGGACAGCTTCACCATGGCCGACGAGGGGATGATCGTCTTGCTGCCGGAGCCCTGGTAGCCGCCGCCGATGCCGTTGACCTCGGCGGTGGGGCGGGCCCAGATGCGTTCCAGGGTGCTGTGTCCGGCCTCGCCGTGGGTGGCGTAGGACTTGGCGGTGCGCAGCCACTGCTGCTCGTCGAAGGGCAGTTCGGCGAAGAGTGCGCGTTCGCGGTCGCTGATTTCGACGATGCCGTCGTAGAAGCCAGGGATGGCCACGCGCGCGTGCTCGTCGTGCAGCGCGGCGACGAGGCGCGCGGCGGCGGTGGCCGGGTTCGGTACGGCGCCGCCGAAGGAGCCGGAGTGGATGTCCTGGTCGGGGCCGTGGAGCCGGATCTCGCAGTCGGTGAGGCCGCGCATGCCCGTGCACACGGTGGGGGTGTCCTCGGACCACATGCCGGTGTCGGAGACGATCACGGCGTCCGCGGTGAGCCGGTCGGCGTTCTTCTCGACGAGGGCGCGGAAGTTCGGGGAGCTGGACTCCTCCTCGCCCTCGATGAGCAGCTTCAGGTTGACGGCGGGCGCGGTGCGGCCGGTGGCGGCGAGGTGGGCGCGGACGCCGAGGGTGTGGAAGAAGACCTGGCCCTTGTCGTCGGCCGCCCCGCGCGCGTGGAGGCGGTTTCCGCGGACGACGGGCTCGAAGGGGTCGCTGTCCCAGCCGTCCTCGCGGGCGGCGGGCTGCACGTCGTGGTGGCCGTAGACGAGGACGGTGGGCGCCTCGGGGTCGCCGGAGGGCCACTCCGCGTAGACGGCGGGTGCGCCGGGGGTCGGCCAGACCTCGGCGACGGGGAACCCGGTCTCCTTGAGCTTGGCCGCGAGCCAGTCGGCGCTGCGTCGCACGTCGGGCGCGTGCTCGGGCTGCGCGGAGACCGACGGGATGCGCAGCCACGCGGCGAGGTCGTCGAGGAAGGCGGCGTGGTGCTGCTCGATGTACGCGCGGACGGCGCTGACGTCGCTGTCAACGGGATGGCTCATGGTCAGGAGCCTATCGGCCCGCGCCGACATCCTCGCCGGGCGGTTGCGCGGGGTCGGCCCCCGTGGATCGCTCCCCGCGCGCGTCCGTGACCGGTTCTTCCTGCGTCAACAGGCGCTCCAGAGCGGCCCGGTCCGGTAGGTCGGCGGGGCGTACGACGTCGCCGGTGCGCACATAGAGGAACGCCGCCGTGACCGATTCCACAGGGACGTGCTGCTGTTCGGCCCAGGCGAGCCGGTACAGGGCGAGTTGCAGCGGGTCGCCGGTGCGGCCGCGGCCGGTCTTCCAGTCGACGATCTCGTACGTCACCGTCTCGCCGTCGCTGTCCCGGTAGACCGCGTCGATACGGCCCCGTACGACGCGGCCGGCGAGGGCGAGCTGGAAGGGGGCCTCGACGCGGTACGGGGTGCGGCGGGCGTACTCGGTGCGTTCGAAGGCGTCCTTGAGGGCCTGGAGGTCCCGCTCGTCGTCGATCTCCGCGTCCTCCCCGGGCAGCTCGTCGGGCTCCAGCAGGGGCAGCGTCAACTCCTCGAAGCGGGCCTCCACCCATGCGTGGAACCGGGTGCCTCGGCGCGCGGCGGGTTGCGGGGGGCGCGGCATGGGGCGTGCGAGTTCCCGTGCGAATCCGTCGGGGTCGTCGGCCAGGCGCATCAGCTGCGAGGCGGTGAGCGTCGTCGGCAGGGGGACGTCGGTGACGGCCTGCCGGGTGCGCAGGAGCTCCCCGGTGAGCGCGTCGAGGTCGCGGTCCCAGGAGGCGACGGTACGGGCCTCCTCGGGCGTCAGCCGCTCCCTGCCCGGCGCGGTGGTCGAGGGCTCGGGGGCCGGTGCCTGGTGGGGGACGGCCGGCCGGAGGTCGGTCCGTGTGGGCTCGGCACCGAAGCGCTCCGCATCGAGCAGGCCGGCGTCGGGAGCATGGGTGTCGAGGGGGTGGGCCTCTTCAATGAGGTCGGCCTCGAAGGGGTCGGTGTCGAAGGGGTCGGTCTCGTCGTACGGCGGTTCGTCGTCCTCCGGTGGTGGGGGCCATTCCGGGTCGTCGTGGGTGTCCGGGTCGTGTACGGCGGTGGGGTGGGCGTCCTGGTGGGAGGTGAGGGCGTCGAGGTGGGCGAGGACGGTCTCGGCGGCGGCGCGGCGGCGGGCCAGGGCGGCGGCGTCCAGGGGCAGCGGCCACATCTGGTCGGCGGTGGCCTGGTGGAGGACGGGGTTCTCCTCGCCTTCCTCGGGCTCGTCCGCCCATGCCTCGATCTCGCCGTGTCCGGCCACGCAGTGGTCGTACAGGGCCCGCAGGAAGTCGGAGGGGCCGCGTGGCTTCTTCTGGGTGGGGCCCCACCAGTGGCCGGAGCCGAGGAGGAGGGAGCGGGGGCGGGTGAAGGTGACGTAGCCGAGGCGGAGTTCCTCGGTGTGCTGGTGGTCTTTCATGGCCTCGTGGAAGGTCTTCATGCCGCGTGAGTCCCAGGAGGCGATGTCGGGGAGGGTGTCGGCGTCGCCGCGCAGCTCGTGCGGCAGCACCTTGGCCTGGGCGGTCCATTTCTCGCGGCCCTGTGCGCTGGGGAAGGTGCCGGTAACGAGGCCGGGGACGGCGACGACGTCCCATTCCAGACCTTTGGACTTGTGCGCGGTGAGCACCTTGACGGTGTTCTCGCCGCCGGGGAGGGCGTTGTCGAGGCCCTTCTCGTACTGGGCTGCGGTGCGCAGGAAGCCGAGGAAGGCGAGCAGGCTCGCCTGGCTCTCGTGGGCGGCGAAGGAGGCGGCGATGTCGAGGAAGTTCGACAGGGTCTCGCGGCGGCGGGCGGCGAGGGCGTGCGGGGACGCCGACAGTTCGACCTCGAGGCCGGTGACGGCGAGGACGCGGTGCAGGACGTCCATCAGCGGGTCGGACAGGGAGCGGCGCAGGTCGCGCAGTTCGGCGGCGAGGCGGGCGAAGCGGACGCGCGCGTCCGGTGAGAAGGGCAGCCCGTCGTCGTGCGCGGTGTCGGCCGGGCTGTCGAGGAAGGTGTCGAGGGCGTCGGCGAGCGAGGTCACCTCGGCCGGGTCGACTCCTTCGACGGCTTCGGCGAGCCTGCGGTCGGGGTCGTCGCTGTCGTCCACGCGCGCGTGGGTGACGAGCAGCCGGGCGCGCCGCCCGAGGAGGGCGAGGTCGCGGGGGCCGATGCGCCAGCGGGGGCCGGTGAGCAGGCGGACCAGGGCGGCGTTGGCTCCGGGGTCCTGGAGGACCTCGCAGACGGCGACCAGGTCGGCGATCTCCGGCAGGTGCAGCAGCCCGGACAGGCCGACGACCTCGACGGGTACGTCCCGGGCGACCAGGGCGCCCTGGATCTCCGCGAAGTCGGTCGCGGTGCGGCACAGGACGGCGATCTCGCCGGGTGCGGTGCCGGTGTTGACGAGGTGGGCGACGGAGTCGGCGATCCAGTGGATCTCCTCGGCGTGGGTGGGCAGCAGGGCGCAGCGGACGGTGCCGTCGCGTTCGGCGCCGGGGGCGGGGCGCAGGGCCTCCACGCCGGCGTGCATGGCGCGCAGGGGTGCGGCGAGGCCGTTGGCGAGGTCGAGGAGGCGGCCGCCGCTGCGGCGGTTCTCGCTGAGCGCCTGGCGGGTGGCGGGGCGGCCGTCGGCGTGGGGGAAGTGCTCGGGGAAGTCGTCGAGGTTGGCGACGGAGGCGCCGCGCCAGCCGTAGATCGCCTGGCAGGGGTCGCCGACGGCGGTCACGGGGTGGCCGGTGCCGCCGCCGAAGAGGCCGGCAAGGAGGATGCGCTGGGCGACGGAGGTGTCCTGGTACTCGTCGAGGAGGACCACGCGGAACTCGTCGCGCAGGACGCGGCCGACCTCGGGGATCTGTGCGAGCCGTGCGGACAGGGCGATCTGGTCGCCGAAGTCGAGCAGGTCCCGTTCGCGTTTGGCGGCGCGGTAGCGGATGACCAGGTCGGCGAGTTCGCGGCGGGCGGCGGCCGTCTCGGGCACCTTGCGCAGGTCGGCGTTGCTGAGCTTGGCGCTCTGGAGGGTGAGCAACAGGTCGGCGTCGTGGGCGCGCAGCGTCTCCGGCCGGACGAGGTGCTCGGCGAGTTCGGCGTCGAGGGCGAGGAGGTCGCTGACCAGGTCGGCGAAGGAGCGGGTGAGTGCCGGGTAGGGGCCGGGGGCCTCGCGCAGTACGCGCGCGGCGAGCTGGTAGCGGGTGGCGTCGGCGAGCAGGCGGGAGGTGGGTTCCAGGCCGATGCGCAGGCCGTGGTCGGTGAGCAGGCGGCCCGCGAAGGAGTGGTAGGTGGAGATGACGGGCTCGCCCGGCGGGTTGTCCGGGTCGATGGCGTCGGGGTCGGTGACGCCGGCTTTGACGAGGGCCTTGCGGACGCGTTCGGCGAGTTCTCCGGCGGCCTTGTTGGTGAAGGTCAGGCCGAGGACCTGCTCGGGGGCGACCTGGCCGGTGCCGACCAGCCAGACCACGCGTGCGGCCATGACCGTCGTCTTGCCCGAGCCGGCGCCGGCCACGATCACCTGCGGGGCGGGCGGCGCGGTGATGCAGGCCGTCTGCTCCGGGGTGAACGGGATGCCGAGGAGCTCTTTGAGCTGCTCGGGGTCGGTGATACGGGCGGGCATGTCGTCAGAGGCTAGCGGCGGGCACTGACAGCGGAGGCCCGATCATCCTTCCAGCGCGGAAGAAGCGCAGGTCAGTCCCTGTGGTGCGATATGTCACCCCGGTCACTCGACGACGTGCCGGCCTTCGGGCCGGGCGCTGCACGAGGCCCGGAACGCGCAGTGGGTGCAGTGCTGGCCGCTGGTCGGGGTGAACCGTTCGTCGAGGACCTTGCCGGCGGCGGTCGCCAGCAGGTCGCCGACCCATTCGCCCTCCAGCGGCTCCTGGGCCTGCACCTTCGGCAGGGTGTCACCGCCGTCCCGCTTGGCGGCGCCCTGGCGCAGGTGGACGAGTTCCGCGCCGCCCGGCTCGGGTCGTGTGCCGTCGAACGCCTCGTCCACGGCGCCCTCGCGGACTGCGAGCTGGTACACGGCGAGCTGGGGATGGCGGGCCACCTCGGCGGAGCTGGGGGCCTGTTTGCCGGTCTTGAAGTCGACGACGTAGGCGCGGCCGTCGCCGTCCGTCTCGACGCGGTCCATCTGGCCGCGGATGCGCACCTCGTAGTCGCCCGCTTCGAGGGTGACGTCGAAGTCGTGCTCGCTCGCGACCGGGGTGCGGCCGGTGCGGTCCATGACGTGCCAGGTCAGGAAGCGTTCGAGGGCCACGCGCGCGTTGTTCTTCTCCTGCTCCGACTTCCAGGGCGCGTCGAAGGCGAGCGCGTTCCACACGGAGTCGAGGCGTTCCATGAGGACGTCGAGGTCGGCGGGGGTGTGTCCGGAGGCGACCTCGTCGGCGAGGACGTGCACCACGTTCCCGAAGCCCTGGGCGGCGGTCGCGGGTGCGTCGGCCTTGACCTCGCGGCCGAGGAACCACTGCAGGGCACAGGTGTTGGCGAGCTGGTCCAGGGCGCTGCCGGACAGCACGACGGGCTGGTCGCGGTCGCGCAGCGGGGCCTTGCTCTCGGTCGGTTCCCACATGCCCCACCAGCGGTACGGGTGCGCGGACGGGACGAGGGGGCGGCCCTCCTCGTCGGCGAGTGCGGCAAGGCGGGCGAGGCGGCGCGCGGCGGCCTCCCTGAGGGCCGCGGAGGCGCGGGGGTCGACGGTCGTGGCGCGCAGTTCGGCGACGAGCGCGGCGACGGACAGGGGGCGGCGGGGGCGGCCGGTGACGTCCCGGGGTTCGACGCCGAGCTCGGTGAGGAAGCGGGAGGGCTGGTCGCCGTCGTCGGCGGGGGCCTTCACGGCGGTGACGACGAGCCGTTCACTTGCGCGCGTGGCGGCCACGTAGAACAGGCGGCGTTCCTCGGCGAGCAGCGCGCCGGGGGTGAGGGGTTCGGCGAGTCCGTCGCGGCCGATGCGGTCGGCCTCCAGGAGGGAGCCGCGGCGGCGCAGATCGGGCCAGAGACCCTCCTGGACGCCGGCCACGACGACGAGACGCCACTCCAGGCCCTTGGCGCGGTGTGCGGTCATCAGGCGGACGGCGTCGGGGCGCACCGCGCGTCGGGTGAGGGTGTCGGCGGCGATGTCCTCGGCATCTATCTCGGCCAGGAAGTTCAGGGCGCCCAGGCCGCCGGTGCGCTCCTCGGCGCGCGTGGCCGTCGCGAACAGCGCGCACACGGCGTCGAGGTCACGGTCCGCGTTGCGGCCGGCGGCGCCACCGCGCCGCGCGGCCCGTTCCAGGCGCGCCGGCCAAGGGGTGCCCTCCCAGAGGTCCCAGAGCGCTTCCTCGGCCGTTCCGCCACCGGCGAGGCGCTCGCGGGCCTTCCTGAGCAGCGCGCCGAGGCGCTGTGCCCCGCGCGCGTACGTGGGGTCGTGCACGGCCAGGCGTTCCGGTTCGGCGAGGGCCCATGTGAGGAGTTCGTCGGAGGGCGGCGGCAGCGGGTTGCCGGCGGCGCGCTCCTCGTCGCGCAGGGCGCGCCCGAGACGGCGCAGGTCGGCGCTGTCCATGCCGGCGAGGGGCGAGGCGAGCAGGGTGAGGGCGGTCTCGGTGTCGAGCCAGCACGCGCGCGGGTCGGAATCTCCGGTCGGCTGCTCACTACCTCCGTCGCCGACGGGCGGCAGCCCCGCCTCGGCCGGGGGATCGGACTCCTCGCCGACCGGCGCCGCGTCGGCGGCAAAAGCCTGCGGCTCGTGACCGGCCGGCACGGACCGGGGCTTGTCACCGGCCGATCCCGCCGCCACGTCCACCGACGGCGACACGCCACCCGCCGACCCCACCACCACATCCACCGACGGCGACACGCCACCCGCCGACCCCACCACCACATCCACCGACGGCGACACGCCACCCGCCGACCCCACCACCACATCCCCCGACGGCGACACGTCATCGGCCGCTCCTGCACCCCCGGCGAGAGGCTCAGGTCCCGCCCCGGCCCGTTCCGCCGCCTCCGCCGTGGCCACCGCCCACAGTGCCGTGAGCAGCGGTGCCACGGCCGGTTCCTGCCGCAGGGGCAGGTCGTCGCCGTCGATGTCGAGGGGGACTCCGGCGGCGGTGAGGGCGCGGCGGACGGTGGGGATGGTGCGGGCGCCGGCGCGCACCAGGACGGCCATCTCGCCCCAGGGGATGCCGTCCTCCAGGTGGGCCCGGCGCAGGATGTCGGCGATGTTGTCCAGCTCGGTGCCGGCTGTCGGGTACGTGTACACCTCGACGCGGCCGCCGTCACGCGTGGCGGTGAGTTCGCGGTGGGCGCGCACCTTCTCGGCGGGCAGGCGGGTCAGCGGCATGCGCTGGGTGAGCAGGCGGGTGGCGGTGAGCAGGGCGGCCCCGGAGCGGCGGGAGGTGCGCAGGACCTCGACGGGCGCGGGTCGGCCGTCGGCGCGCGGGAACGCGCGGGGGAATTCGAGGATGCCGTTCACGTCGGCACCCCGGAAGGTGTAGATCGACTGGTCGGGGTCCCCGAAGGCGACCAGGGTGCGTCCGCCGCCGGCCAGGGCGTGCAGCAGCCGTACCTGGGCGGGGTCGGTGTCCTGGTACTCGTCGACGTAGACGGCGTCGTACTGCGCGGCGAGCCTCTGGGCGGCGTCGGGGCGCCGGGCGAGGAGGACCGCGCGGTGGACGAGTTCGGCGTAGTCGAGGACGCCTTGGAGGTCGAGGACGTCGAGGTACTCGGCGAGGAAGGCGGCCGCGGCCTGCCAGTCGGGGCGCCCGATGCGGCGGGCGAAGGCGTGCAGCGCACCGGGGTCCAGGCCCAGTTCCCGGCTCCGGGCGAGAACCGCGCGGACCTCGTCGGCGAAGCCGCGTGTGGTCAGGCAGGCGCGCAGTTCGTCGGGCCAGCGCACGTGCGCGAGGCCGAGCCTCCGCAGCTCGGCCTGCCCCTCCAGGAGCGAACGGACGGTGACGTCCTGCTCGGGGCCGGACAGCAGTCGTAGGGGCTCGACGAACAGGTCGCTGTCCTGGTGGGCGCGGACCAGGGCGTAGCAGAACGAGTGGAAGGTGGTCGCCTGGGGGGCGTGGGCGGTGCCCATGCGCAGGGCCATGCGGTCGCGCAGTTCGACGGCCGCCTTGCGGCTGAACGTCAGCACCAGGATCCGTGCGGGGTCACCGCCGCGGGCGACGCGGGCGGCCACGGACTCGACGAGGGTGGTCGTCTTTCCGGTCCCTGGGCCTGCGAGGACGAGGAGTGGGCCGGTGCGGTGGTCAACCACGGCGTGCTGGGCGGCGTCCAGACGAGGGGGATCCACGGGGGTCGGCGGGGTACGGACCAGCCGGTAAGCGCCACGGCTCCCCTGCCGCACCTGGGAGTGCGGCAGGCGTCGGGTGGAGGAAGAGGAGCTCACGTGGTTCGCCGGTCCTGGTGGGTGTGCGGGATGAGGGGGGAGGAGTGCCGCCGACGCTACGCCGCCGGACCCCACGGAAGCAGGGCTTCCGCTTCTTCCCGTGCGACCCAGGGGGCCCGTGCGACACGCCGGTCCCTTGCCCCTCGAACGTACGTCATGTCACGGCAGTGCCCGATTTCCCCCGTACGGGCCACAGGTGCCCCGCGGTCCGGCCGAATGGCGGAAGCTGTCAGGTGTGACCCTCCGCGTGTTCGCCGCCGTCCCAGCGCGCCCGTCTCATGTCGATGCGCGGCAGGTGCCCCTCGGCGGCCCTGCCGGCCTCCTTCAGGGGCGTGCCCTCCGCGCGGTAGTGGTCCAGGGCCCGCAGCTCGTGGCCCGGCAGCAGCACCCCGTCGGCGCGCACCACGCGCCACCACGGGGCGGAGCCCCCGTAGAGGGCCATCACCCGGCCGACCTGCCTCGGGCCGCCCTCGTCCAGCCACTCGGCGACGTCCCCGTACGTCATGACCCGCCCCGGCGGGATCAGCTCGGCGACGTCCAGGACCCGCTCGGCGTACTCCGGCAGGGCGTCCGCGTACTCCGGGCGGGCGTCGTCCGGAAGGCTCTGCTCGCTCATCCGCCCCATCCTGCCGCACCCCACCGACAATGCGACGGGTTCGCGACGGTGCGTGAACCTCGCTCCGGGGCGGCGCTTCGGGCAGACTGTGCGGCCCGCGTCCGCACCCTGATGCCCCCGTGGGCCGGTGGGACATGCCACCATCGTGCGGGCGGTGACCGGTGATTCGAGACCAAGAAGAGACGATGAAGCAGCAGGGTGTGCATCCCGAGGACGCGGAGGGCACCTCTGATGCTGCGTCGCGCCCGCCCACCGGGGACGCCCCGGAGACCGCGGACGCCCGGGACAGCGGGGGTCGCAAGGCAGGATCGGACGGGCCGCCCGCGAAGGAGACGGGCCCCGTCGAGGTGACGCACATCGATGAGGTGGAGGGCGACGAACCGCTCCTCCCCGCGCGCGTGCATCGCCCGTCCGACCTGATGCGCCTGCTGATCGGTGTGCTGGCGGTCGTGGTCCTGATCGCGATCGCCGCGTTCGCGCACGGCACCACCTCGGGCCTCGAACAGGACATCAACAAGGGCACCGGTCAGGCACCCGACCTGCTCATCAAGATCGCGGGGCTGGGCTCCAGCATCGCGATCCTGCTGGTGCCGGTCGCGTTCGCGATCGAGCGGCTGATCAAACGGGACGGCCTGCGCATCGCCGACGGCGTGCTCGCGGCGGTCCTCGCCCACGGGGTCACCCTGGCGACGGATCTCTGGGTCGCCAAGGCCGCGCCGGACTCGATCCAGGAGGCGCTCACCCAGCCCTCGCCCGGCGACATCAACGCCCTGACCGATCCGGTGCACGGCTATCTCGCCCCGGTCATCGCGTACATGACGGCCGTGGGCATGTCGCGCCGGCCGCGCTGGCGCGCGGTGCTGTGGATGGTGCTGCTGCTCGACGCGTTCTCGATGCTCGTCACCGGCTACACCACGCCCTTCTCGATCATCCTGACGGTGCTGATCGGCTGGAGCGTGGCCTACGGCACCCTGTACGCCGTCGGCTCGCCCAACGTACGGCCCACCGGGCGCACCCTGATGGCGGGTCTGCGCACGGTCGGCTTCCGCCCGGTGAGCGCGGCGCGCGACGAGACGCTGGACGCGGAGAACGGCGACCGCGGCCGGCGCTACTTCGTCACCCTGGAGGACGGTCCGCCGCTGGACGTCACGGTCGTCGACCGGGAGCAGCAGGCGCAGGGCTTCTTCTACCGCGCGTGGCGCAATCTGACCCTGCGCGGCTTCGCCACCCGCTCCAGCCTGCAGTCGCTGCGCCAGGCGCTGGAGCAGGAGGCGCTGCTGGCGTACGCGGCGATCGCGGCCGGCGCCAACGCGCCGAAGCTGATCGCCACCAGCGAGCTCGGTCCGGACGCCGTGATGCTCGTCTACGAGCACAGCGGCGGGCGCACCCTGGACTCGCTGGCGGACGAGGAGATCACCGACGAGCTGCTGCACAACGCCTGGCGCCAGGTGCGGGCGCTGCAGTCGCGGCGGATCGCGCACCGGCGGCTGTCGGGCGACGCGATTCTGGTGGATCGTTCCGGCACGGTGGTCCTCACCGATCTGCGCGGCGGCGAGATCGCGGCGGGCGAGCTGCTGCTGCGCATGGACATCGCCCAGCTGGTGACGACGCTCGCCCTGCGGGTGGGTGCCGAGCGGGCGGTGGCGTCGGCGGTCGCCGTGCTGGGCCCGGACACGGTGGCGGACTGTCTGCCGATGCTCCAGCCGATCGCGTTGACGCGCTCCACGCGCGCGAGGCTGCGCCGACTGGCCCGGGAGCGGGCTCAGCGGGAGCGTGAGGCGGTCCTGGAGGCGTCCCGGCAGTCCCGGCAGTCCCGGCTTGAGGGGGCGGAGGAGGGGGCCGCCGAGGCCGTACCGGAGAAGGCGGACAAGAAGGCCGTACGCGCGCAGGCGCGGGCCGAGAAGCGGGCCATCGACGAGCGGCTGGAGGAGGCCCGCGAGGAGGACCCGCTGACGCAGATCCGGCACGAGGTGCTGCGGATCCGCCCGCAGGCGCCGGTCGAGCCGGCCCGGCTGGAGCGGGTTCGGCCGCGCACGCTGATCAGCTTCATCGCCGGCGCCATCGGCGCGTACTTCCTGCTGACCCAGCTCACGCACATCGAGTTCGGGCCGCTGGTGGCCAACGCCGAGTGGGGCTGGGTCGCGGCGGCCGTGCTGTTCTCGGCGCTGACCTATGTGGCGGCGGCGATGGCGCTGCTGGGGTTCGTGCCGGAGCGGGTGCCCTTCCCGCGGACGGTGGCGGCGCAGGTCGCCGGGTCGTTCGTGAAGATCGTGGCACCGGCCGCGGTGGGCGGGGTGGCGCTCAACACGCGATTTCTGCAGCGCGCGGGCGTGCGGCCGGGGCTCGCGGTGGCGAGTGTGGGCGCCTCGCAGCTGTTCGGGCTCGGCGCGCACATCCTGATGCTGCTGTCCTTCGGCTATCTGACCGGCACCGAGAAGACGCCGTCGCTGTCGCCGTCCCGGACGGTCATCGCCGGTCTGCTCACGGTGGCGGTGCTGGTGCTCGTGGTGACGTCGGTGCCGTTCCTGCGAAAGTTCGTCGTCACGCGCGTGAGGTCGCTGTTCGCGGGTGTCGTGCCGCGCATGCTGGATGTGCTGCAGCGGCCGCAGAAGCTGCTCACCGGCATCGGCGGCATGCTGCTGCTGACGGCCTGCTTCGTGATGTGCCTGGACGCCTCGATCCGCGCCTTCGGCACCGAGGAGACCTCGATCAGCATCGCCAGCGTCGCCGTCGTCTTCCTCGCCGGCAACGCGCTGGGCTCGGCCGCACCGACACCGGGCGGTGTGGGCGCGGTGGAGGCCACCCTGACGGTCGGTCTGATCGCCGTCGGCCTGCCCAAGGAGGTCGCGGCGCCCGCCGTCCTGCTGTTCCGGCTGCTGACGCTGTGGCTGCCGGTGCTGCCGGGCTGGCTGGCGTTCAACCACCTCACCCGCAAGGGCGCTCTCTAGGGCACGCATCCGCCAAGGCGCTCTCCAGGGCACGCATCCGTGAGGCTCTCAACGGCACAGGAGAGCGCAAGGGCGCGATCCCTCGTACGGCTCGTGCCCCGCGCGCGTGTGGGTGCGCGGCCCCAGGATGAGGGCATGCCCCACCGCTCCCGTCGGCGCGCCGCCGTTCTGACCGCCACCGCCGTTCTGCTGTCCTCCCTGGTGGCGGGGTGCGGCGATGACGGCTCCGAGGACGAGGAGCTGACGGAGCAGACGCTGAGCTGGAAGGACTGCCCGAAGCCGTCCCAGGCGGAGGGCGGCGGCAGCGCCCCCTCGCCACTGCCCGACGGCACCCGCTGGGAGTGCGCCACCATGAAGGCGCCCCTGGACTGGGACGATCCGGAGGGCGACAGGATCGGCATCGCCCTGATCCGCGCCCGGGCCGACGGCGAGGCGAGCGAGCGCATCGGCTCACTGGTGTTCAACTTCGGCGGTCCGGGCGGCTCGGGCGTCACCGCGCTGCCCGCGTTCGGCGAGGACTACGCGAAACTGCGCACCCGCTACGACCTGGTGAGCTTCGACCCGCGCGGTGTCGGCCGCAGCGCCGGTGTGAGGTGCGAGAACGACCAGCAGCTCGACGCCTACTTCCAGCAGGACATGACACCGGACGACGCGGCGGAGCGCACCGCGCTGCTGGACAACACCAAGGAGTTCAACGCGGCCTGCGAGAAGAACTCCAAGAAGGTGCTGCCCCATGTGGCCACCACCGACGCGGCCCGCGACATGGACCTGATGCGCCACCTCCTCGGCGACGACCGGCTGTACTACTTCGGCATCTCCTACGGCACCGAGCTGGGCGGTGTGTACGCCCATCTGTTCCCGAGGAACGTCGGGCGGGCCGTCTTCGACGCGGTCGTCGACCCCACGCAGACACCCGAACAGGGCTCCCTCGGACAGGCCAGGGGCTTCCAGCGCGCGCTCGACAACTTCGCCGAGGACTGCACCTCGCAGATCGAGGACTGCCCCGTCGGGGACACCCCGCAGGACGTGAAGGACCGTATCGCCAAGCTGCTGAAGGGCCTCGACAGCAATCCTCTGCCCGGGATCTTCCCGCGCGAACTGACCCAGAGCGCCGCGACCAACGGCATCGCGCAGGCGCTGTACTCGAAGGACTTCTGGGAGTACCTGACCGAGGGCCTGGCGCAGGCTTACGCCGGGGACGGCAGAATCCTCATGCTGCTGTCCGACTCGCTGAACGGCCGCCGGGAGAACGGCGAGTACAGCAACCTCGCCGCCGCCAACGTGTCCATCAACTGCGCCGACGACAGGCCGCGCTACTCCGCCGAGCACGTCGAGCGCAGGCTGCCGGAGTTCCGGGCGGCCTCCAACCTGTTCGGGGACTTCCTGGCCTGGGGCATGGTGGGCTGCACCGACTGGCCGGTGGCCGGGGCCGCCGACCACCCGGACGTCAGCGCCCCGGGATCGGCTCCGATCCTCGTCGTGGGCAACACCGGCGACCCGGCCACCCCGTACGAGGGGATGCGGAAGATGGCCGCCGCGCTGGGTGAGGGCGTCGGGATCGAGCTGACGTACCGGGGGCAGGGGCACGGCGCGTACGACAGCGGGAACAAGTGCGTGCAGGACGCGATCAACGGCTACCTGCTGGACGGGAAGGTGCCGGCCGCCGGGACAGTCTGCTCCTGAAAGCCACTCAGCTCACAGGAGAACCAGCAGGTCAGAGAGTTATCCACAGGCTCCGCCGCGGCTGGCGTGATCCGCATACCATGGCCTGACCGCCGTTCGCCGCACGGTGCGGACGGCCTGCAAGGGGGGACGCACATGGCGCGTTTCGTACGGTGGACGGCGCTCGGTGCCGCCGCCGCACTGCTGATGACCGGCTGCGGAGGCGGCTCGTCGGGCGACGGAGACGACAGGAAGTCTGCGGACCGGAAGCCGGCGAGCTCCGCGCCGCCGTCGGCGAGTGCCTCGGCGAGCGTGGCCGCGCTGCCGGCCTCGCTGACCGGACAGAAGCTCGACTGGGGCCGCTGCAAGGGTTCCGGTGCGCCGGGCGACGAGTGGCAGTGCGCGACGCTGAAGGCACCGCTGAACTGGGCCGATCCGGGGGGCCGGACGATCGACCTGGCGCTGGTGCGCGCCAAGGCGCGGGGAGGGGACCGCATCGGGTCGCTGCTGTTCAACTTCGGTGGGCCCGGCGGCTCCGGGGTGTCGACGCTGCCGGCCTACGCCTCGACGGTCTCCTCGCTGCACCAGCGCTACGACCTGGTCAGCTGGGATCCGCGCGGGGTGGGCGCCAGTGAGGGCGTGCGCTGCCGTGGCGACAAGGAGATCCAGGCCGCCGAGTCGGTCGACGCGACCCCGGACACCCCGGCCGAGGAGACCGCGTACTTCGCGGACGCCGCCGACTTCGGCAAGGGCTGCCAGAAGGCCGCAGGTGACCTGATGGCCCACGTGTCGACCACCGACAGCGCCCGCGACATGGACCTGATGCGCCAGGTTCTCGGCGACTCGAAGATGCACTACTTCGGCATCTCCTACGGCACCGAACTGGGCGGTGTGTACGCCCACCTGTTCCCGAAGAACGTGGGACGGCTGCTCCTGGACGCGGTCGTCGACCCGACCGCCGACTCGGTGGGCCACGCGCAGAACCAGGCCCGGGGCTTCCAGCGGGCTCTTGAGAACTACCTCAGGTCCACGGGCCAGGACCCCGCCACGGGCACCCGGAAGATCGCCGACCTGCTCGATCGGATCGACGCCGAGCCGCTGCCGACGTCGTCCGGGCGGAAGCTGACGGAGACGCTCGCGATCACCGGCATCGTGCTGCCGCTGTACAGCGAGGCCGGCTGGCCGAGCCTGACCAGTGCGCTCAGGGCGGCCGAACAGGGCGACGGCTCGGAGCTGCTCTCGCTCGCCGACGCCTACAACGACCGTGACGCCTCGGGCCGCTACGGCACGACGACCCACTCGCAGCGGGTCATATCGTGCCTGGACCAGCGGCAGCGGCCGACGCAGGAGGAGACGAGGAAGCGGCTGCCGGAGTTCGAGAAGATCTCGCCCGTGTTCGGCGCCTTCCTCGGCTGGGACACGGCCGGGTGGTGCCACGACTGGCCGGTGGCCGGACAGTTCGACACACCGGACGTGAGCGCACCGGGCGCGGCACCGATCCTGCTGGTCGGCAACACCGGGGACCCGGCGACGCCGTACGAGGGCGCCCGGCGGATGGCCGACGAGCTGGGCAAGGGCGTCGGTGTGCTGCTCACCTGGGAGGGCGAGGGCCATGGGGCGTACGGCAGCGGCAGCGACTGCGTCGACTCGACGGTGGACGCCTACCTGCTGAAGGGCACCGTGCCGAAGGACGGCAAGGTCTGCTCATGACGACGGCGGGGGCCCCGGGCACCCGTGGTGCGCGAGGCCCCCGCCGACAGCCGACGCGGACGAGCCGGACGAGCTGGTCCAGCCGGGGCTCAGTAGACCGGCTTGTGCGGTTCGATCTGGTTGACCCAGCCGATGACGCCGCCGCCGACGTGGACGGCGTCGGCGAAGCCCGCGGACTTCAGTACGGCGAGGACTTCCGCACTGCGGACGCCCGTCTTGCAATGCAAGACGATCTTCTTGTCCTGCGGCATGCCTTCCAGGGCGGTGCCGAGCAGGAACTCGTTCTTCGGGATGAGCTTGGCGCCCGGGATGGAGACGATCTCGTACTCGTTCGGCTCGCGGACGTCGATGATCTCGATGTTCTCACCGTCGTCGATCCACTCCTTGAGCTGCTTGGGAGTGATCGTGGAGTCGGCGGCCGCCGCCTGGGCCTCCTCGGAGACCACGCCGCAGAACGCCTCGTAGTCGATGAGCTCGGTGACCGTCGGGTTCTCGCCGCAGACCGCGCAGCCCGGGTCCTTGCGGACCTTCACCTGGCGGTACTGCATCTCCAGGGCGTCGTAGATCATCAGCCGGCCGACCAGGGGCTCACCGGTGCCGGTGAGGACCTTGATGGCCTCGGTGACCTGGATGGAGCCGATGGACGCGCACAGCACGCCCAGCACGCCGCCCTCGGCGCAGGAGGGGACCATGCCGGGGGGCGGGGGCTCCGGGTAGAGGCAGCGGTAGCAGGGGCCGTGCTCGGACCAGAAGACGGACGCCTGGCCGTCGAAGCGGTAGATCGAGCCCCAGACGTACGGCTTGTTCAGCAGCACGCAGGCGTCGTTGACCAGGTAGCGGGTCGCGAAGTTGTCCGTGCCGTCGACGATCAGGTCGTACTGGCTGAAGATGTCCATCACGTTGTCGGCCTCGAGCCGCTCCTCGTGAAGGATCACGTTCACGTACGGGTTGATGCCCTTGACGGAGTCACGGGCGGACTCGGCCTTGGAGCGGCCGATGTCGGACTGGCTGTGGATGATCTGGCGCTGCAGGTTCGACTCGTCGACCTCGTCGAACTCCACGATGCCGAGGGTGCCCACACCTGCGGCGGCCAGGTACATCAACGCCGGCGAGCCGAGGCCGCCGGCGCCCACGCAGAGCACCTTCGCGTTCTTCAGCCGCTTCTGCCCGTCCATCCCCACGTCGGGGATGATCAGGTGGCGGGAGTACCTGCGGACCTCGTCTACGGTGAGCTCAGCGGCTGGCTCTACCAGCGGTGGCAGCGACACGGGGACTCCGTTGGTCGGTCAATAAGTACGGTTGTTCTTCCCGTAACAGTGCCATGGGCTTTTTCATTCCGAGACACCCGTTCCGATCCGCGAGACAATTTCGTCCCAGTAGCCGGGCATGGTCTCCCACGGGTCGACCCGGCCGCCGCCGTCGCTGCGGTCGGTGAACCAGATGGTGGCCGCGCCCTGCCAGCGGGCGATGCGCAACGCCTCGTCCAGGTGCGGGCGGGGCACCCCGTGCACGAAGTGGCAGAAGCGCTCCGGCGGATGGTCGGCGGTCCACTCCGCCACCTGCGACCAGCGGTAGTCGGCCCAGGCGCCGCAGAAGGTGACCAGTTGGTCGCAGGTCTCGGCGTAGCCGGGGTGCGGGTGGGTGCCGTGGCCGAGGACGATGTGGGACTCGTCACGCAGGCCGCGCAGCGCGGCGACCGTGCGGCGCACCTCCGGGAGCGCGTCGCCGGTGTCGGGGCAGCGGTCCAGGAGGAAGCCGTCGACCTGGTACCAGTCGGTGTACCGGTGGGCCTCGGAGAGCAGGTCGGCGCGGGCGCGGTGGGCGGCGTCGAGGTGGCCGAGGACGCGCACGCCGACGCTGCGCAACCGGCCCGCCGCCTCCAGGCAGTGCGGGTCGGGTCGGGCGCCGGGACCGTCGGCGACGTTGAGGACGACCCAGTGAAGCGGGGCGCCGGGGCGGGCGAGTTCGCCCCACTCGGCGGGGGCGAGCAGAGGGTGGGCCAGGCCGGGCATGCCGAGGCCCGCATGGCGCTCGGTGGTCCGGGCGTCGGTCGCGGTGCTGGTCAGATACGGCATGCCGCCTCCATCCAGATGTCGGCGAGGGACTCTTCGAGGTTGATGCGCGGCCGCCAGCCGAGCCGGTCGCGCGCGGTGCGCACATCGGCCTGCTGCCAGCTGCCACAGCCGTCCGGGTACGGGTACGCGACCGGCGCCGGGTGGTCGGGGTCGTGGCGGGGGTGGCCGATGGGGGCGCGCAGGGCGCCGGGTGGGCCGTCGAGTTCGTGGAGGGCGCCGCCGTACCCGGCGACGCGCGCCAGCGTCGCGGCGGCGTCCCGCAGCCGGACGGCGCGACCGGAGCCGATGTTGATGACGCCCTGGGCGGCGGAGAGCGAGGCGGCGTGCACGGCGCGGGCGACGTCGCGGACGTCGACGAAGTCGCGCTGCGCGCCGAGGCCGCCGAGCTTGAGTTCGCCGTCGCCGGACTGCATGGCGCGGCGCATCGCCTCGGCGAGCCGGCCGAGCGGGGAACCGGCGGGGGTGCCCGGCCCGACGGGCGAGAAGACGCGCAACACCACCGCGTCGAGCCCCGAGCCGAGGACGAGTTCCGTCGCGGCGAGCTTGCTGACGCCGTACGGGCCGCCGGGGCGCGGCACGGCGTCCTCGGCGGTGGACGAGCCGGGCTGGCTCGGGCCGTACTCGGCGCCGCAGCCGATCTGCACCAGCCGGGCCCCGCAGCCGCTGCGCCGCAGGGCCTCGCACACGGTGGCGACGGCCACGGTGTTGTGCCGGGTCAGTTCGCGGGCGCCGCCGCGGGTGGCGCCGGCGCAGTTGATGACGACCTGGGGGTGGACCGCGTCGAGGAAGCGGGTGAGCGCGCCGGGGCTGCCGGTCGCCAGGTCGAAGCGGACGTCGGCGTCGTCGCCGCGGCCGAGCGCGGTGAGCTGGACGGCCGGGTCGGCGAGCAGACGGTCGGCGACGAAGCGGCCGAGGTAGCCGTTGGCTCCGATCAGCAGGACCCTCATCGTGCGGCTCCCGGGGTGTGCGCTCCGGTCGCTCCGGATCGGGAGGTGGTCATCTGGTCTCTCCTTCAAGGGTGTTGCGGTTGCCTGCACAAGGGGCGGTGGGGGAGCGCCGTACGTCGTCACGGTCGGTCCGCGCGAGCGTGGGCCGATGCCTTGGTCAGGGTGCGGGTGGCGTGGATCAGCAGGGTCAGGGCGCCCGCTCCGCAGACGAGCGCCGGTACGCCGGCCGGCCCGCAGGCGCCCACCAGGACGTCGACGGGGGCGGTGAGGAAGCCGCAGCCGGGCAGCCGGCCCGCGAAGACGGTGGCCAGGGCGCCCGCCTCGGCGACGGCGGCGGCCGTGAGGACGACCTTCGGCGCATGGGTGAAGCCGTGCATGGCGAGGAGGCGGGCAAGCAGCAGAACGGTGCCGAGGGTCAGCGTCTCCGCGTAGGCGGAGGGTTCGTCCAGGGCCTTGGTGCACAGGCCGGTCAGTGCGGTGAGCGCGACCGCGTACCCGGCGACCGTGCCGAGCAGCAGCGGTCGTACGGAGGCGGCGAACTCCTCCAGGCCGCGGCTGGCGGCCAGTCTGCGCCCGGCGCGTACGGCGAAGAGGTGCGCGCACCAGGCGGCGGGCGCGCAGGCCAGGGCGAGGGCGAGCAGCGGGGCGACGGCGACCGGCCAGGGGCTGTCCGGGGCGCCGGTGGGCAGGCCCTCCGGGCCCGCGTCGACGGCCGCGCCCAGCAGCCCGTCGCCGAGGACGGCGTAGGCCAGCAGCCACCAGGTCGATGCGGCCGTGCCGGGTGGGGAGGGCCGGGTACGGTCGCGCGGGCCGAGCGGGCCGTGACGCAGGACCGCGCGCAGGGCGAGGGCGAGGGCGAGCGTCCCGGCGGCGACGACAGCCAGGCGCGCGCGGCCGTCGGTGAGCCGCAGACCGGCGGCGGTCGCGGCGCACAGCGCGCCGGGGAGCAGGGGCAGCAGGACGAGGGCGACCCGGTGCCCCGGGGACGCGTCCGGGGCCGGGCCCGGCGCGGGCGCCTGAGCCGTCCGGTCGGTACCGGCGCGTGCCGGGCGGGTGGAGTTGTCGCCGTCGCGCGGCACGCGCGCGTACATCTCCTCCGCGAGGGAGAAGACGTCGCGGTGCCGGAAGCGGGCAGCGGTGCGGTCGGTGACGCCGTGCGCCTCCAGCCCCGCCGCGATCTCCAACGGATCCACGGCCCGCTCGCACAGCACACGGTGACGGTGCATCAGGGCCTTCACGGGGTCGGCTGCGCCACGACGGGGGGTGGCGGCCTGGTTCCGGCTCGCGGGGGGCTGGCTCCGGCTCGCTGGGGGCTGGCTTGGGCACGCAGCGGGCCGGCTCGGGCCTGCGGTGGGCTGCTCGGCGGGCCTTCGCGCCTGCCCGAGGGCCCGATCACCGGGCTCCCTCAGCGTCGTCGGCTCCGACTCACCCAGGTCAACCGATTCAACCGATTCAACCGATTCAACCGGTTCGCCCGACTCCCCCGGCTCAGTCCGCGTCCCCAAGCCACTCGGCCCGCCGGGCCCACTCGGCCCCCCGGGCCCACTCCGCACCCCGGACTCACTCCGTGTCCCCAAGCCACTCGGCTTCCCCCCATCACCTGGCACCCCCGCCTCGCCCCGCCCCGACTCGGGCGGTTCCCCGGCTCCCCCCATCCCCGTCGGGTCCCCCACTGCCCCCGCCCCCGGACGCCCCGGCCCGACCGGCTCCCCCGCAGCCCACTCCCGCGACCGCTCGTCCCACGCGCCGGGGCCTCCCGGGGTGCCGGGGCGGTCGAGTTCTCCCAGGCCGCTCATCGGGCCCCCTCTCCCGCCGGCATGGCCGGCACCGTGCCCCGTACCGGCGGGCCCGCCGCCCAGCCCGTGCTGCGCCGGGCGGTGACCCGGGAGGTCAGGGTCGTCCAGCGGCCCGGGACATGCGCCTCGGCCGGGACGGCGAACGGCAGCGGCTCACCGGCCTCGTCGAGGACGACTCTCCGGACCGGGCACTGCGCGACGATCTCCAGATAGATGCCGTGGAACGCCGCGATGTTCTGCTCGACGGTGAACAGTTCGAGCGCGCGAGCGCGGGCGGCCGCGCCCAGGCGCGCACGGCGCTCGGGATCACGCAGCAGCGCCACGCACGCCTCCGCGAGCGCCCGCGGATTGCGCGGCGGCACGACGAGCCCCGTACCGCCGATCGCCTCGACGACCGCGCCGACGTCGGTCGAGACGGTCGCCCGCCCGCAGAACATGGCCTCGACAAGGCCGAGGGGGAACCCCTCGACGACGCTGGACAGCACGACTACGGCAGCCGAGCCGTACGCCTCCGCGAGGGTCGGCGCCTCGGGGCCGCCGATCTCCTCGAAGGAGACCGGGTTGTCGCCGACGCAGTGGCGCCCCTCGGCCTCGTCGGGGAAGAGCTGGGCGGCGAGCACCCGGCAGTGCCCCAGGTACGCCTCCCCCTCGGGCCCGACCGGCGCGCCGATGATCCGCAGGCGTGCCCTGGGCTCCTCCTTACGCACCTCGGCGAAGGCGTGCAGCAGGGACACCAGGTCCTTGGTCGGTTCCACGCGCCCCACCCAGACCAGCGTGTCGGGGTCGCCGCTGTACGGGGCCTCGCCCACCTCGGCGAAGCGGGTGGCGTCCATACCCGGGTAGACGGTGCGCAGCTTGGCCCGGTCGGCGCCGCAACGCTCCTGCCAGCGACGGGTGTGTGCGTTGCCGGGGGTGATGTACGCGGCCTGCCGGTACACCTCGGCGGCGAGCCGCCCGTGGAAGGCGGCGAGCAGCGCCCGCACGGCGGGAGCCTCCCCACCGAAAGACCCGGAAGAACCGGAAGAACCGGAAGAACCGCAAGGACCGGAGGAGTCGGAAGAACCGGAGGATCTCGAAGAACCGAAGGAACCGGAAGCCCCCCCGCCCGCCAGGTAATGCGTCCGAAGCCGCACCCCGTACTCCGTCACCAGCAGTGGCACTCCCAAAAAGTGCCGGGCGAGCAGCCCCGGCAGGGCCGCGGCCCCGCCGGAGGCCGCGTGGCACAGATCGACGGCGCCCAGGTCGTCGTCCTCGTACCAGTCGAGCGAGAGGGGGCGCAGGGCGCGCTCCAGGTGTGCGGTGACGGCGAGCAGATCGGGCACGCGCGCCTCACGCGCCGTGCGCGGCGCACCAGGCGCGCGGCAGGCGCGCTCAAGGGCGCGTACCGCGCTCTCCGAGCGGAGCGCCCCCGACAGCCCGCCCGCCTCGTGCGCCAGCTCGGCGAGCCCGTACAGAGCGTTGGTGAAACGGTCCGCCTCAGGGGCGGGACCATCCTGCTCGCCGTCAACGAAGGGCCGCTCGCCGGAGGCGCCCTCGCACAGGGCGGCCACCAGTGCGCCGTAGCACTCGGCGAAGCGCCGGCGCGCGCGCCGCCCGTACGCGATCCCGTCGTGGCCGTTCGTCCACAGCGGCGCCGTGCGCACGCGAGCGACCTGCGGCGGAAGCTCGACCCAACCGCGCTCCTCCTGCTCTTCGCTGCGACTGAGCGCGTAGACGTCGAACTCGTGCTGCCCGAGCCCGCGTACGAGCCGGTCGCACCACAGTCCGGCGTCACCGCCCACATACGGATAGCCGCCCTCCGTCAGCAGTCCGATGCGCACAAGTGCACCCCCGATCTCCCGTTAGGGGAGCCGCCGTTGACCCGGCGGCTCGCAGCGGGACGAACGTATGCGGACAAGGCGGTGGCGCGATGGACGGTTGTCCGTCGCGCCACCAAAAGGGGTGAACGGTCGTAACTTTCCCGTGCGGGTCGCGTTCCGTCGCGCTAAGAGATCAGATGCGCACAAAAAGTGACGGCCGTCACTCGCGGAGACCTACTACTCGGGCCCGCACACGAGTGCGAGGTCGTCAGCTCCCCGGGTACGGCCAGGGGTTGGGCAGGCAGCGGATGCCGTCGTGGTCGAGGAACTTGGTCTGCTGCTGCATGACCGGGGCCAGCTCGCCGTTCTTGTCGCAGGTCACATGGTTGTAGCCGAGCCGGTGGCCGATCTCGTGGTTGATGAGCATCTGCCGGTAGCCGTGAATGTCGTCGCCGTACGTCTCCGCGCCCTGTGCCCATCGATAGGCGTTGATCATCACACGGTCGGTGGCGGCCGAGTCGCAGGAGACATTGTCCTCCGTGGTGTCCAGCCCGGACTTCGCACACCAGTCGGCGGTGGTGCCGGGGCTGGCGAGGGTGATGACGAAGTCCGGCCGGCCGCTGTGGATCCGCTCGAAGGTACGGGCACCGCTGTGCGCCCAGCTGCGGTCGTCGTTGAGCGTCTTCTGCACGGCCTGCGCGAAGAGTTCCCCGTCGAGGCCGAGTCCCTGCTCGACGTCCACGCGGTAGGTGTACTTCCGCCCCTTGCCCGGCGCCTTGGCGATCCCCGGTACGGCGTCGAACTTCCCCGAGCCGTCGAGCGTGGCGCTGAGCGCGTACTTGGCGTCCATCTTCTGCTCGTACGTCAGTGGCTTCGCCTCGGCTGACGCGGAGGGCGACACCGACGGGCTCGGCCGGTCGTCGCCGCGTGAGGCGGGATCGCGGGCGTCCCTGGCCGCCTGGTCGGCCGCCGCCTGCGACCGCGCGTCCCGGTCCGGGCGGTCGGTGACCTGCCCGGCCACGACCACGGCGAGCACGGTGGTGACGGCGGCGGCTGCGATGCCGGTGAAGGCACGCCCCTTGCCGCCCCTGGAGGGAGCGGGCTCGCCGGTCGGAGGCGCGTCGTCGGGATCACCGGGGATCCCGTCCCAGTCGGCGACGGAGGGGTGCGGGATCCCCGCACCGGCGGTCGGCACCTGACGCCGCCGGCCGAAGACGTCGCCGTCCTCGTCGAAGGCGTCCAGGTACTCCGGCCGCGGCCCGGAGCCGTGCATCGGCCGCTGCCGGGGTACGACGGGCTGTGGCCCGGTCGCCACACCAGCGCCCCCCAGCTCACCCCAGCCGCCCCCGAACTCCCGCTGCTCGGGGTGACCACCACGGACCTGGGGAAAGCCATGCGCGGGCGTGCCGTCGGGCAGCCGGGGAGTACCGTGCGCCGGGGTACCGTCGGGCAGCCGCGGCATGCCATGGGCGGGGGTCCCGTCCGGAAAGCGCGGCACCCCACGCGCAGGACCCCCCTCCGGAAACCGCGGCACCCCACGCGCCGGCGTGCCGTACAAGGGAGTGCCACCCCCGTACGGAGGCGCACCGTGCCACCCCTCCCCGTCACCCCGGGAGCCCCTCGGCTCCTGAAACCCCTGAGACCCCTGAGGCTGCTGACGCCCCTGCTGATGAGGCAGCTGGGGCCCCCGCGGCGCCGCGCTCCCCCTATCGCCCCCTGAATCCCCCTGGGACTCGCTTCGGGGCTCACTCCTCGGCTGGCTCCTGGGCGCACCCTTCGGCGCACTCTTGGGCGCAGGCCCCCGTCGGCTGTGGCGTCCCACCGCTCGTCTCAGCTCCCCACGGAGGACGTCGTCGCGAGGAGTTCGCGGAACGCGGTCGCGACCGTGTCCGGGTACTCCATCATCGCCACGTGTCCGGCGGCCGGCAGCGTGAGCAGGCGGGAGTCACGGAAGGCGCGGGCGGCCCGCTGGGCCATGCGGAAGCCGACCAGTTGGTCACGCCCGCCGTAGACCAGCAGGGTCGGTGCGAGGACGCGCTCGGCCTGGCGCCAGAGCCCCTGTTGGCCGCCCAGGGTGTACGCGTTGACGAGCCCGCGCGCGGAGCGGGTCATCGCGTCCCAGAAGTACGGCAGTCGCAACCGCCGCTCCAGTTCCTCCACGGCGTGCTCGAACGCCTCCGGCGTCACCCGCCCCGGGTCGCCGTAGCACAACGCCATGACGCCCCGGACCCGCTGCTCGGCCGTCCACTCTCGGGTGAGCCGGCTGAACAGCGCGGCCGCGCCGGGTACGCCGAGCAGTCCCGTCGGCACGGCGGTCCGCTGGACGCGCAGCTCCGGCAGGGCGGGCGAGACGAGGGTCAGGGTGCGCACGAGGTCGGGCCGTACGGCGGCGACGCGCGTCGACACGGCTCCGCCGAGCGAGTTGCCGAAGAGATGGACGGGCCCGCGGCCGACCGCGTCGAGATAACGGATCACCGCGCGCGCGTGCGCGGTGACGGAGTAGTCGCCGTCGTCGGGCGGCGGGGAGTCACCGAAGCCGGGCAGGTCGACCGCCTCGCTCTCGACGGCCCCGTCGAGCAGCGCCATCAGGGCGGACCAGTTCTGCGAGGAACCGCCGAGGCCGTGTACGTAGAGAGCGGGCTGGAGCCCCTCGCGCGCGGGGGGACGCGACCGGATCGTCAGGCTGACGCCGGGCAGTCCGACGGACCTCAGCCGCTCACCGTCCGCGACCCGGACGGGCACCGCCTTCGGCAGCACACTGGTGGGCGGCACTGACGGCAGCTCGGTCGAAGACATGCCGCAATGTTACGAGACGATCACGTCGTGGTTCACGTGTTCGGCGTCACAGATAGTGCGCACCCGACATGGCATCCGGAACGCGGTTCTCCTAGGCTCGTAGCACAGGGCACCCGCGTGTGGCCCCTGCTTCTCTCAGGGATGTCCGTTGGAAGGGAGCCCACCATGGCCGTCGACCCCACCGACCCCGAGACCTTCGAGCAGCTCGACACGGAGGTGCCCGCGGAGTACGACGTGGAAGCCCCGCAGACCGACGCCGCCGAACAGCACGCCGACGTCAAGCCCGAACGGGACGACCCCATGGAGGACGTCGACCCGGCCCGCGCGAACGAGGCCGATCTCGTCGAACAGGCCCGGGTCGTCTCCCTGGACGAGGACGACTACCGCTGACGCCCCCCACTCACGACGGCACCTCACGGAGGCGGAGAAACCGGGCCATTCTGCCCGGGCTACTCCGGTTTGAAACGTTTTGCGTGACTGTTCCCGCTGTCCGGTCCGTGAAATTCTGCGCTCGCACTGCGCACACCGCGGTTACCGAAAAGTACGATGGCGGGCGCAGCGGCACACCGCATGTGGACGACTGTGGACGACTTTGGGAGGCGGCGTGACAGCCATCGAGCAGACAGAGGCGGCACGCCCGAGGGGCACGCGCCTGCCGCGCCGTGCCCGACGGAACCAGCTGCTGGGCGCCGCCCAGGAGGTCTTCGTGGCGCAGGGCTACCACTCCGCCGCGATGGACGACATCGCCGAGCGCGCCGGGGTCAGCAAGCCGGTGCTCTACCAGCACTTCCCGGGCAAACTCGACCTCTATCTCGCACTGCTGGACCAGCACTGCGAGTCCCTGATCCAGGCCGTACGGAACGCGCTCGCGTCGACGACCGACAACAAGCAGCGTGTCCGGGCGACCATGGACGCCTATTTCGCGTACGTCGAGGACGACGGCGGCGCCTTCCGCCTGGTCTTCGAGTCCGACCTGACGAACGAGCCCGCCGTGCGTGAGCGCGTCGACAAGGTGACGAACGACTGTGCCGAGGCGATCCGCGACGTCATCGCCGAGGACACCGGCCTCTCGCCCGCGGAGGCCATGCTGCTCGCCTCCGGCCTCGGCGGGCTGGCCCAGGTGGTGGCCCGTTCCTGGCTGAACAGCGACCGCAGTGTCCCGCGCGACGAGGCGGTCCAGTTGCTGGCCTCGCTGGCCTGGCGCGGCATCGCCGGCTTCCCGCTGCACGGCACCGAGCAGCACTGAGCGGCATCGAGTGGCGCCGAGTCCGTCGCCCCGGGGATTGTTCCCGGCCGCTGTTCGCTCCTGGCGTGGACGGCCACGCCGTGTCCGTCCCCTCACCGGGCTAATGTGTGCAGCGTACGGCGCGGACGCCCGCGCACCGCAGTGACCGTCGGAGGGACATAGCCGTGGAGGTCAAGATCGGCGTGCAGCACGCGCCCCGCGAGATCGTTCTGGAGAGCGGTCAGACTGCCGAGGAGGTCGAGCGCGTGGTGGCCGAGGCACTGGCCGGGAAGTCGCAGCTGCTCAGCCTCGTGGACGAGCACGGCCGCAAGGTCCTGGTCCCGGCGGACCGCCTCGCGTATGTCGAGCTGGGCGAGCCGGCACCGCGCAAGGTGGGCTTCGGCGCACTGTAGTCGACAGCACGTCAGAGGGGCCCGGCGACGGAAAAGCCGCCGGGCCCCTCTGATCGTTCTCCGCCACGGACGGAGCACATCTCACTCACGGGTGAGGATTGGATTCCGCAGGTCACGGGTATGACGGGCTACGACCCTGATGCACAGCCCGGCCGTCTGGGAGGGATCCGCATGATCTTGGAAGCGCTCGGCTCGGCTGTGCTCGGCATCGCGCTCGCCTGGGCGGCGATCCACCGCCTCTCCCACCGTCTGCCCGCCCCCACCCTGGTCCTGGCGACCGGAGCGGCCGGCGCCCTGCTCGGCGCCTTCCTCACGGCCGGCGCCCTGGAGTCGAGCAGCGTCGTCCTCACCCTGGTGGGAGCGGCAGTGGTCTCAGCGGCTTCCCTGTCCCTCCTCCTGCGCCCCTCACCCCGCCTCCGCCGACGATCAGCGACGGCGTAAGCCGGAGCTGCCCAGGGGCGCGGGGCTGTATCGATATGCGGCTCCGCCGCGCGGGCGCGACGAGCCACAACGGCCCCGCAGCCGCGCGACGACGGAAACCACCCCCCACGAAGCGCTACGCCGCCAGGCCCAGCGCAGCCATCCGCTTCGTGTGCGCCTCAGTGATCCGCGAGAACATCTTCCCGACCTCCGCGAGATCGAACCCGTCGGCGACGCCACCCACCAGCATCGTCGACAGCGCATCCCGCTCCGCGACGACCCGCTGCGACTGCGACAGCGCCTCCCCCATCAACCGCCGTGCCCACAGCGCCAGTCGACCGCCCACCCGCGGATCCGCGTCGATCGCCGCCCGCACCCGCTCCACCGCGAAACCGGCGTGCCCGGTGTCGTCGAGCACCGCCAGCACCAGCGCGCGGGTGTCGGAGTCCAGCCGTACGGCGACCTCGCGGTAGAAGTCGCTGGCGATCGAGTCTCCGACGTACGCCTTGACCAGGCCCTCCAGCCAGTCCGAGGGCGCCGTCTGCTTGTGGAACCCGTCCAGCGCCGCGACGAACGGCTCCATGGCGGCCGTCGGCTCGGCCCCGATCTCCGTGAGCCGGTCCCGCAGCCGCTCGAAGTGGTGGAACTCGGCGGACGCCATTTTGGCCAGCTCCGCCTTGTCCTCCAGGGTGGGCGCCAGCTTGGCGTCCTCCGCGAGCCGCTCGAACGCGGCGAGCTCGCCGTACGCGAGGGCGCCCAGCAGGTCCACGACAGCGGCGCGGTACTGCGGGTCGGCACAGGCCGTGGCCCAGTCCTGGGCCGCGATACCGGTGGCGGAATTCTCGGGAGTCTCAGCGTTCTCGGGCTTGTCAGAGGTCGTCATGAAGCGCACAATAGCCCGCTCGCCGCCCCGCGGAAGTCCCTGGTCAATCAGTGTGACCCCGACGACGCGCACGACCGGGTCCGGCACCGGGTCCGGTGATGTGACAACCACTACGTGACCGAATCGGTCATCGCGAGTGCGCGATTCCGGGGTATGGTGGTAATGCGCCTGCCGAGTATTCGACGGGCCGCACGTATGAGGATGCCCGGTCGGTGGCCCGATCGGCTCCGACCCGACAGCCCTCTTGGCCGTACGGCACTGTGCGTACGACAACCGGAGGGACACCCTCAGCGGTACGAGCGCTGAGCCTGCCCGGCGGATCAGGCCGGAGGAAACTCACGGTGCTGATCAGCGCAGGTGAGCGGGGTCCGACGCGTGCAGCTGCAAGGCGGAGGAGGGCGTCGACGCGGAGCGTCGGCATCCGACGACAACGCCGCAGATGTGCGTGCCGGACCCCGCGCCTCCGGCATGATCCGCCGGGCAGGCTCGAGAGCGTCGGCAGAGGTCCCGTGTCATACGGCTTGCCCCAGTGGGTCGTCCGTAAGGCAGCCGACGTCCCCGGCACGGTCCGTCAACGACCCCCGCGCTCGCCTCGCACCGCGCCCACACAGAAGAGGCAGCACCCTGACTACGACGTTCAGAGATCTCGGAATCCTCCCCGAGACCGCCGAGGCCCTTGAGGCCGTCGGCATCACCACCCCCTTCCCCATCCAGGAGATGACGCTCCCCGTGGCCCTCTCGGGCACGGACGTCATCGGCCAGGCCAAGACCGGCACCGGCAAGACCCTCGGCTTCGGACTGCCGCTCCTGGAGCGCGTGACCGTCCCCGCCGACGTGGAGGCCGGCCGCGCCGCCCCCGAGTCCCTCACCGACGCCCCGCAGGCGCTCGTCGTCGTCCCCACGCGCGAGCTGTGCACGCAGGTCACCAACGACCTGCTGACCGCGGGCAAGGTGCGCAACGTGCGCGTGACCGCGATCTACGGCGGCCGCGCCTACGAGCCCCAGGTCGAGGCCCTGAAGAAGGGCGTCGACGTGGTCGTCGGCACCCCGGGCCGACTCCTCGACCTCGCGGGCCAGAAGAAGCTCGACCTCAAGCACGTCAAGGCGCTCGTCCTCGACGAGGCCGACGAGATGCTCGACCTGGGCTTCCTGCCCGACGTCGAGAAGATCATCGACATGCTGCCGGCCAAGCGGCAGACCATGCTGTTCTCGGCGACCATGCCGGGCGCGGTCATCGGTCTCGCGCGCCGCTACATGTCCCAGCCCACCCACATCCGCGCCACCGCGCCGGACGACGAGGGCGCGACGGTCGCGAACATCAAGCAGTTCGTCTACCGCGCGCACTCCATGGACAAGCCGGAGATGGTCGCCCGCATCCTGCAGGCCGAGGGCCGCGGACTGGCGATGATCTTCTGCCGCACCAAGCGCACGGCCGCCGACATCGCCGAGCAGCTGCAGCGCCGCGGGTTCGCCTCCGGCGCGGTCCACGGCGACCTCGGCCAGGGCGCCCGCGAGCAGGCGCTGCGCGCCTTCCGCAACGGCAAGGTGGACGTCCTCGTCTGCACCGACGTCGCCGCCCGTGGTATCGACGTCGAGGGCGTCACCCACGTCGTCAACTACCAGTCCCCCGAGGACGAGAAGACGTACCTGCACCGCGTCGGCCGTACGGGCCGCGCGGGCGCGAAGGGTACGGCGATCACGCTCGTCGACTGGGACGACATCCCGCGCTGGCAGCTGATCAACAAGGCGCTGGAGCTGGACTTCAACGACCCGCCGGAGACGTACTCCACGTCCCCGCACCTCTTCGAGGACCTCGGCATCCCGGCCGGCACCAAGGGTGTCCTGCCGCGCTCGGAGCGCACCCGCGCCGGGCTCGAAGCGGAGGAGCTCGAGGACCTGGGCGAGCCGGGCGGCCGTGGTGGCCGAGGCGGTCGCGGTGACCGGCGTGGCCGAGGCGGCCCGGACGAGTCCCGTTCCGCCGAGCGTGAGCGCCCGAGCCGTACGCCGCGCCGCCGTCGCCGTACGCGCGGCGGAACCGCCCTCGACGGGACGCCGGGCTCGGCCGAGTCGACGCTCACGAGTCCCGCGCCCGAGCAGACCCCGGTGACCGAGGAAGCCGGCGGCACCCGCACCCCGCGCCGCCGCCGACGCACCCGCAACGGCGCGTCCGCCGCTACGACGGCTGCGGCCCCCCAGGCCGCGGAGTCCCCGGAAACCCCGGAGTCCGTGCTGACGACGGCTGAGGGCCCGGCGCTGAACACCGCGCCGCAGCCCGAGACGACGGGCGAGACCTCGGAGACCCCGGAGACCCCGGAGAAGCCGCGCCGCCGCCGTACCCGCCGGAACGCGGAAGCGACGGCGGACCCGACGGTGACCGAGGCGGAGACCATCTCGGCCCCCGAGCCGGAACTCCCCGCCACGGACCCCAAGCCGCGCCGCACCCGCAAGGCAGCGGCGGCCGTGGAGACCCCGGCCGAGGCCGCCGTCGACACCGCCGAGGCCACGGAGACCAAGCCCCGCCGGACACGCAAGACCGCGGCCGCCAAGGCCGAGGCCGCCGTGGACACCGCCGAGGGTACGGAGACCAAGCCGCGCCGCACCCGCAAGTCTGCCGAGGCCGCCGTAGAGACGGCGGAGGCCACCGAGGCCAAGCCTCGCCGGACACGCAAGGCGGCAGCCGCCGTGGAAACTCCGGCCGAGGCTGCGGAGGAGGCCACGGCCGAGGTCAAGCCCCGCCGCACCCGGAAGACCGCGGCCACCAAGGCTGCCGAAGCGGCCGTCGACACCGCGGAGGCGACGGAAGCCAAGCCGCGCCGGACGCGCAAGACGGCCGAGTCCGCCGAGGCCGCTGCGGCTACCGCAGAGCCGACGGAGGCCAAGCCTCGCCGGACGCCGCGCAAGACCGCCGCCACCAAGGCCGCCGAAGCCGCCATAGAGACGGCAGAGGCCACGGAGGCCAAGCCCCGCCGCACCCGCAAGACCGCGGCCGCCAAGGCTGCCGAAGCGGCCGTCGACACCGCGGAGGCGACGGAAGCCAAGCCGCGCCGGACGCGCAAGACCGCCGCCACCAAGGCTGCCGAAGCCGCCGTAGAGACGGCAGAGGCCACGGAGGTCAAGCCGCGTCGCACGCGCAAGACAGCCGCAGCCAAGGCTGCCGAAGCGGCCGTCGACACCGCGGAGGCCACGGAGGCCAAGCCCCGCCGCACCCGGAAGACCGCCGCAGCCGCGGAGGTCCCCGCCGACGCGGTCGAGGCGAAGCCGAAGGCTCGGCGTACGCGGAAGGCGGCGGCTGCCGCCGAGGCGCCCGCCGAGGGCTGACAGCCCACCGCACCGTCGCACGGACGAACCCGACGGCCCGGCCCCGTACACCACGGGACCGGGCCGTCGGCCGTCTCCCGGACGGACCCAGCCCCAGCATCAGCCCCAGCCACCGACCACCCACCACCCACCACCCACCACCCACCACCCACCACCCACCACCGACCCACTGATGCCCATCGCCCGACCCGATAACCTCCCCCCGTGACCGAGCCCACCACCCCCTTCCCTCCACCCCCCAACGCCCGCACATACCCCCTGTACACCGCGCGCGGAGAGTTCGTCGTCGTCGATGCGCCCGTCGCCGACGGCGTGGACGCGAGGGGTGTGGTGATGCTGCTGCCCGGGTTCACCGGCAGCAAGGAGGACTTTCATCTGCTGCACGAGCCCCTCGCGGCGCGCGGCTACCGGACGATCGCCGTGGACGGGCGCGGGCAGAACGAGTCGGACGGGCCGGCGGACGACGAGTCGCCGTACGCGCAGGGCGAGTTGGCGCGGGACGTGCTCGCGCAGGCCGTCGCCGTGGGCGGCCCGGTGCATCTGCTGGGGCACTCCCTCGGCGGGCAGATCGCCCGCGCCGCGGTCCTGCTCGACCACTCCCCCTTCCACTCGCTCACCCTCATGGCCTCCGGCCCCGCCCTGATCTCCGACGCACAGCAGCAGCGCGTGAAGCTGCTGCACGACGCGCTCGCCGTGATGACGATGGCCGAGGTGTGGGAGGCGATCGTGGCGATGGGCCCGCCGGAGGAAGTCGGCGGCCCCGCCCGGGGTTTCGGTGGGCCGGAGCAGCTGCGGATGCGCTGGACCAATCACAAGCCCGCCCAACTGCTGGCCACCGGCCGCCAGTTGTGCGCGGAGCCGGACCGGGTCGCCGAACTCGCCGCCGTACCGCTGCCGTTCCACGTCCTGTCAGGCGCCCGGGACGACACCTGGCCGGTGCCCGTCCTCGACGAGATGGCGGCACGGCTGCGCGCACACCGGACCGTCGTACCGGGCGCCGAGCACTCCCCCAACCTGGACCAGCCCCTGCCGACGGCCCACGCCCTCGCCGACTTCTGGGACGAACACCCGGAGCCCCACTAGCGACCAGTACACCCAGTGCGCCTAGTACTGCCCCTGCAGGTGCTCCCAGAACCCGTCCCTCAGCGACCGCCGCAGATCCGCCTGGCCGCGCAGCGAGTACTGCAGGATGCCCTCGGCCTCCACCAGCAGGTCCTGGTCCACGGACCCCGGCAGATAGGGATGCCCGGGCAGCAGTTCCCCGAGGGACTCCCTGCCCCGCGCCGCCAGCCACTTCGCGGCGATCTGCGCGCCCGCGAAGCGCACGTCCTCACGGGTCGGCCGGGGCGTCGACGTCTCGTAGGCGGCGGGGGTGCGCCGGGAGACGTACGGCTTGAAGAAGTCGAGGTCGAGCGTGCGCTGGCTGTCGACCTCCCAGAGCAGGGGCTCGGCCTGGTTGCGGCCCTCGGGCGCCTCGATGCCCCAGAGATGGACCCGCGCTCCGTAGCCCTGCGCCGCCTCGACCGCCGAGACCAGGTCCTCGTCGCCGCCCAGCAGTGCCGCGTCGCTGATGGCGCGGTGACGGGCGAGGGACTCCAGATCGGTGCGGATCAGTGAGTCGACGCCCTTCTGCTGGTTGTTGGCGTTGAGGTTGCCCAGGCGGACCTTGACGTCGGGCAGCTCGGCGATGGACTGCTGCTCGGCGGTGTGGATACGTCGGCGGGCGCCGTCGTACCAGTAGACCCGCAGCAGCCTGCTGTCCGCGAAGATCGTGCGGGCCCGGTCGATGAGCGCCTCGATCAGGCCCTCGGCGTCGAGGTCGAAGGCGCGCCGGTCCTCGGTGCCGGCGACCAGCCGCCCGGCGGCCGCGTAGAGGTAGCCCGCGTCGACGAAGATCGCATGGGTCGAGGGGGTTTTGGCCACCTCGGCGAGCATGCGGGTCAGCAGTTCGTTGGTGCGGTCGATGCGGGCGGCGAGGGCCGCGAGGTCGTCGTTCATCACGTCCATTGTCCCGGCGGTCACGCTGCGAACACAACTGGTCCCGATCGGTCCCGGTGAGGGCACACGCCCGACCGCTTACCGGTCAGTAATTAGCTGTTCGAAAAATTTCTTTAGCGTAGGGAATGTTTGTAACAGAGGGCTTGTTGACTTGGACACGCAACAAGGAACGGACGAAGGGAGAAGCCATGCGCTTCGAGATCATGCGACTCGACGACGTCGACGGCACGCCCGTGGACAGCACCGTCGTGGACGCCGCCTCCGTCAACCGGATCGTGCAGCAGGCCGCCGCCATCGGACAGCGCCTGTGGATCCGCCCCGCCGACAATTCGGCCTCGTAGCAGCCGCGCTCAGGCGCCCTGGATCACCTGGGTGACACCGTTGATGATCTGCTGCACGGCGATCGCGGAGAGCATCATGCCCGCGAGCCGTGTCACCAGGACCACACCGCCGTCCTTGATGACCCGGATGATCAGCAGCGAGTAGCGCATGACCAGCCACAGCACGATGTGGATGGCGAGGATCGCCGACCAGACCGCCACCTGCATGGCGGCCGAGTCGGCCTTCTGGACGGCCAGGATGACCGACACGATCGCGCCCGGCCCCGCCAGCAGCGGCATGCCCAGCGGTACGAGGGCGACGTTGACGTCCTTCGTCTGCTTCGGCTCGTCGGTCTTGCCGGTGAGCAGGTCCAGGGCGATCAGCAGGAGCAGCAGCCCGCCCGCGATCATCAGCGCGGGCACGGAGACGTGCAGGTAGTTGAGGATCTGGTGGCCGAGGAGCCCGAACACGGTGATCACCCCGCCCGCCACGCACACGGCCTGGAAGGCCATCCGCTTCTGCGTCTTGCCGGGACGCCCTGCGGTGAGTGCGAGGAAGATCGGGGTGATCCCAGGGGGATCCATGATGACAAAGAGGGTCAGAAACAGTGAGCCGAAGACGGCGACGTCGAACATGAGTGCCTTGCAGAGGGACGAAACGGAGATGACACAGCGCGGATGACACAGCGCAGATGACGCAGCGCAGATGGCGCAGCGGGTGACGCGGCGCAGATACGGAGCGAAACGGACGGACGTGAGCCCGGGGGCTCTGCCCTCAGGGCCTGAGGGCCCTCAGGCCCTCAGGCGCCTCACGCGCCCCCGCCGGTCCCCGGCACGGGGAACGCCCCGGTCGCCCGCCGCGTGATCTCGCCGTACACCTCGGGGTCGGTCGTGTACTCGCCGAGCACACACGTCTTGCGGCTGCCGTGGTAGTCGCTGGACCCGGTGGTCAGCAGCCCGAGTTCCTTCGCGAGGCCGCGCAGCCGCGCCCGGGTGTCGGGGTCGTGGTCCATGTGGTCGACCTCGATGCCGTCCAGTCCGGCGGCGGCCATCTCGGCGATCGCGGACTCCGGCACCGTACGGCCCCTCTTGCTGGCGCCCGGGTGCGCGAAGACGGTCACCCCGCCCGCGGCCTTGACCAGCCGGATCGCCTCGAACGGATCGGTCTCGTGCTTCTCGACGTAGGCCCGTCCGCCGTCGGCCAGCCAGTCCTGGGTGAACGCGTCACTCACGCTCGGCACGACGCCCAGCTCCACCAGCGCGGTCGCGACATGCGGCCGCCCGACCGACCCGGCGCCGGCGATCCGCGCGACCTGCTCCCAGGTCACGGGCACGCCCAGCGCCCGCAGCTTCGCGATCATGCCCTTGGCCCGCGGCACCCGGTCGTCCCGCACCAGCTCACGCTCGGCGAGCAGGGCCGGTTCCTCGGGGTCGAACAGATACGCCAGCATGTGCATGCTGATCCCGTCGACACGACAGGACAGCTCGGCTCCGGTCACCAACGTGAGCCCGGCGGGCAGCGCGGCGGCGGCCTCGGCGTGCCCACGGGTGGTGTCGTGATCAGTCAGCGCGACGACGTCCAGCCCTGCCGCGGCGGCCTTGCGCACCAGCTCGGCGGGGGTGTCCGTACCGTCGGACGCCGTGGAGTGGGTGTGCAGGTCAATGCGCACGACGCGACTCCAGACGATGCCAGACGGAAGGGGACGCTTCAGCATAACGGCAATTCGAACGCCCGATGTCACACCCGCGCCCGCAGAGCGCCCCCTACATGGAAGCGCCCCCTGCACAGCGGAGCGTCACGGCTCGAGCAAGCGCGGCGAAAGCGCCCCGCAGGGCACCAGTTCCAACTCGGCCCCCGCTTCCCGCACATCCGTGAGCACCAGCTCGTCGTACATCAGCAGCCCCGACTGCTCGGGCCACACCACCGCCCACAGCCACATCCCCAGCGCCTCCCCCGCGAACACCGCACGGTCGTCCGGGCTGCCCGTGACATGCCACAGCGGCGTGGGCCGGCCTGCGGCCAGCACCTTGACCTGCGGCGGCTTCTCGACGCTCATGTACGGCCCCGGATCCGGCCCGTCGATGCCGGCGTACCGCGCGCCGAGACCGACGCCGAGTTCCTCCGCGACCAGGATCAGCTCGCCCATCCCGCCGAGCGGCCCGGGACCCGTGCACGCCACCGCGGTCGCACGGCCGCCGCTGCGGTCGTCACCGGCACAGGCCACGCCCGTGAAGAGCCAGCCGACCGGCAGCGGCCACGGCATCCACACCGGCACCTGGGTGCGGGCGACGACGACGCTGAGCGCCTCGACGCTGGGCGGGACCACGGGCTGCAGCGGATGCACCGTCCCGTGCACAGCGCACTGCCAGGAATCGGCGAAGAGACCGGGAGCCCTGACCCGGCCACCGCACTTCGGGCAACTGGGTTCGCCCCTCATAGAGCCCCACGGTCCTACCCCTGCCCCGTCACGTCAAGGACGATCACCCGTCCGGACGGAGACGCGACTGAATGAACCGTGCATCCATCAACCCGGCCAACGACGGCACCCCGGGACGGCGCACTCGCCAACTTCCCGCTTCCGGGCGCCGGTTGACCGGATCCCGTGAGGTTGCTCACTCCAGCGGGACGGATCCGCGGGCGGGGTCGCGCAGGTCCGTACCCTGCGTCAGCCACCGCTCCTGGAGCGCCTGGGCGCCGTGCACCCGCTTCCAGGCGGCCTCGTTCGGCGTCATCGGCAGCAGCGGCAGGAAGCGCACCGGGTCCATCGGCGCGTCCAGGTCCAGGTCCTCCACCAGCCCGCCCGGCTCGGCGACCAGTACGGAGCTGAACGCGGCGCCGGGCCACAGCGGTTCGCCCACGTCGAGCGAGGCGCCCGGGGCCACGACCACGCCCTCGACCTGCGGGGACGCGGCGAGCACGGCGAGCGGGCGAAGCACCTTGTCGGTGTCGGCGAGGCCGGCTCGCACGGAGAGGAACAGTTCGGCGCGCGGCCCCTTGACGGGGTCGGCGAGCAGCGCCGTGGGGTCGGTCATCGGGTGGGCGGACATGCCGAGGGTGGCGTAGCGGACGATGTCGCCCTCATGGAAACGGAGGACCTCGATGCGGTCCGTGCCGAGGAAGGTGACGGCGGCGCGCGCGTCCGGCTCGCCGAGCGCGGAACGCAACCGGGCCTCGACCAGAGGAAGAACATCAGCCATGCCGCGAGCATAGAACTCGTCAGTACCGGGCAAAGGAGCGCCTTGACACTTCAGTCGGCTGATACTCTTGCCCGGTGGTTCGGGGCAGCACGCATCGGCGTCGCGATCTAGCCCCCGACGCCCGAAGGAACTCCCTTACGAGGGACCGGCCGGAGGAGGTGGGGCTGTCATGGATCGAAGTCGACCGTGCAGTACCACTCGCTCTTCCGGCTGCTGAATCAGCTGTCCAGCTGCTCTGGCTCTGGCTTCCCGCCTTTCGCGCTCCCCTTCTTCCGGAAGAGCACTTCGTTTCGTCTTGCCTGATCTGAATCAGTAGCGAAGCTCGCCACCGCGACGGTGCGGTGCTCCCCGCTTTGTGGACGTGCCAAACATCCGACGTCAGGACGTCCCCATTCCGGGCAGTTCCAGCCGTCGTGGCGGACTTTCTTTGCTCGTCGCGAAGGAGCCCTGCCATGTCGATGATCCGCGACCTGCGTGCCGCCGTGGTCCGCCCGAACCGCCCCGTGCTGATGCGCAGGCACCAGAGCGGCGGCTACGACGGCGCCTACGAGCCCGTCTGCGACCCGGCGGCGTCGTCGGCCGTCGTCGACTGCGCGGTCTACCGGGACGGCGCCCGCGTCGTGACCGACAAGCCGCTCAGCCCGCACGAGGCGATGCGCCGGGTGCGGCGGGACGGCGGCTTCGTCTGGATCGGTCTGCACGAGCCGACCGAGGCCGAATTCGCCGGTATCGCCGGGGAGTTCGGGCTGCACCCGCTCGCCGTCGAGGACGCGGTCCAGGCCCACCAGCGGCCCAAGCTGGAGCGCTACGACGACTCGCTGTTCACCGTCTTCAAGACCGTCCACTACGTCGAGCACGACGAGCTCACCGCGACCAGCGAGGTCGTCGAGACCGGCGAGGTGATGTGCTTCACCGGGCGGGACTTCTTCATCACCGTCCGGCACGGCGGCCAGGGCTCCCTGCGCGCCCTGCGCCACCGTCTCCAGGACGACCCCGAACTGCTCGCCAAGGGCCCGTCCGCCGTGCTGCACGCCATCGCCGACCATGTCGTCGACGGCTACATCGCGGTCGCCGACGCGCTGCAGGACGACATCGACGACGTGGAGACCGAGGTCTTCTCGCCGGGCCGCAAGGGCACTCCGCGCGGCACCGACGCGGGCCGGATCTACCAGCTCAAGCGGGAGATCCTGGAGTTCAAGCGGGCGGTGTCGCCGCTGCTGCGGCCCATGCAGCTGCTGAGCGAGCGGCCGATGCGGCTGATCGACCCCGACATCCAGAAGTACTTCCGGGACGTCGCCGACCATGTCGCGCGCGTGCACGAGCAGGTCATCGGCTTCGACGAGCTGCTCAACTCCATCCTCCAGGCCAACCTCGCGCAGGCGTCCGTCGCGCAGAACGAGGACATGCGCAAGATCACGTCCTGGGCGGCCATCATCGCCGTACCGACGATGGTGTGTGGTGTGTACGGCATGAACTTCAAGTACATGCCCGAGCTGGAGTGGAAGTACGGCTACCCGCTGGTCCTCGGCGTCACGGTGGCCCTCTGTGTGGGCATCCACCGCACGTTGAAGCGCAACGGCTGGCTCTGAGCGCCGCCGCTAGGGTGATGCCATGACTAGCGAGCTGCTCGACCAGGCCCTCGTCGAGGAGGCCACCAAGAAGTCCGGCCTCATCTGGGTCACGGCGGACGGGGTCCCGGCCGCGCGTGCGCTGTGGCATGTCTGGCACGAGGGCGCGGCGTGCCTGGTCGGCGACGGGCCCGGCGAGCAGCCGCTGCCGGGGCTGGTGGACGGGGCGGCCGTGGAGGTCACCGTCCGCAGCAAGGACAAGGGCGGCCGACTGGTCTCCTGGCCCGCGCGGGCCGTCAAGCTGGATCCCGGCACCGAGGCATGGGACGCGACCGTCGCCGAACTCAAGGGCAAGCGCCTCAACGCGCCCGACGGCGAGGCGATGGTCGACCGCTGGCGGCGGGAGTGCCGGGTACTGCGCCTGGAACCGACCGGCACACCCCTGCCCCTCCCGGACAGCGCCCTGGCCACCCGCCCGGTCCCCTCCCCCGCCACCACACGCCGCCCGATCCCCGCGGGCCTGCCCCGCTTGCTCCTGAAGGGCCGCCGACGCAGGCAGGGCAAGTAGCGGACGCAGCGCATGCAGGGCGGATGCAGCGCATGTGGGGACGTGGACGCCGACGGCCGGTCCGACACCGCGCTACGACGTCGGCAGCTGCTTGCCGTAGTCGACCGTTTCCTCCTTCGGCGGGGGCTCCAGGTCGAAGTTCTGGCCCCACGCCGAGAAGGTGAGGGTGCCCGCGTCGCCGGCGCGGGCGAGGCGGAGGGGGTAGGGCCGGCCCTCCAGGGACACGTCGAGGGTGCCGCCGGAGCCGTCGTCGCCGGTGATGCGGATGGTGCGTACGCCCGCCTGCTTGTGGTGGCCGTCCGTCTTCAGGGTGCCGTGCAGTGTGAGCAGGCCGTCGAGGAGGACGTCCTTGTCCGTGAAGCCGCTGAACTCCTTGTACGAGGGGTCGCCCGTCGGCACCTTCACATACTTGCCGTCGAGCTTGTCGGCCGCGTCCGAACCGCCGTCGCCGCTCTTGCCGTCGACCTGCCCCCAGAAGTCCGCGTCGGCCTTCAGATACAGCTCCTCACCGATCCGCAGCAGCTGGAAGGTGGCCCCCTCCGAGGTGACCGACCCGGTGCCGCCGTCCGCCTTCAGCCGCATGTCGAGCTTGTAGGCGTGCCCGCTGGCGACCACGGTCCCCGCCAGCCGCACCGCGTCCACCGAGGCGGCGGCCGCCTTCGTCCGCTCCTGGATCTGGCCGGCGGGCAGCTTGCCGACCCCGTTCGTGCCCGCGTCCGGGTCCTCGCTGCATCCCGTCAACCCGAGTCCCGTCACGACCAGCGCGCACACGGCGCCCACCAGCGCGATCCGGCGAGTACGACCCTGGAGCATCGCAGTCACGGAGAGAGCTGCCTTTCTGCGGGGGTGTCCTGAACGGCGTACGGCAGCGTACCGGGATCCGAGATCGCGAACGGAGTCAGTCCGTCCGGACCGCTCACCAGGGCGTATCCGATCGGGACGGGCTAGCCTGAAGCCCGCAGATACGGGCAATTCGGAACAGAGACAGAGAACAGTCGGAACACAGACAGAGAACAGAGAGACAGAAGGACACCCCGCCATGGCAGCCGGCGCCCCCCGGATCTTCGTCTCGCACCTCTCCGGCGTCGCCGTCTTCGACCCGAACGGCGACCAGGTGGGCCGCGTCCGCGATCTGGTCGTCATGCTGCGCGTCGGCCGCAAACCGCCCCGCCTGCTCGGTCTGGTCGTCGAACTCGCCACCCGCCGCCGCATCTTCCTGCCCATGACCCGGGTGACCGGCATCCAGTCCGGCCAGGTGCTCACCACCGGCGTGCTCAACGTCCGCCGCTTCGAGCAGCGCCCCACCGAGCGGCTCGTCTTCGGCGAGCTGCTGGACCGCCGCGTCACCCTCGTCGAGACCGGCGAGGAGGTCACCGTCCTCGACCTGTCGGTGCAGCAGCTGCCGGCCCGCCGGGACTGGGAGATCGACCGGGTGTTCGTACGCAAGGGCAGGAAGACCGGCGCGTTCCGGCGTGCCAAGGGCGAGGCGCTGACCGTCGAGTGGTCGGCGGTCACCGGCTTCTCCCTGGAGGAGCAGGGGCAGGGTGCCGAGAGCCTGCTCGCCACCTTCGAGCAGCTGCGCCCCGCCGACCTCGCCAACGTCCTGCACCACCTGTCGGCGAAGCGGCGCGCCGAGGTCGCCGCCGCCCTCGACGACGACCGCCTCGCCGACGTGCTCGAAGAGCTGCCGGAGGACGACCAGATCGAGATCCTCGGCAAGCTGAAGGAGGAGCGCGCGGCGGACGTCCTGGAGGCGATGGACCCCGACGACGCCGCCGACCTGCTCTCCGAACTCCCGGAGGAGGACAAGGAGCGGCTGCTGAGCCTGATGCAGCCCGGCGACGCGGCCGACATGCGCCGCCTGATGTCCTACGAGGAGCACACGGCCGGCGGCCTGATGACCACCGAGCCGATCGTGCTACGACCGGACGCTACGGTCGCCGACGCGCTCGCCCGCGTCCGCAACCCCGACCTCTCCCCGGCGCTCGCCGCCCAGGTCTACGTCTGCCGCCCGCCCGACGAGACACCCACCGGCAAGTACCTCGGCACGGTCCACTTCCAGCGGCTGCTGCGCGACCCGCCCTACACGCTGGTCGGCTCGATCATCGACGACGATCTGCAGCCCCTCGACCCAGAGGCGCCGCTGCCCGTCGTGGCCGGGTTCTTCGCGGCGTACGACATGGTCGCGGCGCCGGTCGTCGACGAGGCGGGGTCCCTGCTGGGCGTGGTCACCGTGGACGACGTACTGGACCACATGCTGCCGGAGGACTGGCGGGAGACGGAGTTCCACCTGGAGGGGCCCGAGACGGATGGTGTCCGGCATGGCTCCTGAGCGAGAGGGCGGCCGGGACCGGCGGGACGGCCGGGAGGGCCGCGCGCACGCGAGCTCCACGGTCCGCGACCGCGTCCCCTCCGGCGCCACCGCCACCACCCGCCCGCGCGCCCGCCTGGACCAGCCGCTCCCGCCCCGGCGCCGGATCCTGCCCGAGTACGACCCGGAAGCCTTCGGACGGCTCTCCGAGCGCATCGCCCGCTTCATCGGCACCGGGCGGTTCCTGGTCTGGATGACGGTCGTGATCGTCGTCTGGGTGCTGTGGAACATCTCGGTGCCCAGCGACCTGCGCTTCGACGAGTACCCGTTCATCTTCCTGACGCTGGCGCTGTCCCTCCAGGCGTCGTACGCCGCCCCGCTGATCCTGCTCGCCCAGAACCGGCAGGACGACCGCTCCCGGGTCGAGCTGGAGCAGGACCGCAAGCAGAACGAGCGGTCCATCGCGGACACCGAGTACCTGACCCGTGAGATCGCCGCGCTGCGCGTCGGCCTGGGCGAGGTGGCGACCCGGGACTGGATGCGCTCGGAGCTGCAGGACCTGGTGCGGGAGCTGAGCCGCCACGACGGGCATGGCGTATTCCCGGCAGATCGGTCGGGAGCACGTGACGCAGACGACCGGTGAAGGGCTACCCGGGAGCCCCTCGGCTCGCCGTACCATCGTTCTCATGGCTACGGAAGACGCGGTGCGCGAAGCACTGGCGACGGTGAACGACCCCGAGATCAACCGCCCCATCACCGAACTCGGGATGGTCAAATCGGTGGAGATCGGCGCGGACGGCGCCGTCGCGGTCACCGTCTATCTGACGGTGTCCGGCTGCCCCATGCGCGACACCATCACGCAGCGCGTCACGGAGGCGGTCTCCCGGGTCGAGGGCGTCACCCGCGTCGATGTCTCGTTGGACGTCATGAGCGACGAGCAGCGCAAGGAGCTGGCGGCGGCCCTGCGCGGCGGCCAGGCCGAGCGTGAGGTCCCCTTCGCCAAGCCGGGCAGCCTCACGCGTGTGTACGCGGTGGCCTCCGGCAAGGGCGGCGTCGGCAAGTCCTCGGTGACGGTGAACCTGGCGGCGGCGATGGCGGCCGACGGTCTGAAGGTGGGCGTCGTCGACGCCGACATCTACGGCCACAGCGTGCCGCGCATGCTGGGCGCGGACGGCCGCCCCACCCAGGTCGAGAACATGATCATGCCGCCGTCGGCGAACGGCGTGAAGGTCATCTCCATCGGCATGTTCACCCCGGGCAACGCGCCCGTCGTCTGGCGCGGCCCGATGCTGCACCGGGCGCTCCAGCAGTTCCTGGCGGACGTGTACTGGGGCGATCTGGACGTCCTCCTCCTCGACCTGCCGCCCGGCACGGGCGACATCGCGATCTCCGTCGCCCAGCTCGTCCCGAACGCCGAGATCCTGGTCGTGACCACGCCCCAGCAGGCGGCGGCCGAGGTCGCCGAGCGGGCCGGTTCCATCGCCGTCCAGACCCACCAGAAGATCGTCGGCGTGGTCGAGAACATGTCGGGCCTGCCCTGCCCGCACTGCGACGAGATGGTCGACGTGTTCGGCACGGGCGGCGGCCAGGTCGTCGCCGACGGCCTGACCCGCACGACGGGCACCAACGTCCCCGTCCTCGGCTCCATCCCGATCGACGTCCGCCTGCGTGAGGGCGGCGACGAGGGCAAGCCGGTGGTCCTGACCGACCCGGACAGCCCGGCGGGCGCGGCCCTGCGGGCGATCGCGGGCAAGCTCGGGGGCCGCCAGCGCGGCCTTTCGGGACTGTCTCTGGGAATCACCCCGAAGAACAAGTTCTGACTCTTCCTACGACAGTGGGGGCGCCGTCTCACCGGACGGCGCCCCCATTGTTGTAGAACCCTCTGGGCGAACCCTCTAGGCGTCGTACGCCGCGATGTCCTTGATCATGGCGAAGCCCAGGCCGTACGCGCTCATGCCCCGGCCGTACGCCCCCACGTGGACGCCCTCCCGGGTGGAGCCGGCGAGCACCCAGCCGAACTCGGACTCCCGGTAGTGGAAGGGCGTGGGCACGCCGTCCACCGGCAGCGAGAGCGTGGACCACTCAGGGCCGCCCAGGTCGTCGGCGAGCGCCCACGCTGTCTCCGTCTGCTGGTCCAGCCAGTCGTCCCGCAGGCTGTGGTCCATCTGCCCGGGCCAGGTGAAGGACAGCAGCCCCACGCCCGCCAGCCAGGCCGCCGACGACACCGACGTGGCCTCCAGCAGCCCCGTACCGTCGGCGCTCCGCCGGGACGGGTTCGCGGCGACGGTCACCACGACCGCGAACCTGCCGCGATCCTCCCCCGCCGACTCGTGCCGTACGGAGGGCTCGTCACCGTGCCCGATGGACCCGTGCTCGACGGCCCCGTCGGCCGCCGTACCGACCTGCATCAGCCAGCGCGGCCCCGTGAACGCCTCGTCGAGGCCGTACCAGGGGAAGGGCGCCTCCAGGTAACCGTCTAGGGTGCGCCGGGCGGAGGGGACCTGCTGTCCGTCCTCCGCGGCCGGCGCCTGCGCGACTGCCCGACTCGTCGTCTCCATGTGCCCGGACGCCTCCTTGCTCTCGCCGGACCGGTCCGGCCCGCCCCCCTTCGGGCGGCACTACCCGTTCAGGTACGGTCCGCACAACAACTCGGCAGCATATCCACCCCGCCGCGGGCAGCCGGGAACGCGCCCGGCGCGCGGGGCGCGCGGGCGCCGTGTTCGAGCCGTCAGGTGGCGTCCGCGTCGAAGGGCGGACGGTCGTCCTTGCCCGTGTCCTCGGGCTTCTTGGTCATGTCGACACGAGGGGACGACGAGGTCGAAGAGGCCGACGGGGACGACGAAGACGGAGACGCGGAGCTGTCGGACTCGCGGCCGTGGACGGCGTCGGTGACCTCGGCCATCTCCTTCTTCAGGTCGAAGCCGTTGCGGAGTTCCTTCAGCCCCAGGTCCTCGTTCTCCAGCTGCTTGCGGATGAACGTCTTGGGGTTGAGGTCCTCGAACTCGAAGTCCTTGAACTCCGGGCCCAGTTCGCTGCGGATGTCCTGCTTGGCGCTCTCGGAGAACTCACGGATCTTCCGGATCGTGCGTGTCACGTCCTGGATGACCTTCGGGAGCTTGTCCGGACCGAAGACGAGCACGGCCAGGACGATGATCGTCACCAGCTCGAGCGCACCTATGTCATTGAACACCTGAAGCTCCTTGCGATGTCCGGGCCGGGACCACGGTACCTGTCGCACCTGTCCGACCGGTACCGTCCCGTGCGCTCCGAGTGCGTCGGTGCGGTCGGTTTTCCGCGTTGTTTGCCTTGTGGGGCGGTGTTTCGGGGCCTGATCTGTGAAGTTCCTGTCAGTACCCGATCGGTCCGGCTGGTCCGGCTGGTCCGGCTCAGTCCGACGAGGAACCGAGGACCAGGGAGAGCGTGCGGCGCGCGCCGTCGCGTTCGACGGTGAGCTCCAGCCGGTCGCCGGGGCGGTGGGCGCGGGTCTTGATGATCAGCTCCTCACCGGAGTGGACGCGCTGGCCGTCGACCTCCACGATGACGTCGCCCGCCTCGATACCGGCCAGGTCGCCGGGACCGCCCGGGACGACCGGAGGGCCGCCGTCGCCGCCCTTCTCGCCGACCCGGGCGCCGTCGCCGTCGTAGTCCATGTCGAGGGTGATGCCGATGACCGGGTGGGTCGCCCGGCCGGTGTTGATCAGCTCTTCGGCGACGCGTTTGCCCTGGTTGACGGGTATCGCGAAGCCCAGGCCGATGGAACCGGACTGGCCGCCGCCGATGCCGGAGCCGTCCCCGGCGGAGCGGATCGCGGAGTTGATGCCGATGACCCGGCCCTGCGCGTCGAGCAGCGGGCCGCCGGAGTTGCCGGGGTTGATCGGTGCGTCGGTCTGCAGCGCGTCCACGTACGACACGTCGCTGGCGTCGCCGCCCTCGCCGCCGGCGGTGATGGGCCGCTGCTTGGCGCTGATGATGCCGGAGGTGACCGTGCCGGCGAGGTCGAAGGGGGCGCCGATGGCGACGACCGGGTCACCGACCTGGACACTGTCGGAGTTGCCGAGGGGCAGGGGCTTGAGCCCGGTCACCCCGCTGACCTTGACCACGGCGAGGTCGTACCCGCTGTCCCGTCCGACGATCTCGGCCTCGGCGGTCTCGCCGCCGTTGAAGACGACGGTTATCCGGCCGCTGTCGCCGGCCGGCTCGACGACGTGGTTGTTGGTGAGGATGTGCCCGCGCGTGTCGAGCACGAAGCCGGTGCCGGTCCCGGACTTCTCTCCGCCGCCGACATGCAGGGTCACCACGCTGGGCAGAGCCCGGGCGGCGATCCCGGCCACACTGTCAGCGGGCCGCCCGGAGGGCTCGGCAGGGGCCTGCGGCAGCTCGATCGACCCGATCCCGCCATTGCGCTCCAGATAGACCCCTACGGCGCCACCCACGCCCCCGGACACCAACGCCACCGCCAGAGCCGCCCCCAGCACCGCCCTGCGCACCCGCGCCCGCCGCTGCCCCTCACTGACCACACCGGCACCGCTCTGCTGCAGGGGCCCCGCAGGGAGCGGGTAGGCGGCCCAGGGGTCGTAACGCTGCCAAGGGTCGGAGGGTGGTACGGAGGTGGGCGCAGGCATGGTGTGCGGTGCGGCCGGGTCGGGCGCGGGGCCCGGCGTGGCCGGCGTTGGCGCGCCAGATGCGGCGGCTGGTGCTGGGGGCGTATGCGCGGCGGGCGCTGTGGCCGGGGCCGCATGCGCGGCCGGTGCTGTGCCCGGGGCAGGGGACGTATGCGCGACTGGCCCTGTGACCGGCGCCGGCGACGCATGCGCGGCGGGACCTGCGGCCGCGGACGCTGTAGGCGCGGCGGGCGCTGTAACCGGGGCTGGGGGCACATGCGCGGCCGGTGCTGTGGCCGGTGCCTGCGACGTATGCGCGGCGGAATCTGTAGGCGCGGCGGGGCCTGTGACCGAAGACGAGCCGGAAGCAGCGTCGCCAAACGCAGCCGACGCGCTCTGGCCGACTGCACCGGAACCGGCACCAGGACCGGGCCCAGCAGCTATCCCGGACCCTGCGCTGGCACCGGCTCCAAGCCCGGACGCCGTACCGGCACCGGCTCCAGCACCGAACCCGGAACCCGCACCAACACCAGCGCCGAGCCCAGACCCCGCACCAACACCACCACCGACCCCAGCGCCAGGCCCGAGACCAGGCGCGACCTCCACACCGGCACCGGCACCCGGCCCGCCCACGCCCGCCGCTGCCGCCGGATGCTGCACCGGCGGTGCGGGCGCCCAGGGGCCCGGCTCGCCATACGGGGGCGTGCTGTAGGGATCGGGGTCGTGCAGCGGCTTGGGGCGCTCCGGCGCAACCGGCGGGTGCTCCTCGACGGGGCCGGGCCTCTTCACGGCGTCCGGGACATCGCCGGCCTCGGCGACATCGACTTCCCCGGAGGACTCGGCTCGTTCACCGGACCCAGACCCCTCGCCACCAGCCAAGCCTCCACCAGACAGCCCCTCGGCAGCCCCGGCACCACCCATGCCCCCACCAGGCGCCCGTTCGGGCATGGCTATCGGGCGGCTCAGTCGGTAGTCGCCGTCACCGTCACCACCGCCGGCTCGGCCCTGGGTTTCCGGCGGTGCCGGCCGTGCCAGTTCGAAGTCGCCGTCGTCGGCGGACTCCGCTGTGCCCTGCGCTCGTGGCCGGCTCCACCACTTCCCCTTCGTGGGCTTGCCCTCGTCCATGCTCTCCCCGCACGACTGAGCGCCCGGCCGGGTGGCATGAGGGCGCGGTCCGGTCTGGATTCAATCAGGTTCCGGGTGGGAGGCGCACCGCGTGGTGGTGAGGTCAGTGCTCCTGGCGGGCGGGGTGACCCGAGGTGGGGGTGGGTGCGGTGGCCGTGTCCGGGACGGGCGCGGCGATCAGGCCAGGAGGGGTGAACTCCGGTGCGGTGGACAGGGACGTCAGGGAGAGCGGCGGGGTCGCGCCGAGCGGGCGTATGAGCGGGGACATGGCCGCCGCTCCGGCCACCACGGGCGTGGTGATGCCCTCCCGGCCGGCGCCCGGCGTGGGCCCGCCGGGCAGCAGCGGCGCGGACACCTCGGTCGGGGCCACCGGGGTGTTGCCGTGACCGCCCTGACCGCCGCTCTGCGCGAGCAGCGGGCCGGTGCCCCGGCGCCGCTGGTTCTCGGGTGTGGCCGCCGAGCCGGTGCCGGAGGTGCGGGCCGGGGTGACATTGCTGCCGTTGCCCGAGCCGCCGCGGGCGTCCGCGGTGGGGTCGACGGGAACGCTGCCGGTCATGCCGCCCAGGGCGATCGCCGCGAGCGACACCGCGCCGGCTGCGACGAAGGCGAACCGCATACCGCGCGGCCGCTCGGCCTCGCCCCGCCCGACCGGGTGGATACGGAATCCGCGCCCCACGGGTCCGGGGGTGAGAACCGAGCCGTGGTCGCGGGTGGGATCGTAGGAGAGGGCGAAGGGCTCGCCTCTTCTCACCCCGAGGACACCGGGTCCTCCCCCGCCGAACGGCGTGCCGCCGCCGTCCGGGTCACCTCCCCCGGGGAGCCCCTGGAGCCGGGCCAGGAAGCTCTCGGAGGGGGCCGGTGGGGCCACCGCCGCGAAGACGTTCTTCAGCCGCCGCTGTGCGTCCACCTCCGCCTTGCACTTCGGGCAGGTGGCCACATGGGCGAGTACGCGCTCGCGCGCGTCATGACCGAGCTCTCCGTCCACCAGGGCGGAGAGTCGGTCTCCGAGATGCTGCTCTGCGAGGTGCCCCTCGGCAGGTTTCGGCCGTGATCCAGTCACGCGGTCGCGCCCCCTCCCCTCAGCACGGGCACGCGGGACACGAGCGAGCGACGCTCGGCGCGCGCCTCGGGCGAGCGGTGTGCGAGGGCCTTGCGCAGCTGGGAGCGGCCGCGGTGGATCCGGGAGCGGACCGTGCCGAGCTTGACGCCCAGGGTCGCGGCGATCTCCTCGTAGGACAGTCCTTCGATGTCGCACAGGACGACCGCGGCGCGGAACTCGGGAGCGAGGGTGTCGAGGGCCTGCTGGACGTCCGCGTCGAAGTGGGCGTCGTTGAAGACCTGCTGCGGGTTTGGCTCCTTGCTGGCGAGCCGCTCCGCCGCGTCCTCGCCGAGCGTGTCGAAGCGGATGCGCTGCTTGCGGCGGACCATGTCCAGGAACAGGTTGGTCGTGATGCGGTGCAGCCAACCCTCGAAGGTGCCGGGCGTGTAGGTCGACAGGGAGCGGAAGACCCGGACGAAGACCTCCTGGGTGAGGTCCTCGGCGTCGTGCTGGTTGCCGGTGAGGCGGTAGGCGAGCCGGTAGACGCGTCCGCTGTGCGTGCTGACGATCTCCTCCCACGTGGGCGGAGTCCACGCCTGCCCGTCCGCGTCGGTGGAGAAGGTCGCGGTCTGGGCTCGGCCGGCCGCGGGGCCGGTGGCGGGGCTGTGGTCAGCGGTGTCGGTCACGGATTTCGGCTTACCCGCCGATCCGAGAAAGCGCCGCAGCACTCCTCCCCGATCCACAGGCGCAGCCGCACCTCCCCTGTCAGCTCTGGTGGTGTCCAGTGGAGCCCCTACCATAGCCACCTCGCCCGTTAGGACCGGATAAGCGGTTTTACGAGAATTTGATCTGGGCTGATAGGGCTCATACGGCTGCGTCAGCAGTTGCTCGCCCACCCGCCCCGCCTCGTGATCCAACCGTGTCCCCCCGTCATCGTTCCCACCCTGTTAAACGCCCGGTCCCATCTGCGGGTTCCCGCCCGCAGCGGATACAGTCACGCCCAGGCAACCATGGGGACAGGAGAGGGCCATTACCGGCAACCGGCAGACGAGCTGGGCGTTCGCCGACGCCTATGTCGCCGAGGACGACGCGCTGCGCTGGGCCCGCGACCGGGCCCGTGAGGCAGGGCTGCGCTCGGTGTCGCCCAGCACGGGCGCCGCTCTGCGACTGCTCGCCGCCACGGTGGACGCCAAGGCGGTCGCGGAGATCGGCACGGGCACCGGCGTCTCCGGTATCCACCTGCTGCACGGCATGCGCCCGGACGGCGTGCTGACCACCGTGGACCCGGAGCCGGAGCACCAGCAGTCGGCCCGGCAGGCGTTCCGCGCCTGCGGCTTCGCCAGCAACCGGGCACGCTTCATCCCGGGCCGCGCCCTGGACGTGCTGCCCCGGCTCGCGGACGCCGGCTACGACCTGGTGTTCTGCGACGGTGACCGGCTGGAGCTGCTGGAGTACCTCGCGGAATCGTTGCGCCTGCTGCGTCCGGGCGGGCTGGTGGTCTTCGAGGGCGTCTTCGCCAACGGCCGCACGGTGGACTCCGGTCCCCAGCCGACCGAGGTCATACGGATCCGTGAGCTGCTGCGGACGGTCCGCGAGAGCCAGGAGCTGGTGCCGTCGCTGCTGCCGGTCGGCGACGGGCTGCTGTGCGCGGTCAAAAGATGACGGACGGTACCGGAAGGCGTCGCGAAACAGCCGCCCCGGCACCGAAGACGATGCCGGGGCGGCTGAAAGGGTATGGTCGCTGGCGCGTCAGCCGACGACTTTCTTGAGGGCGTCGCCGAGGGCGTCGGCCTCGTCCGGGGTCAGCTCGACGACGAGCCGACCGCCGCCTTCGAGCGGAACGCGCATGACGATGCCCCGCCCCTCCTTGGTCACCTCGAGCGGGCCGTCACCCGTCCGCGGCTTCATGGCCGCCATGCTCGTTCCCCTTCCTGAAACCAGCTCATCGTCAAAGCCGACGGCCCCTGAAGGGCACGCGCGGTCCTGGCCCATCAGGCTCGGGGCACGCGACACCGGCATCGAACACATTGCTTCCAAGCCATTATCCCGCATCTCAGGACCCGATGACCAACATCGGTCGGCATCGCTTGGGCAACGCGCGCGAGCAAAACCACTCAATTCGGGGATGTGGCTGCGATACTTCGCGCCCGCACGAAGCCATGCCGTCCGGAAACCGACCCGGATTCTTTGACGCAGCTCACACGACCGGTCCGCTGCGCGGGCGGCGATCTCCGTCATGCTGTCCTTCGGACAACCGACGTACTGAGCGGTACGTCAGCACCGCGACCTGGAGGGGACACGCCATGGCCGACACCGTGCTCTACGAGGTGAGCGACGGGCTCGCGACGATCACCCTGAACCGCCCCGAGGCGATGAACGCGCTGAACATCGCGACCAAGGTCGCCCTGCGGGACGCCGCGCGCGCCGCCGCGGACGACGACGCCGTACGGGCCGTGCTGCTGACGGCGGCCGGGGACCGGGCGTTCTGCGTGGGCCAGGACCTCAAGGAGCACATCGGGCTGCTGGCGGCGGACCGGGAGACCGGGGCGGGGCAGACGATGAAGACGGTCCGGGAGCACTACAACCCGATCGTGCGGGCGCTGGTGGAGGCGCCGAAGCCGGTGGTCGCCGCGGTGAACGGGGTCGCGGCCGGCGCGGGCTTCGGCTTCGCCCTCGCCGCGGACTATCGGATCGTGGCGGACACGGCGAGCTTCAACACGTCGTTCGCGGGTGTGGCACTCACCGCCGACTCCGGGGTCTCCTGGACGCTGCCCCGGGTGATCGGGCCGTCCCGGGCGACCGATCTGCTGCTGTTTCCGCGGACAGTGAAGGCGCAGGAGGCGTACGAGCTGGGGATCGCCAACCGGGTGGTGCCGGTGGCTGAGCTGAGGGCCGAGGCGGAGAAGGTGGCCCGGGGGTTGGCCGCGGGGCCGACGGTGGCGTACGCGGCGCTCAAGGAGGCCGTGGCGTACGGGCTCACGCACTCCCTCGCCGAGACGCTGGAGAAGGAGGACGAGCTGCAGACGCGCGCGGGGCGGTCGGAGGACCACGGCATCGCGGTGCAGGCGTTCGTGAACAAGGAGAAGCCGAAATACCTGGGTCGCTGACCTGACAGGACCGGCTCAGCAGCGGCGTACGACACACTCCGCCAGGTGGTCGTCCACCAGCCCGCACGCCTGCATCAGGGCGTAGGCAGTCGTCGGGCCCACGAAGCGCAGCCCCCGCTTCTTCAGGGCCTTGGACAGCGCCGTCGACTCGTCCGTCACGGCGGGGACGTCCGCCAGGGTCTTCGGTACCGAGCGGGTCGCCGGGTCCGGGGCATGGGACCAGATCAGCTCATCCAGGTCGCCCGGGGACCACTGCGCCAGCACGCGCGCGTTGGTGAGGGTCGCGTCGATCTTGGCTCTGTTGCGGATGATGCCCGCGTCGGCGAGGAGGCGGTGTCGGTCCTCGTCGGTGAAGGCGGCCACGGAGGCGATCTTGAAGTCGGCGAAGGCGGCGCGGAAGCCGGGGCGGCGGCGCAGGATGGTGATCCAGGAGAGGCCGGACTGGAACGCCTCCAGGCTGAGGCGTTCGAAGAGGGCGTCGTCGCCGTGGACCGGGCGCCCCCACTCCTCGTCGTGGTACGTCACATAGTCCGGCGTGGACAGGGCCCACGGGCAGCGCAGGGCGCCGTCCGCGCCGGCGAGGGCGGTGCCGTCGGTCACTGGTCCTCCTGGGCGGGCTTGTCCATGGAGACGTGCGGAGCGGTGTGGGAGGCGTGGGCCTGGGCGCCGGCCAGGGCGGACTCCAGGTCGGCGATACGGGAGTCCCGCTCGGCGAGTTCGGCGGCGAGGCGGGCGAGGGCGTCGTCGACGTCCGCCATGCGGTAGCCGCGGGCGGCGAGCGGGAAGCGCAGGGCGTCGACGTCGGCGCGGCTGACCGGGCGGTCGTACGGCAGCGGGTCGTGGAGCCGCTGGGGCGCGGCCTCCGGCAGGGGTCCGGTGCCCTCGCCGCCGCCCACCACGGCGAGGGTGACCGCGGCGACCACGACAGCGAGCGCGACGACCAGGAAGAAGAACATGACCACTGGTGGTTCCTCACGCTCGGTGGGCCGCGCATCGGCCGCACGTCGGATGTGTCTGGCTCCGATCGTGCCATGCGGGTGTGACAGTTAGGGTCGCAGGCGGCGGATGTCCGCGACGCAGCAGGTCGTACAGGGAGAGGTCACAGGGGATGCTCAGGCTGGGCAGGCGTGAATTCGGCGCGCACGAGCCGGTGATCATGGCGATCGTCAACCGGACCCCGGACTCCTTCTACGACCAGGGCGCGACCTTCCGCGACGAGCCCGCCCTCGCGCGCGTGGAGCTGGCGGTGGCCGAGGGCGCGGCGATCATCGACATCGGCGGGGTGAAGGCGGGGCCGGGCGAGGAGGTCACCGCCGAGGAGGAGGCGCGGCGGACCGTCGGGTTCGTCGCGGAGGTGCGGCGGCGGTTCCCGGACGTCGTGATCAGCGTGGACACCTGGCGTGCGGAGGTCGGGGAGGCGGTGTGCGAGGCCGGGGCGGATCTGCTGAACGACGCGTGGGGTGGGGTGGATCCCGGGCTGGCGGAGGTCGCTGCGCGGTACCGGGTGGGGCTGGTGTGCACCCACGCGGGGGGTTCGGAGCCTCGTACGCGGCCGCACCGGGTGACGTACGACGATGTCATGGCCGACATCCTGCGGGTGACCGTGGGGCTGGCCGAGCGGGCGGTGGCGCTCGGGGTGCCTCGGGAGTCGGTGCTGATCGATCCGGGGCATGACTTCGGGAAGAACACGCGGCACAGTCTTGAGGCGACTCGGCGGCTCGGGGAGATGGTGGAGACGGGGTGGCCGGTGCTGGTGTCGTTGTCCAACAAGGACTTTGTCGGGGAGACGTTGGACCGGCCGGTCAAGGAGCGGGTGATCGGGACGTTGGCGACGACGGCTGTGTCGGCGTGGCTCGGGGCGCGGGTGTACCGGGTGCATGAGGTGGCGGAGACGCGGCAGGTGCTCGACATGGTGGCGTCGATCGCGGGGTGGCGTCCGCCGGCCGTCGCACGTCGGGGGCTCGCGTAGGTCTCCGCCGAGGCACCAGGGGGCTCTGCCCCCTGGACCCCCGGGCCTATGCCCACCCACCACCCGTTTCCAGTGGGTCGAAAGCGCCGGGAGCACCGGCACGCCTTTGGCCTCGGTTTTCCCACTGGGAACGGGGGCGGGTCACGTCAGCGGGCTGCCTCCTTCGACACCAGGGCCACTGCCTCGTCCACGTCGTCGGTCACGTGGAAGAGCAGCAGGTCTCTCTCCGACGCCTTGCCCTGGGCGACCAGCGTGTTGCGGAGCCAGTCGACCAGGCCGCTCCAGTACTCCGTGCCGAAGAGGACGATGGGGAAGCGCGTGACCTTCTGGGTCTGGACGAGCGTGAGGGCCTCGAAGAGTTCGTCGAGGGTGCCGAGACCGCCGGGCAGGACCACGAAACCCTGCGCGTACTTGACGAACATCATCTTGCGGACGAAGAAGTAGCGGAAGTTCAGCCCGATGTCGACGTACGGGTTCAGCCCCTGCTCGAAGGGCAGCTCGATGCCGAGGCCGACGGAGGTCCCGCCCGCCTCGCAGGCGCCCTTGTTGGCCGCCTCCATCGCGCCGGGGCCGCCGCCCGTGATGACGGCCCAGCCGGCCGCCACCAGGCCCCGGCCGAGCCGGACGCCCGCCTCGTACTCCGGCGAGTCCACCGGCGTACGGGCCGATCCGAACACGCTGATGGCGGGCGGGAGTTCGGCGAGGGTGCCGAAACCCTCGATGAACTCCGACTGGATGCGCAGGACGCGCCAGGGGTCGGTGTGGACCCAGTCCGAGGGGCCGCCCACGTCGAGCAGGCGCTGGTCGGTCGTGCTCATCTGGATCTGGCCGCGTCGTCGGAGCACCGGTCCCAGGCGCTGTTCCTCCGGCCGCCGCTCGTGCGTCCCCTCGGGGTTGCCGGTCGTCGCCATATGCGCTCCCTCCGCTTGCAGGTGTATCCACCTCAGCGTAGATCGCCGCTGGTTACGGGCGGGGGACTTCGGCGTGTCCGCCGTACGGCACCATCGGCGCCGACTACGCCGTGAGCCAGTCCCGCAGGCGCTCCTCGGTCGCCAGGATCTTCGCCGTCTCGACCCGCTCGTCGCGCCGGTGCGCCAAGTGCGGGTTGCCGGGGCCGTAGTTGACCGCCGGGATGCCGAGGGCGGCGAAGCGGGAGACGTCGGTCCAGCCGTACTTGGGCTGCGGGGTGCCGCCCACCGCCTCGATGAAGGCGGCCGCCGCCGGGTGGGACAGGCCGGGCAGCGCGCCACCGCTGTGGTCGTCGACCAGGAACTCCTCGACGCCGCAGTCCGCGAACACCTCGCGGACGTGGTCGATCGCCTCCTGCTCGCTCCGGTCGGGCGCGTAACGGAAGTTGACGGTGACGACGCAGGCGTCCGGGATGACGTTGCCGGCCACGCCGCCGGAGATGCGCACCGCGTTGAGGCCCTCGCGGTACTGCAGGCCGTCGATCACCGGGTTGCGCGGTTCGTAGGCGGCGAGGCGGGCCAGGATCGGGGCGGCGGTGTGGATCGCGTTGGAGCCCATCCAGCCGCGGGCGGAGTGGGCGCGCTCGCCCTTGGTCTTCAGCAGCACCCGGAGGGTGCCCTGGCAGCCGCCCTCCACCTGGCCGTCCGAGGGCTCGAGGAGCACCGCGAAGTCGCCCTCCAGCCACTCGGGGTGGTACTCGGCGACGTGCTTGAGACCGTTCAGCTCGGCGGCGACCTCCTCGTTGTCGTAGAAGACGAAGGTCAGGTCGCGGTTGGGGGCGGGGACGGTGGCCGCGATGCGCAGCTGCACGGCGACGCCGGACTTCATGTCGCAGGTGCCGCAGCCCCACAGCACGCCGTCGTCGTCCAGCCGCGAGGGGACGTTCTCCGCGATCGGGACGGTGTCGATGTGGCCGGCCAGGATCACGCGCTCCGCCCGCCCGAGGTTCGTACGGGCCACGATGTTGTTGCCGTAGCGGTCGACCGTGAGGTGCGGCAGGGCGCGCAGGGCGGTCTCGATCGCGTCCGCGAGCGGCTTCTCGCTGCCGCTCTCGGAGGGGAAGTCGACGAGGCGCGCGGTGACGGCGGCGGCGTCCAGCGTGAGGTCAAGCGAGGTGTCGGCCATGCCGTCGACCCTAACCCGGCACGTGAGCGCGGGTGCGATCGCCCGTTTTCAAACAGGCTTCCCATGGGCCTCCTGCGTTTCCGTACTCTCCAGTACCTTGTACGCGTGCCAGCGCCGTCCCCCTCCGCCAAGCGTCGTGGCCGCCCCCTTCGTGTCGGGGCGGGCCTCATGGTTCTGCTCGCCGTCGCGGGCTATCTCGTGGTGCAGTACGTCACCGCGGGGGCCGGCGACCCTGGGTGCAGGGTCTTCTCGGGCGACGGGAAGGGGGCGTCGTACGAGTTCTCGCCGGAGCAGGCGGTGAACGCGGCGACGATCGCCGCCGTCGGCACCAACCGGGGCATGCCCGAGCGGGCCGTGACCATCGCGCTCGCGACCGCGCTCCAGGAGTCGGGGCTGCGCAACATCGAGTACGGCGACCGGGACTCGCTCGGTCTGTTCCAGCAGCGGCCGTCGCAGGGCTGGGGCACCGAGCAGCAGGTCATGGACCCGTCGTACGCGGCGAACATCTTCTACGAGCATCTCGCGAAGGTCCCCGACTACACCGAGCTGCCGCTCACCGTCGCCGCGCAGCGGGTGCAGCGCAGTGGTTTCCCGGACGCGTACGCCAAGCACGAGCCGGACGCCACACTGCTCGCCGCCGCGCTCACCGGGCGGTCGGCGGCCACGCTGACCTGCGGCGGGCGTCCCGTCGTCGACGCGGCGGCCACCGGTCCGCAGGCGGTGCGGGACGCGGCGGTACGGGACTTCGGGAGTGCGGTGCTCCAGTCGGCGGGCACGGCGGTGAGTGAGGCGTCGCCGAGCGCTTCGGCCGCCGCCGAGCGCAGCGGCGGGCGGACCGTGACGCTGCCGGTGCCGGACGGCACGGGGGCCGACGGGCGCGGTGCCCGCGAGCGCGGCTGGCAGCTCGCCCACTGGGCGGTGGCCAACGCGTCGGCGCTGCGCATCGAGCGGGTGTCGTACGAGGGTCGCGAGTGGGTCGCCGGGACCACGGACAGCCGGTGGCGCTCCACCGGGTCCGGTGGAGCGGGTGCGGCCGGTGCGGCGAGCGGGGTCCGGGTCGTCACCGGTCAGTAGTACGGGGATTCCCCCGCAGGAGTTGTGCGGGGAGCGCTCCTGCTGCCGTGTGACCGGGTTTTCGCGAGGTCGTCGCGGTGTGCGGCGGAAGCCTTGAAAACAAAGGGCTCCGAGGGTTTGGCGGACTTTCACACCGGACGGCCTTTGTCCCTCTTTATCCGCAGCCGATAATGCGACGCATTACTAACTCTTTACGTTGTGGATCCGCAACCTTCGCGGGGAGTCGAGCGGTAGTCATGGCGCACGTGTTCCACATCCTCTCCCGTCGAAGGAGCAACATGACCCTCCCCCTGACCCGCCGGATCGCCCGTGCCGCGCTGATCGTCGCTGCCGGAGCGGCTGCCGGGGTCGGTGCGGCCGGCGCCGCAAACGCGGCCCCCGAACTGCCCGGCACCGAGAACCTCGGTGGGCTCAGCACGCTCGACGCGGCGAACGTCGGCACCACCGTCGACGGGGCCACGCAGAGCACCACGGGTGTCGTGACCGAGACCGGTGGCAAGGCGGTGAAGCAGTCCGGCAAGGCGGTGAAGCAGGCCGACAAGACGCTGGACCAGTCCGGCAAGACCGCCGACAAGGCCGTGAAGAAGGCGACGCCCGCGGCGCAGAAGACGGCCGGTGAGGCGGCCGGGTCCGCGGGGGACGTCCTCGGGGACACGACCAGGACCGCGACGAAGGGTGGGCTGCCGACGGACTCGCTCACCAAGGGTGGCGGGCTGCCGGGGGCTGAGACGCTGCCGGTGAAGAGCCTGCCGCTCGGCTAGTCCCGTACGGGGTTCTCGGGGACGGGGTCCAGGGGTTTCTCCTGGGCCCCGTTTCCCTGTGCAGCGGTTACAGGCGTTCCACGGCCGCCGCCACCCTCTCGTCCGTCGCCGTCAGGGCCACGCGTACGAAGTTCTCGCCCGCCGTGCCGTAGAAGTCGCCGGGGGCGACCAGGATGCCCCGGTCGGCGAGGTGGGCCACGGTGGTCCAGCAGGACTCGTCCCGCGTGGCCCACAGGTAGAGGCTGGCCTCGCTGTGCTCGATACGGAAGCCGTGCTTCAGCAGGGCGTCGCGCAGGAGGGTGCGGCGGGCGGCGTAGCGTGCGCGCTGTTCGTGGACGTGGGTGTCGTCGGAGAGGGCCGCGACGACGGCGGCCTGGGTCGGCGCGGAGGTCATCATGCCGCCGTGCTTGCGGATCTCCAGGAGAGGGCCGAGGACCGCCGGGTCGCCGGCCAGGAAGGCCGCCCGGTAGCCGGCCAGGTTGGACCGCTTGGAGAGCGAGTGGACCGAGACGATCCCCTCATAGGAGCCGCCGTTGATGTCCGGGTGCAGGACCGAGAGCGGGTCGGCCTCCCAGCCCAGCTCGATGTAGCACTCGTCGGAGAAGAGCAGGATGCCGTGCTCACGGGCCCAGGCGACCGTGCGGCGCAGCTCGTCGGCGCCGAGCACCCGGCCCGTCGGGTTGGACGGCGAGTTCAGCCAGAGCAGCCGCAGGCCCGTGGGGTCCAGCTCGGTCGGGTCGTCGTAGACCACGTGGTCCGCGCGGGCGAGCCGCGCGCCGACCTCGTAGGTCGGGTAGGCCAGGCGCGGGTGGGCCACCCTGTCGCCGGGGCCGAGGCCCAGCTGGGTGGGGAGCCAGGCGACCAGCTCCTTGGAGCCCACGATGGGGAGTACATGCCTGTGCGTCACCCCGCGGGCGCCCAGGCGGCGCTCCAGCCAGCCCGTGATCGCGTCCCGCAGCGCCGGGGTGCCCCAGACCGTCGGATAGCCCGGGGAGTCCGCGGCGTCGATCAGGGCCTTCTGGATCAGCTCGGGAACCGGGTCGACCGGGGTGCCGACGGAGAGGTCGACGATGCCGTCCGGGTGCGCGGCGGCGGTCTTCTTGTACGGCTCCAGCTTGTCCCAGGGGAAGGCCGGAAGGCGGTCGGAGACTGCGGACACGGGAATCTCGCTCACTTTCTTGGTACGCCCAGGAGCGTCCTGGCACCCCGGGTGCGTCCTGGTACCCCAGGTGCGTCCTGGAACCCCGGGTGCGGAAAACGCCTCGGTCCCGTACGGCGGCCGCACGATCGGGGTGATCGAGGCCGTACGGGACCGAGGCGACGCGTCGCGCGGGCCGCTTGCGGGTTACTCGCCCTGCGGCGGCAGCGCCGCCACGAACGGGTGGTCACGCTCGATCAGGCCCAGCTTGCTGGCACCGCCCGGGGAGCCGAGCTCGTCGAAGAACTCGACGTTCGCCTTGTAGTAGTCCTTCCACTCCTCCGGCACGTCGTCCTCGTAGAAGATCGCCTCGACCGGGCAGACCGGTTCACAGGCACCGCAGTCGACGCATTCGTCCGGGTGGATGTACAAGGACCGCTGGCCCTCGTAGATGCAGTCGACCGGGCACTCCTCGATGCACGCCTTGTCCTTCACGTCGACACAAGGCTGCGCGATGACGTAGGTCACGCTGTCGTTCCTCCTCGATAGGGCGCTGGCGGGCCTCCCACAGGCCCCGCCGCCTGGCGCGCGGGAGCGCGGCGTCGTCGATGCCCGCCCCTAGTATCTCCGTTCCTGGGCATGATCCGAACAGGAGGGGTGGACCGACCTGTGGAAATCTCGGCCGCTGGACGCCTCGAGGTCCGTATCACCGCTGCTGACGTGGGCAAACGCGTCTCCGTACGGCGGCTGAACAAGGGTGACGTCACGGAGGGGAAATTCACTGACACGGTGGGGGTTCTCACATCATGGGATGACCGTGTGCTGGTGATCACACGCAAGGACGGGGAGGCCGTCCGGATCGACGAGTCCTCACTCGTCGCCGGGAAGGTGGTGCCCGCCGCGCCCGCTCGACGCCGGGGCCCCGCCGCGTCGTACGAGGAGCTGGCGCACGTCTCCACGCGCGCGTGGCGGCCGCTGGAGAGCGAGCGGCTCGGTGAGTGGGAGCTGCGGGCCGCCGCCGGATTCACCCGGCGCGCCAACTCCGTGCTGCCGCTGGGCGACCCGGGGATGCCGCTCGACGACGCCCTGGACGCCGTACGACGCTGGTACGGCGCGCGCGGACTGCCGGCCTACGTGCAGACCGCGACCGGTGCCCGGGGCACCCAGGAGCTGCTGTGCGCGGAGCTGGAGCGGCGGGGTTGGGTGCGGGAGGTGACCGCCGAACTGTGGGTCGGGGCACTGGCGCCGGTGGCCGACCGGGGTGAGCCTGGTGGTGTGGTGCTGGCGCGGGAGGCCGACGAGGGATGGCTCGCGCGGTACCAGCGCAAGGGGGTGAGCGAGGTGGCCTTGAGGGTCTTGGGCAGCGGGGCTTCGGTGTGGTTCGCGTCCGTGCCGGATGCCGGGGGCGGGGCTCCGGCCGCCATCGGGCGGTGTGTGGTGGACGGGCGGTGGGCCGGGTTCGCGGCCGTGGAGGTCGATCCGGCGCAGCGGCGGCGGGGGCTGGCCACGGCCGTCATGGCCGCGCTGGCCCGGCGGGCGCTCGACGAGGGGGCGTCGGCGGCGTGGCTGCAGGTGGAGGAGGACAACGCGGGGGCGCGGGCGCTGTATGCCGGGATGGGATTCGGCGCGCATCACGCGTACCACCACTACCGGGAGCCGACCGGCGGTTCCGCTTCCGGTTCCGACTCCGGCTCCGGCCCCGGTTCCGACTCCGGCTCCGGCTCCGATCCGGTTTCCGGCCCGCGTCGATCGGCGTGAGGGGGCACGAGCCAGCCATGCGTCGTATGCCCTCTCCCCCCTCGCCCGAGCGCTCGGGCGATCTGCGACGGCGGTTCGCCGAGGAGGCGCGGTCCGAGCGGCCCGATCTGGCCATGTTGTGCCTGCTGCTGGGCGCGACGGCGGACGGGACGCTGGACGAGGCCGGTCTGGACGCGGCGCAGATGGAGCTGGACCGGCTGGCCGGCGAGGTGCCGTACCGGCCGGGCGGACCGCACGCCTGGGCCGTGGCGCTGCGGGAGCTGCTCGGGGAGCGGTACGGGTTCCGCGGCAGTGCCGCGGACTACGAGCGGCTGGAGTCCTCGCTGCTGCACTCCGTGCTGACCAGGCGGCGCGGGCTGCCGATCCTGCTGTCGGTGGTGTGGCTGGAGGTCGCGCGGCGGGCCGGGGCGCCGGTGTACGGGGTGGCGCTGCCGGGGCACTTCGTCGTCGGGTTCGGTCCGCAGGGCGAGCAGGTGCTGGCCGATCCGTTCGACGGCGGGCGGGTGCTGACCGGGTCGGACGCGGAGATGCTGGTGGTGGGGGCGACGGGGGCGCCGCTGGACCGGTCGATGCTGGTACCGGCGGATCCGCTGGAGGTGGTGCTGCGGATCCTGAACAACGTACGGGCGTGGGCCTCGGCCCGGCCGGAGCGGGCGGATGTCGCGCTGTGGGCGGTGGAGCTGGCGCTGCTGGTGCCGTCGCACCCGGCTCGGTTGCGGTACGAGCGGGGGCAGGTGCTCGTGCAGCGGGGCGACTTCGTCGAGGGGGCCGAGGCGATGGAGGAGTACGCGGATCTGGTGGAGGTCGTGGACGAGGCGCTGGCGGAGAAGGTGCGGGCGCAGGCGCGGGGCGCTCGCGCGCTGCTCAACTGAGGGAGGGGGCGCCTGGGCGCCCCCTCGGTGTGCTTCTCAGCTCGGGTCGGTCTCGATGACCGCGACGCGGTTCGTCGTGCTCGTCAGGGCCGGGCGCAGGGCGCTGATGACGTCCTGGACGGTGACGGGGGTCTTCTGGCCGGTGCCCCGGGTGATCAGGACGCCGTCGAAGGTGCCGCCGTAGAGCTCCTTCAGCGCGGCCTCGTCGTAGCTGTCGACGAGCTTGCCGTCGACGGCCTTGACCTGGAGGAACTTCCAGAGGGATTTCGCCGGGCTGAAGGAGATCTCCTGCCCGGTCTCGGCGCGCAGCGTGACCTTGGCGGACATCGCCGGCTCGGCGAACTCCTTCATCATGCGGTCGACCTCGGCGTTGGAGACCGTGGGCTCCTTGGTGGTGGTCGGGACCTGCACGGGGGTGCTGGTGCCGGTCTCCACCTGGGTGCGGTACGCCGCCTCGACCGCGCCGGTGGCGGCGCTCGCGTCGATGCCCTTGCCCGCCTTGCCGTAGACGGCGACGGCCTTGCCGGACTCGAACCTGATCGTGCCGTCCACGGCCGATCCGGCGCCGCCCGCGGCGGCCTGGAGGGCCGCCTGCAGCTTCTCCTCGTCGACCGGCATCGCGGGCTCGACCTCGCGCTTCTGGCCGAACAGCGAGCCGACCACCGAGACGGGGTTGTAGTCGCTCTTGGCGGCCGCGTCGACGGTCGCCTGCATGTCGAACTGCAGGCCCGCCTGGTCCGGCTTGAGGGTGACGGTGTCACCGTCGACGGACAGCTTCAGCGCCTGGCCGACCCGCTCGTCGAAGGCGTCGTTGAGCTTCTTGACGGCGTCGTCGCGGGTGCCGCCGCCGATGTCGACACCCAGCACGGTGGTGCCCTTGGGCACGTCGGAGTGGTTCATCAGCAGGCCGGCGCCGTAGACACCGGCGGCGGCGACGACCAGCACACCGCCGAGCAGGACCAGCTTGCTGCGGCCCTTCTTGTTCTTCTTCTGCTGCGCCGCGGATGTGTCCGTCGCCGGCTTGGGCGCGGTCTGCTGCCGCGGACCGCCGGCCGGGGACGTGCCCGGGCCGCTCGGGGCGCCGAGGGAAGCGCCCGGGGCGGCGCCGGACGGGGGTACGACCGGGATGCCGCTGGTGACGGTGTGCCCGGAGACGTTGTCGGGGCGGGGGAAGCCGCCGTTCGGGCCGGGCTCGGGGGCCGGCTTCTGCGGGGTGAGGATCGCGGTGTCGTCGCTCAGGCCGCCGCCGGGGAGCGGGGCGCCGGGGACACCCCCGGGGGCACCCTGGCGGGCCGGGGCGCCCGGGCCCGCGGGTCCGGGCGGCCGTGTGTCGCCCGTGGCTGGGGGCACCATCGGGCCGTCCCCGGTGACCGGGCCGGTGGTCGGTCCGGCCGGGCCGCGCCGGCCGCCGCCCTGGTTCTGGGGGCCGCCGTAGTCCTGGAAGTCCTCGTAGGCGCTGAAGTCCTCGTAGCCGGCCGGGGCGGCGTGGCCCTGACCGTTCGGCCCGTTCGCGCCGTTCAACCCGTTCGCGCTGTTCAGCCCGTTCGGCCCGTTCGGCGCGGAGCCGTACGCGGGGCGGCCGCCCGGGTTCTGGTGCGCGGCGTCCTCCGAGAAGTACGGCAGGTCGTCGCGGTTCGCCTCCGGGGCACCCGCCGCGGCGCCCGGGCGGGAGCTCGCGGTCAGCGCCTCGGTCACGTCGAAGGAGCCGGTGCCGCCGCCGTGCCCGGGGGCGACCGGGCCGCCGGTGGCGCCGCCGGGCAGACCGGCGCCGCCCTTGGCGCCCGTACCGCCACCCTTGGTGCCCGAACGGGGGCCGCCCGGCGCGGACATGGAGCCGACCACACCGCCGGGGCGCCCGGCCCCCGCGCCGGGACGCGGCGCGCCGGCCGCCGGACCGGCCGGGGAAGCGGAAGGAGTTGACGGCGCGGAGGGGGCCGCGGGCGCGGGCGCGCCCGAACCGCCGGGCATCCCTGCACCATTGGTGGAGCCGCTGCCCTGACCGCCCTTGTTCGCGGCGGACTTGCGGGGCGCGAACCAGTCGCTGGTCTTCTCCTCGGCCGCGGGCGCGCTCTCGGCCGCCGGCGGCCGGGGCGTCGCGGGCGCGGCCGTCGTCGCCCCGACGACGCCCATGGTGCCCGTGGTCTGCGCGTCGGTACCGGTGTCGTCCCCGGCGTTCCCCTCCGCGTCCCCTACGGGCTTGCGCACGACGACCGGCGGAATGGGCCGGGATCCGGGGATGTTGATGCGGATCCGGGTCGTCAGCGTGGTCTCGGTCTTGCGTTCCTCCGGCTGGGCGGCCGAACGGCCCGCGTCCGGACCGCCGTCGGACACCACAGGGGTTCCGTACGGCGGCGTGCCCGAGGGGTACGCGGCTCCGCCGCGCCCGTTGGGCCCGGAGGACGGACTGTCAGTTTCACGACTCAAGGCAGGTTCTCCAGGTTGGCTCCGCCGCCCGCCACGACCTCACATGGGGGGTGACCCAGCCTCGACCGGAGTCGTCGGCAGGGGGATGCTCGGCGGCGCGGTCCACCATACTGGCCACTTCTCGCCCGTATCCCATGACCGCCGGGGAAACCCACACGGGATACGCACGCTCACGCCGTGGCGAACCGGTACGTCACTTGCCAAGTCGGACTTCATCACCCATCGGTTGCCGCACCGGAGCGAGGGTGGCGCAGATCACAGCGAGGGCCATGCCGCCGAGCAGGAAGAGATAGGAGCCGCCTCCGACGCCGAACAGGAAGTCGCCCTCCGGGCGGGACGCGGTGAGCAGCATGACGGCGATCATCCAGCCGGCGGCGGGCGCGACGGCCCCGGCACGGCTGCCGAGCGCGCGGGCCCCACCGAGGAACAGCCCGGCGGAACCGGCGAACGCCAGCAGCAGCCCGCCGGGGAACCAGCCGGCCTGCACCAGCGCCCCGGCGGCGCCGGTGACCGCGCCGAGCAGGAAGAGGCCCAGAAGGGCAACGACCCGCCCGGCGGAGGGGGCGCGCAGCGGCTGGGCGAGCGAGGACCCGCGCTCGGACATCACACGGCCCCCTCGAACAGGTCGGTCTCACGGCTCCCGGGGCGCTCGCCGCGCACCAGCTCGTAGTACTCGGTGGCGAGGAGGGGCTGTGCCAGTTCGTTCGACAGCGCGAAGTACCGCTCCTCGGGGGCGACCTCGATCTGGGTGGCGTGCGCGCGCATGGCGGCGGCCTTGGCGGCGGCGTGGCCGCTGCCGTCGATCACGGTGGTGATCCGCTCGTCGTCGACGACCCCGGGTACGTCACCGACGACGGCACTCTTCCCGAAGGGCAGCCCGGGCAGCTCACCCTGAAGCCGCGCGAAGGCTTCCTCGACGACGGACCGCGGGGCGCGGTTCCAGTAGACCTTGGGGATGCTCCAGCCGGCCTCGGCGGCCAGCTGTGCAGCCCGCATGGCGACGCGATGGGCCTGGATGTGATCAGGGTGCCCATAGCCGCCGTTGTCGTCATACGTGACGAGCACCTGGGGCCGGATCTCCAGGATCACCTGAACCAGATGCCCGGCCGCCTCGTCGACATCGGCCCGCCAGAAGCAGGCCGGATCGTCATTGTCCGGGAGCCCCATCATCCCGGAGTCGCGGTACCGCCCGGCACCGCCGAGCAGCCGGAAGTCGTCGACCCCGACCTCCCGCATCGCGGCGCTGAGTTCGCCGAGTCGGAACTCCCCGAGAGCGGCACCGCTCAGATGCCGCAGCTCCGGCGGAATGACCTCCCCGAGCTCACCGAGCGTGCAGGTGACCAGGGTCACACGAGCACCCTCGGCCGCGTACTTGGCCATGGTCGCGCCGTTGTTGATCGACTCGTCGTCCGGGTGCGCGTGCACCAGGAGGAGACGCCGGGCGGGCAGTTCCGTCATGGGGCAAGCGTACGAGGAGGGGGCGGGGGGCGGCTCATCTCCCCGGCCGACCCTCACTCCTCCTCGTCGAGTACGTGGGCGATGGCGAGCGCGATGCGCTCGATCCAGTCGATGGCGTCGTTCACTGCGGCTTCGTCGATGGGGCGGCGCTGCGTGAGATCACCGTCAATCAGGTCGGCGTCGTGCGCGATCTTGTTGCGCCGCTGGGTGATCTCCAGATAACGACTGCGAAGCTTCTTCTCATTCAGGGAGGTACGCCCCTGGAAGAAGGTCTCGTTGATCCACCCGGCGGACAGGTACCACACCTTCCTGTCCGTGACGAGCTTGAGCACCTCTGAGATCTTTCCGGGGTGCTGAAGGGACTGCCCCGCGAGCTTGTCACGCAGGTGATCGACGACAGCCTCGGGTAGGGTGACGTCACCCCGCTGCACCGCCTCGACCCTGTGCAGCGGCAACTCGTAGACCCGTAGCTGGTACGGCATGTCCGGGCTGTCCTTCGCCGCCAGCTCGGCCACCCGGCGCAGAACCTCCTCGTGCAGCCAGTGATCAATGGCGGCGACCGCCTGGACCCAGGCCGCCCGATAGAAGTCGTCGATGTCGATCGTGGGCGACTTGAAGGGCGTCAGCATCCTGCCCGCTTCGACCATGCGCCGCGCGTACGACAGGTTCGCCATGAACGCCTCGAACTGACGCGTCTGCGGTCTGGGAACAGCCATGGGTGACTCCTGAACGACTCTCCGTCACGATCTCTACGCGAACGATTCCCGAGGCATACGGGGGTCAGTCAAGCCGGAAAAGCCAGTGCGGAATGACGTGGCCGATTTCAGGCCCTCAGGTTTCCGGATCACGTCCGTCCCGATGTGGGAGCGGAGAGCGGGCGATCCGATCCTGGCGGCAGACGAAGCGTCCTGTCAGGAAGTGACTGGGATCATGCGAGCCTCCACGCCGACTCATGGCCCCACGGCCGTCTGCTCGGAGAGGATGTGAGCATGCCGAAGACCACACAGTTGCGTACGTACACCGTCCGGGACGGTCTGCTCGACGAGTGGGTGGGGCGGTGGCGTGCGGAAATCGTGCCGCTGCGACTGGAGTTGGGGTTCACCATCGGAGGGGCCTGGGTTGACCGGGAGCACAACCAGTTCGTCTGGCTGATCTCGTACGAGGGCTCCGAGACCTTCGCCGAACGCAATGCGCTCTACTGGTCGTCTCCTCAGCGCAAAGCCATGGGGCTGAACCCGGACGACTACCTTGTTCGCACCGAAGACCGTACGGTCGAAGCGGTCTACTGATCACACCATCGCTCAGGGGGCGAGCGGCAGCAGATGCTGCCGCCGTTCCTCGGAAGTGAGGGTACGGAAGACTCTCCCCCGGGCGGTCGCCTCCAGCCGGTCATAGTCCGGTTCCGCCCGCCACACTCGTGCCGTTCCGTCGGCCGACCCTGTGAGCAGCCGCGTGCCGTCGGAGGACCAGGACACGGAGGTCACTTTGTCCTGGTGCACGCCGACGACGGCGATCTCCTCAAGGGTGGTGGCGGACCACACCCGTACGGTGCGGTCGTCGGCGCCCGTGGCGATGTACCGCCCGTCGGGTGACCAGGCCACGGCGCGAAGCCGTCCCTCATGCCCCTTGAGTACCTCGATGCGCCGCCCGGTGACGACGTCCCATACGGCGGCCGTCCAGTCACCGGAAGCGGTGGCGATCCTCGTCTCGTCCGGAGACCAGGCCGCATCCTCCACGTAGTTGTCGTGGCCGCGCAGCACCGTGAACTGCCGTCCCTCCCCGATGTCCCACAGTCGGCACGTACGGTCGTCGGAGCAGCTGGCGAGCAGCCGCCCACTCGGCGACCAGGCCACACGCCCCACCCAGTCCTGATGTTCCGTCAGTGCCAGTAGCTCGGTCCCGTCCTGTGCGGACAGGACACGCACGGCGCCATCATGGCCACCGGTGGCGATCCGACCGCCGTCCGCAGACCAGGCGCACCCCTGGACGACGTCGCCGCGGCGTTCGAACAGTGTTCCGCCGTGCCCGTCGACGACCCGGAACAGACCGTTGTTGCTGCTCAACGCGAGCCGTTCGCCCTGCGGAGACCAGGCGACGGCCCAGACCCGATCCTCCAGCTCCGTCACCGGACCGGCCTGGGCACCCGTGGTCGCATCCCACATGCGTACGGTGCCATCGTCCGAGGCGGTGGCGAAGCGGCCGCCATCGCCAGACCACGTTGCCTGGTTCACCGGGCCGCTGTGTCCATCGGCCAGTACGTCCTCGGCTCCACGCGGGCGCAGGTCCCACACCATGCTGGTGCCATCGGTGGAGCTGGTGGCCAGCATGGTCCCGCATGGTGCCCAGGTGACGCCCCACACGGTGTCGGTGTGGCCACGCAGCACAGCCAGTACCTTGGCGTCCTCGGTGCCGACGATGCGCACGGTGCGGTCGGACGAGGCGCTGGCCAGCCTCCGCCCGTCCGGCGACCAGGCCACGTTCCACACGTAGTCGGTGTGCCCGCGCAGCAACAGCCGCAGGTCGCCGGTGTCAGAGTCCCAGATGCGGGATGTGTGGTCTCCTGAGCCGGTGGCGATGTGCCGTCCGTCGGGTGACCAGGCGATGCCCTCGACGAAGTCCGAGTGCCCGGTGAGTGTGGTGGCCGCTGTCCTGGTTGCCAGGTCCCACACGATTGCGGTCTGGTCGTGTGCGGCGGAGGCGAGGCGATTGCCATCCGGCGACCAGGCCACGCCCCACACGTCCTCGCCGTGCCCATGCAGCTCGTGCACGAGTCGCCCACTGTCGGCGTCCCACACCCGTACGATCCGGTCCTTCGAGCTCGCCGCGACGTGCCTGCCGTCCGGTGACCAGGCCACCTGCCTGTTGAGGTCTCCGGCGCCCGTGAGAAGTCGGACCGGCTCCCCCGAGATGGCATCCCAGATCCGCACGACGCGGTCACGGCCGGCGGTTGCCACCCTTGCCGAGTCCGGTGACCAGGCGACGGACTCGACCATCACGCCCTCGCAGGGCAGTACCAGCAGTGTGCGTCCGGACGGCGCGTCGTGAACGCGGGCCGTGCCGTCCCTGGACGCCGTGGCCAGCATGCGTCCGTCGGGCGACCAGGCGATGTGCCGGACGGTGTCGGTGTGTCCGTCGAGCCGGGAACGGAGGTGACTCGCCGCCAGCGCGGCCATCAGCCCGCGCCTGGCCGAGGGGGTGGACGCGCACTCGCCGAGTGCGGCGAGGGAGAGCAGCAGGGAGCGTTCCGGTTCGCTCCCCGCGCTCTGGAGCACCTGGCGGCCGATACTGTCGGAGACCTGCTTCAGGAAGGTCAGGTCACGCCGCTGCGAGGACTCGACCAGCGCGCGGGCAGGTGCTGACGCCTGTCCGGACTCCTCCAGTGCTTCGAGCCAGCGCCGGGCCGCCGTGAGACGTTCCCCGGTGAGGAGGTAGTCGTCGCTGCGCCCGGCCCGCTCCCAGTCGGCCGCCCACCGCTCCAGCTCGGCGCGCTCACGCAGTCGTTCGGCTCGGGCCTCGACCTCCTGCCGCAGAGGAGCCCACTGGCGGAAGAGAGCCTCGTGCGTCACCTGTGCGTAGGGCTCCCTGCTGGTTGAGGAGTCGTCACCCGAGACGTCGGTACGCAGTAGCCGCGCCTCGACAAACGCGTCGACGACATGGCGATCCCGTTCATCGAGTTCGGACAGCGGCACCTTGCGGCGAGCCACGTCCTGGCCGTCGACGGTGACGAATCTGAGCAGGACGCGGAGGACGGAGCCGATGCCGATACCCGTGCCGAGGCCGGTCACCGTGATGTCCGCCTGGCGTGCCAATGCGCCCGATACCCCGCCGAGCCGCCGGTAAAGCTCCTCGGTCACCGTCTCTCCGGGGCCGGCGGCGAAGTACAACTCCTGAAGGAGGTAGGCGAGCAGCGGCAGAGCGTCGTCCGTCCCGGTCTCGCTCACGATGGTGTCGACGACCCCGGGCTCGAACCCGAGGCCGACGAGCGCGCCGGGGCGCTCCACGACTTCGGCGAGCTGTGCCCTGCCCAACGAACCAATGACGACGGGCTGCTGAAAGAGTTCCGCGTGTCCGGTGCCGAGGAGTCTGCCGAGCAGGTCCACTCGAAGGGTGGCCAGCACACGAATCGCCGGGTCCTGTTCCACGCACGTTTGCAGCGCTTCGAGGAACTGGGCACGTTCGCGCTCTCCGGCGAGGGTTACGAGTTCCTCGAACTGGTCGACCACGAGGAGTACTCGCCGGAACCTGCCTCCGCGCAGCCTGGACAACTCGGCGTGCAGCGCGTCTGGCCCGTGGCGCAGTCTGCGCAGTACGGCACTCGCCGATTCCTGCCCGTCGGCGAGCGCCGCCAGTGCTCCCGCGAGGGCACCCAAAGGGTTGGGACCAGGAGCGAAGGCCGGCACAACGGTCCAGCGGCGTTCCCGCAGCCGGGGCATTACCCCCGCCCTGACCAGCGAGGACTTTCCGCTCCCGGACGCCCCGACCAGCAGCAAGAACCTGTCCGCGGGTCGGGTCGCGGTGGTGTGCAGCCTGCGTGTCAGCTCGACCGCCTGCGCCTCCCGGCCGAAGTAGACGGGCGCCTCGTCCTCGCCGAACGCGTCGAGGCCCGGGTACGGAACCCGCTCACGCGGCCACTCGATCCGAGGCGGCGCGGGATTCTCCAGCCGGTAGGCGACGACCTGCCCGACCACCAAGGCCACGACAAGCAGCCCGATCGCCGGCACGGAGACCCGCTGAATCGCCTCCAGCACCCAGGGAACATCGTCGGTACTGGTCGCGTAGTTGGTGGCGATCCCGAGTAAGCAGGCGACCAGTGCGAGGATGATCTGAAGCGCGATCTGCAGACGGTTCTTCATCGCGCACCGCTCATGACCGCACCGCTACCCGCAAACACCACTCAGCCCCCGTTTCACCGGCCTCGAAACGCCGACGCCGTGCCCGCCGCCCAGCCCCCGTGGAGCATGGGGTGGGACGCTCATGACCATCTTCGGGGGCTACGACGGCAGCGTTCAACGGTGCACATGGGTTTCAGCCATGCAGACGCGCCACATTGTGTCGGTACCTCAGAGGCTCACGACCCACCGCTCTGGGGTAACCGCACGTCCGGCAGCCTCGGGGCCGCCCGCCCCTCGGAGGGCGGGCGGCCATCTGCGAGGGACCGCTACCGGCCGCGCGGGCCGTGGCCGGTCCGGCAACGCGGACAGCGGCACGGGGGCCACGCCAGGGACACCGGCGGGACGGTGACCGCACCGAACGTACGCGTCTCGGTCTGGTCGACCCGGCGCTGTTGCGCATCGAGACGGTAGGTGCTGAGGGTCAGCCGCGAGCGGCCCGGTTGGGGAGGGATTCCGGCGTTCAACGGGTGCCCTCCTCACCCGACGCGTCGAAGGCGTCTCGGCTGCACTGTCCGGCGTCCGGGTACACGTACGGCTGCTCCACGAGACGCTGCCCAGCGGGCAGTGTCGGTGACTGCTCCAGGCCGGTGCAGGAAATGTCCGCCCGGTTCACCCTTCCTCTCCCTCCGGTCGGCGCATGGCACAGGCAGGGGCAGCGGGCAACGAGGATCAGGCCCCGGCCGTGGGGCAGGGGGACGTCCTCGATCCGGCGGCATCGTGCGTGCAGGTCTCCGTAGCCGTCCTCGCGGGCGACCGCGCACTCGGCTGACAGCCGGGATGCGTCCACGGCACTGTGTGCGCTCACTGATCCTCACCCCCACTGTGGGCGGAGGGTAGGAAGGTGAGCACGTCTGGCACCTTCGGGAACAGCGGGGCGCAGTCGCGGCAGGCATATACCGTGAACCCAGGCCCGGTGTTCTGGTGCACTTCCGAGACTACGACCGGCACATCGGTGATCGCGCCACAGCGCACGCACATCCGGACCGGCGCCCGCCTCCGGCGCGGGGACGTCCCGGAATCTTCGCTCTGCCCGCTCACCTGGCCACCGCCTCATCGACGACCACATGCCGGTCACGGTCGATCCCGAAGTCGGTCCCGAGCCCAGCAGCCAGACGCCGCCGTCGCTGCCACAGCCGCTCACGCTCACGGTCGGCTTCAAGGACGTAGAGACGGGCCAGGCCCGCCTCGTACTCGTCGAGGGGCACGTCATGCCTGTACGGCGGCCGCTGAACGGGGCGCGACGGGGCGGCCGTATGGGACGCCTCCGGCCGTCCGGCGGATGCCGGTGCGGTGGATCGCGCACACGGCTGCGGCCCACCGTTGCCGCGCACGAACACACCCAGAGTCCACCGCACGATCGCGTGGATAATGCTCACCGTTATCAACCTCCATGGGGTTGGTGGCCACGCCCCTGGACGGCTCCACCCGTCGCAGGGGTCTTCTCCATTCCAACCATGCCATACCCTGACATGGCGCGATACGGCGTACTGACGATCGCTGGATCAAATCATGGCTGCCTACGCTGCGCTATATGGAGCTAGCGGACAATCGCCCCAGGTGGCGACAGGTGCACGAGATCATCACCGCCCGAATCAAAGACGGGACGTATCCGCCCGGCACGCGAGTGCCGAGCGTCGTGCAGCTCCAAGGTGAGTTCAATATCGCCAACGTGACTGCACAGAAGGTGCACCGGCAGCTGCGCGCGGACGGCTTGGTTTACACCGAGCCCGGGATGGGATCCTTCGTCGTTGACGCACTGCCGCCCATCGACGCTCCTACGGGCGGCGAGGCCGACTGACACGGCTGCACGAGCAGCGTTCCGTCAGCCGAGCCACTGTGAGTCTGGCCGCCAGTCTCCGGTCTGACTGCCTTCAGCCCCTCCTGTACCCCACTATGTTCCACCGCGTGAATCCAGCCAGCTGACCAGAGCCAGGCTGCGAGTTCACAGCCGCGTACGACAGAATGTTCGACGATTCACGGGACGCACGCGAGTCGCGAGCCGGGGGATGGATTGCCGCATGTCGGCCCCACGCCGCTGGCGCGTGCAGGACTTGGGGGAGCAGGGTGACGGGGTGGGACATAGACGTCGTCGGGGTGTACGGGGTTCTGTCGCAGTCGGGTGCGGAGGCGCGGAATCTGTCGGACACGGGTGTGGCGATGCAGGGGAATCTGGCGGAGGCGGCGTCGGCGGCGGGGACGATCACCAGCCAGTTGGGGCCGTATACGAGCACGGCGGGGCCGGTGGGTGCGGCGCTGGGTGAGTTCCTGCAGCGCTGGAGCCTTGATCTGCGGTACGTCGCAGAGCGTGCGTCGAGGTCGCTGAACGGGGCCGGTGAAGCGGTTGGCCATTACGTCCAGGGCGACTTGGCGATGGCGGCGACCGCGCAGGCGGAGGCGGCGAAGGAGCCGAGGCTGGATCTGCCGGGGGCGGGAGGCACTCCTGGTCTGCGGGCGGGGGCGCGGGAGTGAGCGGCGGGGCGGATCTGATCGACCCGGACGGGATACCGCACTTCATCGGGGACCTGTCCACGCTGGATATGGACGTGATGCTGCTGTCCGCGAACGCGGCGCAGTTCCGTGCCTCCGGCGGGAACGTGCACACCCTCTTCCAGGGGCTTGCCGCGTTCTACCGGGCCCCGGAAGCCCCGGACCTGTTCGCCACCACCCTGCCGGTGAAGACGAAGGCCGACGAGTTCGCCGGTGACCTGGAGCAGGTCGCCCAGGCCCTGTCGGACTACAGCTTCACAGTGCAGCCGCTGATCGAGAAGCTGGCGGTGCTGAAGGCGGACGCGACCGCCTTCGTCAACTCGGTCGCGGGGGACGGCGACTGGCGCAAGGACCAGGACAAGGTCGACCGCAACAACGAACTCTGGCGGGACGTCAACCACACCGTCGCCGCGTTCCAGGCCGCCGAACTCGCCTGCCACAACAAGATCACCGCGCTGGTCGGCGGCACGGTCCTGACCGTCGACGACGGTACGCACGGCCCGGACATGTACGGCTACCGCGCCGAGGACCTCGACCAGGCCGGCGCGACCCCGTGGGGTGCGCCGGTGGAGCGGGAGCGGGAGGGCGTGGACTGGCTGCTGCATGAGGGCAAGCAGGTCTGGGACGGCGTCTGGGAAGACGGCGTGATCGGCACCTACCACGGCCTGAAGACCCTGGTCGGCGGCGACGGCTGGGACGCGGCCGGCCAGGCGTGGAAGAGCCTGGCCCAGGTCGGCACCGCCTCCGTCCTCACCAGCGCCACGCTGGGCACCTGGTGGCTCGTCCCCGCCGACAAACTCCCCTCCTGGCTGCGCGACTCCCGCACCGCCTACAAGGAGACGGTGAAGGGCTTCGTCGCCTACGACCAGTGGCAGACCAACCCCTCCCGCGCCGCAGGTCACGTCAGCTTCAACGTCCTGACCACCATCGCCGGCACCGAAGGAGCCGGCGCGGCGGCCACCGCGGCGGGCAGGACCGGCGCCGGAGCCCGCGCCCTGTCCGCCGCGAGCAAGGTCGGCAAGGCCATCGACCCCTTCACCTACGTCGGCAAGGCGGGCGAGGTCGCCTTCGTCAAGGTCGGCGACACCTTCCGCGTCCTGAAGGACCTCCACTCCGGAGACGCCCTCAACCGGCTCCAGCAAGCCGACGCCCTGCGCCCCCCGAGGGTCCCGGACAACGCGATCCCCCTCCTCGACGAAGCCACCGGCAAGACCGTCTACCTCGTCGAGGAAGGCCACCTCCTCAACGCCGACGGCACCATCCACCAGTACAAGGACCAAGCCCCGGTAGAGAACTCGGCCGCCGAACGCGCCGTCCCGACAGAGGCGGGCGCCCGCCAACCGGAATTGGTGGGAGGTGCCCGCTCGACCGACGCCACTGCTCACGCCGGCGAAAGCCAGCCGGCGCCTCGGGCTGGCCACGACATCGCGGCAGACAGCGGTGGTACCTCTGGTTACACGGGCAGTACTCATTCGGAGTCGGGCACCGGGGCAGCTCACGACACCGGTTCCGGGGGTGGCTCCGACCACCCGGCGTCCGGGCACGCCGACGCAACGTCCGGACACGGCTCCCCGGGGAGCGATGAGATCAGGCCGGATGTGCATGGTGGTAACAGCGCAGGCGGCCCTTCGGGCGGTGGCGGCCCTGAGGGTCAGGCGCCACGCCAGGGCGAATCGGGTCCGATGGAACTGGGTGGCGAGGCGGAGCAGCGGCTGCGGGAGGGAATCCGGAGCATCCCGCGAAACACCATGAAACCCAAGGTGCTCGAGAGGATTGTAGCCAGATTGGGGGAGCATCCGTTCGGGAGTGAAATCGCCGAAATCATTAGCTCCGGCCATTTTTCCCAGTCGCCTGGCTTCAGGGAGCTGGTCTCCACTCTGGGCTCCGGTAACCTACACGCAGTTCCTCGTGCCGTCGATCAGCTTCGACTCGGCGAGCAGTTCCACAGAAGCGGCCTGCGTGATATCTCCTTCGAGCAGAAGAATGCGTCGATCAAGGCGGATATTGATGTCCGCGTCGTGGACGAGGCGGGAGAAAGCTGGGGGTATCAGCTAAAGCGTCTGGATAATCCGCGGAACCCGTTTGAGAACATTACGAAGGCGGACAATCTTGGTCAGCTATCGAAATCGAATGTCGACCAAAGGATCATGCTCGTGGATGCCCAAGGAACCATTGCTGAATGGGAAGCCAGGGGGATTCCGGAGGAACTTCTCCAGGTAAACCGAGGTGAGCACTCGGTCAAGAGTGAGAAGGGGCGTGGCATCCTGTTCGTGATCCGGCTGGAGGACGGAACGATCGTGATTCCACCGGGCTCCAAGGTCGACCCGCGAGGTGTTCTGTGATTACGACGATGCCGGTCGGCAGCTGGTCCTGGGAGACCAAGACGCAGCAGCCGCACGACAATCCGTCCAAGCGATGTGTGCAGCAGGTACTCACCGCGTGGACGGCTCTGCGGGCGTGCGGTCTCGCCGAGGGAGACGCTCAAGCGGATGTCACCGTGTACGGCAAGCACGAAGGTGAATTGCTGCTCGACCTAAAACGTGTGTGCGTGCCCATGGACATGACTGCAACCGACGACGAACTCTCGCAGGCGCTACGGTCTGTGGACCCCTCACAGTCCCGATTGGTAACCGTCGACCTTGCCACGCCCGGCGTCCTGCTTCGCACATCAGGAGTCCCCCGACGCGTTCAGAAACTGTTCGTGATCTCAGTCGATGCCTGGGCGAGCGGCGCTGGAACGGTCACGCTCCGAACCTTCTCCGACGCCTGGATGTCTCATGATCTGCGCGGTCACAGGCAGAGCGAGGTGCAGCGCGAAAACGCTCCTCGCCTTGCAGCGGCGCTCGCGGAGATCACGCGGATCACCAGGGTCGAGGTTGTTCCATCGGACCCCACTTCGTACGGCACTCCGACCACCACTGGGTTCGAGGACCTTCCGGATGAGGACCCGGACTTGCTGGATTCCTGGTACATGTTCGAAGTGCCGCGGCGAACCGACTGGCTCCTGGGACAGTTGCCGCCGAATTCTCCTCACTTCGAGACACAGGCCGAATCACCCGTCACGTTCGCCGAAGTAGCGCTGAGAGACCAAGTGATCGGTTACCTCTGGGCGTCGGACAGTGAAAATGCGGCAGGCTACGAGCCGCGTACGCCAGCCGGTGACATTTCTCTCGACGCCGGAAAGGAATGGCTGGCACGTCTGAGTGAAGCAAAACGGCGTGGTCTCCGCCCCTCCGATGCGCTGCGTGAATTCGCAGGGTGGCAGGGTGACTTTAGATCCGGCACTGTCTTGGCGGGCTCACTGCGAACCGCACCGTCATTGGAAGATCTGCAAGACCTTTCAGGGCGAGAGTAAACATGCCACACGAGGTCAGCTCCGTAAGGACAGAACATTGTCGAGGCTGATGCGCGCGCCGAGGGAACGCGGTTCCTGGTACTGGGATCTCGACAGCTTTGCCGAGCCGGGATTGGAGTCAGCCCTCTCCGTCGCGGCACACATGTGTGACGTGCTGGCCAGGCTTGAGCTCCTCACCCCCCTCCAGATCGAGTACGGCTGGTCCGTCCTAGGGGCCGGGACAACCGGCATCACCAGCACTCTTGTGCTCGCCAAGACGCCTCTGGGGGACCCCCGCCTTCCGGAGCGGGTACGTGGCAGTCGCCCAGCCGCCCACCCCGCCGCCATCATCACCGACTTCAACGTTCTCGGCAGCGGAACGTGGATCGACGCGGGAGGGCAGTCCCTGACCGAGTACCGGCTGCTAGACCTATCGCTCTGGACGGCCCCCAGTGGTCTCTCGGCTGAACTGTCCGTGCATCACGACATCTGGTCCCGATACGACTTCGCGGGACGTCCGCACCCAGAGATCCATCGGAACAACGCTCCACGACTCGCTGCCGCACTGGCAGACCTCACTGAGCTCCTCGGCATGCTCCCGGAACCTGGTGAGCGGACATTCTTCGGAGCATCCACCGTTGAGGGTGTCGCCAATTCGGAGCCGGATGAGAATGGCCTGGGTCCTGACGTGAGCAGCAGACTGTGAAAGACGAGATCGGAATGAACGAGCAGGCGGGACTCGCCGCTGAATCGATGGAACGCAACGCATGACAAAAGACGTCATAGCGCTCACCCCGAAGATGCCCGACGGCCGGTCACTGCTGACCGCGCTGCATGCGGGCGGCCCCGATCTCGGTCTGGCGGCTACCGACGACGGTGCGGTCATCCAGTTGTGTACGGCTGCTGGCCGTCCGCTGGTCTCGGTGGAATCGCCGGTTCTTGTGCACGTGCCGGGCGAGGCCCGCCGCCTTCTCGGAGATCAGGTGGCCGCCCCGGAGCTGCCGTTCTGGTGGACCGAGTTGCGTGCCTGCGTCGGCCTTCCTGAGGCGCCATCCTTGGCAGGCTCCGTCTGTGGTCGGCTGACAACGCTGCTCGGCGGGACCGTCTGGCCGCCCAGAGCCGCGCACACCGCACGTGTTTTGGCCAACGTGGATGAGAACGACGAAGCAGCGCCCTCCGGCGTCGACACCCTGACCGACTCGACAGCCGTCATCCTGGCGGACCGGCCGCTCCTCCCCCTCACCGCCTGGCTCTCCGACATCCTGCGCACCGCAGCACAGGCCAACCGTGCCCTGCACGTGGTCACACCTCCCCACACCCGCCTCACACTGCCGCTGCGCGCGGCGCTGGGCGGGACGCCCAACCGTTGGGTGGTGCAGGACCCGGCCGACGGCTACTACGACGGCCTCTCGGGCGTTCAACTCTCCTGGCAGAACGGCACGTTCCTGCCGACCGGCACCACGGTCGCCGACGCTTTCGCCGCAGGAGCCGTGTCCACCCGGCAGCGACAGCTCGCACTTTCCTTTCGCACGGTGCATGCACCGGACGAGCAACTCGTCCTCGGCCGCGCACTGGCAGCGGCCTGGCAGCACCTCACCGGTGCGCCGCCCGCCGGTTGGGGCACCGCGGAGCCCGTCAACCTGCCGTGGTCCCCGCACCAGTTGACCGATCTGGCTCGCGACCGGGCCCCTGCTTCCACGCAGCTCATCGTCGTGGGCAACACGGACCGCCCGGCCATCGCCACGCAGCGCATCGCCCGTACGACGGCGGGTGTGGCCGAGGAGGTCACCCTCACACTCGGCTACGACCAACCGCAGAACATGCCGCTGGATGCCCTGGAGTCCCTCGCCGCGACCCTCGTCTCGGAACACGGCCTGACAACCATGCTCGCCACCACCCGGCCTGCCCGCGCCGACCTGACCCTCCCGGCACGACTTGAGGCCCCACCCCTTCCGGTCTGCTTCACCCTCGGCCCGCGTGAGGTGCGCAAGATCGGCCTCACGCACGCCCTCCGCTCACCCATTGAGGTACAGCCCCGGCAACTTGGCTCACCTGCCGACCCGGCGCTTCACTACTCCCTCGGGGACGGGACCGACCACGAGGCATGGACCGCGTTCCAGAAAATCGGCGCGCATCTCAAGACCGCGCCGAGAACGGAACGTAACCACCTCTGACGGCGGTGACGAAGGGGCGCTTAAGAGGTCGTCTCAGTTGGGGCGGGCAAGAGGCAGAAATGGCAAGCTGGTCCAGGGTTCTGGGTCGGCATGGGGCGGTCTTGGACGCACCGACTCAGCGGGCCATCCAGCGCTCTACCTCCCGCGCCCGCGTGCGCAGCGCGGTGACGACAGCGGCTGGCGCCGTCCGGGGACTGCCGGGAACCTGCACGTCGCGCTGGACGCCACCACACACATGGCCGGATCCCGGTTCGGGCACCTCCACCTCGATTCCCGCGCGCCACACGAGCGCGACCGCCGCCGCCACGAACCCCTCGGAGAGCGCGAGGATCACAGAGTGCCTCGTCCGGCAGTGCCAGGCGACCAGGCCGCGCGTGAACTCCGCGTACACAGCCGGATCGACCTCGAGTGTGTCTGGGTCACCCCAATACTTGCCCTGGCTGATTTCCCGAGGGCAGCTTGAGCTCCGCCTCGAAGACCTCGACCTGCCGCAGGAAGAGGCGGCCGACACCATTCGACGGGTTCCATAGCGTCTCGTCACCGAGCTCGAAGTACATGCTCATCGCCAATTCCCCCCTGCTCAGCCGCCCCGGCAAAGGGTAGAAGATACGCAAGCGAGGCATCCGGCACCGCATCGCCCGCAAGGGCATCGAGTCCTCCACCCGGCTCGGCCGGCACCGCTGGACGATCGAGCGCACGATGTCCTGGCTGGGCGACTGCCGCCGTCTGCACCGCCGCTACGAACGCAAGGCCGAGCACTTCCTGACCTTCGCCGCCATCGCCTGCAGCCTCATCTATTACCGCAGACTGACCAATGGGACGACTCTTAGCCGTCTACCGAGAAGCGACAGCGCCGGTTCCAGGGACACACGGGACACCTGCAGGTCGGCCGCCCTTCACAGGCTCGAACCTGCTACTCGACATCGGCCTCCGGCACGTCGACCTCACCGCCCAGCGAGCGGGCGATGGCGGTGAACTCGTTCAGGGCCGACTGGAGGTCGCGGACGATCTCCTCGGCGATCACCTCGGGCGGCAGATCGCTGTCGGCATCGTCGAGGGCGGGGTCCTTCATCCATGTGATGTCGAGGTTGACCTTGTCGCGGGCGATCAGGTCCTCGTAGCTGAACTTCTTGAAGGGGCCGTTCTCGTCTTCCGACTCCGCTCGGGACGAGCGAGGCTCGCCGGGTCGGTAGGCCGCCACGAAGTCGTCGAGGTGGGCGCGGGTCAGGGGGCGCTGCTTGAGGGTGAAGTGCTGGCCGGTGCGGAAGTCGTAGACCCAGGTCTCGGTCGTGAGCGGTTTGCCGTCGGCGCGCGGGGGCTTCTTGTCGAAGAAGAGGACGTTCGCCTTGACACCGCCGGCGTAGAAGATGCCGGTGGGCAACCGCAGGATGGTGTGCAGATCGAACTCATCCAGCAGCTTGCGGCGGACTTTTTCACCTGCGCCGCCCTCGAAGAGGACGTTGTCGGGGAGGACGACGGCAGCACGGCCGTTGACCGCCGTGAGCGACATGATGTGCTGAAGGAAGTTCAGCTGCTTGTTGGTGGTCGTCGCGGTGAAGTCGTCGCGGTCGTACTGGATGTCCTCCTTCTCGACCTCGCCGTCCTGACCGATGACCGTGATGGCGGACTTACGGCCGAAGGGCGGGTTTGCGAGGACGAGGGTGGCGTGTTTCCCGCTGGGCTTGTCGGCGAGGGCGTCGCCGACGTGGATGAGGCTGGGGCCGTCGCTCTTGCCGATGCCATGGAGGAGCATGTTCATCGCGGCGAGGCGGGCGGTGCCGGTGACGAGTTCGTTGCCCCAGATCTTGCGGCCGCTGTCGTATGCCTTCCGCTCGTCCAGCGACATCTTCTTCATATGGTGGTCGCGGATGTAGGCGTGCGCGGCGATCAGAAAGCCGCCTGTGCCGCAGGCGGGGTCGGTGATCGTGTCTTCCGGGCTGGGCTGTGTGACGTCGATCATGGCGTCGATGAGGGCCCGGGGGGTGAAGTACTGGCCGGCGCCGGTCTTCGTGTCCGACGCGCCCTTCGCGAGCAGGCCCTCGTAGGCGTCGCCCTTGAGGTCCGTCCCGGTCATCGTCCACTCTTCGCGACCGATCAGCTCGACGACCAGCTTCTCCAGGAGGGCCGGCTTGGTGATTCGGTTCTGGGCATCGGCGAAGATCGTGCCGATGGTGGTGTCGGGCTTGCTGCGGAGGTGTTCCAGCGTGTCGCGGTAGTGCTTCTCCAGGGCCGCGCCGCGCTTTCCGACGAGCGACTTCCAGTTGTACTCGGCAGGCACGATCGCGCTCATGTCCTGCCCGTCCCACGGGTCGTTCTCGATCTCGTCGACCATCTTGAGGAAGAGCAGGTAGGAGAGCTGCTCGACGTACTCGATGGTGGACATGCCGTTGTCACGGAGGACGTTGCAGTAGTTCCAGAGCTTCGAGACGAGCGTGTTCGTCTGCGCCACGGCCTTGGCGGTCGCTGCGGCCGACTCGTTCGCGGGCTGCTGGTCCTGGGCGTCTACGAGGGCGGTCACAGGTCGAACTCCTGCTGTACGGCTAGCGCGGGGGCGGGGGTCGGCTCGGGGGCGAGTGCGGCGGCTCGCGGTACCGCGGCCTTCTTGGCTGTGATCTTGCGTGTACGCATGGCTTTGGGCTGCGCTGCGCGCTGCGCGGCGATGCGGGCTAGAGCAGCAGCAGCCGGTTCGTCTTCGGGCCGCTGCGTGACGAGGTTCCCGGTGAACGCCCGCTCCAGTAGGGCAGCCCGTAGGGCTTCTGCCCGCCTCAAGCCGTTGTGGACTTCCTGGTCCATGGCAGCAATACCACTCAACAACTCGTCGCAGCGCTGGACCAGTTTCTCCTGAACGTCGAGGGGAGGAATCGGAAATTCAACCGTCTTCAGCCGTTTAGCCGAGAGATGGGCGATATTCGTCGTAATGCGCACCTCACGCATGAACCGCTTTGCATGCAAATGCCTACGGAAGACCAGCAACGCCCACTCGGGCAGCACGCCCTCACCGGCCTGGAAGCGAATCAAACTGTTCGTGAAAGCGACATTCTTAGGGAACCCTCGGTACAGCGCTGGACGCCCTACGAGGTGCGGACTCTGACCCTCATTAAGCAGCACGTCTCCTGGCTCCAACCGATACTTTTCCCAGATTCCAGAGAAATCCATCTCCATGACATCCGTGGTATCGATTCGGTCTTCGAAGATGTTGGCCACTCGCAAGTACGGGCGCATTTCTGGGCCATGATGCCAATCAGGGTGCCGCGCCCGTCCGAGTTCGAGAGTACCCGCCTGCTCAACCGTGGTCATCCGCCATGATTCCGGAAGCTCCTCCGGGATCAGCGAGACCAAAACTCTCTTCCTGAGCCCCTCCAGCCGCTTGCGCGTCAACTGAAGGGTGGATGAGCCTGAGTCCAGTCGCGACAGCTGCTCTTCGAGGGCTTCGACAATGCGGTGCTGCTCCGGCAACGGCGGAACAGGGATCGGGATGGCCTTCATCGCAGCCATGCCCAGTCGAGGTCGTCCAACCCCCTTGATCAGCGCACCGGCATATCCACGTGTCTGCGGCGCAAGTAGAGCGTAGTAGACCCATTTAGTCAGAACTTCCGGATGTAGCCTCGCGCGAATAACGTCAGCCTTCACGATGGCCGGTTCGTCGAGCTTCGGAAGAATGGCGACGCGCGGCAGCGTCTCTCCCAGCGAAGCAAGGAGCAAGTCGCCTGCAACGGTCTCATGGGCACGCAGCGTCTCAAAGTGTTCGAGGCTGATGTAGGCACGCTCATCACGGAACTCCCCATCACCAACGTTCTGTAGTCGAATGACGCGAGCACCGGAATCCGTGTAGTGGGCTGACTTCAGGTTTGAGCCGAATGGTCCATCCGTTATGGCACGCGGTTCGCACGCAAGCAGGTCTTGCAGGGTGCTCCAAGCCCACCCCGCCGGAAGTGCCCTCTCCCCGTCCACGCTCACACTCAAGCCAGTTCCTGATTCAGCTCATCCAACAGTTCCAACGCCTTGTCCTTGTCCCCGAACGCCCGCATGAAGCCCCGGCCTCCGCCGCGCTCGGTGAAGGGAGCGACTCCGAAGTCCCCCGGCTCGATGCCGATGTCGTTGGAGATGGCGTCCTTTATCCGTTCCAGCCACCACAGCTGGTCCTCGGTGAACTCCACACCCGCCTGCTGCTGCCGCAGCAGCCAGCCCTCGAAGCGCTCCTCGACCACCGTACGGTACGGGCGGAGCTCGTCGTCTGCACCGAGCTCATAACGGATGAGCCTCATCAGGTCACCGAGGCCGGCTTCCTTGCCGGGGCTCGCCGCCGCCTTGCCGAGCTGTTCGTAGTGGTCCCACAGGACGCCCGCCGTCCAGGCACGGTTCGTCGCGCGGATCTTGCCCGCGAGTTCCTTCAGGGCGTCCCTCGCCTCGCGCGGGCTGACTCTCGCACCGCTGCCCAGTGCCACCCGGATCGCGGCGTTCTCGTCCCGCTGCTCCTTCTCCAGGAGCGAGTTCCACTCGGCGAGTTCTTTGCGGGCCCTCTCCGTGCGCGGTATCTCACGCATCTCGGTGACCCGCACCTCGGTCGTCTCGTCGTACGTCAGGTCCTGCTGGTGGCGGATCTCCAGGATCAGCTTCCGCAGCTCCGGGTTGCGGGTCAGGGGTGCCACGGCGTCCTGGACAAGCTTCTGGGCAAGCTCCGCGCCACCCTCGTATCGGGCACGGTCCTGGGTGTCCACGTCCACCGCGTCGGTGATCCGGCGCGCAAGGTCGGCCAGGCCGACACCTCCCGAGGTCTGAATCAGCAGCCCCTTCTCTTCCGCTCCCAACTGGCGGTCGATACGGGCCAGCCGTCGCGCCAGCGTCTCCGCCTCGTCCGCCGTCAGTGACCGCGTGCCGGTCTTGTCGAGGAGTTTCGCCAGCGAGACGCTCTTCTCCCCTGCCGGGATCAGCGGCCTGGCATCCACCAGCGGAGAGTCCGTGACACCCACGGCGTCGATCAGGAGGAAACGGTCCTTCGTCAGGTCAGGCGCGGCATCCGGCGTGACTGCCTTCAATTCGTCGGCGTCGATCGAGCGAGCGCCCCGGCCCTTCATCTGCTCGAACAGGACCGGACTCTTGATCGCTCGGAGGAAGATCACACACTCCAGCGGCTTCACATCGGTGCCTGTGGCGATCATGTCGACCGTGACCGCCACCCGCAGGCGAGGGGAGTTTCGCAGGTCGTTGATCAGTGCGTCCGGGTCTTCCCCGTTCTGCCGCGACCGATACGTGATCTTCTTCGCGAACTGGTCTCCGCGGCCGAAGACCTCCTTGACCTGCTTCAGCACCTCCTCGGCGTGATCGTCGCCCGCCGCGAACACCAGCGTCTTTGGAAGGTCCGCGCGACCCGGGAACCACCGCTGCCAGTTGTTCTTGTAGGTCGTCAGCACGGCCCGGATCTCGTCTTCGGTGATCACCGTGCGGCCGAGCTGCGCGGTGGTGTACTCGAAGTCCTCGTCCAGTTCCTCGTAGCGCTGAGCACGCGTCTGGCGGTCGCGGATACGAACGGTCGTCCCCTTCTCGATCTTCGCGCCGCCGTCGTCCCTGATGGTGGTGTTGACGCGCACGATGTCGAAGTCGACGTTGACGCCGTCGGCCACCGCCTGCTCGTACGTGTACTTCGACACCATGTTGTTGTCGAGGAAGCCCTTGGTCTGTCGAGTGGGCGTGGCCGTGAGGCCGACCAGGTGGGCGTCGAAGTACTCCAGGACGCCGCGCCACAGTCCGTAGATCGAGCGGTGACACTCGTCGATCACGATCACGTCGAAGGACTCGATCGGGACGTCCCGGTTGTACTCGACCGTGATGGGCTCGTCCGCCGCGTAGGTCTCGTCCAGGTTCGAGGCATTCTCGCGGCCCTTGGGGGCCGCCTCGTTCGTCTCCGGCTCGTCCGTCTCCAGGCCATCAGGCAGCTCCTCGCCCTTGAGCAGCGCGTACATCCGCTGGATCGTCGAGATCACGACGGCCGACGTCTCCTGAAGCCCGCCCCGGCCCAGCATGTCGACGTTGTAGAGGTCGGTGAGCTTCCGGTTCTCGTCAGGCGTGCGGTACTTGTCGAACTCCGCATGGGCCTGCCGACCGAGATTGTTGCGGTCGACCAGGAAGAGGACCCTGCGTGCGCCCGCGTGCCGCAGGAGGCGATACGTCTCTGTGACGGCCGTGAAGGTCTTGCCGGCGCCCGTCGCCATCTGGATGAGTGCGCGCGGCCTGTCGGCGGCCAGCGAGCCCTCCAGGCCCGTGATGGCGTCGACCTGAGCCATGCGCAGGCCATGAGTCTCCAGGAGCGGCATGCTGGTGCGCAGGGCCGCGCGGAAGGTGGGCGTCTCCGGTTCCTCATCCGCCCGCTTCATCCAGGCGGCGAGCGTCTCGGGCCGGTGAAACGCGAAGACCTCGCGGGAACGGGCGTCAGGGTCGACGCGGTTCAGGAAGTATGTCTCCGCGCCTGTGCTGACGTAGCGGAACGCGAAGGGCTCCTCCCGGCGCCACACGGCCATCGCGTGCTCTTTGAGCACCCCTGCCGCGTACCGTTCGTTCTGGGCCAGCGCCCCGGCAAGGGGCGTTCCCTCGCGCTTCGCCTCGATGACGCCCACGATCTTCCCGTCGACGTAGAGCACGTAGTCCGCGCGACCGGTCGCCAGGCTGAACTCCTCGATGGCGACACCCCGGCCCGCGAGCGGGTTGGCCTCGGCCTTGCTCTGGATCAGCCAGCCCGCCTTGGTCAGCATCGCGTCGATCTTCTTGCGTGCCTGCACCTCGTTGAGCGGCGCGGGGCGCTGCGCGCGCTCGACGATGGCCTCGCGGGCGGCAGAGGCGACCTTGCGGGGCTTGAGGCGCTCGCGGTCGTACTGCTCCTGGTGAGCCGCACGCAGTTCGGCGACCTGCGCCCGCAGCTCTTCTATCTGCTCGGCATACGCGGTCTTGGCCTGCTCGACGGTGGCGATGAGGCGCTCCGCCTCAGCTCGGGCTCTCTGCTCGGCCTCAAGACGGTCGCTGGTCTCGGACAGCCTGACGCGCGACTCTGCCAGCGCACGGCGATGCCCTTCCAGCGCCTCCTGAAGCTCCGCGATCTCCTCGGGGTCGGCCGACGGCACGTCGGCCTGCAGTGTCGGCGGGACGAACGCAGAGACCGCCCGGGTTCCGCCCATGGCCCGGTCGAAAAGGTCGCCCAGTTGCCAGCACAACTTCAGGGCTTCAAGCGCCTTCGTCGTGTCGAAGACGTGGTTGTGCGCGGCGTCGTTACGGCCTCGGCGCAGCCTGTCGAAGGCGTCGCGGCTCCAGCCGACCAGCACACCCGCTCGCGTGAGCGCATTGAGGCGGTCGAACTGGGTCGTGCCCTCGACGCGCGTGCCCGTCCGAGTGACGAACTCCTCGGCCAGCACCTCGCCGAACTGCCCGGCGCTCACATAGGCGGCGTTCGGGTTGGTGAACACCGTGAGTTCCGCCTGCGAGCCATAGATGGCCAGGAGCGGCTGGTACTGGTACAGCCGCCCGAAGTTGGGCGATGCCTTCGCCAGCGCCCGCAGCCGATCGTCAGCGTTGTGTCCGTTCACGCGCCCCCGCTCCAGCCCTGCAGTTGTCCCGGAGCCGTCAAGCTTATGGCCCCGGATGCCGGGCAGGTGCGGAACCGTGTCAGAACTTGATGCTGCCGATCATGCTCGCCACGCTCGTCGTCAAGTCGCTGATCGTCGGGGCGATCGTCGAGGAAGCGAGGTAGAAGCCGAGCAGGATGCAGACGACGGCGTGACCGCCCTTCAGCCCTGACTTCTTGATCAACAAGAAGACGATGATCGCCAGCAGCACCACCGCCGAAATCGAGAGTGCCACGGCGGCTCACCTCCAAGAACCCGGGTACGTGGGGGAAACAGAGCGGGTGAACTTGTAAACACATACAACAGCCAGCAGGTTCATACCCACACAGCGCTAGTGATCATAACTATGAGTACGCGCGCATCTGTCGGCGCACGGACGCGCAAGGGGGCGCATGGCCAATCATCGCCAATAGGGTCGGAGCATGACGACCGAGGCAGAGCACGAGACATACTCGTTCCCCCGACAGCACGCCCGTACCCAGCGATTCACCCTCGGCGCGCCGCGTTCGTTCGCCGCCGCGCCGGACGGCTCGCGCGTCGTGTTCCTGCGTTCCGGGTCCGGTACGGACCGCGCCAACGCGCTGTGGGTGCTCGATCCGGCGGACGGTTCCGAACGGATCGCCGCCGATCCGTACGCCCTGCTGGGCGGGGCGACGGAGGACCTGTCGCCGGCGGAGCGGGCGCGCCGGGAGCGCAGTCGTGAGGGGGGTGCCGGCATCGTCGGGTACGCCACCGACGACGCCGTGGAGCTGGCCTCTTTCGCCTTGTCAGGGCGGCTGTTCACGGCCGAGCTGAGGGCCGGGACGGCGCGTGAACTGCCCGTTCCGGGGCCGGTGATCGACCCGCGGCCGTCGCCCGACGGGCGGTACGTCGCCTATGTCAGCGGGGGTGCTCTGCGGGTGGTGGGGGCCGAGGGGGAGGGTGACCGGGTCGTCGCCGAGGCTGACGGGGAGTCGGTTTCCTATGGAATGGCCGAGTTCATCGCGGCCGAGGAGATGGGGCGGTCGAGGGGTTTCTGGTGGTCCCCCGAGTCCGACCGGCTGCTGGTCGCGCGCGTGGACGACACGCCGGTGCGGCGGTGGTGGATCTCGGATCCGGCCCAGCCGGAACGTGACCCACACCACGTCCCGTACCCGGCGGCCGGGACGGCCAACGCGGACGTACGACTGTTCCTGTTCGGCCTCGACGGGGACCGGACGGAGGTGCGCTGGGACCGGGAGCGGTACCCCTATCTGGCGCGAGTGCACTGGTCAGCGGCGGGTGCGCCACTGCTGCTCGTACAGGCGCGCGATCAGCGCAGCCAGCTGTATCTGGCCGTGGACACCGACTCCGGATCGACCCGGATGGTGCATGCCGATCAAGATCCGATTTGGCTGGATCTTTTCGCCGGGGTGCCGTGCTGGAGCCCCTCCGGACAGCTGGTCCGGATCGCCGACGAGGGGGGTGCGCGGGTCCTCGCGGTGGGCGAACGGCCGCTCACCGGAGCGCAGTTGCATGTACGGGCGGTGCTGGACGTGTCCGACGACGACGTACTGGTCTCCGCCTCGGCCGGGGAGGACGCGGACCCGGCGCGGCCGGAGATCGGCGAGGTGCATGTGTACCGCGTCAACGAACTCGGGGTCGAGCGGGTGTCCGAGGAACCCGGCGTGCACTCGGCGGTGCGCGCCGGGGGCGTGATCGTACTGGTGTCGGCGACGCTCGACCGGCCGGGCAGTCGGGTGCGGGTACTGCGGGACGGCAAGCAGACGGCGACGGTGGCGTCGTACGCGGAGGAGCCCCGGCTGTCGCCGCGCGTACAGCTCACCGAGGGGGGCGCACGCCGGATCCCGTGCGCCCTGCTTATGCCTACGGACTACCCCCGTGACACCTCCACGCCCTTGCCCGTCCTGCTCGACCCTTACGGCGGCCCGCACGGGCCGCGCGTGCTGGCCGCGCACAACGCGCATCTGACCTCGCAGTGGTTCGCCGACCAGGGGTTCGCGGTGGTCGTCGCCGACGGACGCGGGACGCCGGGGCGCTCGCCCGCGTGGGAGAAGGGGGTGCACGGCGACTTCACCGTCTCGCTGGACGATCAGGTCGAGGCGCTGCACGCCCTGGCCGAGCGCCACCCGCTCGACCTGTCCCGGGTGGCGATCCGCGGATGGTCGTACGGCGGCTGGCTCGCTGGGCTGGCGGTGCTGCGCCGGCCGGACGTGTTCCACGCGGGCATCGCGGGCGCGCCCGTCACCGACTGGCGGCTGTACGACACCCACTACACCGAGCGGTACCTGGGCGACCCGGCGGAGCAGCCCACGGCGTACGCGCGGAGCTCGCTGGTGACGGACGAGGGGCTGTCCGAGCCGGCCGAGCCGCACCGGCCGCTGATGATCGTGCACGGGCTGGCCGACGACAATGTGGTCGTGGCGCACGCCCTGCGGCTGTCCTCGGCGCTGCTGGCCGCCGGCCGGCCGCACGAGGTGCTGCCGCTGTCCGGCGTCACGCACATGACCCCGCAGGAACAGGTCGCCGAGAATCTGCTGTTGCTCCAGGTGGAGTTCCTCAAGCGGGCACTGGGGATGCGATAACCGCACAAACGCACATGAACTGCGTTAACACGCAGGCAACTTGGTGGAAGCCGTACCGATATACGGACGCGCGACGCTGAACAGCGTACGGCCGTGCGGGTGCCGTAAACGAGCCGGGGTGCGCCATGTCACCCCGGCTCGTTGCCGTCCCTATGGCTCTTCCGGGGGAACCACCTGTTTCTCCTCCGCGAAGTGGCACGCCGAGTCGTGCACGGCCGGGCCGGACGCGTGCTGGAACGCCTCCGGGACCGCCAGTAGGGGCACCTCCAGGGCGCAGCGCTCCTGGGCCTTCCAGCAGCGGGTACGGAAGCGGCAGCCGGAGGGGATGTTCGTCGGGGACGGGACGTCGCCGGCGAGCAGGATCCGCTCGCGGTGCTCACGGGCCTCCGGGTCGGGCACGGGGACGGCGGAGAGCAGGGCCTGGGTGTAGGGGTGCGTGGGGTGGTCGTAGATCTGTTCGTCGGTGCCGGTCTCGACGATGCGGCCCAGGTACATTACGCCGACGCGGTCCGAGATGTGGCGGACGATGGACAGGTCGTGCGCGATGAAGAGGTAGGAGAGGTTGAAATCGTCCTGGAGGCGGTCCAGGAGGTTGACGACCTGGGCCTGGACCGAGACGTCCAGCGCGGACACCGGTTCGTCGGCGACGATCACCTCGGGGCGCAGGGCCAGGCCGCGGGCGATGCCGATGCGCTGGCGCTGGCCGCCGGAGAACTGGTGCGGGTAGCGGTTGATGTACTCCGGGTTGAGACCGACGACGTCCAGCAGCTCCTGGACCTTGCGGCGCCGGTCGCCCTTCGGCGCGACCTCCGGGTGGATCTCGTACGGCTCGCCGATGATGTCGCCGACCGTCATACGCGGGTTGAGGGAGGTGTAGGGGTCCTGGAACACCATCTGGATGTTGCGGCGGACCGCCTTCAGGGCGCGGCCGGAGAGCTTGGTGATGTCCTCGCCCTTGTAGTGGATCCGCCCCGCCGTCGGCCGTTCCAGGTTGACCAGCATCTTGGCGACCGTGGACTTGCCGCAGCCGGACTCGCCCACGATGCCTAGGGTTTCGCCCTGGTCGAGGGTGAAGTCGACGCCGTCGACGGCCTTGACGGCGCCGACCTGCTTCTTGAAGAGGATGCCCTGGGTGAGCGGGTAGTGCTTGAACAGCCCGCTCACTTCGAGGATCGGCTCAGTCATTGAGGCACTCCCTCCAGAAGTGGCAGGCGCTGCCCCGGGTCGCGGAGACCTCGTACAGCGGTGGTACGTCCGTGACGCACACGTCCTGGGCCATCGGGCAGCGCGGGTGGAAGGGGCAGCCCGGCGGGATGTGCATGAGGTTGGGCGGCAGGCCCTTGATGGCGTAGAGCTGCCGGCCCTTCTGGTCGAGGCGCGGGATGGAGTCCAGCAGGCCCCTGGTGTACGGGTGTGCGGGGGCCTTGTAGATGTCGTGCACCGGCGCCGACTCGACGATCTTGCCCGCGTACATCACGGCGATCTTGTCGGCGACGTCGGCGACGACGCCCAGGTCATGGGTGATGAGGATCAGGCCCATGTCGTACTCGCGCTGCAGTTCGGCGAGCAGGTCCATGACCTGGGCCTGGACGGTGACGTCGAGGGCGGTCGTCGGCTCGTCGGCGATGATCAGGTCGGGCTCCAGGGCCAGCGCCATGGCGATCATGATGCGTTGGCGCATACCGCCGGAGAACTGATGCGGGTACTGCCGCACCCGCTCCTTCGCGGCCGGGATGCGGACCCGGTCCATCAGCTCCACGGCGCGGGCGCGGGCGTCCTTCCTGGACATGCCCCGGTGGACGACGAACATCTCGCCGAGCTGGTCGCCCACGGACAGCACCGGGTTCAGCGACGACAGCGCGTCCTGGAAGATCATCGCCATCTCGGCACCGCGCACCTTGCGCCGCTCGTCCTCCTTGAGCCGGAGCAGATCGCGCCCCTTGAAGAGGATCTCGCCCCCGGTGATCCGCCCGGGGGGCATGTCCAGGATCCCCATGATCGCCTGCGCGGTCACCGACTTCCCGGACCCCGACTCACCGAGCACGGCGAGGGTCTCCCCCTCGTCCACGCTGTAGCTGACCCCGTTGACGGCCTTGGCGATACCGTCCCGGGTGCTGAACTCCACCTGGAGACCACGTACTTCGAGCAGCACGGACACTGTCACCTCAGTTTGGGATCGAGAGCGCCGCGCACCACCGCGCCGCCGGGCAGGACGAAGGACCGGGCTCGGACTCCCCGCCAACCCACGGCCGCCGGACCGCCGACCCACAGCCGCCGGACCGCGCCGGGCGAGAGGCGACCGTCCGACGCCGCCGCCCCTCCCACCTGGCGCTACAGCGAAGGCCACGCCGAGCGCCGCCCGGCCGGGGAAAGCCTCATGGGCGGCGGTCGCTTCAAGTAGCAGCACCGGGGGTCACCTCAGCTTCGGGTCGAGTGCGTCGCGGACCGCGTCGCCGAGCATGATGAAGGCCAGGACGGTGATGGCCAGGGCACCGGAGGGCCACAGGAGGGCGTGGGGGGCGTTGCGGATGAAGGGGGAGGCGGCGGAGATGTCGATGCCCCAGGAGACGCTGGGGGGTTTGAGGCCGACGCCGAGGAAGGACAGGGTGGCCTCCAGCGCGATGTAGGTGCCGAGGGCGATGGTGGCGACCACGATCACCGGGGCGACCGCGTTGGGCGCGATGTGGCGGAGCAGCATGCGGGAGTTGGAGGCGCCGAGGGAGCGGGCGGCGTGGACGTAGTCGTTCTGCTTGGCGGTGAGGACGGAGCCGCGGGCGATGCGGGCGATCTGGGGCCAGCCGAGCAGGACGATGAAGCCGATGACCGGCCAGATGGTGTTGCTGGTGACCACCGAGAGGAGGACCAGACCGCCCAGGACGACGGGGATCGCGAAGAAGATGTCGGTGACGCGGGAGAGGACCGAGTCCCAGACGCCGCCGAAGAAGCCGGCGAGCGCACCGAGGACGCTGCCGAGGACCGCGACCCCGAGCGTGGCGAGGACGCCCACCGCGACGGACGTACGGGCGCCGTAGACGGTGCGGGTGTAGACGTCGCAGCCCTGTCCGTCGAAGCCGAACGGATGGCCGGGCTGGGAGCCCTCCTGGGCGCGGGCGAGGTCGCAGCGCAGGGGGCTGCCGGAGGCGATGGCCGAGGGCCACAGGGAGATGAAGACCAGGAAGAGGATGATCAGGCCGGCGATGATGAAGACGGGGTTGCGGCGCAGGTCCCGCCAGGCGTCGGACCAGAGGCTGCGGGGTTTGGTCTGGGGGCCGGTGCCTTCGGGGCCACCCGGTGTCCTCTCCAGCGTCTCCGCCTCGTCGACGCCGAGGTCCATCGCGCCTCCCATGCCCGTGCCGGCGATCGCCCTGTCCTGGTCGTACGGCTGCTCAGGCATAGCGGATCCTCGGGTCGAGTACCGCGTACAGGAGGTCGACGACGAGATTGGCCACCAGGAACACCAGCACCAGGACGGTCACGAAACCGACGACGGTCTGTGTGTTCTGACGCAGGATGCCCTGGTAGAGCTGGTAGCCCACACCATGGATGTTGAAGATCCGCTCGGTGACGATCGCCCCGCCCATGAGGAAGCCGACGTCGGCGCCGATGAAGGTGACGACGGGGATGAGGGAGTTGCGCAGCAGGTGCCGGGTGACGACCCGTCGTCTCGGCAGGCCCTTGGCGATGGCCGTACGGACGTAGTCGGAGCGCCGGTTCTCCGCGATGGAGGTGCGGGTCAGCCGGGTGACGTACGCCAGTGACACGGAGGCCAGGACGAGGCCGGGCAGGATCAGCTCGTCGAAGGGCGCCGCGGAGGACACCGACGGCCGGATCCAGCCCCACTTCACCCCGAGGAGCAGTTGGAGGAGCAGTCCGGTGACGAAGGTCGGGACCGAGATGACGACGAGGGTGAGCATCAGGACGCCCGTGTCGACGGGGCGGCCCCGCCGCAGGCCGGTGATGACGCCCAGGGTGACGCCGATGACGATCTCGAAGAGGATCGCGACGACGGTGAGCCGGATGGTGACGGGGAACGCCGTCGACATCAGCTCGGTGACCTCCTGGCCGTTGAACGCCGTGCCGAAGTCGCCGGTGAAGACGTTCCCCATGTAGGTCAGGTATTGCTCCCAGACCGGCTTGTCGAGCCCGAACTCCCTGCGCAGCTGCGCGGCGGTCGCCGGGTCGCACTGCCGCTCGCCGCACAGGCCCGCGACGGGGTCGCCCATCACGTTGACCATCAGGAAGATCAGCAGCGTGGACCCGATGAACACCGGGATCATCTGGAGCAGCCGGCGGACGACATAGCGCCCCATGGCGGGTCAGCTGACCTTGATCTCGTCGTAGACCGGGACGGAGAACGGGTTGAGTTTGACGTTCGACAGCCGCTCCGAGTAGCCGGCCGAGCCGTTCTGGTACCAGAGCGGGATGGCGGCCATGTTGTCGCGGACGACCTCCTCGGCCTGCTGGAAGAGGTCGACCGCCTTGCCCTGGTCGGTCTCGGCGTTGGCCCGGTCGACGAGGTCGTCGAACTCCTTGTTGCTCCACTTGCCGTCGTTGGAGGAGGCGTTGGTGTAGTAGAGCGGCTGGAGGAAGTTCTGGATCAGCGGGTAGTCCATCTGCCAGCCGGCGCGGAAGGGGCCGCTCATCTTGCTCTCGGTGATCTGGCTGCGGAAGTCGGCGAAGGTGCCGATGGGGTTGCCGACGCAGGCGCGGGTGTTGTCGAGGGCGTTGTTGATGGAGTTGCAGACCGCGTCGACCCACTGCTTGTGGGAGCCGGCGTCGGCGTTGTACGAGATCTTGACCTGGCCGCCGGGCAGGCCGCCACCCTCCTCGATCAGCTTCTTCGCCTCGTCGGGGTCGTACTCGCACAGGTCCCCGCACAGGTCCGGGTCGTAGCCGCCGTCCTCGCCGAGCACCGGTGAGGTCCAGTCCTTGGCGGGGGTGCGGGTTTTCTGGAAGATCGTCTCGGTGATCTGCTCCCGGTTGATCGCCCTGGACAGGCCCTTGCGGACCTTCTCCGAGCCCTCGGTGTTCCAGTTCTTGTCGTAGAACGGGAAGGCCAGGGTCTGGATGATGCCGGCCGGGGTGTTGAGGTAGCGGTCGCCGAGGTCGTTCTGGACGTTCTTCAGCTGGGCGGCCGGCACGTCGTCGACGAGGTCGAGGTTGCCGGCGAGGAGGTCGGTGTAGGCGGTGTTGTTGTCGGTGTAGACCTTCAGGTCGACACCGCCGTTCTGCGCCTTGTCGTCGCCGGGGTAGTCCTCCCACTTCCTGAGGGACATCTGGGAGCCCTTGGCGTACGACTGGACGGTGTACGGGCCGTTGCCGACCGGCTTCGCCAGCCAGCCCGCGTGGTTGTCGAAGAACGCCCGCGGCAGCGGGGAGAAGGCGGTGTAGCCGAGGGTGTCGGGGAAGGTGGAGAACTTCTGGTTGAGCGTGATGGTGAAGGTCCGCTCGTCGACGACCCGCAGACCGGACAGCGTGTCGGCGCTCTGGGCGCCCTCCTCGGGGTGGACCTTGTCGTAGCCCTCGATGGCGCTGAAGAAGAAGGCGTTGCGCTGGTTGTTCTTCAGGCTGGCGCCGTAGTTCCAGGCGTCGACGAAGGAGTTCGCCGTCACCTTCTCGCCGTTGCTGAAGGTCCAGCCGTCCTTGACGGTGACGGTGAAGGTCTGTGAGTCGTCCGTCTCGATCTTCTCGGCGAGCATGTCCTCGGCCTCGCCGGTCTCCGGGTCGTACCGCTTCAGGCCGCGGAAGACCATGTCGAGGACCTTGCCGCCCTGCACCTCATTCGTGTTGGCCGGCTCCAGCGGATTCTGCGGGTCGCCCCAGGAGGAGCTGAGCACCGCGCCGCCGGCACCGCCGCCGTCGCCACCGCCTCCGCAGGCCGTCGCCGCCAGGACCACCGCCGCCGCGCATGCGGCCCACTTGGCGTGCGTGGCTCCACGCATGGGATGCCTCCTCTTGACTGCCCTGATCCGTTATCGGCCAATATCGCCGCAAAGTGGATCAATTGCATATCAAGGGCCCCCGTATGCGGGACGGACCACCCATTCGTACGGGGGTACGGCACGGCGGCGGAAGGCGTCAGCCGGCCGGCGGCACCGGCGCCCGGAACGCCACCCGGACGTCACCGCGCGGCGACAGCGCGATCAGCAGGCTCGCCGCCATCGCGGCCGCCAGCCGCTCCAGCAGGGGCAGGGTGGGCACCCCTTTCCCGCACTCCAGGCGCGACAGCGCGCCCTGGCTCATACCGGCCTGCGACGCCAGCCGCTGCTGCGTCAGCCCCAGCTCCACACGCCGGGCACGCACCGCCGCGCCGAGAGGCCCGCTCCACGCCTCTCCGTTGTACGGAATTCCCATCGCTTCTCCCCGTTTTCTTGGTCGCGGGAAAGACGCGGAGAGACCACTCACGGTTCCCTTCTTGGGAGAGTCCCGAGCAAGTCCCGAGCAAGTCCGGGGCGTTCACCGAGCCTTATACCGAGGAATGCATATCCCAGCCAGATGTGGCCCGGATCACATGCGGCCAGGCAAATCATGGGGCCATTCGGGCGGACCCGGCAAATCAAAGCGGCGGCTTATCCCCTTTTGCGCGATTGACTCTCCCAGCGCCGACCGAAGCCAACGCCCGCACCGGGCATTGCAGTTGCCAAGCCGCCGACCACGCGGCCAATCTTCCGCTGCGCCTCGGGCGACAGCGAACAGCGACAGCCCAATCGGATTGACCAACCGAAGGAAATGCAACCCGATGAAGAAAATCGTGAGTTCCGCGCTGGTGTCCGCCCTCCTGGCCGGCGGCGTGGTGACCCTCGCCGCCGCGCCCGCCTCCGCGGCCTGCGCGCCGAGCCCGGGGAAGGGCTACCGGATCACGAACAAGTCCACCGTGAGCAAGCCGACCAACCTGCACAGCGAGTGGATGTACGACAACCTGGGCGGCACCCTCACCTACAACGAGGCCAAGACCGCCGAGGTCAACGCCAGCGGCACCGCGGGCATCGAGGCGGAGGCCGGCGCGATCTTCGCCAAGGCGAGCACCTCGTTCAGCGTCACCGTCGGCGGCTCCTGGTCGAAGACCAGCAACTGGACCTACTCGATCCCCGCCAAGAACAAGGCGGGCAAGACCAAGGTCCGTATGACGATGTTCCACGAGTCGAAGAAGTTCAAGGCCACCAAGTACACGTACTACTACGACGGCAACTGCAAGTACCACGAGAAGATCGTGTGGTCGAAGTGGATCACCGCCCCGGTGAAGAAGAACAGCAACGTGTGGGGCCTCGAATGGAAGTAGCCGCACGATGAGACCGGCCCGCCGGGGTGTCCCGGCGGGCCCGTCGCCCCGAGCCCCCCGGCGGCACCGCACCGCCCTACACCGCCACCAACTCCACCTCGAAGCCGTCCGAGTTGACCAGGTAGGCCGCATAGTGCTCCGGCCCACCCGCATACGGATACCGTTCCGCGAACAGCGGCCGCCAGCCGTGCCCGGGCGCGGCCTCGGCCAGCGCGTCCACGTCGGCGCGCGAACCCGCGTGGAACGCGAGGTGGTTGAGCCCTGGCCGCAGCCGGTCGTGGTCGACGCCGGTCATCGCCGGCGACTGCTCGACCACGACGTACGTCTCCCCCGCCCGCCAGCTCCTGCCCCGCTCCCACTCCTGGTGAGGCAGCCAGCCCAGCCGGTCGAACAGCCAGCCCCATTCCCGTACCGCACGGGACAGGTCGGGAACCCACAGCTCGACATGGTGCAACATCGCCTCTCCCTGTGCGCAGGCATGCCCGAAGGGGCGCGGGACTGTATCGATATGCGGCTCCGCCGCGTGGGCGCGACCAGCCACAACGGCGCCGCACAAGACACCCCACAGCCACTGAAAACACCAGTTCCCGGCACCCCTGAAAGCAAGGGGCACCGGGAACAACGGCCAAGCCGCCGCAGGCTACGCGTGCACGACGTCCTTCTCCTCCGCGAAGTGGCAGGCCGACTCATGCGCCGCCGGGCTGTCCGAGCCCTTGAACCGCTCGGGCACCGCCAGCAGCGGGACCTCCTCGGCGCACTTGTCCTGCGCCTTCCAGCAGCGCGTACGGAAGCGGCAGCCGGACGGCGGGTTGGCCGGGGAGGGCACGTCACCGGTGAGGATGATGCGCTCGCGGTTGTCGCGGGCCTCCGGGTCGGGCACCGGGACCGCCGACAGCAGCGCCTGGGTGTAGGGGTGCGTCGGGTGGTCGTAGATCTGCTCGTCGGTGCCGATCTCGGCCATCTTGCCGAGGTACATGACCCCCACCCGGTCCGAGATGTGCCGGACGATCGACAGGTCGTGCGCGATGAAGATGTAGGACAGGTTGAACTCGTCCTGCAGTCGCTCCATCAGGTTGATGACCTGCGCCTGGACGGAGACGTCCAGGGCGGAGACCGGCTCGTCGCAGATGATGATCTCGGGGTTCAGGGCCAGGCCGCGGGCGATGCCGATGCGCTGGCGCTGGCCGCCGGAGAACTGGTGCGGGTAGCGGTTGATGTACTCCGGGTTGAGACCGACGACGTCCAGCAGCTCCTGGACCTTGCGGCGCCGGTCGCCCTTGGGCGCGACCTCCGGGTGGATCTCGTACGGCTCGCCGATGATGTCGCCGACGGTCATCCGCGGGTTGAGCGAGGTGTAGGGGTCCTGGAACACCATCTGGATGTTGCGGCGGACCGCCTTCAGGGCACGCCCGGACAGCTTGGTGATGTCCTGGCCCTTGTAGAAAATCTCACCGGCGGTGGGGGTCTCGAGCATCATCAGCAGCTTGGCCACGGTCGACTTGCCGCAGCCGGACTCCCCGACGATGCCCAGGGTCTCGCCCTGGTAGAGATCGAAGGAGATGCCGTCCACGGCCTTGACAGCGCCGATCTGCCGCTTGAAGAGAATGCCCGTGGTCAGCGGAAAATGTTTGACCAGGTTCCGCACCGTCAGGATGGGCTCACCTCGCCGACCGTCCTCGGAGGGTTCCGCCTGGACGGCTGCCGTGGCGTCGACGTCCACAGCCGCGTCCTGCTTGCTGAGTTCAGCCATGGATCGTCTCCTTCCAGTGGTGGCACGCGCTCGCACGGCCGGGTAGTTCGGTCCCGTCCCGTTCGGTCACCGGCACCAACTGCGGAACATCGGTGCGGCAGACGTCCTGCGCCAGGGAACAGCGCGGGTTGAAGGCACAGCCTCCAGGGATCCGCAGCAGGTTGGGCGGCAGACCCTTGATCGCGTACAGCTCCTGGCCCTTCTGGTCCAGGCGCGGGATCGAGTCCAGCAGACCCTTGGTGTACGGGTGGGCCGGACGCTTGTAGAGCTCGTGCACCGGGGCGTTCTCGACGATCCGGCCCGCGTACATCACCGCGATCTTGTCCGCGACGTCGGCGACGACTCCGAGGTCGTGGGTGATGAGGATCAGTCCCATGTTGTACTCGCGCTGGAGCTCCGCGAGCAGGTCCATCACCTGGGCCTGAACCGTCACGTCGAGGGCCGTGGTGGGTTCGTCGGCGATGATCAGATCCGGCTCCAAGGACAGTGCCATGGCGATCATGATGCGCTGGCGCATGCCCCCGGAGAACTGGTGCGGGTAGTCGTTGACGCGTGCCGCAGCCGCCGGAATCCTCACCCTCTCCATCATTTCGATTGCCTTGGCCTTGGCCTCCTTCTTGGAGACGCCCTCGTGCACGCGGAACATCTCGCCGAGCTGGTACCCCACGCTCAGAACAGGGTTCAGCGCGGAGAGCGCGTCCTGGAAAATCATGGCGATGCGGCGGCCGCGGATCCTCCGACGCTCGTCCTCCTGCATGGCCAGCATGTCCTGTCCGTGGAAGAGAATCTGGCCCTTGGGAATGCGGCCGGGCGGCATGTCGAGAATGCCCATGATCGCCTGCGCGGTCACGGACTTACCGGAGCCCGACTCGCCGAGTACCGCGAGGGTCTCCCCTGCATTGACGGTGTAGTTGACGCCGTTGACCGCCTTGGCGATGCCGTCCCGCGTGTGGAACTCCACATGCAGATCCCGCACTTCCAACAACGGAGCATCCGACTCCTCCGGCATGAGATCGGAGGCGTCCGCCTTCTTGTCGATGAGAGTCACGTACGCCTCCCTCAGCGCAGCTTGGGGTCGAGGGCGTCGCGCACAGCGTCGCCGAGCATGATGAACGCCAGCACTGTCACGCTGACGAAACCGGCCGGAAAGAGCAGGGGGTGCAGGGCCTCACGGATCCGGCCCAATGACTGGTTGATCATGACGCCCCACGAGATCGTCGGCTCCTGAATACCGACGCCCAGGAAGCTCAGCGTGGCCTCAGCCGAGATCGTGACACCCAGTGAGATGGTCGACAGCACGATCAGCGGGGTCAGCGCGTTCGGCAGGACGTGCCGGAACATCAGCCGGGGGGTCGACGCGCCGAGAGACCGGGCAGCGGTGACGTAGTCGGCTTCCTTGCCCTGGATCACCGTGGAGCGCATCACGCGCGCCATGCTCATCCAGCCCAGCAGGGTGAGAGCGGTCAGCACGCCCCAGATACCGCCGATACGCATGCCGTCCTCGTCGCGGAAGCTGTTGAGGATGACGATGGCACCCACGAGGAAGGGGACTCCCATGACGATGTCGATACCGCGGGAGATGATCGAGTCGAGCCACTTCCCGTAGTAGCCGGACACCAGGCCGAGGACCAGGGCGATGAATGCCGATCCCAGGGTGGCCAACACGCCGACGGTGATCGACGTGCGGGTGCCGTAGACGGTCCGCGCGTACACGTCGCAGCCACGGGCGTCGTAACCGAACCAGGCGTCCCCGCTGGGCTCCTGGAGCGACTTGGACAGTTCACACAGCTGCGGATCAGCGCTGGTGAACAGGCTCGGTGCAATCGCCATGACAACGAGCAACAGAATGATGCCGGACGGTATGAGAAACAGCGGACGCCGGATCAGGTCACGAACGGCGTCCTTGAACAGGCTCCTGGGCTTGTCCGGTTCGGCACCGGTGGCCGTGGGGGCACCGACCGCCGTGGAAGCCGTCTGCTCAGCCGGCTCGGCGGTGACAGTGGTCTTCGTTGCGTCACTCATAGCGAATCCTCGGGTCGAGCACGGCGTACAGCAGGTCCACGACGAGGGCCATCACCACATAGACGATGACCAGAAGCGTGACGAAGCCGACCAGGGCAGGGCCGTCCTCGATCTGAATCGCCTTGAACAGGTTGTAGCCCACGCCGGGAATGTTGAAGATCCGCTCGGTGACGATGGCACCGCCCATCAGGGTCCCCAGATCGGCACCCAGGTAAGTGACCACCGGAATGAGCGAGTTGCGCAGCACATGTACGCCGGTGATGCGAAACGGCGGCAGTCCCTTGGCTTTGGCCGTGCGCACATAGTCCATGCGCAGGTTCTCCGCCACGGACGCCCGTGCCAACCGGGCGATGTACGCGAGGGAGACAGACCCGAGCACCAGGCCGGGAAGCAGGTAGCTCTTGAATCCTTCGAGTGTGCCGGCGACCGGGAAGATGCCGGCCTTGACACCAAGAAAGATCTGAGCGGAGACGCCGAGGACGAAGATGGGCACGGCGATGACCGTCAGGGTGGACATCAGGACGAGGGTGTCCAGGAACTTGCCCCGCCGCATACCGGCCACGACACCGGCTGCGATGCCCACGACCATCTCGAAGGCAAAGGCGATACCGGCGACACGGAGGGTCTCCGGCCATGCCTCGGCGATCATCTCGCTGATGGGCCGGCTGCCGCTGAGACTGGTCCCGAAGTCACCCTGCAACAGGTCCGTCAGGTAGTACCAGTAGCGGACCGGAAGGGCATCGTTCAGGTGGTACTGCGCTGTCAGCGCGGTTCTGATGCTTTCTGGAACTGGTCGCTCTCCGTACAGGTTCTGTACCGGATCGCCGCCCATGGCGGTGACAAGAGCGAAGATCAGAAAGGTGGTCCCGATGATGACCGGGATCATCTGGAGCAGCCGTCTTGCGACGTAGCGGCCCATGATTCCTCCTCGCGGGAACGACGGAGGCGGCGCAGGCCGTCTCCGTCGTCAGCTTCCCGTGTTATCTCTGTGTGACCCAGCCGCTGAGTCTGTTCAGGCCTTCTCGACCTTGGCGAGCTCTACCTGGTTGAACAGGTTCATCTCGACGTTCTTGACGTTGGTCGAGTAGCCGAAGACGTTCTTGCCGAAGCGCAGCGGGATCACCGGCATGTCCTTGACGAGAATGTCCTCAGCCGCCTGCCACTTGGCGATGGCCTCTTCCTCGGTCTTCGCCTCGCGGCCCTCCTGGACCAGCTTGTCGAAGTCCTTGTTGCTGTAGCCGTAGTAGTTGGAGGAACCGTTGGTGCTGTACAGCGGGCCGAGGTAGTTCTCCATGGACGGGTAGTCCATGATCCAGCCCATCCGGAACATGCCGGAGAACTTCTTGTTCTCGACCTGGGTCAGCAGCTCGGAGAACTTCGGCACCGGCTGGCCCGCACACTTGATGCCGAGGTTCTTCTTCAGCTGGTCACAGGTGGCGTTGATCCACTGGTCGTGGCCGCCGTCGGCGTTGTAACCAATGTTGATCGTGTTGCCGTCGATGCCGCCGGCCTCGGCCAGCAGCTTCTTGGCCGCCGCGGGGTCGAACTTGCACGCGTCACCGCACGCGCCCTCGCGGTAGCCGCCCACGACCGGCGAGACGAAGGCGTCGGCAACGGCCTGCGAGTCCTGGAAGACGACCTTGATGATCTCTTCGCGGTCGATGGCCATCGAAATGGCCTTACGGATGCGCGGGTCGCTGTACTTCTTGTCGTACGTCGGGAAGGCGACGAACTGGAAGGTGGACGCCTCGGAGCTCTTGAACCGGTCACCCAGCTCGGTCGGGGCCGTGCCCATGACCTCGGTCGGTATCTGGGTCACGACATCCAGGTTGTTGGCCAGAAGGTCGTTGTACGCCGTCTCCTGGCTCTGGTAGATGCGGAACTCGACACTGTCGACCTTGGGCTTGGCACCAAGCTTGTAGTCGGCGTACGCCTTGACCTTGATGGTCTTGTCGTGCTGCCAAGTGCCGTCCATCTGGAACGGGCCCTGGCCGATGGGAGCTTCCTCGTATGCCTTCAGGTCGCCGCTGACGGCCGACTCCGGCATCGGGTAGAACACCGTGTAACCGAGTACCGACTTGAAACCGGAGAACGGCGCGGACAGCGTGACCTGGATGGTCTTGTCATCGACTGCCTTGAGCCCGGAGAGTTCCTTCGCCTTCGGCTCAGGGGCCTTCTTCGGGCCCTCCTCGCCATCGGGGTCCACGGGGTTCATGTCCTCGTAGCCCTCAATGGTCCCGAAGAAGTAGTTGCCGTCGGCCGCGTTGGGTCCGTAGGCCCCCCAGTTCCACGCCGCGACGTAGTCCTTGGCGGTAACGGGCTTGCCGTCGTGCCAGGTGGCGTCCTTAAGCTTGATCGTCCAAACCTTGTTGTCCGGGCTCTCGATGGACTCTGCGGCGGCCAGCACAGGCTGGTTGTCGGCGTCGAACTCGACGAGCGGCGTGAAAAGACCCGACAGCACCTGCGAACCGGACGACTCGGTGGCGGCCTGGGGCACCAGCCGCTTGGGCTCGGCGATGTCCAGGCTGAATCCGCCTCCCTTGCCCGTGTCCTTCTTGTCGTCTCCACTGCCACTGCTGCAGGCGCTGACGCCCAAGGCGACGACGATGGCACCCGCGACCCACTTGGCGCTCTTGGCACCGCGCATGGGTTTCCTCCTCATGAGTCCAGTTGTTCACTGCATGACGGAGTACTGGACACACCACCGACACCAACGACGGAGAGAAAGTCCCGTACCCCCACGCTCGCGAGCCGCCGCCGCCCCCTGCGACGCGCAACCCCTTCCCCGAGCTCTACGCGCCTAACTATCTGCCATGGACGGTGACCGAACCACACCCCCAAGGTCTCGGTTCGATCACACCTGGCGCGTACTTCTTCCAAAATCCGGACAAACAGTTTGCCGAAAGATCCCTGCGAAACGGACTTGTTACACAACTTCCGGTACCCGGTGTCCGCATTTCGGACGCCGGGCAGAAAAACCAGTTGCGGATGAAGCCGTCGAGTGCCTGCCGCCCAGGCACGGCACGACGAAGCGGGCAGAAGTCCCCACACGACCAGCAGACTAGTGCGGACCAGGCAGAATCGAAGGCCCCTGGGTCAGGATGAAGGGTTTTCCCTGTGTCGTCTCTCTGTCCATGATCCGTTCGCCCCTGACAGCAGCGCACGAGTCTCGGACGCGCGGGCAGCGCCCGTCTCCTCATAGGTGGCCAATGCCTCCTGCCAGGCTCGCAGAGACGCCTCCGGCTCCCCCAAGGCCCGCCGCGCGTGCCCGAGGACGCGAAGGGCGTCGGCCCTGCCCATAGGCTGATCGCTGGCAGAGCAGAACGCGAGCGCCTGCTCCGCCAGCCGGGCGGCGCCCGCCGGCCGCTCCTCCGCGAGTTCGGCCTCCGCCAGGAGGATCAATGCCTGGGCATGGAAGAGGACATACCCTCCGGCCTCCGCTATCGCCTTCGCGTTCTCCGCACAGGCGCGGGCCTCGGCGAGCCTGCCCAGACGCAGGTTGCTGCCGGCCAGACCGTTCAGTGCGCGCAGTTCCTGAGTGCGCGCTCCGCAGCGGCGCGCCAGTGCCAGTGCCTCCTCGAAACGCTGCACCGCACTGCCGTGGTTGCCGACGCTGTGCGAGAGCAGGGCCCGCGCGGTGTGCAGGTCGGACTCGGCACGCGTGTCGCTCGTCTTCAACGCGGACGCCCGCTCGATGTACTCCAGGGCCCCGGCCCGGTCCCCGGACTGGAGCGAGGCGACGGTCAGCCAGAACAGGGTGTAAGCGAGATCGATGTGGCTGCTCCGGTCCTGCTGCATCTCGGCCGCCTCCGTCAGTGCCGCGACCGCATCGAGGGCCCGCCCCCGCTCATGCAGCACCACTCCCAGGTTGCGTCGGGTGATGGCTGCAAGAGTCGGTACGCCGGGACTCAGGTCAGCGCACAAGGCCAGAGTCTCGATGAGGCGTGCCTGCGCGTCGGCCAGCCGTCCCATCTCGCACAAAATGGCACCGACGTTGCCCAGGGTGATGGCCTCCCCGACCCGGAAGCCCGCCCGGCGTGCGGTGTTCACACTCCGCTCGCCATAGACGAGGGCGTCCTGCAAACAACCCGTATACCAGGAGGTCAGCGCCAGACTGTTGAGTGTCGCGGCCTGGCCCTGGGTCGCACCCGTCCGGTGATAGAGATCCAGGGCTCTCAGATCGTGCCTCTTGCTGTCCTCGTAGTCACTCTGGTTCAAGTGGGCACTCGACAGGCTTCGGTGGGCCGCTGCCTGGCCGGTCAGGCTGCCGTCGGCCTCCGCCGCAGCGAGGCCCGCGGACGCCACCTCGATCCAGTCGCTGGCATGTGCGCGCTGCATCATGTAGGGACGTATGGCGTCGGCGAGCGTCCAGGCGATCCCCAAGGAGCCGTGTTCCGCGGCGTGTCGCACCACGGCGACGATGTTCGCCCGCTCGCCGTCCAGCCACTCCAGGGCCGCACCGGCGTCGGCGAAGGCAAGTCCGGCGTCCGACTTCTCGACCGGCAGGCGCAGTGCCTCGGGGAGATACACGCCAACGGCGGCGTCGACCGATGCCAAATACCACTGGTGCAGCCGTACCAGGGCAGCCGTGCGCTCGGCCTCGCTGTCATGCAGATACGCACACTCCCGGGCATAAGCTCGCAATAGGTCATGAAACGTGTAGCGACCCGGGGCGCTGTCGTCCAGAAGATAGGTGCGCGTCAGCTGCTGAAGCAGATCGGCCGCTTCCGTTGCAGACGTGGCTGCGAGCGCCGCCGCCGCAGGCAAGGGGATGTCGGCTCCAGGTATCAGGCCGAGCAGACGGAACATACGAGCGGCCGCGGCCCCCAGAGCTGTGTACGACGCGTCCAGCACCGCCCGGACGGCGCTCTGCTCGTCTCCCTCCATCCGTAGCGCGGCCAGTCGGTCACCGCCGAGGCGGGCCACCTGGTCAGCGAGGGTCCGGTTCGGGTGGAGGACCAGGTCCGCCGCCATGACACCGACGGCGAGCGGCAGACAGGCGCAGGCGGACGTGAGGGCCGTCACAGCTTCGGGTTCGGCTCGTACCCTCGCGGTGCCGACCACCTTGGCCAGGAACTGCTCCGCTTCCGCGGGCTCCAGCACGTCCAGTGCTACGGGTACGGCGCCGTCCCGGGCGACAAGTCCGCCGAGGGCGTCACGGCTGGTCACCAGGACCAGACAGCCGCTACTGCCGGGAAGGAGCGGCCGGACCTGCGCGGCGGAGCGGGCGTTGTCGAGAACCACAAGTAATTGCCTGTCCGCGCACAGGGACCGGTACAGGGCGGCAGCGCTTTCCTCCTCGGCGGGAACGCGCTGGGCCTGAACCCCGAACGCGCGGAGGAACTCGCTCAGGACGTCGATGGGCCGGGCCGGCCGACCGCTGTCGTAGCCATGCAGGTTGGCGTACAGCTGTCCGTCAGGGAAGTGGTCGCGGCGTGCGTGCCCCCAGTGGACGGCGAGTGCCGTCTTGCCCACACCCGCCTGCCCGGTGACAAGGCCGATCGCGACCGCCCCCGATGAAACGTCTCGACGGTTCGGAAGCACCATGTCCAGGCGCCGCACAGCCCCTTCACGTCCGGTGAAGGCCGGGCTCGACGGGGGCAGTTGGGCGGGCAGGACCCACCCGGCGCCCTCCATGGGTGAGCGGCCCCCCGACACGTCCTCCCGGTCCTCGAAGCAGCCTCCCGGCTCCAGCAGAGACGCGTCGTCCGCCAGGATCCGCCGATGCGTGGCCGCGAGTTCGGCACCGGGCTCCAAGCCGATGTCCCGGATCAGCCGGTGCCGCGCCTGCTGATAGGCCGCCAGTGCGTCATAGCGGCGACCGGATCGGTAGAGGGCGACCAAGAGTCGCACATACAAACGCTCGCGCAGCGGATGGCCGGCGATCTGGGAAAAGAGGTCGGCTACGACTTCCGCGTGACGCCCGAGCCTCAGCTCCGCGTCGACCCACTGCTCGAAAACGAACATACGGGCGTCGTTGAGCCGGGGTGCCTCGACGTGGACAAGGTGTTCCGCGCGGCTGTCGGCCAGCGCATCGCCCCGCCACAGCGCCAGTGCCGCTCGCAGCCGAGCCGAGGCGGCGGCGACCTCTCCGCGTTGCCTGGCCTCTGCAGCGCGGTGGGTGAGCCGCTCGAACTCCGTGAGGTCGAGTGAGGCGTTGTCCAGCCGGAGCATGTAGCCGCCGGAGCGAGTGGCGATCGCCACCTGATCCCCGCTCACGGTGTGCATGCCTTGACGCAGCCGCTTGACGTAGTTCTGCAGGGTGGTGCGGGCCGTCGCGGGCGGTTTGTTCCCCCACAGGCCGTCGATCAGCTCATCCACAAAAACCGTTCGGTCTGCCCTGAGCAGCAGCAGGGCCAGCAGGTCTCGTTCCTTGGGGGCCGTGATCGGCAGGAGCTCCCCAGCCCAGCGCGCGTCCAGCGGTCCCAGAATCCGGTACTCAAACACCCGTGCGTCCCTCCGCCCCCGCAGCCCTCATCGTATGCGCGGCAGAGCGCGGACCGGTACTAACGGGCGAGGAACGGGCCTAGTACCGAGGCGAGTTCGGTGGGCGCGTCCAGTGCGATGAGGTGAGCAGCGGTAGCGAACTCGACCAGAGTGGCGTTGGGGATCTCCGTGGCGTACCGGCGGCCGATGTCCTGGAAGTCGGCGACGTCGAGCCTGCCGATCCCCACCAGCGTGGGGACTGAGATGAGGGCGATGTCACCGGCGGCGCCGCCCTGCGAGTGCTTGTCCACGATGCCTTGGTTAACCAGCGACGTCCGGAGCGGGCCGCGGAGTTGGTCGGCCGTTCCCGCGGCAACGTCGTCCCACCTGCGAGCAGGCCCGCGCAACCACATGTCCAGGTTCACACGGATGGCGGCCTCCAGGTCGCCCGCGGCCAGGGCCGCCGTTTCGGCTTCGTCGTACGCGACCATTTCCGCAGACCAGTGGTATCCCGGCCACGGCGGGGCGAGCAGCGTCAGGGAGTGCACCCGGCCCGGGTGGGTGAGCGTGAAGTCCACGGCCACGCGGCCTCCCCAGGAGGCGCCCACAAGCTGTACACGTTCGTGGCCCAGGTGGTCCAGGAGGCGGCGCAGGTCGTCGGTCTCGCTGAACGGCCCGGTCGGGGGTGCGGACTCGCCGAAGCCACGCAAGTCGTACCGGATGACTGTGTGCCGTTCAGCGAGGGCGGGGACGACCGCGTCCCACATGCGGTGGTCAGCGACACCGGCGTGCACGAGCACGACGGGCGGTCCGTCGCCGGCGACGGTGTAGGAGAGGTGGCCAAGATCGTCGACGAGTACGAGCATCCGCAGATGCTCGCAGGACGGCAGTGCCCGTGCCACCCAATAAGGAAGGGTCCCGCTCCCGCTTCGTGGCCACCACGCTAGCCATCCGCTAGCGCACGACTCACATGCTGCCGACGCAGAACACATGGAGGTGTATTCATGGTCAAGTACCCGAATGACCGCGGTGCGCTCCGGGTCGTCCTCGTGCAGCAGGATCCGCTGCTGCGGCGGGACATCCGCTCGGCGTTGACCGATGGCGCCATCGAGGTCGTCGCGGAGACCGGAGCGCTCGAACGGGCGATCCCTCTGGTCACCGCGTCGTTCCCGGACGTTGTCGTCATGGACATGGACTGGCCTGGCGTCGCCGCGCTCGACATGTGCAAGTCCCTCGTGGGCGAGATCGGAGTGGGGGGAATCCTGGCGACGACCCGGCGCTGCGAGGACGCCACGCTACTGCGCTCGGCGCTTGCGGCGGGAGTCCGCGGGTATGTGGCGAAGTCCACGGACACGACGGAGGTCGTCGGCGCGGTGAAAGCGATCGCCGACGGATCCATGGTCGTGGGCCATGCGGCAGCACAGCTCATGGCCGGACTGTTGCGGGCCACGGATCGGCCCGCCGGGCCGGGCCTGCGGTCGGCGTTGACGCGGCGGGAACTGGAGGTCCTCGAACTCGTCGCGAGAGGGTACGACAACCGGCGCATCGCGCGTTGCCTGACGCTGGCCGACAAGACCGTGCGCAACCACGTCTCCGCCATCCTCGGCAAGATCGGGGCGAGCAGCCGGACCCAGGCTGTGGTGCGCGCGCGGGAAGCGGGATTCGGGCTGGCCTACTGACTCGGCTTCCGGACGCTCACTCACCGAGTCCCACGGCTCTCGCCCGGCACCAGGACAAAGTCGGGACATCCGCCCCGTGCGCCCGGGACGGGCGGCCGGAGATCCTCTTCATGCCCGTCCGGGGACGACTGCGGGAACCCCGCCGGTCACGTACCGCGAGACAGGCAGTCCCACGCGCACGCCCTCTCGACCCGACCAGTCGACGAACAGGGCGGTCAGCGTGCCCAGTACCACATAAACGGAGGGAAGACAGAATGCAGAAGATGCGCGCGGCAGGAGTGGCGCTGGCCACCGCCTTGGCCGTTTCCGGCGGTGCCCTGACAGTGTCGGCAGCGCCCGCCTCGGCGGCCGAGCGGTGCAACCCCCAGGTGAGTCGTAGCTACGCGCAGACCCAGTCCAGCTGGTGGTTCATCGCGGCCAGCGGAACGGTGCGCAACACCACGGCCCAGCAGGTCCACGAAGCGGTGTCCTACACGCAGAGCGGGACCCGCTCGACCTCCGTGTCGGGCGAGATCAGCGCGTCGGCCAGCATCGTGGTCGCCGAGATCAACTCCAAGACGTCGTTCAGCGTCGACAAGAGCGTCACGTTCACCGCCGGGCGGACGACGACCATCGTGGTGGGTCCGCGCTCCACGGTGCGCTACAAGATCGGTGTCAAGAAGCGGACGTTCCTGGTGACGGAGAAGCGCACGTACTCCAACTGCAAGGTGGTCACCTCGTACGGCACGGTCACTGCGGCTGACCGCACAACCGAGACCAGCTAGTCCCAGGGCGCCGTGGGTGTCCCCGAGCCCACGGCGCCCCGCCCCGACGTTGGCGAGGAATCCGGCCATATGCCTCAGCCGGTGTCGCAACGGCCCTCCAGAAGTCAGTTCCCGGAGAGCCACGTACCATGGGGTGAGGCCGTGGCGTGTCAAGCCCGGCAGGCCCGCGTCACACGGACGTACGCGCAGGCCATCCTTACACTCCGGGAGAACGCCTCACTATGGCCACGCGCCACGACATCCGTAACGTCGCCATCGTCGCCCACGTCGACCACGGCAAGACCACCATCGTCGACGGCATGCTGAAGCAGGCCGGTGCCTTCGCCGCCCACCAGCTCGACTCCGTCGACGACCGCATGATGGACTCGAACGACCTGGAGCGTGAGAAGGGCATCACGATCCTCGCCAAGAACACGGCGGTGAAGTACCACCCCAAGGACGGCGGGGACCCCATCACCATCAACATCATCGACACCCCCGGCCACGCCGACTTCGGCGGCGAGGTCGAGCGTGGTCTGTCGATGGTCGACGGTGTCGTCCTGCTCGTCGACGCGTCCGAGGGCCCGCTGCCGCAGACCCGTTTCGTGCTGCGCAAGGCGCTCCAGCAGCGGCTGCCGATCATCCTGTGCATCAACAAGACGGACCGGCCGGACTCCCGGATCGACGAGGTCGTCAACGAGACCTACGACCTGTTCCTGGACCTGGACGCCGACGAGGACCAGATCGAGTTCCCGATCGTCTACGCCTGCGGCCGTGACGGCGTCGCCTCGCTGACCAAGCCGGAGGACGGCACGGTCCCGGCGGACTCCGACAGCCTGGAGCCGTTCTTCTCCACCATCCTGGACACCATCCCGGCCCCGTCCTACGACGAGGACGCCCCGCTCCAGGCCCACGTCACCAACCTGGACGCCGACAACTTCCTCGGCCGTATCGCGCTGCTGCGCGTGCACCAGGGTGAGCTGAAGAAGGGCCAGACGGTCGCCTGGATGAAGCGGGACGGCTCGGTCTCCAACGTCCGCATCTCCGAGCTGATGATGACCGAGGCGCTCACCCGCAAGCCGGCCGAGAAGGCGGGCCCGGGTGACATCTGCGCGGTCGCCGGCATCCCCGACATCATGATCGGCGAGACGCTGGCCGACACCGAGAACCCGGTCGCGCTGCCGCTGATCACGGTGGACGAGCCGGCGATCTCCATGACCATCGGCACCAACACCTCCCCGCTGGTCGGCCGCGGCGGCACCGGCAAGGGCGCCGACAACAAGGCGGCCGTGAAGGACCGCAAGGTCACCGCCCGCCAGGTCAAGGACCGCCTGGACCGCGAGCTGATCGGTAACGTCAGCCTCCGCGTCCTGGAGACCGACCGCCCCGACGCCTGGGAGGTCCAGGGCCGCGGTGAGCTGGCCCTCGCCATCCTCGTCGAGACCATGCGCCGGGAAGGGTACGAGCTGACGGTCGGCAAGCCGCAGGTCGTCACCAAGGACGTCGACGGCAAGGTCTACGAGCCGGTCGAGCGCATGACGATCGACGTGCCCGAGGAGCACATGGGCGCCGTCACCCAGCTCATGGGTGTGCGCAAGGGCCGGATGGACAACATGTCGAACCACGGCTCCGGCTGGGTCCGTATGGAGTTCGTGGTGCCGTCGCGCGGTCTCATCGGCTTCCGTACCGAGTTCCTGACCCAGACCCGCGGCACCGGTATCGCCCACTCCATCCACGAGGGCCACGAGCCCTGGTTCGGCACGCTCCAGACGCGCAACAACGGTTCGCTGGTCGCCGACCGCTCCGGCGCCGTCACCGCGTTCGCCATGACGAACCTTCAGGAGCGCGGTGTGCTCTTCGTGGAGCCGGGCACCGAGGTGTACGAGGGCATGATCGTCGGTGAGAACTCCCGCTCCGACGACATGGACGTGAACATCACCAAGGAGAAGAAGCTCACCAACATGCGGTCCTCGACGGCCGACGTGGCCGAGTCGATCGTGCCGCCGCGCAAGCTGTCGCTGGAGCAGTCCCTGGAGTTCTGCCGCGACGACGAGTGCGTCGAGGTGACCCCGGAGGCCGTGCGCATCCGCAAGGTGAACCTGGACGCCCGTGAGCGCGCCCGGGCGGCCAGCCGCGCCAAGCACGGCTGACGTCGGCACGCGGCCCGGGGCGAGGGTGCTCTCTCCGGGCCGCTGTCATCCGGGGGCGCTGGTACAGCGAGATGGAGCCGACCAGCGCCCGGATGCAGGAGTCGGCAGCACGGAACGCAGGGGAGCGCGTTGCCGTCCTGAGCGAGGTCCTTCTCCGGTGCGCGCCCGTATGACGCGGCCCTGCTGGGCTGACCATGCCACGGTCTCATCGTCTGGTACGGAGACGCCGGGACGGGCGCCCGCACAGAGCAGGCGCCCCGTGTTCCCTAGGCCGCGCCCTTCGTGGCCGGGTCGCCCTCTACGCAGGAGTGCCGGGCCGCCTGTCGGGCAAGACGGTCGTCCCCGGTGACCTGGCCCTCAATGGTCTGGTGGCAGTCGAGGATGCCGTCGAGTTCCGACCTCCAACTCCACGCATGCCCTGTGGCGGTCTTGCCACCGGGGCATGCGTAGCTGAAGTCACCCTCCACTTCCCGCACCGCGGCGTAGCGCACGAAGGCTCCGGCGCCGTACATCTCGGAGGTGGTGTTGCCCAGGCCCGAGTCCTTGGCATTCAGATCGGTGAAAGCGTACGAGTCGACGTCCTCCGCCAAGGTGCGCGCGTCGGTGTCGATCTCACCGATCTCCTTGCCCAGCGAGAAGAGGACCTCCGCCGCGGAGACGGATGGCCCGGTGGCACTCTCCACCGACCGGCGCGGAACGTACACCCGCGTCAGCTTGCTCTGCAGCATTCCACCGGCATCGTCCAGCTGCTCCTGCTGGGAGACGATGGTCAGCTTGTCCGTCTCCTTGACGCCGGTCCACACGAAGGTGCCGTTCGCGCATCCCTTCACCTCGGGCTCAGCGCTGCCGCTGTCGCCGGTCTTGTCGTCACCGCCACTCGTGCAGGCCGTCAGCCCAGCCACCAGCGCCGCCGTGGCCAGACCCGCCGCCCAATTCCGCCATGCCGTGGCGCGCATTTGCCGACTCCCTTCCCCCGCTTTGTTCCCCCAGCGCACGCAATGCCTTGCGCCCGCAGCTTGATCAATGGTCGATCTCATCGTGCGGATGCCGGGACATGCGCGGCAAGCGTGTTGAGCAAACCTTGAGTCATGGGGCCATCAGCCCGGAACGCCTGTTTCTCGTCGGGCCGGGAACCTCAGCCCCCGGAGGACGGGCTCGCCGACGGCTTCGCGGTCTTCTTCAGGAACCCCATGTCCTCGTAGACCGGCGTCTGGAAGCCGAAGGCGCCCGCGTTGACGAGGTTCTTGCGGGCGGCCGTCAGCTGGGGACGCTGATAGAGGGGAATCGACCCGGCCGCGGCCCAGATCCGGGCGTCGGCCTTGCGGAGCAACCCCCGCTCCTCGTCCTCGTCCAGCGTGGAGATCGCCCGGTCGAAGAGCTGGTCGACCTGGTCGGTGCCGACGCGGGTGTAGTTCTGCTCGACGTTGAGCGAGCCGTCCGCGGCCGGTACCGGCTTGGCGTAGATCGGCCGGGCGTCGGTGGCCGGGAAGGCGGAGGCCGGCCAGGAGTACAGGGCGAGGTCGTACTGGCCGTTGGCGATGTGGTCCTTGAAGTAGCTGGCGTCGGAGACCTTGGTGATCTCGGTACGGATGCCGACCTTCTCCAGCATCTTCACGATCCGGTCGGCCACGGTGCGCAGGCTCTGCGAGCCCTCGCCGGAGGGCACCACGAAGCGCAGGGAGAGCGCCTTGCCGTCCTTGGCGAGTGCGCCGCCCGCGGCACCGGCGGGCGCCGCGGTGCCCTTGGGGGCGTAGGCGCCGGGCGCGCCGCCCTGCTGCGGCTGGGGGCCGACGAACTGCTTGCCGTCCTGAGCGAGGTCCTTCTCTGCCTTCTCTGCCTTCTCTGCCTTCTCCGACTTCTCCGACTTCTCTGCCTTCTCCCCCTTGTTCTCCTCCCCGACGATGTACGTCCCGTCGTCCCCGCCCTCCGACTTCTCGTCGGTGTCCTTCCCGGCCTTCTTGCCCTCGCCCCCGGCCGCCTCGTTCTCCTTGACCGGGCCGCCCACGACCCACCCGGCGTCCGCGAGCAGCGCCCGTGCCTCGGCGGTGTCCTGGCCGCCGAGCGCCCCGCTGCTGTCGGCGTAGGCGTCCTGCCCGGACAGGGCGAGGTGGCTGCCCACCGGTACGGCCGGCAGGCCGAGCGGCTTGAGGACCAGCTGGGCCAGCTCCTTGCGGTCCAGCGCCCGTGCCACGGCGCGCCGCACCCGCTCGTCGGCGAGCGGACCGTCGGCGCCGTTCAGCGCGAGCTGGGTGTACGCCGGCTCCAGCGACCGGCGGACCTCGATCTCCCGCAGCCCGCTTTCCGAACCGGCCTGTGCCCCGGCCGCCCCCTTCGCCGCGCCCTCGATCCGGTCGGCGGCGGCCGCGTCCACCTCCGCGAGGTCGACCTTCCCGTCGGCCAGCGCGGTGACCCGCTCGTCCCTCGGCACGGCCGTCAGCACGATCTCGGAGAGCTTGGCCGACTGCCCCCACCAGCGCGTGTTGCGGACGAGGGTGACCTGCTCGCCCTTGCGGTCGACCTCCTGCACGGTGAACGGCCCCGCGGTCACGTTCAGCTTGCGGCGCGCCCCGTCGTTGAACGCGTCGGGCGTGCCCATGACGTCCTTCGGGTACAGCGGCGAGAACAGCGACTGCCAGTCGGAGTAGGGGCGGGCGAAGGTGACCCGGACCTCCAGGTCGCTCTTCCCGCGCTCGATCTTCTCGACGCGGTCGTAGCCGGCGTTGCGGGCGGTCCAGTAGGCGCTGTCCTTGCCCGACAGGGCGCGCCACTGGGCGGCGAAGTCGGCGGCGCCGATCTCCCGGCCGTCGCTCCACACGGCCTGCTGGTTGAGCCGGTAGAGGACGACCTGTTTGGGTTCGGTCTCGACGACCTTGGCGGACTCCAGGTAGTCGGGATTGCGCTCGGGACGGCCGCCTTCGTCGAGGCGGAACATCGACGGCAGGACGGCCTGCGCGACCCGGGTGGTGGTGGCGTCGGCGTCGGCCTGGAAGGCGTTGAAGGTCTCCGGTACGGAGTCCACGGCCCAGCGCAGGGTGCCCCCGTCGGCGATCTTCGCGCGGGCGGCCGGGGCGATGTCCTGGGCGGCCAGTGGCTTGCCGGCCTCGTCCGCGGAGCCGCAGGCGGCCAGGGTGGGCACCGCGAGCACGCCCGCGGTGAGGAAGGCGACCGAGCGCTTCACCGCGCGCGGGCCGACGCCGTCGTAGGACATCTCTGGGTACCTCCGGGGAGCCGCAGGAGTTACGATCACCTTTAGACCACTTTGTGATCACTTTGGGCGATATTTGAGTGATCACATGTAAGTGATCAGATCTATTCGGATGTACGCAGCCACTGAAGAGGAAAGGGTTCGGCAACCCCCGGAAAGACGGCGGCGACGCGCCGCAAGGCCACCCGTACGGCGCAACGCGTCAAGGGCGCACCCGCACACATCGGCCAATCGGTGCACACGCCTTCCCCCCGGCCGGTGTGACGCGCGACACTCGCAGGCGCACGAACGCCCCCGTCCAGGGCCGCCGCGCCCGCGGAAATGAGGTGCACACCATGTCCGTGCAAGACGAACTGGCATCGGTCCAGCGCTGCCTCGACGACCTGCAGCGGTCGGTGGGCCGACTGGAGAAGCAGGTCGGCAGCGGCGGGCTCGACATGCGCCGGGTCCGTACCGACGCCGACCATCTGCGCGAAAGCGTGGCACTCCTGCGGGAGGCATCCGCGAGTACCACCGCGCAGCAGCGCAAGCCCGAGCTCGTCACCATCCCCGACACGCCGTACGACGACTCTCTGTGGATCGACACGGACGACGAGGGTCTCGGCGCCCGGCACCGCCACGCCCCCTGAGAAACCCTGAGAGCGCTGAGGGCCCGAAGCCCCCTCAGACCCCGAAGCCCCCTCAGACCCCGGAGCCCCCTCAGACCCCGGAGCCCCCTCAGACCCCGGAGCCCCCTCAGACCCCCTGAGACCCCGCACCCGACCGGAGTCATGCATTGGCCACTGGTACGGAACCTCAACCGAACAGCGGCGGCGTACGCACCGCTACGCGCGCCGCGATCGCCGCCCCGCACCTGCGGACCGACCGCTGGTGGCTGGCCCCGGCCGCCACCGCGGCCGGTCTGCTGGCTTTCGTCGTCTACTCGACGTGGCGGGCCTTCACAGGCGCCGACTACTACGCGGCGCCGTACGTCTCGCCGTTCTACTCGCCCTGCCTCGCGGAGAGCTGCGAGCCCATGCGCGCCGGGCCGAACTGGGAGCTCTTCGGGAGCTGGTGGGGCCTGTCCCCCGCGATCCTCATCCTGATCTTCCCGCTCGGCTTCCGCCTGACCTGCTACTACTACCGCAAGGCGTACTACCGCGGCTTCTGGGCGTCCCCGCCCGCCTGCGCGGTGGCCGAGCCGCACAAGAAGTACACCGGCGAGACCCGCTTCCCGCTGATCCTGCAGAACATCCACCGCTACTTCTTCTACGCCGCGCTCCCGGTCGCCGGAATCCTGACGTACGACACCGTGCTGGCCTTCCGCGACGAGCACTACGACTGGGGCCACATGGGTCTCGGCACCGTCGTCTTCGTCGTCAACATCGTGCTGATCTGGGCGTACACGCTCTCCTGCCACTCCTGCCGGCACATCGTCGGCGGCAAGCTCAAGCACTTCTCCAAGCATCCCGTGCGGTACCGCGTGTGGCAGTGGGTGGGACGGCTCAACGCCCGTCACATGTCCCTCGCCTGGGCGTCGCTGCTGAGCGTGGCGCTCGCCGACTTCTACGTCTATCTCGTCTCGTCCGGTGTCTTCGATGATCCGAGGTTCTTCTGATGGCAGCGGTGGAACGACAGCAGTGGGACGTCGTGGTCGTCGGCGCGGGCGGCGCGGGGCTGCGGGCCGCCATCGAGGCACGTGAGCGGGGCGCCCGTACGGCCGTGATCTGCAAATCGCTGTTCGGCAAGGCGCACACCGTGATGGCCGAGGGCGGCATCGCGGCGGCCATGGCCAACGCCAACGAGAACGACAACTGGCAGGTCCACTTCCGCGACACCATGCGCGGCGGCAAGTTCCTCAACCAGTGGCGGATGGCCGAGCTGCACGCCCGTGAGGCCCCGGACCGGGTGTGGGAGCTGGAGACCTGGGGCGCGCTGTTCGACCGTACGAAGGACGGCCGGATCTCGCAGCGCAACTTCGGCGGCCACGAGTACCCGCGCCTCGCCCACGTCGGCGACCGTACGGGCCTGGAGCTGATCCGCACGCTCCAGCAGAAGGTGGTCTCCCTCCAGCAGGAGGACCACCGGGAGACCGGCGACTACGAGGCCCGCCTGAAGGTCTTCCAGGAGTGCACGGTCACCCGGATCCTGAAAGACGGCTCACGGGTCTCCGGCGTCTTCGCCTACGACCGCGAGACCGGCCGTTTCTTCGTCCTGGAAGCCCCCGCCGTGGTGATCGCGACCGGCGGCATCGGCAAGTCCTTCAAGGTCACGTCGAACTCCTGGGAGTACACCGGCGACGGCCACGCGCTGGCGCTGCTCGCGGGCGCTCCCCTGCTGAACATGGAGTTCGTGCAGTTCCACCCGACGGGCATGGTCTGGCCGCCGTCGGTGAAGGGCATCCTCGTCACCGAGTCGGTGCGCGGCGACGGCGGGGTGCTCAGGAACTCCGACGGCAAGCGGTTCATGTTCGACTACGTCCCGGACGTCTTCAAGGACAAGTACGCCCAGTCCGAGGAGGAGGGCGACCGCTGGTACGACGACCCGGACAACAACCGGCGACCGCCCGAGCTGCTGCCCCGCGACGAGGTGGCCCGGGCGATCAACGCCGAGGTGAAGGCGGGCCGCGGCTCCCCGCACGGCGGCGTGTTCCTGGACGTCTCCACCCGTATGCCCGCCGACGTCATCAAGCGCCGGCTGCCCTCCATGTACCACCAGTTCAAGGAGCTGGCCGATGTCGACATCACGGCCGAGGCGATGGAGGTCGGGCCCACCTGCCACTACGTGATGGGCGGCATCGCGGTCGACTCCGACACGGCGGCGGCCCGCGGGGTGCCCGGCCTGTACGCGGCCGGCGAGGTGGCCGGCGGTATGCACGGCTCCAACCGGCTCGGCGGGAACTCACTCTCCGACCTGCTGGTGTTCGGCCGCCGGGCCGGGCAGCACGCGGCGGAGCACGCGCTGGGCTCGGCCCGTCCCGAGGTGAGCGACACGGAGATCGACGCGGCGGCCGCGGAGGCGCTGCGCCCCTTCTCGGCGGAGGCCGGTGAGTCGCCCGGCGGCACCCCCGAGAACCCGTACACCCTCCACCAGGAGCTCCAGCAGGCCATGAACGACCTGGTGGGCATCATCCGCCGCGAGGCGGAGATGGCGCAGGCCCTGGAGAAACTGGCCGAGCTGCGGGTACGGGCCCGGCGGGCCGGCGTCGAGGGGCACCGCCAGTTCAACCCCGGCTGGCATCTCGCCCTGGACCTGCGGAACATGCTGCTGGTCAGCGAGTGCGTGGCGCGGGCCGCGCTGGAGCGCACCGAGTCGCGCGGCGGGCACACCCGGGAGGACCACCCGGCGATGGACCGCAAGTGGCGCAACGTCAACCTGCTGTGCGCCCTGACGGACCCCACGGGCGGCCCGGCCGCCACGGACCCGCAGCGCGGCCAGATCACCCTGACCCGCGAGACCACCGAACCCATCCGCCCGGACCTGCTCGCCCTGTTCGACAAGGAGGAGCTGGTCAAGTACCTCGCCGAAGAGGAGCTGTACCAATGAGCGGCTACGCGGCCCGGTTCCGGGTCTGGCGCGGGGACGCGGACGGTGGTGGCCTTGAGGACTTCGAGGTCGAGGTCAACGAGGGCGAGGTGGTCCTGGACATCATCCACCGCCTCCAGGCGACCCAGGCCCCCGATCTCGCCGTCCGCTGGAACTGCAAGGCGGGCAAGTGCGGTTCCTGCTCGGCGGAGATCAACGGGCGGCCCCGGCTGATGTGCATGACCCGTATGTCGGTGTTCGACCGCGACGAGACGATCACGGTGACCCCGCTGCGGGCCTTCCCCGTCGTACGGGATCTCGTCACGGACGTCGGCTTCAACTACGACAAGGCCCGGCAGGTCCCGTCCTTCGTGCCGCCGGCCGGGCTCGGCCCCGGCGAGTACCGCATGATGCAGGAGGACGTGGACCGCTCGCAGGAGTTCCGCAAGTGCATCGAGTGCTTCCTGTGCCAGGACACCTGCCATGTCGTGCGCGACCACGAGGAGAACAAGCCGGCGTTCGCGGGCCCGCGCTTCCTCATGCGCGTCGCGGAACTGGACATGCACCCCCTGGACGCGGCGGCGGAAGCGGGCCTGGACCGCAAGACCACCGCCCAGGACGAGCACGGCCTCGGCTACTGCAACATCACCAAGTGCTGCACGGAGGTCTGCCCCGAGGGCATCAAGATCACCGACAACGCGCTGATCCCCTTGAAGGAGCGGGCCGTCGACCGCAAGTACGACCCGCTGGTGTGGCTGGGCTCGAAGATCAGGAGGCGGACGTCGTCGTAGTTCCCGGCATGTCGTAGTTCCCCGCAGGTCGTAGTATCCCGCAGTCGTAGTTCCCCGCAGTCGTAGTTCCCCGCATCGGACGCGGCCCGGTCGCGTGGCCGCGGGTGCGGCCATACGCTCCCAAATGTGACGTCGTCCCTGTTCCGCGGCCGGCCGCGGCGTGCCCGCTCGCACATATCCGTGCGGGTGGCGCATGCCGTGCTGGGGGGTACGGCCGGGGTCGTGTGGCTGGTGCTCCCGGGGATGACGACGGGCACGGACGCGACGGTTGCGGCCCCCCGGCCGTCGGCGTCGGCGTCGGCGTCGGCGGTGCGGTCGAGTACGGCGGCCGCGTCCGCCCAGGACGAGTACTCGGACACCGATCTGATCCTCCCGGTGGCGCTGCTGGGCGCGGCGGGCGCGCTGGCCGCCTACGGCTACGTCCGACGGGTCCGCCGCGCCCGCACCCGGACGACCCCGGCCGCCGGCCCTGCCTCCCGCCCGGTCGCCGCACCGGACGAACTGACCGACCTGGACGAGCAGTCGAGCGCGGCCCTGGTCGAGACGGACAACCGCAGACACACCGCCCGTGCCGAGCTGGCCTTCGCGGAGGCGGCGTTCGGCCCCGACGCCGTCGAGCCCCTGACCCGGGCGGTGGAGGCGGCGGAGGCGGAGCTGGCGGCCGCGTTCCGCATACGGCAGCGGTACGACGAGGGCGTCCCGGAGGAGACGGCATCCCGCAGGCACGCGCTCGCCGGGGTGCTGGGCCGGTGCCAGGAGGCCCGGAGCCGCCTGGACGCCGAGGCGGCGGCGCTGCGGGAGCTGCGGGGCCCGGACCCGGCCGAAGCCCTGCCGGTCGCGGAGGCCCGCTTCCGTGAGCTCGCCGCCCGTGTACCGGCCGCCGAGGCCATCCTGGTCGACCTGCGCGCCCGGTACGGGCCGACCGCGAGCGCGACGGCGATCGGGTACGTCGAACAGGCGAAGGACCGCCTGGTGTTGGCGACGACGCGCCTCAACCAGTCCCGCCAGGCGGCCGATTCGGGACAACCCGAGGACTCGTCCCGTCACCTGCGTGCCGCCGAGGACGCGATCGCCCAGGCCGGTGTGTTCGTCGAGGGCGTCGCCCGGCTGGCCGGCCACCTGGACGAGGCCGCACGCCTGGTCCCGGCCGCGCTCACAGGCGCGGAGACCGAACTGGCGGGACTCCGTACGCCGCTGGTCCGCGAGGGCGAGACCTACTCCCAGCTGCTGCACGCGGACGCGGTACTGGCCTCCGTACGCCTCGCGTTGACCGCGCGGCGGCCGTACGACCCGACAGACCTCCTGCGCCGGGTCGTACGGGCGACCGCCCCGCTCGCGACCGGCCGCACCGGGGTGCTCCGGGCCGCCGCCGTCCTCATCGCCCGGAGCAGCACGGCGGCCGCACGCGAGTTCGTCCTCACCCACCGGGGCACGGTGGCAGCGACGGCCCGTACCCGCCTGACCGAGGCGGAACGACTCGTCGCGACCGACAGCGTCCGGTCCGATGAACTCGCCCTGTCGGCCCGCGAGTTGGCCGAGCAGGACGTGCGGCTCCATGGAGCGGAGCTGTAGCGGTTCAGTGACACTCCCGCACTCCTGTTAACACCCGTTTGTATGATGATGTGTTGTTGACTGACGTCATTCCAGGCAACGCCAAACGGGACCTACGGGGGTGGGTGACGCGTGATCAAGCCGGGGGAGATCCCTCAGTTCACCGGCGATCTGGCCCAACTGGAGCTGGACCATGCCGCGTTGAAGAAGGACGCGGGGAACATCCGGACGACGGGCAGTGATGTCCATTCCAAGTTCCAGGGCCTGTCGGCGTTCTACCGGGCGCCGGAGGCGGAGCAGTTGTTCGCGACGACGAAGCCGGTGCAGGAGAAGGCGGACGCGTTCGCGTCGAACCTGGAGACGGTGTCCTCGGCGCTGTCCTCGTATGCGACGGAGATCCGTCCGCTGGTGTCGAAGCTGGCGGAGCTGAAGACGAAGGCGCAGACGTTCGTCACGTCGGTGAAGGACGATGACGAGTGGGAGTACGACGGGGACAAGGTCGAGGAGCACAACCAGATCCGTGACGAGATCACGGCGACGGTGGCCGCGTTCTGGGCGGCGGAGCGGACCTGCCACAACAAGATCACGGCGATCTGGGGCGGGACGCAGATGGTCGCCGGTGACGGCTCGGAGCGCACGGACCAGTACGGGTTCTCGGCCGAGGACATGCAGAACGCGCAGCTTCCCTGGGGTGACCCGGTGGAGGAGAAGCACCACTGGTACGAGGTCGGCCACTGGGTGAAGTCCTTCGTGTGGGACGGCCTGATCGTGGATGGCATCTGGGGCACGATCAAGGGCCTGGGCACGCTGGTGGGCTTCGGTGGCTGGGAGGCGATGGGCCAGGCGTGGAAGGGCCTGGCCCAGCTCGCGACCGGTCTGGCGATCACCGCGATCCCGATCGCGGGCGCGGCGTTCTGGGCGCTGCCCGACGACAAGCTCCCCTCCTGGATCCGCGATTCGCGCACCGCGATGAAGGAGACCGGCAAGGCGCTGGTGGCCTGGGACGAGTGGGGCAAGAACCCCGGCCGCGCTGCCGGTGCGGTCACCTTCAACGTCCTCACCACCGTCTTCACGGGCGGCGCGGGTGCGGGTGTGGCCGGTGCGGGCAAGGCGGGCGCGGTCGCGCGTGTCCTGGGTACGGCCGGCAAGGTCATCGACCCGATGACCTACGTTGCGAAGGGCGCGGGCGCGGGTCTGTCGAAGATCGGGGATATCTCGGCGGCGCTGAAGGGCGTCGGGAACATCGACATCCCGGCGATCCCGGAGAACGCGGTCCGGCTGCCGGAGGGCTCGGCGGTGCTCCCGGACGGCACGGTGCGGCTGCCGGACGGCGCGGAGGTCCCGGCGGGCGTGACCCAACTTCCTGACGGTGGTTTCAGGGTGCCCGACGATGTGCCGGTGGTGCACGAGAACGCGCTGCCGGTCAAGGCCGAGGGCGGCGATCCGACGCTGTACGCGGCGCCGGACGGCAACCTGGTCGACGCGCACGGCAACGTCCTGCTGGATGTGAACAAGCAGGGCCCGCCGGACATCGCCAACGGTACGTCCGGCCCGGAGGTCACCGGCCCGGCGGGCGCGGACGTACCGCGGGTGGACTCCCCGGTCCGGGAACCGGCCATGGCCTGCGCGGCCACCCACACCGCCGACAACGCCGGGCAGCACATCAGCCTCGGCAGCAGCCTGGACAACACCCTCGGCGACATCGGCCGCGCCCCGGACAACGCGGCGGTCCACGCGGGCGGCGACATCCCCACCGTCCATGCGGGCGGCGACCTGCCCACCGGCCGCGCCGACACCGCCAACCTGCCGACGAACAGCGTCGACACCCACGTCCCCACCGGCGCCGCGGACAACACCGCGCCCGGCACCGCAACGGGCGAGCACCTGCCAGGCAGCCACGCCGACGACGTCACCAACCCCGGCCGCGACCTACCAGGCAACGGCGACACCACCCTGCCCAGCCACGGCGTCGAGCCGCCCGCCGACACAGGCGGCCTGGACAACCTCGGCGGTCCCGGCGACGAGGCCATTCCCGGGCACGCCGACGACAGCGGCTCGATTCCCGCAGAGGGCGCCACGGACGACGCAACCGGCGGCCGCCCGGATTCGGGCGATACGAATGGCGGAGACGGCAACCCTTATGCCGGGCATGAACCCGATTTCTCCAGGCCTGCGTTGCTACCGGCCAACGGTCCCCTCACGTTGCGGGACGTCCGGTACACAGATGATGTCCGTACCCGTTGGGAGCGTGGTGAGGAGTTCCACCGCCAGATGATGGGGGGCGGGCCCGAGCGCCACTACCCGGTTCCCACAAACAGCGACCCGCAGTATCCGGTGACAGCCACTGGTGGGCGTAAGGTCGACGTACCCGTCGACATGCCTGACGGACGTACGGTCGCCGTCGAGGTGAAGACCTACGGGCCGTATCGCACCATCACACTGGACGATGGAACTCGCCAGGCGGTCAAGAACGAAGTGCCGCTCAGCAAGCACATCAAGGAACAGATCCACAAGGACATCGCGCTGCGGCGCATGAACCCCGGATATGACCCCCGGTGGTCATTCACGCACGCCGGCCCTTCCGCCGAACTACGCGCCTACCTCATGAAGGCGAAGATCATATTCGTCGAATATGGCCCTACCCCCAAGAAAGACCAGTGGGATGCACCCCGTAAGGGGAAGTAGACTCCAACCGAGTCGACTGGAAGGCTGTGCATGATGCAGGAGAAGACACCGGACGGATCGGCCGCGATCTTGGAGTGGACAGAGGGGGCACACCGCAATGCAGCCGGTCTTGCCTCCGTCCTCGGCGTAACACAGGAGCGGTACGCCGAGGATCCGTTGACTCTCATGCCCGCCCTGCAGAGTTACGTGGACCGGATCCCGCTGAACGAGTTCGAGCAGTCGGACTGGATCAGGCTTCACACGGACCTGACGTCATATTTGGGCGACCTGCTGGTACGTCGACACGGGGCCACCTGGACAAAGGTTGACGATGCGAGCTCACCGGCCGGCTATCGCTACCTTGTGGAAGCAACAGGACTGGACGGAAAGACACATCAGGTCGAGCCATATGACGTGGTCATGGAGGAATTCCACAACCTTCCGATCGAGATCGGACGAATGATCGCGAACGCGGAAGTCGTGCTGAATCTGACGCGACTCGTCGACGAGGAATCCCTCAGCAACATGTCGCTTGAGGAGCTGATGAGGGAAGACTGACGATTCCACAGGTTCAGCCTATGAATCAGCTGGCCCTGCCGGATGCAGGGCCAGTTTCACGAGAGTCCCCGACCTGTTAATCAAGAGGTCGGGGACATCGTCTTCGTAGAACCGCACCTGCCCGATGACTCCCTTCGTCTTCGCATGGGCGGCCAGTCTCCTGGCCAGCGAATCCAATTCGTCCAGGAACTCGGCATGCATCTCTTGACGCACGGTCAGGGACCAGCGGTCGGCGCTCTGAACCAGGTCGCCGACCAGAACTCCGCCAATACGTGCGGCGGGACCACGACCGGCCAGCAGAGGAACCCCGTCGTACATGTCTCCGACGGCGCGGCCGTCGTCATCCTCCACCCCAAGATGCCAGCGCAGATCGTCAAGTACGGCGCTCGGTACGGCGGGCGAGAGATCCAGGGCGAAGTCCACAGCGAACAGGTCACTCATACCGAAACCCTAATCAACCTGCGGCCTCGCTGACGCATGAATCGGCTCGGCATCCCTGACAGGAGCATTCCGTGAACTTCGTCACCAGCTTCGATCAGGCCCCGTCGGGGGCAGTAAAGCTGCACAAGGCATGCTGGGCCGACGGGACCGACGACCCTTCAGGCATGGTTGCTCTCGACCCCTGGCCTTCGTTTGCCTGGCGCACGGCGGCGGAATCCCCGTCGAGTTCACCTCCGGAAGCCTCCCGCAGCACCTCCTCCAGCGCGGCTGGCTGGGCGAGTTCGACATCTGAGGAGAACGCGGGCCGCTAAGACGTTCACGATGCCTCGGTACGAGATCGAGCAGGCCGTGAAGCGGCCCTGAGGAGGGCGTCAGTGGTCACGACCGTTCCCCGCCACGAGTACGCCACGGACGACGTGCCGGACACTTTGGGCACCCTCGACGAGACCGCGGCCTGGATTCTCGGCGAGTTCCCTACCTCGCCCGTCCTGCGTCCGCAGGCATTGAGCAGCGACCGCCTACGTCAGCTGGCCGAGGTTCCTGTCTCCTTGCTGCGCGCTTCCGGCGCGATGTTCGACGAGTACATCTACTCCTGGGTGGAGACGCTGCAGAGCTTCTGGCTCGGCCGCCAGGACGTGGGCGAGAAGCTGGTCGCGGCGGTCGACGGCACCGCCCCGGATGCGCTGCGCGCGCACAAGGCGTACTGGACCACCGACGAGGACCGCGCGACCAGAGCCGACGGCCTCATCGCCCTCGGCCCCCTCGCCATGGCCTGCCTCGCCCGCGACCAGGGCATCACCGTGGACGTCGAGTCCGAGTACACCATGCCGCACGGACATCAAGTCACGTGAGACAGCCTCTAAGCCTTGATTGGTGCGGCCGACCTGGCGGCCTGCTCGATCTTCGCGCAGTAGGCCGCACGGGCTTCCTCGTCGATCGGCTTCTCGTGTTCGGCGCGCAACCCGGTCCGGCCGTCGAGGCCCTCGCGCAGGATGTCGGCGTGCCCGGTATGCCGGATGGACTCGCCGAGGACATGGACCATGACGGCGAACAGGTTCGTGTCGGCATAAGGCTCCGGCCACCACGGCACGTGGCCGGGGGCGTCGAGGGGAAGCTCGTTGATCGTCGCGTCCGAGTGTTCCCACGTGCGCCGGTAGAACCCGATGATCTGATCGCGGGTCTCGTCCTCGGTCGCCCACAGGTCGCTGCCGTCGTAGTCCTGCCACCGGGGCAGCGGTTCCGGGGAAGGGCGGTCGAAGACCTCTCCGAAGTACCTGGCCTCGACGGTGGCCACGTGTTTGACCAGGCCGAGGAGGTTGGTGCCGGTCGCTGTCAAAGGTCGGCGGGCGTCGTACTCGGACAAGCCGTCGAGTTTCCAGAGCAGCGCCTTGCGGTCCCGCCGCAGTCTCCCGTGCAGGTTGTCTTTCGCGAATTCATCGATCACGCGGCATGAGCCTGCCATGGGCTGCTCGTGGTCTCAAGATCCCGTACGTGGTCCGCAACGGCTGGCAGAGCACCGGCTCAGAACAGGCTCAGCAGCGCCTCCGCCGGATCCGTCAGGCCCGTTTCGCCGTCAGGCAACGGGAGTTCGAACCACACCGTCTTGCCTCGGGGGGTGCGGCGGGAGCCCCAGGCGGCTGAGAGGAGGCCGACCAGTTGGAGGCCCCGGCCGCCCTCGTCCGTGTCGCGGGCACGGCGGCGGCGGGGCTGGACGAGGCCCGCGTCCCAGACCTCGCAGACCAGGGTGCGGTCCAGGAGGAGGCGGAGCCTGATGTCGCCCTCGCCGTAGCGCAGTGCGTTGGTGACGAGTTCGCTGACGAGGAGTTCCGTGGTGTCGACGAGGGCTTCCATGTCCCAGCTGAGCAACTGCCCGCGGGCGTACTCCCGCGCGCGGCCCACGCTGCGCGGCTCGCGAGGGAGTGTCCAGTCGCCCACCGAGTCCGCCGGCAGTCCCTGGACACGGGCCATCAGCAGCGCGATGTCGTCCTCGCCGTGGTGGGTGTCGAGGGTGTTGAGGACATGGTCGCAGACGTCCTCCAGGGGGCGGGAGGGGTCGGTGAGCGCGCCCACGAAGGCTTGCAGTCCCTCGTCCAGGGGGTGGTCGCGGGACTCGACCAGGCCGTCGGTGTAGAGGGCGAGGAGGGCGCCCTCGGGGAGTTCCACCTCGACCTCCTCGAAGGGTTCCCCGCCGACGCCGAGCGGCATCCCCGGCGGGACGTCCAGCATCAGCGCCTGGTCTCCGGGTTCGACCAGTACGGGTGGCAGATGGCCGGCGTTGGCGAAGGTGCAGCGGCGGGTGACCGAGTCGTAGACCGCGTAGACGCAGGTCGCGAGGTACACCTCGGACAGGTCCGCCTCGCGGGGACGGCGGGCCGCGCGGGTGGCCTGCTGGACGCCGCCCGGTGTGCCGAGGCCGCGCGCGATCTCGTCCAGCGCGGAGAGGACCTCGGCCGGTTCGAGGTCCAGCAGGGCCAACGTACGCACGGCGGTGCGCAGTTCGCCCATGGCCACGGCGGCGCGCAGCCCGCGCCCCATCACGTCGCCCACCACCAACGCCGTACGGTGGCCGGGCAGTTCGATGACGTCGAACCAGTCGCCGCCGACCTCGCTGGGGCGCCCGGTGGAGGCGTTCCCGGGAAGGTAGCGGCACGCGATGTCCAGGCCGGACGCCACCGGGTCGCCGGGCGGCAGCAGCGACCGTTGCAGTATCAGCGCCCGCTCGTGCTCACGCCGGTACAGCCGGGCGTTGTCGATGCACACCGCCGCCCGCGCGGCCAGCTCCACCGCGAGGTCCCGGTCCCGTTCGCCGAACGGCTCGCTGCCCTTGGTCCGGGAGAACCGCGCCAGTCCTACGACGGTGTCGTGGGCCACCATCGGCACGGCGAGCGTGGACTGCACCAGGCCGCCCTCCTCGCCGGGGATGGTCCGCGGGCGCGCGGTGCGCAGGGCGTCCGCGCAGGGCGAGTTGAAGGCGAAGTGGTGTACGGCGCCGACCGGGACGGGCGTGCCGGTGCCGGCGAAGGGCACGTCGGAGACGGCGGAGGCGAAGGCGACCCGGCGCAGCTGGGCGCTGCCGTCGGCGAGTCCGGGCGGGGTCTCGTCGCCGGCCAGCAGGCCCTGGTAGAGGTCGACGGTGGCGAGGTCGCAGAAGCCGGGCACGACCACGTTCAGCAGTTCCCGGGCGGTGGTCTCCAGGTCGAGGCTGTTCCCTATGCGTGCGCCCGCCTCGTTGAGAAGGGCGAGATTGCGCCGGGCGGCGGCGGCCTCGCGGGCGGCGGCGCGGCGGGCGGTGATGTCGAGGCCGAGCCAGGCGATACCGATGGGACGGCCGCTGCCGCTGTGCACGCGGTAGAGGTTGACGGACCAGTGGCGGCGGTCGTCGGAGCCGGGCACGAAGCCCGTGACGTGCATGTCGGTGACGGAGTCGCCGGTCTCCAGGACTCTGCGCAGCACCGCGGCGACCCGCTCGGCCTCCGGCCTGGGCAGATAGTCGTGCACGCCCTTGCCGCGGTGGTCGTCGGGGGTGCCGCCGAAGATCGAGGCGAACCGCCGGTTGGCGCGGCGGACCGTGAAGTCGGTGTCGATCAGCAGGAAACCGAACGGAGATTGGCCGAAAATGGACTGCGAGGCGGCCAGGTCGGTCTCGATGCTGCGCAGGGTGCGCACGTCCACGACGATGCACACGGCGGCGTGTTCGCCGTCCTGGGTGCGGGTCGGCATGACGTAGACCTCGGCGAGCCCCTCCTCGCCGCGGGTGCCGTCGGCCGCGTCGGGCATCCGGAAGGGGACGACCCCGGTCCACTCCCGTCCGTCGAGGATCTCCGCCATCTTCCGCTGGCCGCGATCGCGCAGGTCGGGGTCGATGAACGCCTCAATGGGGTCCATCCCGACGGCCCGCTCGGCCGGCACGCCGAGGATCTGCTCGGCGCGCAGGCTCCATTGGTCGACCAGTCCGTCGGCGCCGATGGAGAAGGAGGCGACCTTGATGTAGTCGTAGATCGAGCCGGGCGGACTGCTCTGCCACAGGGCGTCGCCCGGGGCCTTCGCCATCGCGCCGTCCGACGGGTCCTCGGACTCCGTGGCCTTCGCTGGTATCTCGCTCACGCGAACCGTCCCCTCCAGCTCACCGCGCCCGGCACCGGTCACCGGAGGCGGCTGCCCGCAGTATCCAGCACTACGGCGCCGCACGACACGGTGTTCACGATCACAGCACGGTCCAGGCGTTTTTTGGACCGTCCTGCCAGAACACTTCCACTCTTCTAACCAGCGGACACGTCGTCGAATCACACACTCGGGCAGTTCCGGGCGGCAGCTTCCGGCCGGGTGTCGACTCAGCCCGGCAACGCCAGTTCGAACCAGACCGTCTTCCCGGAGTCGCCGGAGCGGCTGCCCCAGCGGCGGGACGAGGAGGCGACCAGCTGCAGCCCCCGGCCGCTCTCGTCGTCGGGCCGCGCCACCCGCTCGCGGGGCAGCTCGGGGAGCGGGTCGGAGACCTCGACCAGCAGGACGTCGTCGAGGCCGGGCGGGCGGATCAGGCGGACGCCGATGGGCCCGGTGGCGTGCCGAAGGGCGTTGGTGACCAGCTCGCTGACCAGGAGGGCCGTGATGTCGCTGACACTGTCGAGGTCCCAGCCGCGCAGTGTGCTCCGCACGACGGCCCGGGCGGTGCGTACGGCGCCGGGGTCCGCGGGGAAGCTCCACTCGGCGCAGTCACCTTCGGTGTCGATCACGCGGATCACTTCCCGGGCCAGCGGGGTCCCCCATGTCCCGGTTTCGTGGGGTTAGTGGGCACATACCCGATATTCCGTGGGCGGTACCGCACGGCTGGGTGCACTGTGGGGAACGGCGTAACCGAAGTGCGCCCGGGAGTCGGAAGGCGCTGGTGTCGTGCGACCGCGGGCACGCGGGGGCTGGTCGCGTCCACGCGGCGGAGCCGCGTGGTCAGCACAGCCCCGCGCCCCTGACACGCCACCCGGCGATCACCTGCTGGACCGCGGGCACGTCCTGGTCCAGCCAGGCCACGTCCCAGATCTCCGCCGCGGTCAGCCAGCGCAGCTCGTCGTGGTCCTGGAGGGGGTGGGGGTCGGGGGAGCCGGGGCGCAGGCGGGCGGTCCAGACCCGTAGGACGTACGGCGGGCGCAGCGGCCACTCCCCCGGGATCCGGTCCAGCGCCTCCGCGTCGACGCCCAACTCCTCGCGCAGTTCGCGTTCCAGGGCGGCCTCGGGGCGCTCGCCGGGTTCGACCTTGCCGCCGGGCAGCTCCCAGCGGCCGGCGAGGTCGGCGGGTGCGCTGCGGCGCGCGGCGAGCAGCCGGCCCTCGTCGAGCAGGGCGGCTGCGACCACCACGATCCGTTCCGTCATGGGGCCGGAGCCTACGGGATGCCCGCCGGGGTCAGTTCCGGGTGCCGTCCGCGTTCCGGGAAGCCTGGGTCTGGGTCTGGCCGATGTGTTCGACCCAGTAGAGCTGTTTGTGGCCGCGCCGGTCGAGGCTGTCCGCGATCTTCTGGGCCTCGGCGCGGGTCGGGTACCGGCCCACGCGATAGCGATTGCCGTTGTCGTCCTGCCGGATGACGAGCCAGGGAAGTGAGATGGTGCCGTCACTCATCGCGCCCCTCGCTCCCTTCGCGCCCCGCCGTCTAAGGAAACCGCAATCCGCATATGCCCGAGCGTACGCCTTACCTTTACGCACCGAACACGCCTTTTCACGAAGAGGTACGCAACCAGCCAGAACGAAGGGGGCGCGCGAGCGCGAACGCGCCCCGCGCACTCCAAGACGCCTCCGGTCGCGGGCATGACGGGCAGATCGCGGGCGACCTGCGGCAACGACCGGAAACGACCGGATTCCACCGGCCCGACACACGAACGGAACGGCTCCTTACCGATTCCTGCCGGCGCGAGCACCGCGACGCTGTGCGCCCTGTGCGCTCACCGCACCGGCAGGTGGTACGCGACCCGGTAGCGGTCCGCGGGGATCACGACGTCGGCCGTCTCCACCGCGCGGCCGGAGGCGTAGTAGGTGCGCTGGACGACGAGGACGACATGGCCGGGGACGCCACCGAGGGCGAGGAGTTCCTCGGCGAGGCCGGGGCGGGCGCCGACCTCCTCGGTAACGTTGTCGACGATGACCTCGATGGCGCGCATGCGCTCGACGACGCCCATGCCGCCGAGGGGGCCCTCCTCGGGCAGCATCACGGGCGTACGGCCGGTGACGGCGAGGGGCTCCCAGGAGGTGGAGAGCATCATCGCCTCGCCGGCCTCCCGGAAGACGTATCGGGTGCACATGACGCGGTCGCCGGGCTCGATGCCGAGCCGCTCGGCGACCGCGACGCTCGCCTCGGTCTGCTCGCTGCCGGACTCCCAGGTGCCGCGCGCCTCGGCGTCGGCCTGCTCCTGCCGGAACGGGGTGGCCCCGCCGGCCGGGCGGAATCCGGAGCGGGCGATCCGGCGGGGCACGGGCCGCTCCCGGACGTACGTCCCGGAGCCGGAGCGGCCCTCGACCAGGCCCTCGGCCATCAGCACCTTGCGTGCCTCCAGCGCGACGGTGTCCGAGACGCCGTACTCCTCACGGATCCTGGCCTGCGACGGGAGGCGGGTGTGCGGGGGCAGTGAACCGTCGACGATCTTCTTGCGGAGATCACCCGCGACACGCAGGTACGCCGGCTGCTCACCGAATGTCACTGGCCGCTCCCATCAGGTTGTACAGACAGCAACAGCGTGGCAACGGTGGGTTGGCCCGTGCAAGCAAAGGCCAGAGAACCACTCGATGTGATGACATGTGCCGGGGAGGGGCTTTACGCAGGCACTTTCTCCCCGCTATGGGTGGCGATCATGCGCTCCGATCAGACGCTGAGGCCGTCGTCGGACGGCCCGGGGCCCTCGTCGTAGCCGTAGCCGTCGTACGACGGCGGGACGGTGGCCAGGCCGAGCGCCTCGCGGACCTCGACGGCCGCGTCGCCGTCGAGGTACCACTCGTAGCCGGCGTCGTAGTGCTCGTAGAAGGCGTCGGCGTCATCGGCGGTGGCGGCCTCGGCCCACTCGTCGGCGGCGGCCTCCAGGTCCTTGATCAGGGCGTCGACGGGCTCCTGGACGTCCGACAGCCAGACATGGGCGCGCAGCACCTCGGCCTCGGCGGCCAGCCGGCCCCGGACGTCCTCGGCCCATGCCTGGTTGCCCTCCAGGTCGTCCTCCGCGAGGTCCTCGGGCTCCTCGAAGAACACGTCGTCCACTTTGGCCATGGTGGAGAGGAAGAAGATCTGGTCGGCGTCGAGGGTGGTGGCGTCGGCGCGCAGCGAGCCGGTGAGCGTGTCCGAGCGGGTCGCGGAGGTGAAGACGCAGGTGATCTCGCGGTCGCCGTACTCCCAGCTGTCGCTGGTGGGCCACAGGTAGGACACGTCGACGTTCTCCGGGATCGCCCAGGGGTCCATGGCGTAGCCGCTCTGCAGCTCCCAGCACTTCTCCTCGGCCATGTCCTGGATCCGGCCCTTGCCCGGGTAGGCGCTCCCGTTCACCGGGACCACGGCGAACACCTCGGCGTCGTGCCGACCGGAGCAGGGCACCTCGTCGACGTGGTCGACGTAGTCGTCGAAGTTCTTGTCGGCGCCGGGCACGTCGAAGCAGTCGCCCGCCTTCAGGGCCGTGACCGAGCCGCCGTCGAGGCCCTCCTTGAAACCGGCCCAGACGGAGGAGGCGGCACCGGTGGACAGCGAGACGATCCACAGCGCGAGGCCGAGGGTCGACAGCACCGCACCGATGATCGCCATCGGCATGCCGCGCTCGCCCCGCTTGCGGATCTGCAGCAGCGCGATGACACCGAGGAGCAGCCCCACACCCGGCAGGAAGCACATCACCCCGAGGACGAGCGCCGCGATGGCGACCCCGTTGATCGCCGGCCGCTGGTTGAACGGGGTGTAGCCCTGTGCCCAGGGCTGGTACGGCGACGGCGCCCCCTGGGGGCCGGGGGGCGGGAAGGCGGCCCCGGGAGGCGGGAAGGCAGCTCCGGGCGGCGGGGCGGCCTGGCCCTGGGGCTGCGGAGCCCGGTACGGGTCCTCCGGCTGCTGGGGGTCGGAGGGCGGGGGTATGGACACGGGTACCGTGCTCCTGGTTCGAACAGCAGTGGGCACTGACGCGGGACCGGCGTACGGGAACTGACGTACGACGTGCGACAGACAACAGGGCGCATGTTAAGCGTGGGACGGGTGGGGTGGGTATGCGGGTCGCGAACGTGACGATCCGGGCGGTCAACGGACTGACCGCCCGCTGGGCCGCAACGCTCGACCCCGACTCCGGCTCCGTGCTCTCGGCGGCCGGGGTGTGGCCGCTGCTGGCCTTCCTCGCGGACGGGGCCGGGGGTCCCGCGCGCCGGGAGCTGGCGGACGCCGTCGGGACGGAGGCCGGGCAGGCGGCGGGCGCCGCGCGGGAGTTGCTCACCGCGATGGGCTCACGGGAGGGCCTCGACATCGCCGTAGGACTGTGGACGAAACGGACGGTCGAGCTGCGGGAGGAGTGGGTGGCCGGGCTGCCGGCGGGCGCGCACGGGGTGCTCACCGGGGAACTCACGGCCGACCGGGAGGCTCTGGACGCCTGGGCGGCCAAGGCGACCGGCGGGCTGATCCCGCGGATGCCGCTGGCGCTGACGGACGCCACGCTGCTGGTGCCGGCGAGCGGGCTGGCGCTGCGGACGCAGTGGCTGCGGCCGTTCGTCGAGCGGCCGCTGGCGCCGGAGGCGGGGCCGTGGAGCGACCGTCTGCTCCAGGGACTGTGCCGCAGGTCCGAGCTGCTGGACCGGATCGGCGTGGCGGACACCCCGCTGGGCCATGTCACCGAGCTGAAGGTGCACGGCGACAACGGCGTCGACGTCCATCTGCTGCTCGGGGAGGAGTCGATGACGCCGGGACAGGTGCTCGGCACGGGCGTGGACCTCCTCACGCGCCGGCATCCGCTCGTCCCGGGCAACCGGCTGCCGCACGGCGAGGTCGGCCCCGGTCTGAGCGTGGTGAGGCGGCGCGGCACCCGGCCGGACCCGCCGACGCTGGACGTGACGACGGTGGCCTACGACATCGCCGCCGAGCACGATCTGCTGCGGCACCCCGCGCTGTTCGGCCTGGACACGGCCCGGGACGCCGCACGCGGCCACTTCCCCGGCATCAGCGCCTTCCCGCTGGCCGTCCAGGAGGCCAGGCAGTCGGCCATGTCCAGGTTCGGGGCACGGGGCTTCAGGGCGGCGGCGGTGACGATGGTGCCGGCGGCCGCCGGGGCCGCCCCGCCGCCGGTCCGCTGGGTCACCTCGGCCGTCGAGGCCCGCTTCGACCGCCCCTTCGGCTTCCTCGCCGTGAACCGGCAGACGCGCCTCGTCCTCGCGGCGGGCTGGGTCACGGACCCGGAGCCCTACCGCGAGGACGAGTACCAGATGTCCTGACCGTGCGTCAGAACTGCAGCGCCCAGGCGTCGATCCGCCCGGTGTCGAAGTTCGCGTTGTCGCTGACCCTCAGCCGCCAGGTGCCGTTCGCGACCTCCGAGGAGGCGTTCACGGTGTAGGTGGCGTCGATGTTGTCCGAGCTGCCGCCCGTGCCGTAACCCTTGAGGGTGTACGCCGTGCCGTCGGGGGCGATCAGCTGGACCTGGAGGTCACCGATGTAGGTGTGGATGATGTGCACCTCGACGGCGAGGGCCGAGGGCGCGTTGCCGGAGACGCCGGAGACGGTGATCGGGGACTCGACCGTGGAGTTGTCGTTGATCGCGTAGTCGCCGGTGTTCTCGAAACGGTCCCCGGTGGGCGGAGGCGTGGTGCCGCCGTCGCCGACGTACAGCAGGCGGTTGGGTGAACCGCTGCCGGGGCTGGTGACGACGCCGGTGGTGGCGGCGGACGTCAGCGCGGTGGAGACCTGCGCGGGGGTGGCCGTCGGGTTGTCGGCCAGGTACAGCGCGGCCGCGCCGGCCACGTGCGGGCTCGCCATCGACGTACCGGAGATGGTGTTGGTGGCGCTGTCGCTGCTGTTCCACGCCGAGGTGATGGAGGAGCCCGGGGCGAACAGGTCCAGGACGGTGCCGTAGTTGGAGTAGCTCGCCTTGGCGTCGGTCGATGTGGTGGCGCCGACGGTGATCGCCTCGGTGACGCGGGCGGGCGAGCGGGTGGAGGCGTTGGTGGACTCGTTGCCGGCCGCGACGGCGAAGGTGATGCCGGCGGAGATGGCGTTGCGTACGGCGGTGTCGATGGCGGTGTCGGCGCCGCCGCCGAGCGACATGTTGGCGACGGCCGGCTTGACCGCGTTGCGGGCGACCCAGTCGATGCCGGCGACGACCTGGGCGGTCGTGCCGGAACCGGAGTTGTTCAGCACCCGCACGCCGACGACCTTCGCCTTCTTGGCGACGCCGTAGGAGCCGCCCGCGACCGTGCCGGCGACGTGCGTGCCGTGGCCGTGGCCGTCCTGGGCGGTGTTGTCGTTGTCGACGGCGTCGTAGCCGTAGGAGGCCCGGCCGCCGAAGTCGCTGTGCGTGATGCGGACGCCGGTGTCGATGACGTACGTGGTCACGCCTTCCCCGGCGGAGTCCGGGTAGGTGTACGAGTTGTTGCGCGGCAGGCTGCGCTGGTCGATGCGGTCCAGGCCCCAGGAGGGCGGGTTGGGCTGGGTCGCGTTGATGTGGAAGACGCGGTCCTGGACGACGGAGGCGACGGCCGGATCGGCGGCGAGACGTTTCGCCTCGACCTCGGACGCCTCGATCGCGTAGCCGTTCAGCGCCTTCGTGTACGTACGCTCGACGGTGGCGCCGTACTTGGCGGCCAGGGCCTTGCCCTCGGCGGTGCCGGCGCGGGCGGCGCCCGGCTTGAAGGTCACGATGTAGCTGTCGGCCACGGCGTTGGCCGCGCCCTCGTACTGGATGCTGCCCTCGGGGGCGGCGGTGGCGGGGAGGGCGGAGACGAGGCCCGCGGCGAGCACGGCGGTTGCCGCCGCGCTGATGGTGGCCAGTCTTCGCCGGGTGTAACGCATCACTGCCATCTGAGGGGTCCTCCTCAATCGGTGGTGCGCTGGTGGGGAGCGCGCGCAGGACGAACCGCATGATTGACGAGGTCATGTCAATCACGTGTGGTTCGTTTCTGTGCGTCAGCGGAAAGATTGGGCCTTCCACAGGAATTGCACAAGGGTCGTGCACGGTCGTAACACGCGCGCCACGCGCCGGACATGACCCGGGAAGCGCCCTCGACCGGCTCGGCCCCCAGGTCAGGCAGCGCCCGTCGGCCGTCCGGGAACCCGGCGAAGGACAGACCGCCCGGACATCCCCCGCGGTTCCCCGCGCGTGACGCGGGGTACCCGCCGTCGGGCGGCGACCAGCGTCGCGGGCCGAGGTTTCGGCGGAGGGCTGTCAGTCGATCGTGCTCAGGGGGCGGATCCGTGCATGACGTGCCGTTCTGGCTGTGGTTGGTGTTCGCCGGCACCGTACTCGTCTCACTGGCCGTCGATCTGCTCGCGCACCGGCGGGAGCACGCGATCGGCTTCCGGGAGGCCGCCGTCTGGAGCGGAGTCTGGGTGGGGCTGGCGCTCGTGTTCGGCGCGGTCGTCCATCTCGTGGTCGGCACCACCGCCGGGGTGGAGTACACCACCGCGTGGCTGCTGGAGAAGAGCCTGTCGGTCGACAACCTCTTCGTCTTCGCGCTGATCTTCGGCTACTTCCAGGTCCCGCGCGCCTACCAGCACCGGGTGCTGTTCCTGGGGGTACTGGGCGCCCTGGTCTTCCGCGCCCTGTTCCTCGCCGCCGGCGTGGCGGTGGTCAGCCGGTTCACCGCGGTGCTGTTCGTCTTCGCCGCCTTCCTCTTCTACAGCACGTACAAGATCCTCAGGAAGGAGGAGGGCAGCGTCGACCCCGGCCGGAGTCACGCCGTACGGCTGCTGCGCAAGGTCGTCCCCGTGCGCGACGAGTACGCGGGGCACCGGTTCTTCGTCAGGGAGGCCGGCCGGCTGGTCGCCACACCGCTGCTCGCCGTCGTCGCCGCGGTGGAGGGCGCCGACCTGGTCTTCGCCGTCGACAGCGTGCCCGCCGTGCTGGGCGTCAGCAACGACGTCTTCATCGTCTACACCAGCAACGCCTTCGCGATCCTCGGGCTGCGCGCCCTGTACTTCATGCTCGCCGGCCTGCTGGACCGCTTCCGGTACCTCGGCAAGGGCCTCGCGGTGATCCTCGCCTTCATCGGCGTCAAGCTGATCATGCAGGCGTCGCACGAGATCGTCAGCCCGGCCGTGCCGGAGGTGCACTCCTTCCTCAGCCTCGCTGTGATCGTCACGGTGCTGACCGTCTCGGTCGTGCTCAGCGTGCTGCGTTCACCGGGTGCCGACGAGCCGTCGCCGGACGGCGCCGCCACCGCACCGGAAGGTGACGGCCGGTGACGGCCCGCGGCTCTCGGCGCCACCCGGGCGTGCGTGGCTCGTCCCGGCGCGGGTACTCGCCCTGCCTCTTGTGGGAGGCGAGATGGCAGACCCCGGGCCCGTGATCGTCGGTGTCGACGACACCGACGACCAGGACGCCCTCGTGCGGTACGCGGCCCGTCAGGCCGTGCTGCGCGGCGTTCCCCTGAGCATCGCCCATGCCATCGGGATCCCGTGGCCCTTCGGGAACGCGGAGGAGAGGAAGACCGAGGGGGGATCCCTCGCGAGGCGGGGCGCGGAGGTGGTCGACCGGTTCGAGGCGGTGGCCCGGGCGGCGTTCCCCGACCTGACCGTCGTGGGCGAACTGCCCTTCGGCGACCCCGCCGGGACCCTGCTGAAGCGCTCACCGGAGGCGTCCCTGCTGGTGCTGGGACACCGCGGCGCCGGTGGCTTCCCCCGCCTGCCCCTGGGCTCGGTCAGCCTTCAGGTGGCCACGCACTCCGAGTGCCCGGTGCTGGTCATGCGCCCGGGCGCATCGGCCGAGCGCCCCGGCGAGCGCGTCGTCGTCGGCGCCGACGTCGTGCACTACGCGCCGGAGGTCGTCGAGTTCGCCTTCGCGGAAGCCGACCGGCGGGCGGCCCGGCTGGAGGTCGTGCACGCGTTGCACCGGCACGCGCTGCTGCCGGACGGTCCGAGCCACGTCACCTCCGCCGAGCCCGACGTGGGCGAGACCGAGGCGCGGGCCCGCCGGTCCCTCCAGGAGCGGATCGCCGGACCGAGCGCGCGGTACCCGGACGTGCGGGTCGCACTGCGCACCGTGTGGGCGCGTCCGGCGACCCACCTGACCGAACTGTCCGAGACGGCCGATCTCGTCGTGGTCGGCTCACGCGGCCGTACGGGCCTGCGCAGGCTTCTCCTCGGGTCGGTGAGCGGCGAGGTCCTGCACACGGCCCGCTGCCCTGTCGCCGTCGTCCCCGCGGCCGCGAGCGGGTAGAGCGGGAGGCGCCGCCATGTTCCCGCGCAAGGGCTGTGCCGCAGGCGCGGCGGCGCTGTGCCTGGCGGCCGTGTCCCTGACGGGATGCACCGATCCGACCGATTCCGGCACACCACCGCCCGGCACGGCCGACAGCCACCGGATCCCCCTCACGGTCGTCGAACGGGCCGGTCAGACGATCGTCCTCGTGCCCGTCACCATCGAGGGCGAGGGCCCCTTCACGTTCCTGCTGGACACCGGGGCCTCGTCCAGCGCCGTCGACGACGACGTCGCCCGCGACCTGGACCTGCCCGGCACGGGGGAACGCCGGCCCATCAGCGGCGTCGTGGGGACCGATCGCGTGCCCGTGGTCGAGATGCGCGACTGGGCGGCGGGAGAGGTCCCCCTGGACGACGTGGAAGCCAGCGTCGTCGACCTGCCGGAGGGGCGGGGCGTCCAGCGCGTCCAGGGCCTGCTGGGCTCCGACGCCCTGAGCGGCCTCGGACGGATCACCATCGACTACGACAACGAGGTGCTCCTGGCGCCCCGGTGAGGGAAGCTACAGCAGCGTCAGCAGGAGGACCGTCCCCAGCAGGAGGACCGTCCACCAGACCATCAGATGGGTCGACCACGGAGTCGTCAGCTTGGTCTCCGGGCGCAGCAGCCGAGTGGTCTGGGTCCACACGGTGGCGCCGCCGTGGCGGAGCGGTGGGGCCACACTGCGGCGCAGGCGGGGGACTGCGCGGGTGAGTGCCTGCCAGGTGCGGGGCAGCAGGCGCCGGTAGACCACGTCGGTGTCGAGGTTGACCGAGCGGAGTTCCGGTGGGTAGAGGCCGGTGCGGACCAGCACGGTGAAGGCCATCGAGGCGAGCAGGAGCAGTTGCAGCTGGTTGATGACGTGCGCGGTGGTGTAGGGCACGTAGTCCACCGGGTACGGCAGAAGCTCGTACAGGAGGTTCGGCGCCACCCCGATGCCCACGCAGATCAGCGCGGCCAGCGTCATGGCCACGCGCATGTTCAGCGGGGCCTCGGCCACCCGGTGGCCCCGGTCGTGGGCGAAGAAGGCGAAGAACGGGATCTTGATGCCGGCGTGGTGGAACACACCGGCCGACGCGAAGAGGAGCAGCAGCCAGACCACGGTCAGGTGTTCCAACCCGGCCGCCTCCATGATCATCGACTTGGTGGTGAAGCCCGAGAAGAGCGGGAACGCCGAGATCGACGCGGCCCCCACCACGCACAGCGCGGCCGTCTGCGGCATGGACTTGTAGAGCCCGCCGAGTTCGGAGCCCTTGATCGTGCCGGTGCGGTACAGCACGGCCCCCATGCTCATGAACAGCAGCGCCTTGTAGACGATGTGCGCGAAGGCATGGGCGGCGGCGCCGTTGACCCCCAGCGCACCTCCGATGCCGACCCCGACGACCATGAACCCCAGCTGGTTGATCAGGCTGTACGCCAGCACGCGGCGCAGGTCGTTCTCCAGCACGGCGTAGAAGATCGGGAACACGGTCATGGCCGCGCCGACCCAGATCAGCAGGTCGGTGCCCGGGAAACCGCGCGCCAGCACGTACACCGCGAGCTTGGTCGTGAACGGCGACAGGGCCACCGCGCCGACGACCGTGGCCTCCGGATAGGTGTCGGTCAGCCACGCGTGCAGCAGCGGGAACGCGCACTTGATGCCCACGCCCAGCAGGATCAGCGCGCCGCCGGGGCTGTCGAGCCCGAGATAGGTGAAGTCCAGCCCCTCGCCGGCCTGGACGCGCTGTGCCGTTCCGGCGAGGATCAGCAGCCCGGCGACCAGCTGAGCGACCAGGTACCGCATGCCCGCTCGGTAACTGCGTTCGGTGCGCCTCGCCCAGATCAGGAAGGCCGACGACAGACTGGCGAGCTCCCAGTACACGAGCAGGGTGATGAGGTCACCGGCGAGCGCTCCGCCGACCGTGGTACCGGCGTAGAGCAGGACCATCGCCTGCTGCAGCGGGTCGCGCAGGTGCAGGGCGTAGATCGAGGTCAGCAGCGCGGCGACCAGGAAGCCGGTGGCGAACACGCGGGACAGGGCGTCCACCCGTACGGGGGTCAGCTCCAGGCCGAAGAGCGCGAACCCGGCGGCGGGGCCCTCGGGCAGCAGCCACAGCACGACCAGGCCCGCCACCGGCAGCAGCACCATCAGGACGCGGCGCGGCAGACCGCGCAGCAACGGCACTCCGGCCGCGCCGAGCATCAGCAGCAGAGCGGGACTGATCAACGGGCTAGTCGTCATCGCGGTCCCGTTCCGGCGGCTCGTAGTAGTCCTCGTCGCGCCGCAGCAGCCGCCGCAGCCCCTTCGCGGTGAGCACCAGGGTCACGCTGCTCACGAAGCCGAAGACGGCGAAGAACCCGGGCCACCGCTCGACGGAGAAGTAGGGGTGCTTGGCGTAGAGGAAGTCGGCCAGCAGGGCCATCAGGCACAGCACGGCGAGGCCGTGGACGAGGCGGGTCACGTTGCGCGGCTCGTCCAGCCAGCGGCGGTCGTCGGGCCGGCGGTCGTCGGGCTCGCGGTCGTCACCGAGCCGGCGGCGGTCGTCGCTCACGGCAGCTCCAGCGTTCCGGCCAGGGGGTCGAGCACCGCGTCCGCGCCGAAGAACAGCGCGACGCAGCCGAGCGCGGTCAGGACCAGCGGCCCGGTCATCACGAGCGGGGCGTCACCGTGCGCGAACGGTGCGGCCGGCGGCCGCAGGAAGGCGCGCACCACGATCGGCATGAGATAGGCCGTGGCGAGCAGGGAGCCGATCAGCAGGACCGCGAGCGGCACGATCTGGTCGGCCTCGGCAGCGCCGAGGAGCAGCAGCCACTTGCTCCAGGTGCCGCCCGTGGGCGGCAGGCCGATGATCGAGACGGTGGCCGTCAGGAACGCGGCGAACGTCCACGGCATGGCGCGGCCGAGCCCGTCGAGTTCGCTGACGCGGGTCTTCCCGGCCGTGACGGCGATCGCGCCCGCGCACAGGAACAGGGTGATCTTGCCGACCGCGTGGGTGACCAGGTGCAGGGCGCCACCGGCGGCGGCGACGTCGTGGGCCAGCGTCGCGGCCAGCACGATGTAGGCGAGCTGGCTCACCGTCGAGTAGGCCAGCCGGCGCTTGAGGTCGTCGGACCGTATCGCCACGATCGCGGCGGCGACCAGCGTGAACGAGGCCACCCAGGTCATCGGCGCCGCGGCACCGCTCTCCCGCAGGGTGTCCAGGCCGAACACGTACACGGCGACCTTGAGGACCGTGAAGACGCCCGCCTTGACCACGGCCACCGCGTGCAGAAGCGCCGACACCGGCACGGGGGCCACCATGGCGGCGGGCAGCCAGCGGTGCACGGGCATCAGCGCCGCCTTGCCGATGCCGAACAGGTAGAGCGCGAAGAGCAGGGTGAGCACCCCCGCCCCTGCCTGCCCGGCCAGGATGCCGCCGGGCCGGAAGTCGGTGGTGCCCGCCAGGACCCACGTCCAGACGATCGCGGGCAGCAGCAGTCCGACGGAGGTCACCAGCAGCAGCACCACGTAGGTGCGTGCCCCGCGCCGGGCCGTCCGGTCGCCGTGGTGTGCCACCAGGGGCCAGGTCGCCAGGGTCATCAGCTCGTAGCCGATGAGCAGGGTGATCAGGTTCGCGGACAGCGCGATCCACATCGCGGACGCGATCGACAGCGCGAAGAAGGCGAAGAACCGGGCGTGCGCGGGCTCCCGCGCGGCGCGCAGGTAGCCGGCGGCGTAGACGGTGGTCACCGGCCAGAGCACGGCGGCGACCGACGCGAACAGCAGGCCCAGCGGTTCGAGCGCGAACTCCAGCGACAGGCCGGGCAGCCACGTCCACAGCTCGAAGCGCAGCCCGTCGTCGGCCATCGGCCACAGGGCCAGTACGACGCCCGCGAGCGCCACGCCTGAGGCCACCGAGGCCGCGTCACGGCTGAGCGGCCGGTGCCGCAGCAGCAGTACGGCACCGCAGGCCAGCAGGGGCAGGGCCACCGCTGTCGGCAGGGCGGCGGCCCGGTCGGGGGAGGTCCAGGCGGCGGTCAGCTCGCTCACCCCCCTCGTCCGAGCAGCGCCGAGGCCGCGGCGTCGGCGAGGTGGGCCGGCAGGGACGCGTCGATGCCGAAGGAGAGGGACAGCAGGACGAGGAACCAGATGGCCGCGACCATCGACGCCGGTGGGCGCGGCGGTTCGGGCCCGTCGGGCGGCTCGCGGAACCAGGCGAACTCCACGACGCGGCCGACGTAGACCAGGGCGAGCAGCGAGCCGGCCAGCACGGCCGCCAGCACGGCCCACTGGCCCTCCTCGACCAGCGCGGTCACCAGCGCCCACTTGCTGACGAAGCCCGCGGTCGGCGGCACCCCGACCAGGCCGAGACCGGCCACCACGAAGGCGGCGAACGTCCACGGCATCCGGCGCCCGACCCCGGCCAGCGCCGACAGCCGGACCGAGCCGAGCCGCAGCATCAGCAGCCCGGCGATCGCGAAGAGCGCGGCCTTGGTCACCGCGTGCATGATCATGTGCAGATACGCGGCGGAGACACCGGCCGTGGTGGCCAGACCGACTCCGGCGACGATGTAGCCGACCTGCGCGACGCTCGACCAGGCCAGCACATAGCGCAGGTCGTCCTGGAAGCACGCGGCGGCGGAGCCCACCAGGATCCCCAGACAGGCCAGCAGCAGGGTGATCCGGTCGACGGGCATCGTCCCGAACACCAGCGACGCGCCGAAGACGGTGAACGCGAACCGGCAGAACACGTAGATCGCGACCTTGGTGCCGGTGGCGGCGACGAACGTGCTCACGGCGGACGGCGCCTCCCCGTAGGCCGCGGGCAGCCAGGCGTGCAGCGGGAAGACGGCCATCTTGACCGCGAGCCCGACGAACACGAAGACCACCGCGGCCTGCAGCGCGCGGTTGTCCTGGCCGCCGGTGAGCCGCTGCGCCAGGTCGGCCATGTTCAGGGTGCCCGTGACCGCGTAGGCGAGGCCGATGCCGATCAGCAGGAACGTCGCCCCGACGGTGCCGATCACCAGGTAGCGGAAGGCGGCCAGCAGCGCCTGCCGGCGACGCCCCATGGCGATCATCGTGTACGTCGCCAGCGAGCTGATCTCCAGGAACACGAACGCGTTGAACACGTCGCCGGTGATCGTGAGCCCCAGCAGCCCGGTCAGGGCGAGACACAGGCAGGCGTACAGCAGCGTGGCGCGCCGGGCGTCCAGCTCCGCCGCCACACTGCGGCGGCTGTAAACGGCGACGACCACGGCGGTCAGCGACACCAGCAGCAGCAGCGGCGTGTTGAAGCCGTTCACCACGAACTCGATGCCGTACGGCGCCTGCCAGTCGCCGATCGCGTAGCGCAGCGCCCCGCCGCTGTCCACGCGCTCGGCCAGGCTGACGGCGCAGGCCAGCGAGGCCAGGGCGGCGGCGAGGAACAGCAGCCACGCGAAGAGCCGTGAGCGCAGCAGCACGCACAGCGGCGCGCACAGCAGAGGGGCCGCCACCTGGAGGGCGGGCAGCTGAGCCGTCATGAGCCGCCGCCGTCGTGCTCGGCGGCGCGGTGGCGCTCGGCGGCGCGCTCACGGTCGTGCTCGGCGGCGCGGTCGTCGCTGTCGCGTTCGAGGACCTCGTCCTCCTCGACGGTGCCGTACGCCTCGAAGATGCGGACGGCCAGGGCCAGTCCCACGGCGAGGGTGGCGACGCCGACCACGATGGCGGTGAGGATCAGCACCTGCGGCAGGGGGTGGGAGTAGGTCTCGACGTCGTCCGAGATGATCGGCGCGCTCCCCCCGTCCCGCTTGCCGAGGCCGATGTAGAAGAGGAAGACCCCGACCTGGAAGAGGCTGAGGCCGATCAGTTTCTTCAGCAGGTTGCCGTGGCTGATGACGACGTACAGCCCGATCAGCATCAGGGCGAAGAACGTCCAGTAGACGTAGTGGGAGGTGATCACCGCGACACCCCCCGGCCCGCGAAGCCGAAGAAGATCGTCGTCATGACGGACGCGACGGTGATGCCGATGGCCGTCTCGACGACCAGGATCCCGACGTGCTGCCCGGTCTCGGCGTGGCCGGCGAGGACGTCGTAGTCCAGGAAGGAGCCGCCGAGCAGCATGGTGGTCAGGCCGAGCCCGATGTAGAGCAGCAGGCCGAGCGAGACCAGGAACCACAGGGCGGCCCGCGGCACGACGCGCTGCGCCCGGTCAAGACCGAACACCAGGCCGTAGAGCACGAACCCGGACGCGAAGATCACGCCGGCCTGGAATCCGCCGCCGGGACCGTAGTCGCCGTGGAAGAGCACATAGAGCGCGAACAGCAGGATGAACGGCATGAGCGCGCCGCTGACCACCCGGATGACGCGGTAGTCGGCGAGGTGGAAGTCCGCGGTCGGCCGGGTCTGCTCCGGCCGGGCCAGCGGGCCGAGCAGCGACAGCACGGCGAGGCCCGCGGTGAAGACGACGACCAGCTCACCCAGCGTGTCGAGCGCTCGGTAACCGGCCAGCACCGAGGTGACCGTGTTGGGGATGCCGATGTCCTCCTGGGACCGGTGCAGGTACACCTCCGTGACCGGGTGGCGCTGCACCGGGCTGTCGGCGCTGCCGAACTCCGGCAGGTCCAGGGTGGCGTAGCCGAGGGTGCCGCCGACCAGCAGCACGGCGATCGCGCCGGGCAGGCGCCGCCGCCGTGGGGTGACGGACTCCCAGGAGCGGGTCAGCGCCAGCACGCCGAGGATCAGCACAGTGCTGATGCCGACACCGACCGCGGCCTCGGTGAACGCCACGTCCACGGCGTCGAGGAGGACGAAGAGGCACGCGGTGGCCAGGCTGAACAGCGCGGCCAGCATGGTGGCCTCGTAGAGCGCGCGCAGCCGGGTGATGGTCACCGCGGTCGCCGTGAGGATGGCGAGGAGTGACACGTTGATCACGGTGAAGGTCGTGGTCACTGGCGCGGATCGCCTTCCCGCCACATGGGCACGCCGTCCCGTCGCGCGGCGTGCGCCAGGATGTGCGTCGCGGTGGGGCCGGTCAGCGCCAGGAACAGCAGGATGATCAGCAGCCGCATAGCGGTGTCCCACGCGTCCACCCGCAGCAGCAGGCCCAGCAGGATCAGCCCGGCGCCCGCGGAGTCGGTGACGCCGGCGGCGTGGATACGGGTGTAGAAGTCCGGGAAGCGCAGCATGCCCACGGCACCGGTGAGCACGGCCAGGGCGCCGACGATCAGCGAGACGCCGCTCAGTACGTCGAGAACACTCACGCTCCTTCGCCTCTCTCCGCGTCGCTCAGCAGTTCCTGGTAGTGGGTCAGGCGGAGCACGGCGACGGTGGCGACGAAGTTGACCAGGGCGTAGAGGATCCCGATGTCGAGGAACTCGGGCCGGCCGAAGAGGAAGCCGGCCACCGCGACGAACAGCACGGTCTTGGTGCCGAACGTGTTGACCGCGAGGATGCGGTTGTAGCGGCCGGGGCCCAGGAACGCGCGAAGCAGTGTGAGCACCATGGTGACCAGCAGCGCCGCCATGACGGCGAAGATCATCGTCGCGCCTCCGTCTGCCGCACCCGGCTCAGCATCCGTCCCTCGCGGAGCTCCTCCACACCGGACCGTTCCAGGCTGTGCACCTCGATGTGGTCCGCCTCCACGTCCAGCGACAGCGTGCCCGGGGTCAGCGTGATCGAGTTGGCGTAGACGACCTGCGACAGCTCCGGCAGGTCCTTCGCCGGCGTGGGCTCGACCACGGGCCGCAGGTCCGGCCGCGGCGCCCAGACCCGCCGCGTCACCGCGACCGTCGAGACGAGGATCTTCCCGCTCAGCCACAGGAAGTACCACGGCAGCCGCAGGGCGAAGGCGACCGTCACGTGGTGATCGAGTCCGGCCCGCCGCGTCAGCCAGCAGACCACGGCGACCGAGAGGGCGCCCAGCGTCAGCAGCAGCGGCCCGTAGTGGCCGGACAGCAGCAGCCAGAACACGGCGGGAAGCGGAGCGGCCTGCAGAAAGCGCAAGGCGCCCCTACGCCGGAGGTGCTCCCGAGCGCCCGCGGCGCCGGCCGAATCCCGGCTGAGCAGACTCACCCGACTCCCTCACGACCACACCACCCGGCCGACCTGCCCCCGAGCGCGACACCCCACCGAGCCCGCCCGCCCCTCGCCCACGACGCTCCGAGGGCCGCCGAGGCATCCCCGACAACCACGGCGCTCCCTCGCCCACTCCGCCCGGCAGTCCCGGCCGACCCGCACGAAGCCCCGGCGGACGGCAAGGCGTCCCCGGTCATCACGGGGCTCCCTCGCCCACTCCGCCCGGCAGGCCCGGCCGACCCGCACGAAGCCCCGGCGGACGGCAAGGCGTCCCCGATCATCACGGGGCTCCCTCGCCCACTCCGCCCGGCAGGCCCGGCCGACCCACACGAAGCCCCGGCGGACGGCGGGGCAATCCCGAGCAACACAACGCCCTCACGGGCACGCCGGCACCCCGACCGGCCACCGAGCGCGTCGACCCACCAGGCACCCCCCGCCGCCGCGCACGAAGCTCCGGCGGACGGCAAGGCATCGCCGGTCATCACGGGGCTCCCTCGGCCGCGGTGGCCAGTAGGGCGAGCAGGCGGTTGGCGGTGACGATGCCGAGGATCCCGCCGCCTTCCCGTTCGACCAGGGCGAACGGACACTGTCGCCGTACCATCAGCTCGGCGATCTCGACGGCCGTGGCCTGCGGCTCGACCCTCGGTATGCGCGGCGCACCCCAGGTGAGTACGTCACGGACGCGGGTGCCCGCCATCGCCGCGGCTATCCGGTCGGCGTGCCGCTCGTCGATGACATGGGTGAGGCCGGGATCGTCCAGGAAGTAGTGCGGAAGGGCCGCCCGGAGCAGATCGACCGACGACATGCAGCCGATCACCTCACCCTGTTCGTCGGCGACGACGAGACCGGGCAGCCCGTGGCGGGCAACCATCTGTACGGCGGACAGGATGTCGTCGTCCGGGAGCGCGGTCGGCAACGTCTCGATGACATCGGCGGCATGCATGAGTGTCTCCCGTCATCGAAACTTCGGCGCGGGCACCTCGATTACCACGATTATCTGGTACTTCGTACACCTGGCCAACGTCCGACGTGGTCAATCAGTGGCCCACATTCTTTGCCGACGACCGGCAAGAAGCGCTCAGCCACGCCGATGGAAGCACTCTGCTTTCGGTCAGCCGGTAGTGGTGGAGCGCGCGACATAGCAAGCTGTCTGGTGTGCCATCGCATGAACCGCATGAGCCGCAGGGAAGAAGGACGGATCTCGCCATCTCAGGGAAAGCGCCGTCGGACACCTCCGGCGCGGGCCTGCCCGACGCGGGCCTGCCCGACGCGGGCCTGCCCGACGCGGCGGACCTCCCCGGGCGGGCGAGCGACGAGGCGCGCGGCGTACCGGCGGATCTCCTGGAGGGATATCTGCCGGTCCTCGCGAAGATCAGCACGGGCGGCCGGCTCTGCCCGGACGAGTTGCGCCGCCGCCGGGCCATCGGCGCCCGCGCGGCCGAGCAGAACGTACCCATGCGGGGCGTCGTGGACCTCTACCTGAGCGCTACGTGGCTCGCCTGGCCCACGCTGCCCGGTGTGCGGGAGGCCGCGGGCACGGAAGCGCTGCGCCGGATCGGCGAGGCCGTCTTCCGCGCCGCCGACGCGACGATCACGGCGGTGGCGGAAGGGTACGAGGAGGCCCAGCGCTGGTCGCTGCGCCAGGAGGAGTCGTTCCGCCGCGAGTTCGTCGACGACCTGCTCGACGGGCGCAACCTGGAGACGCTGGTGGGGCGCGCCGAACGGTACGGCCTGCGTCTCGCCGGCAGCTACGCGGTGATCGTGGCCGCGGGCCCGCAGCCGTTCGTCGACGGCGGCCCGATCACCCGCCAGGTGGAGTCCATCGTCGGTCTCGGTCCGGCGAGCCGGGACGTGCTGGTGACGACCAAGGACGGCCTGCTGGTGTGCATCGTGCCCGATGTACGCGGCACCGTGGAGGAGTTCGTCACGCGCGTCGGGGAGAGCCTGCGGCCCGACGGCGCCTGGCGGGTGGGCATCGGGCGTCCGCAGCGCGGGCCCGGCGGTGCCGTCCGCTCCTTCGAGCAGGCCCGGCAGGCCCTGCAGATCGGCCAGCGCCTGCACCTGCCCGGTCAGGTGCACCGGGCCTCCGACCTGCTCGTCTACCAGGTGCTGATCCGGGACCGGAGCGCGCTCGCCGATCTCGTCGAGGTCGTCCTGGATCCGATAAAGAAGGCACGCACCGGCCCCGGCACGCTGCTGACCACCCTGGCGGCGTACTACGCGGCGGACAGGGTGGCGACCGCGGCGGCGCGTGAACTGCACGTCGGGGTGCGGACCGTGACCTACCGCCTCGACCGGGTCGAGGAACTGACCGGCTACTCGGTGCACGACCCGCAGCAGAGCTTCACCCTCCAGGTCGCCGTCCTCGGCGCCCAGCTGCTGGGCTGGCCCGAGAGGTAGGGCGCCACCCGGCCGTGGGCGTCACCCCCGCTCAGGCTGGGCGGACGGGAGGTCGCCGGACGCGGCCCGGTCCGCCTTGGCCGCGTCGGCGAGGGCGGCGGCAGCGGCCTCGGCGGCCTGGGCGGTGTCGCTGGCGGCCTGGGCGGCCATCTCGTCCGTCGACGCGGGCTTCTCGCGGGTGGCCGGCGACTGCGGCAGCACTTCGCTGAAGGCGCGGGACACGCTCTGCAGCGCGGAGGTCATCTCGCTGGGGACCACCCAGAAGGTGTTGCCCGGGCCCTGCGCCAGCTGGGGCAGCATCTGCAGGTACTGGTAGGCGAGCAGCTTGGGGTCCGGGTCGTTGCGGTGCACGGCCTGGAACACCTCGTCGATGGCCCGGGACTGGCCCTCGGCCTGGAGGATCGCGGCGGTGCGGTTGCCCTCCGCGCGCAGCACGGCGGCCTGCTTGTCGCCCTCGGCGGTGAGGATCTGCGACTGGCGTTGCCCCTCGGCGCCGAGGATCGCGGCCCGCTTGTCGCGCTCGGCCCGCATCTGCTTCTGCATCGCGTCCTTGATGGACTGCGGCGGGTCGATGGCCTTGATCTCCACGCGGTTGACCCTCAGCCCCCACTTGCCGGTGGCCTCGTCCAGCACGCCCCGCAGCTGGCTGTTGATGGTGTCCCGTGAGGTGAGCGTCTTCTCCAGGTCCATGGACCCCACGACGTTGCGCAGGGTGGTGACGGTGAGCTGCTCGACCGCCTGCAGGAAGTTCGCGATCTCGTAGAACGCCGCTCGCGGGTCGGTGACCTGGAAATAGAGAACGGTGTCGATCTCGACGACGAGGTTGTCCTCGGTGATCACCGGCTGCGGCTTGAAGGAGACGACCTGTTCGCGCAGGTCGATCACCGGATGGACGCGGTCGATGTAGGGGATGACGAGGTTGAGGCCGGGGTTCAGGGTGCGGTGGTAGCGGCCGAGTCGCTCGACATTGCGGGCGCGTGCCTGGGGCACGATACGGACCGCCCGCACCACGGTGAATACCGCGATCAGCGCGATGATCAGGCCGGCCAACAAGAACGCCGAGATATCCATGGTTCAGTCCCTGGGGTAGACGATCGCGGTGGCGCCATTGATCTCTATGACGTCGACGGTCTTTCCGGGAGGGATCACCAGCGTCTCGTCATAGGCGCGGGCCGTCCATTCCTCGCCGTCGATGCGCACCCTGCCGTCCAGACCCGTCACCTCCGAGACGACGTAGGCGGACCGGCCGACCAGCGCGTCCACGCCGAACCGCGCCGCTTGGGGCGGGAGCACATGGCGCAGGGCGAGGGGCCGCAGGAACAGCACGGTGACCGCGGAGACCACGGCGAACACCAGGAACTGGAAGGAGACCGGAAGCCCGACCGCCGCGGACCCCGCCGTGACCAGCGCGGCCACACTCAGCATGCCGAGCGCGGCGGTCAGGGTGAAGATCTCCGCCACAGCCAGCACGGCTGCGATGATCAACCAGATCAGCCATGGATCCATTGCGTGCCTCTTCTGACCGAGCGGTGCGCGGAAGGGCTTGACCCTCCCCATTGGACCTCGCCAAGGGCCCGCCGCGATACCCCTGGGGAGCGACGGCCGCCCCGTCTGGCCACTACGCGGTCCTCTTGAGGAGGTCGACGATGCACCGGGGGTCGTCGGACCACACGTTCGGGTCGTTGATGATGCCGCTCGGCTTGTCGGTCTTGACGCAACAGCGATCGATGATCCACTCGATGTCGCCACGATCGAGAATCCCCCGGACCAGCCCCGGGCTCAGGAGCAGAAGCCGGTGATGGTGGCGGTGAGGATGTCGGTGAGGCGGTCCGGTGAGGCGAGGTCGACGTACTCGGTGGCCGCGTGGCGCCTTCGCCGTCGACGCCCCGAGGCCACGATCGGGGCGGAAGTCGGGGACAGTGGCGGTGGGGTGGCTGAGAACGGCGGTCAGTTCCCACTCGCCGGTGTCGGCGTTCTCACCGGGGACGGTGCGGTGCTCCAGGGTGATGCGGCAGTGCGCCGGGGAGGTGGAGGCTTCCTCGCCGCTGCGGATGACGGCGGCGTGCATGCTGCCCGTACCCAGGAGGGGGGGTCGGCGCGTCGTTGGGTCCCGACGGTCACTTACGGGTGTCCTACGGACTCTTTGTGGACCGCTCCCAGCCTCACCTGCTCCTCCTCGACGATCTGGCGGGCCATCGCCGTATCCGAAACGTCGACCGCCTCCGGCGTCGACTCAGCGACCGCGCTGCGACGCGCGTACGCGTCGAACAGGCGATTCTTGTTCTTCAGCATCTCCACCATCCGCTCGTCCACCCCACGGGTGGCGAGCAGCCGGTGCACCCGGACCGAGCGCACCTGTCCCATGCGGTGGGCCCGCGCCACCGCCTGGTGTTCGATAGTCGGTTTGATCTGAGGCTCACAGATGATCACGACGGACGCGGCCTGCATGTTGAGCCCCACCCCCGCCGCCTCGATCTGCGCCACCAGCACCGCATGACCCGGCACGGCGGCAAACTCGTCCACGAGCTGCTGCCGGCGCGCGGGCGGCACGCTTCCCGAGATCGGACCGAACACCTGACCGCCGCCCTTGCTCCGTGCGTCGTCCAGCATGCCCTTCACTGCTCCCAGGACATCCCTGAAGTTGGAGAACACCACCACCTTCAACCCGGTCTCGGCGGCATCCTCGACGATCTCGCGCAGCCGGTTCAGCTTGGCCGACTTCTCGGGGCGCGCGTACGCCGCTCTGCGCATCGCCATGAAGTTGCCGGCGCGCACGGCCTCGCGGTAGGCGTCTTCGTCCGACGCGCTCAGCTCCTCCCACTCGTCCGTCTGCTGGAGCGCCGGCAGTTCGGTCAGAACGTCCTGCTGATTGCGGCGCAGATACACCGGGGCGACGGCCTTCCGGAATGCCTTGGACCCGGCCACACCGTCTCGGTCATCGACAGCGTCCACCAGGTGTGGCTGGAGAATCTGTACAAGGCTGCGAAACTCGGCGACCCGGTTCTCCATGGGCGTGCCGGTCATGAAGAGAACACGTTCGCAGTGCCCGGACCATTCGGTCACGGCCTGGGAGCGACGCGCCTTCGGATTCTTCACGTAGTGCGCCTCGTCCACGACCAGCATCCCCAGCTCGCCACCTTGGGGGGCCGGGAAACTGCTCAAGGCGTCGAAGGTCGTCACTCCTACACCGCCCCTGCCCTTCCAGTCGGCGAACGCTTCCTGCCTCTCGGGGCCGTGAAGAGGCATCACGCGCAGCCTGCTGCGGGCCTCGATCTCGCGTGTCCAGTTGATCAGGACGCTGGCCGGGCAGACGACCATGAAGTGGCTCTGCCCCTCGGCAGCGAGATGAGCCAGAGCGGCGATGGCCTGAATGGTCTTGCCGAGCCCCATCTCGTCGCCGAGAATCACCTTGCGTTGCGCCAGGGCGAAGCGTGCCCCGAAGGCTTGATAGCCGCGCAACGACACCCGCCGGTGAGTGTCGTCAAGCCACTGGTCGCGGACCCGCTCGGCGACTTCGTCGGGCAGGAAGCCCTCGGCGGCGGCAGTGTCGGGTCTGCGGCCGGAGATCTCAGCGAGCAGGCTGTAGTACTCGGCGGCACGCAGCTCGAAGTCGACCCAAGCCGCGACCTCGGTCGAGGTACCACGCAGCAGATCCACCGATGCCTGTGCGAGCAGCTCCGGCACACCAGCCTCAGCTGCCTCCTCGGTCAGCCTGCGGACCTCTGCGACGGCCTCCAGTGCCCGAGCTCGTCTGGCATGCCCCATCAGCAGCAGCCGCAGCCGCGCGGCGGCAGGCTTGGCCTCGGCCAGCAAGGGACCGAGCCGCTCAGAGAGAGCCGCGGCCGTGTCGACGGCTCGCCGCGCGTCGGGGCCCGCTTCCACCAGTACCTGCAGGGCCATGACGAGTGCGGTGGTTCGCGGATCCGGCCGATCCACGTCGAGGTGGACGGCGATGGTCTCCTGAACGGCATCCGATATCTGACGCGCCGCCGCGATGACCTGATCGGCGGTGCGCTGTCCCACGCCAGGAATCTGTCGCAACCGGTAGGAGCCGGCATCGAGTACCTGCCGGACCGACCGCAGCCCGCTCCTCTCAACCTCCCCAAGCCTCAGCCGACCCTCGGTGACCTCTTTCAACCGGGCCACCGGGATGGCGTCCAGCGCCTGTTCCGCCGCCGTGTCGCAGATCGGCTTCAGCGCCGCCCGAACCGCCTCGACAGCCCGCCCGTGGTCACCGGCCACCGATTGCGCCGCCTCGTACAGCCGCCCTCCCGCGGCAACCGCCTCCCGCTCACTGCGCCCCATCCCGCCCCGGCCCCTCTCGCTGTGTCCCCGCATACTGCCACCGCTGACCCCGCTGCCGGGCGGCACCAGCATTGTGTACACATGGAACACTCGGTACCCTTGAGCGCATGACGCAGCCGCTGCCCATAGAGTCCATCCGCGATGTCCGCGCACACCTGGCAGAGGTCGTGGAGCGGGCCGACCGGGACGACGTACCCACCGTGATCACCCGTCGCGGCAAGCAGGTCGCCGCCGTGGTGTCGATCGAGGTGCTGCGCAAGTACCAGGAGTGGGAAGAGCGCGAGATCAACCGCATCATCGACGAGCGCATGGCGAGCCCGGCCGCCGGCGTCCCGATCGAGGATGTGATGAGGGAGACGCTGGCACGCAGTGAGTGACTACCGCACAGTGTTTCGCCCTGAGGCCCAGGCCGAGCTGCGCAAGATCCCGCGGGACATGGCGCTTCGCATCCTGGCCAAACTCACGGAGCTGGAGAGCGACCCCTTCGGCTTCAGCACCACCGCTCTCGTATCCCGGCCTGAGCGCCGTCGCCTACGGGTCGGCGACTACCGTGTCGTCTACACGATCGACAACGGGGAACTGGTGGTGTGGGTCGTACAGGTCGGACACCGCTCCACGGTCTACGACACATAGCTGCCCCAGCTTCTGCGGACCACTGCAGACAGCACAACGGCCCGGCCTGCTTTCTCGAAGGTCAGGGCCGTTTGTGCACGTCCTGTCAGACGTTGAAGCGGAACTCCACCACATCCCCGTCCTGCATCACATACTCCTTGCCCTCCATACGGGCCTTGCCCTTCGCGCGGGCCTCGGCGACCGAGCCGGTCTCCACCAGGTCGGTGAAGGAGATGACCTCGGCCTTGATGAAGCCCTTCTGGAAGTCGGTGTGGATGACTCCGGCGGCCTCGGGGGCGGTGGCGCCCTTCTTGATGGTCCAGGCGCGGGCTTCCTTGGGGCCGGCCGTGAGGTAGGTCTGGAGGCCGAGGGTGTTGAAGCCGACGCGGGCGAGGGTGGCGAGGCCGGGCTCGTCGGCGCCGACGGACTGGAGGAGTTCCAGGGCGTCCTCCTCGTCGAGCTCGGCGAGGTCCGCCTCCAGCTTGGCGTTGAGGAAGATCGCCTCGGCGGGGGCGACCAGGGCGCGCTGCTCGTCCTTGAAGGCGTCGTCGGTCAGTTCGTCCTCGTCGACGTTGAAGACGTAGAGGAAGGGCTTGGTGGTGAGGAGGTGCAGGTCGTGCAGGAGCTCGGCGCACTCGGTGCCCTGGACGATGCCGTGGGCGAACAGCGTGTCGCCCTTCTCCAGGATCTCCTTGGCCTCCTCGACGGCCTTGACCTTCGGCGCGACGTCCTTCTTGATGCGCGACTCCTTCTGGAGGCGCGGGAGGACCTTCTCGATGGTCTGGAGGTCGGCGAGGATCAGCTCGGTGTTGATCGTCTCGATGTCGTCCTTCGGCGAGACCTTGCCGTCGACATGGACGACGTTCTCGTCCTTGAAGGCGCGGATGACCTGGCAGATCGCGTCCGACTCACGGATGTTCGCCAGGAACTTGTTGCCCAGGCCCTCGCCCTCGGAGGCGCCTCGCACGATGCCCGCGATGTCGACGAAGTCGACCGTCGCCGGGAGGATCCGCTGGGAGCCGAAGATCTCGGCCAGCTTGTCCAGGCGGGTGTCGGGGACGCCGACCACGCCCACGTTCGGCTCGATGGTGGCGAACGGGTAGTTGGCCGCCAGCACGTCGTTCTTGGTCAGGGCGTTGAACAGGGTCGACTTGCCGACATTCGGCAGACCGACGATTCCGATCGTGAGCGACACGTTGCGACTTCCCGTAGGTGGTGTGGGCCAGGGGGGCGGGGCCAGAGGATCGGCCGATCCACCAGTCTACGGCGGCCACACGGCGTGTCTGACCCCGGATTCGGCACATAAACAGACCTAAGTTGTTCCAGTGGAGCAACACGGAACGCGGTCCCCGCAGCACGGAACGCGACAGAGCACCTCGCCCCTGCCGCCCCAGGCCCGTAAGGCGGCCGTCCGCAAGGCGGTCACTCGCGGTCCTGTGCGGGCCCAAGGGGGGCCGCAGGGCGGTCGGGGCGGTGGGCAGCCGGCCCGGGCTCCGCGGCCCCGGGGCGGCGGAGCCCCGAGGCGGCCTCCGGCGGACGCGCGGCCCCCGGCCGGTCGCCCGCCGGCCTCGCCGCTCGTACGCGACCTGCGGCGGTTGCCGAACCCCCGGCTCACCGGGCTGGGCGGGGGACTGCTCAGCGGTGCGCTGATGCTGGCGTTCGCGTGCCTCGACCGGGTGGCGTTCGGCTCGTCGCTGACGGTGTACGGCGTGCTGTTCCTGCCGGTGTGTCTGCTGACCGCGCTGTGGGTGCGGCGCGGGGACCTGGTGTCCCCGCCCGTGGTCGTGCCGATCGCGTTCACCCTGGGGCTGCTGCCCCTGGCGGACGGCGACGGCGGCTTCGGGGCGCGGCTGATGGGACTGATCACCGCGCTGGCCACCCAGGCCGCATGGCTGTACGGCGGGACGCTGGTCGCCGGTCTGACGGTGATCGTGCGGCGCGCGCACCTCGCGAACCTCCGCCGCCGGGCGCAAGGGCGGTAGGCCCCAACGGTAAGCCCCGCCGGTAAAGCCCCGCCGGTAGTCCTACTCCCCCTTCGCCGCCCGCATCGCCGCGCCCACGATCCCCGCGTTGTTCTGCAGCTGGGCGGGGACGATCTCCGCCTTGATGCCCTCGATGAGGGGCAGGAACTTGTGGGACTTGCGGCTGACTCCGCCGCCGATGATGAACAGCTCGGGCGAGAACAGCATCTCGACGTGGGCGAGGTACTTCTGGACGCGGCGCGCCCAGTGCTCCCAGGTGAGGTCGCCGTCCTCGCGGGCCTTGCTGGAGGCGCGCTTCTCCGCGTCGTGGCCGTTCAGCTCCAGGTGGCCCAGCTCGGTGTTGGGGACCAGGGCGCCGTCGAGGAAGAGGGCGCTGCCGATGCCGGTGCCGAAGGTGAGCAGGATGACCGTGCCCCGGCGGTCCTTGCCGGCGCCGAAGGCCATCTCGGCGACACCGGCCGCGTCGGCGTCGTTGACGACCGTCACCGGCAGTCCGCCCAGCCGCTCGGTGAACAACGCGCGCGCGTCGGTGTCGATCCAGCTCTTGTCGACGTTTGCCGCGGTGCGGATGGTGGCGCCGCCGGTCACCACGCCCGGGAAGGTGAGCCCGACGGGCCCCGTCCAGCCGAAGGCGTCGACGACCTGTTTCACGCCGTCGGCCACGCCTTCGGGTGTCGCGGGCTGCGGGGTGAGCACCTTGAAGCGCTCGTCCGCCAGGTCGCCCCTGTCCAGGTCCACAGGGGCGCCCTTGATCCCGGATCCACCGATGTCCACGCCGAAGATCTGCATGGATCCACGTTACGACGGCCCACCGACAGCCACGTCCCGGCCACCGGTGGGCACCCGGCCGGATCACTCAAGGCCGGTCGCACCGGCCGGCCGGGCAGCGGCCGGACCGTCCAGCGGTCGACCGGTCAGCAGCCAGACCGGCCAGCGGTCGACCGGTCAGCGGTCGACCGGTCAGCAGCCAGACGGCCAGCAGCCAGACCAGGCAGCGGTCGACCGGTCAGCAGCCAGACCGGCCAGCGGCCAGACGGCCAGTAGCCGGACCGGGCAGCGGTCGACCGGTCAGCAGCCGGACGGCCAGTAGCCAGACGGCCAGCAGCCGGACGGCCAGCGGCCAGACCTGTCGGCAGCCGGCCCTGTCAGCCCCGGCCCGGTCAGCCCCGGGAAGCCGCGCCGCTCCCGCCGCGCTCGGCCACCAGTGCCGCCGCCTCCTCGCGCAGATCGCGGCGCAGCTCCTTGGGCAGCGAGAAGGTGATGGACTCCTCGGCCGCCCTGACGAGCTCCACGTCGCCGTAGCCGCGCTCGGCGAGCCACTCCAGGACCTCCTCGACGAGCACCTCGGGGACCGAGGCGCCGGAGGTCACGCCGACCGTCGTCACGTCCTCCAGCCACGCCTCGTCGATCTCGCTGGCGAAGTCCACCAGGTACGCGGCACGGGAGCCCGCCAGCTTGGCGACCTCCACCAGCCGCTTGGAGTTGGAGGAGTTGCGCGATCCGACGACGATCACCAGCTCGGCCTCGGCGCCCATCTGCTTCACCGCGAGCTGACGGTTCTGCGTGGCGTAGCAGATGTCGTCGCTGGGCGGGGAGATCAGCTGCGGGAACTTCTCCTTCAGGGCGTCGACGGTCTCCATCGTCTCGTCCACGCTCAGCGTGGTCTGGGACAGCCAGACGACCTTGGAGGGGTCGCGGACCTCGACCTTGGCGACGTCCTCGGGGCCGTCGACGAGCTGGATGTGGTCGGGGGCCTCGCCGGACGTGCCGATGACCTCCTCGTGGCCCTCGTGGCCGATCAGGAGGATGTCGTAGTCCTCGTTGGCGAAGCGGACGGCTTCCTTGTGGACCTTGGTGACGAGCGGGCAGGTCGCGTCGATGGTGGCGAGCCGGCCGCGCGCGGCCTCCTCGTGGACGACGGGCGCGACACCGTGCGCGGAGAACATCACGATGTTGCCGGGCGGCACCTCCTCGGTCTGCTCGACGAAGATGGCGCCCTTCTTCTCCAGGGTCTGCACGACGTACTTGTTGTGCACGATCTCGTGCCGGACGTAGACGGGGGCCCCGTACTGTTCGAGGGCCTTTTCGACGGCGATCACGGCGCGGTCCACACCGGCGCAGTAGCCACGGGGGGCGGCGAGCAGGACACGGCGGCCAGGCGAAGCGGTCATGCGTCCCATCGTAAGGGGCCGCGTCCGGTCGTCAGGGCCCGCGTCCGGCGGGCTCAGCAGGGCCGGGACGCGACGCCGACCGGATTGTCGGCGCCGCCCGTTACGCTCACGACATGGCTGTGAACACGTCCGCGGACGCCCCGCTGCCCGTCGGCGAGGTCTCGCGGCTCATCGGGGGCTGGATCGACCGGCTCGGCGCGGTGTGGGTCGAGGGGCAGATCACCCAGTTGTCGCGGCGTCCGGGCGCGGGCGTCGTGTTCCTGACGCTGCGCGACCCGTCGTACGACATCTCGGTCAGCGTCACCTGCTACCGGCAGGTGTTCGACGCGGTCGCCGATGTGGTCGGCGAGGGCGCGCGGGTCGTCGTCCACGCGAAGCCGGAGTGGTACGCGCCGCGCGGGCAGCTGTCGCTGCGCGCGGTCGAGATCCGGCCGGTGGGGGTGGGCGAGCTGCTCGCCCGGCTGGAGCAGCTGAAGAAGTCCCTGGCCGCGGAGGGGCTGTTCGCGGCCGAGCGCAAGAAGCCGCTGCCGTTCCTGCCGCAGCTGATCGGGCTGGTCTGCGGCCGGGCCTCGGCCGCCGAGCGGGACGTCCTGGAGAACGCCCGGCACCGCTGGCCCGCCGTCCGCTTCGAGGTGCGCAATGTCGCCGTCCAGGGTGTGCACGCGGTGCCTCAGGTCGTCCAGGCGGTGAAGGAGCTGGACGCGCTGGACGGCGTGGACGTGATCATCGTGGCGCGCGGCGGCGGCAGCGTGGAGGACCTGCTGCCGTTCTCCGACGAGCAGTTGGTGCGCGCGGTCGCCGAGTGCCGTACGCCGGTGGTGTCGGCGATCGGGCACGAGCCGGACAACCCGCTGCTGGACCACGTCGCCGACCTGCGCGCGTCGACGCCGACCGACGCCGCGAAGAAGGTCGTGCCGGACGTCGGCGAGGAGCTGCAGCGGGTGCGGGTGCTGCGGGACCGGGCGCGGCGCTGTGTGGAGGCGTTCGTGCAGCGGGAGGAGCGCGGGCTGGCGCACGCGCTCGCCCGCCCGTCGATACAGGACCCGCACCGGATGATCGACGAGCGGGCGGACCACATCGCCTCGCTCGCCGACCGCGGCCGCCGCTGCCTGGGCCATCTCCTGGATCGCGCCGACTCGGAGCTGACGCACACGCACGCGCGCGTGGTCGCCCTCTCCCCCGCGGCGACGCTCCGGCGCGGGTATGCGGTGCTGCAGCGGGCGGACGGGCATGTGGTGCGGGATCCGGGTGAGGTCACGGCGGACGAGGCGCTGCGCGCGCGGGTCGCCGAGGGTGAGTTCGTTGTTCGAGTCGACGGCTGAGACGGCCGGGGACGGTCCGAGGATGGGTGGCATGACGAGCAAGGTGGACGAGGCGCTCGGGTACGAGCAGGCACGCGACGAGCTGATCGAGGTGGTCCGCCGCCTGGAGGCGGGCGGTACGACGCTGGAGGAGTCCCTCGCCCTGTGGGAGCGCGGCGAGGAGCTGGCGAAGGTCTGCCGGCGCTGGCTGGAGGGCGCGCGGGCACGGCTGGACGCGGCGCTGGCCGAGGCCGAGGAGGAGGAAGAGGCGGACGCCGGGGAGGTGTGAGGCCGTCACCTGGGGCGACAGCCCGTGAGTGCGGTCACACACCCCCTTTAATTGAAGAATCAACTTTTCTGGCGTACTGTCGAGGCCGTAACCGGTCCCCGGTCCGTTTCCGACACTCTCCCCAGAAGGCTCCCCGCATGTCTTTCGTTCTTGACTCCGCCGCTCAGGACCTGCTGTTCCGCGAGGCCCGCACCGCGAACACCTTCACCGACGAGCCGGTGACCGACGAGCAGGTCCAGGCGATCTACGACCTGGTCAAGTTCGGCCCGACCGCCATGAACCAGACCCCGCTGCGCATCACCCTGGTCCGCTCCCCCGAGGCCCGCGAGCGTCTGGTCAAGCACCTCATGGAGGGCAACCGGCAGAAGACCGCCGCCGCCCCGCTGGTCGCGATCCTCTCCGCGGACAACGAGTTCCACGAGGAGCTGCCGCACCTCTTCCCGCACTTCCCGCAGGCCAAGGAGCTCTTCGGTGACCGCGCGGGGCGTGAGAGCAGCGCCACGCTGAACGCCGCCCTCCAGGCCGCCTACTTCATCATCGGCGTGCGCGCCGCCGGCCTGGCCGCCGGCCCGATGACCGGCGTGGACTTCGAGGGCGTCCGCAAGGAGTTCCTGGACGACGACCACACCCCGCTGATGGTCGTCAACATCGGCAAGCCGGGCGAGAACGCCTGGTTCCCGCGCTCCCCGCGCCTGTCGTACGAGCAGGTCGTGACGACCGTCTGAGCCCACGGCACGGACACCCACGGCACGGACAACAGAAGAGGGCCCCCGGCGTGGAACGCCGGGGGCCCTCTTCATGTCGCTCACGCCATCTTCAGAGCCTTCACCATCGTCGTCAGCTGGTCGAAGGAGCCCGTGCCCGCTACCACCGTCGTCGAGCCGTCGTCACCCTTCAGGACCAGCGCGTCGTACCGGCCGCCGGTGTAGCGGGTCCAGGTGCGGCCGTCGATCTCCTCGACGGTCTCCGTCTCCCCGGCGCCCTGGGTGGCCTCGGCGATGAACTTCGAGGGCTTCCCGGTCGACTGCTTGATCGCCACGTACTCACCGTCGGCGAGGTGGAAGCCGAGGTGCCAGGTGTCGGAGTCGGCGGCGCTGAAGCGGACGGAGGTGGGCTTCCAGCTCTCCGGCAGGCCCTCGGGTGCCGCCACCGGGTACGGCGCCGCGCGGCGGGCCGTGAGCAGCTCGATCCGGTAGTCCACCCGCGGGAGGTCGGGGTCCTTGTCGTCGTGCGGGATGAACACGTAGATCACCGCCGCCGCGATCATGATCACGCCCAGGGAGAGGATCATGTCCCGGACCGTCTTCTGCTTGCCGTTCGAACCTGCCACGCCCCCTATCGTCGCAGGTGCCCGCCGCGCTCATCCGTGGGGTCCCCTGCTCATTTTGTCGGACTGACGATAGAGTCGGGGCGAAAACCCTCATCCGGCCGTCGTCGTATCAGAAAGGTGCGCTCCGATGACCGAGAATCATCAACTGCCGACCGAACTCGATGTCCCCTCCGAGGCTCCCGACCGCAACCTCGCCCTGGAACTGGTCCGGGTCACCGAGGCCGCGGCGATGGCCGCGGGCCGCTGGGTCGGGCGCGGCGACAAGAACGGCGCCGACGGTGCCGCGGTGCGCGCGATGCGCACCCTCGTCTCCACCGTCTCGATGAACGGCGTGGTCGTCATCGGCGAGGGTGAGAAGGACGAGGCGCCGATGCTCTTCAACGGAGAGCAGGTCGGGGACGGGACCGGGCCCGAGTGCGACATCGCCGTCGACCCGATCGACGGGACGACCCTGACGGCCAAGGGCATGCCCAACGCGATCGCCGTGCTGGCCGCGGCCGAGCGCGGGTCGATGTTCGACCCGTCCGCCGTGTTCTACATGGACAAGTTGGTCACCGGCCCCGAGGCCGCCGACTTCGTGGACATCGACGCGCCCGTCTCGGTGAACATCCGGCGCGTCGCCAAGGCCAAGCGGGCCACGCCGGAGGATGTCACCGTCGTCATCCTCGACCGGCCCCGGCACGAAGGGATCATCAAGGAGATCCGGGAGGCCGGCGCGCGCATCAAGCTGATCTCCGACGGCGATGTCGCCGGGTCGATCTACGCGCTGCGGGAGGGCACCGGGGTCGACATGCTGCTCGGGATCGGCGGGACGCCGGAGGGCATCATCTCGGCCTGTGCCGTGAAGTGTCTGGGCGGCACGATCCAGGGGAAGCTGTGGCCCAAGGACGACGAGGAGCGGCAGCGGGCGATCGACGCGGGGCATGACCTGGACCGGGTGCTGACGACCGAGGACCTGGTGACCGGGGAGAACGTGTTCTTCGTCGCGACCGGGATCACGGACGGGGAGTTGTTGCGGGGGGTGCGGTACCGGTCGGAGACCGCGCTGACCGAGTCGCTGGTGATGCGGTCGAAGTCGGGGACGGTGCGGAGGATCGATTCCGAGCATCGGCTGAGCAAGCTCAGGGCTTACAGCGCGATTGATTTTGATCGCGCGAAGTAGGGGGTGATCGGGGAGCGTCGGCGGCTGCGGGTGCGTTGTGGCTTGTCGCGCCCACGTGGCGGAGCCGCATATCGAGACGGCCCCGCGCCCCTGAGGGCGGACCACTCCCCTACGTCAGGAAGGCGCCCCCAGTGCGGTGGGGGCGCCCTTCTCGTACCGGAGAGATCTGGCTCAGCCCGCCTGCGCGATGGTCGTCTGCCGGGTCGCCTTCTTCAGTTCCATCTCCCTGCGGCGGCGCCTCGCCAGGACCACTCGGCGTTCGGCGGCGGTGAGGCCGCCCCAGACGCCGTAGGGTTCTGGCTGAAGGAGGGCGTGTTCGCGGCACTCGACCATGACCGGGCAGCGGGCGCAGACGCGCTTGGCGGCCTCCTCGCGGGACAGACGGGCCGCGGTCGGCTCCTTGGAAGGCGCGAAGAACAGGCCGGCCTCGTCACGCCGGCACACCGCCGCGGTGTGCCAGGGGGCGTCTTGGTCCCTGTCTCGCACTGGCACCCGCTGGGCCGGAACGGCAGCGACCTGCAGGGACGAATGCGGCGGTTGCAGCACGGTCTACTCCTGACGACGGCTTCGCGAGCGAGAGACGATGCAGCAAGGTCTACCCGCTGTGCGCGCGCCTATGCAGTGAGTTTCCAAGCGCCGGACCGAATCGGAATCACGACCGTCAGCGGTCCAGATGCTTGCGCAGGCTCCGGTCGACCTTGCGGTGCACCCGGTCGAGGATGTCCGCGACGAGCTTGCCGCGCCTCGGCCGGCCCTCGACGCTGCCGAGGATCGCCCAGCCGTCGAGATAGACCACGGGCGCGTCGGGCTCCGGCGCGTCCAGCGTGTCGACCTCGAAGCTGCCGAGGACGCCGCCGCCGGTGCCGCGCAGCGACACGTTCTCCGGGACGCACACCTCGACGCTGCCGAAGACCGAGAACGCCTTGATGACGACGTGCTGGTACTCGAAGAGCGCCTCGCTGAGGTCGATCTCGACGCTGCCGAAGATCGCGTACGCGTGGATACGACGGCCCGCGCGCCAGCGGCCCCGGCGCGCGGCGCTGCTGAAGACCGCGACCACGTTGTCGTAGGGGTCGGCCGGAAGGGGCGCCGGGGCCGGGCGGGGCGGTGGACCGGCGGTGGGGGCGCGGCGGGCGTGGGCGGCGGGCAGGTCCCGTATGAAGGCGTCCAGTTCGCCGACCGTCTTGGCGGCCAGTACGCCCTCCACGCGCTCGGCGTGTTCCTCGGCGGTCAGGCGGCCCTCGGCCAGGGCGTCGCGCAGGATGTCGGCGATACGGTCCCGGTCGGCGTCCGAGGCGCGCAGTTCGGCGGGCGCGGGAGCGGAGGCGGGCTGCTTCTGAAGGTCCACGACAGCAGCGTAGCGAAACACGATAGATCGCGATAGCCCTCGCGGCGCCCAACTGAGCCCTACCTCACAAGCGCACCTGTCAGTGGCAGGTTCTACGCTGGTGGGCGCTGCCAATCGAAGCCAGCCGCTGTCTGTCGTGAGTGAGGAATGGGCGAGATGCCTGAGTTCGCGTACACCGATCTGCTCCCCATGGGAGAGGACACCACCCCGTACCGGCTGGTGACCTCCGAGGGTGTCTCCACCTTCGAGGCCGACGGGCGGACCTTCCTCAAGGTGGAGCCGGAGGCGCTGCGCAAGCTGGCCGAGGAGGCCATCCACGACATCCAGCACTATCTGCGCCCGGCCCACCTGGCGCAGCTGCGCCGCATCATCGACGACCCCGAGGCGTCCGCCAACGACAAGTTCGTCGCGCTGGACCTGCTGAAGAACGCGAACATCGCTGCGGCCGGTGTGCTGCCCATGTGCCAGGACACCGGCACGGCGATCGTGATGGGCAAGCGCGGGCAGAACGTGCTGACGGAGGGCGGCGACGAGAAGGCCCTGTCCCGCGGCATCTACGACGCCTACACCAGGCTCAACCTCCGCTACTCGCAGATGGCTCCGCTCACCATGTGGGAGGAGAAGAACACCGGCTCCAACCTCCCGGCCCAGATCGAGCTGTACGCGACCGACGGCGGCGCCTACAAGTTCCTGTTCATGGCGAAGGGCGGCGGCTCGGCCAACAAGTCGTTCCTGTACCAGGAGACGAAGGCCGTGCTGAACGAAGCCTCCATGATGAAGTTCCTGGAGGAGAAGATCCGCTCGCTGGGCACGGCCGCCTGTCCGCCGTACCACCTGGCGATCGTGGTGGGCGGTACGTCGGCCGAGTACGCGCTGAAGACCGCGAAGTACGCCTCCGCGCACTACCTCGACGAGATCCCCGCCGAGGGCTCGCCGCTCGGGCACGGCTTCCGGGACAAGGAGCTGGAGGAGAAGGTCTTCGAGCTGACGCAGAGGATCGGGATCGGGGCGCAGTTCGGGGGCAAGTACTTCTGCCATGACGTCCGGGTGGTCCGGCTGCCGCGGCACGGCGCCTCCTGCCCGGTCGCCATCGCCGTGTCCTGCTCGGCCGACCGGCAGGCCGTCGCGAAGATCACCGCCGAGGGGGTCTTCCTGGAGCAGCTGGAGACCGATCCGGCGCGGTTCCTGCCGGAGACGACGGAGGAGCACCTCGACGAGTCTTCCGACGTCGTGAAGATCGACCTGAACCAGCCCATGGAGACGGTCCTCGCCGAGCTGACGAAGTACCCGGTCAAGACGCGGCTGTCGCTGTCCGGCCCGCTGGTCGTCGCCCGTGACATCGCGCACGCCAAGATCAAGGAGCGGCTCGACGCGGGTGAGGAGATGCCGCAGTACCTGAAGGACCACCCGGTGTACTACGCCGGGCCCGCGAAGACGCCTGAGGGGTACGCGTCCGGGTCCTTCGGGCCGACCACGGCCGGGCGCATGGACTCCTACGTCGAGCAGTTCCAGGCGGCCGGCGGGTCGAAGGTGATGCTGGCCAAGGGGAACCGGTCGCAGCAGGTCACGGACGCGTGTGCCGCCCACGGCGGTTTCTACCTCGGGTCCATCGGCGGGCCCGCGGCCCGTCTCGCGCAGGACTGCATCAAGAAGGTCGAGGTCGTCGAGTACGAGGAGCTCGGCATGGAGGCCGTCTGGAAGATCGAGGTCGAGGACTTCCCGGCGTTCATCGTCGTCGACGACAAGGGGAACGACTTCTTCAAGGACCCGGCGCCGCAGCCGACCTTCACGTCGATTCCGGTGCGGGGGCCGGGGCTGGCGTAATGCCTCGGGGCGCGGCGGGGAGGATTTTCGCCCCCGCCGCCCCTACCCGTTCCCCTCCCCAGGGGCTCCGCCCCTTCGACCCCGCCAGGGGGCTCCGCCCCCTGGACCCCCCTACGGGGTGGGCTCCGGCGGCTTGCGCAGGACGTACGTTCCCTTGGCGGGCAGAGTGCCGACCAGACCTCTGTCCCTGAGCTCCTTCACAACCCTTCGGGCAGTGCCGAGAGCGATGCCGTACGTCTCGGCCATTTCCCGCTCACCAGGAAGGCGGGCGCCGACCGGCAAGCGTCCCGACCTGATCTCGGCCTCCACCGCATTCGCGACCTCTACATACCGGTAGACGGGCATCGCGCCTGACTCGCTCATGCAGCCGACGCTACGGCGGCACACATCTGTTCGCATCACCCTGGACCGTCATAACTCTGCGTGGAGCGGCATGTAGCAGTTAGCATGCCAAATGAAGTTACCCCCGGATGGTTCACGGCCATGTCTACGCCACGACTGACAAGGAGTCGCCGACGATGCCCGACAACCTACCCTCCTCCGCCCCTCCGCCCGGTCTCCGCCGCCTCCCCTGGACCACCCCCGAGGGCAAGCCGTGTCTCGTTCCCTTCGGGAGCGGGCTGATCAACGACCTCGCCGACGCCACCGAGGAGGACATCGTCGCCACGGCCCTGGACGAAGGCTCCGGCGCCGTGCTGGACGCCGGGCGTCCCGATGTCACGGTGGAGGAGCTTCGCGGCGGCGTGAGGCTCCTGGGGCAGCTGCTCAACGACGTCATCGAAGTCGCCGTACTTCGGGGGGGAGCGCCTGGTCCGCCTCCACGGGGAACAGTTGTCACCTACCCGGTGCTGTGACACGTGGAGGTGATCGGCAGTGGCCGACGAAGAGCAGAGCAGCAGCAGCCATCGGATCGAGCGCGACTCGATGGGTGAGGTGCGGGTGCCCGCACATGCCAAGTGGCGGGCGCAGACCCAGCGGGCGATCGAGAACTTCCCCGTCTCCGGACAGCGCATCGAGCGGGCCCACATCGAGGCGCTGGCGCGGATCAAGGGCGCCGCGGCGAAGGTCAACGCCGGGCTGGGGGTGCTCGACGGGGAGATCGCGGGGGCGATCCAGGAGGCGGCCGCCGAGGTGGCGGCGGGGGCGTGGGACGAGCACTTCCCCGTCGACGTGTTCCAGACGGGGTCCGGCACCTCGTCCAACATGAACGCCAACGAGGTCATCGCCACCCTGGCGAGTGAGCGGCTGGGGCGGCCCGTCCACCCCAATGACCACGTCAACGCCTCGCAGTCGTCCAACGACGTGTTCCCCTCCTCCCTCCACATCGCCGCCACCGCCGCCGTCACGCGCGACCTGATCCCCGCCCTGGATCACCTCGCCGCCTCCCTCGGCCGCAAGGCCGAGGAGTTCGCCGACGTCGTGAAGTCCGGGCGGACGCATCTCATGGACGCCACACCGGTGACCCTCGGACAGGAGTTCGGCGGATACGCCGCCCAGGTGCGCTACGGGGTCGAACGGCTGAACGCCTCCCTCCCCCGGCTCGCCGAACTGCCGCTGGGCGGCACCGCGGTCGGCACCGGGATCAACACCCCGCCCGGTTTCTCCGCCGCCGTCATCGAGGAGGTCGCCTCCGTCACCGGGCTGCCGCTGACCGAGGCGAGGGACCACTTCGAGGCGCAGGGTGCCCGGGACGGGGTCGTGGAGATCAGCGGGCAGCTGCGGACCATCGCGGTCGGACTGACGAAGATCGCCAATGATCTGCGGTGGATGGCGTCCGGGCCGCGCACCGGGCTCGCCGAGATCTCCCTGCCCGACCTCCAGCCCGGTTCCTCGATCATGCCCGGCAAGGTCAACCCGGTCGTTCCGGAAGCGGTACTGATGGTCGCGGCCCAGGTCGTCGGCAATGACGCGACCGTCGCCACCGCCGGGGCGGCCGGCAACTTCGAGCTCAATGTGATGCTGCCGGTCATCGCCAAGAACGTCCTGGAGTCGGTCCGGTTGCTCGCCAACGCCTCCCGGCTGCTCGCCGACCGCACGGTCGACGGGATCGTCGCGCACCGCGAACGCGCCCTGGAGTACGCCGAGTCGTCACCCTCAGTGGTGACTCCGCTCAACCGGTACATCGGGTACGAGGAGGCCGCGAAGGTCGCCAAGAAGGCGCTGGCGGAGCGGAAGACGATCCGCCAGGTGGTGCTGGAGAGCGGCTATGTGGAGCGTGGTGACCTCACGCTCGAACAGCTCGACGAGGCCCTGGATGTCCTGCGGATGACGCGGCCGTAACAAGAGCGCCGCTCCACCAGAACCGTGACACGTACCGCAGCGTCGTATGCCGTGGGCACCTAATATCTGTGCATGGCAGACGGTGGAGCGGTGACGACGCAGGCGCAGGCGGGCGACGGCGGTTCAGCGGGGTTCTGGGCGCCCGGGCAGCAGATCCTGTGGCGGTACCGGGAGAACGCCGGCGCGCGCTTCCACATCGCCCGTCCCGTCACCGTCGTACGCGATGACGCGGACGTGCTCGCGGTGTGGCTGGCGCCGGGCACGCAGTGTGTGAGGCCGGTGCTCGCGGACGGCACCTCGCTGCACCAGGAGCCGCTCGCGACCCGCTACACCAAGCCGCGCACCGTGCAGTTGGACCGGTGGTTCGGCACCGGGGTGCTGAAGCTGGCCCGGCCCGGCGAGCCGTGGTCGGTGTGGCTGTTCTGGGAGCCGGGCTGGCGGTTCAAGAACTGGTACGTCAACCTGGAGCAGCCATTGGCCCGTTGGGTGGGCGGTGTGGACTCCGAGGACCACTTCCTGGACATCTCCGTGCACCCGGACCGCAGTTGGCACTGGCGCGACGAGGACGAGTTCGCGCAGGCCCAGCGGGACGGTCTGATGGGTGCCGAGGCCGCCGAGCGGGTACGGGAGGCGGGGCTGAGGGCGGTGGAGGCGATCCGCGCCTGGGGGGCTCCGTTCTCGGACAACTGGCAGAACTGGCGGCCGGATCCGTCCTGGGGGGTTCCCTCTCTGCCGGAGGACTGGGACCGTACGCCCGCGCACATGTCCTCATGAGACCCTTGATGCGCCCTGGGGCAGGAAACGTAGGATCGTCCTCCGGCACGGGCGCACCGAGACAACTCCGGGAACGGGCGCCGAGTCTGACCGAACGTCACCGAGGGGCGGCAGGACGTGAGCGAGGGGTACGAGGGCACGACCGGTGAGGGCCGCGCGCGGTCCACCGGTGGCACGGCAACAACCTCCGACCACTCCGGAATTCCGTTCCCGGGGCACGTATTGCGGGTATCGGCACTTCGGCGGGCGGAACAGGCGGAACTGCAAGCGCCCCTCGCCCCGGACGGATGGATTCGACAGGCGTGACGGAGCACCCGACCTCCTACGAGCGCCCCCAGGGCGTCGACCCCACGGACCCCCGCGGGGCGCTGCTGCGTACCCAGGCGCCTATGTCCGCCGCCGCCTTACCGGCCGGTTCCGACCCGGAGCACTCCCAGCCGGCGGCGGCCGAGCCGGACCACCACCGGCCGCGCCCCGCACCGGAGGGCATCCCGGCGCAGCCGGCCGCGGACGAGCGCGGCACCGGCCAGGAGCGGCGCACCGGACAGGCGCTGCCGCCGGGCCGGCCCACACCGATGCGGCGGGACGGGGACCGGCTGCGCTTCGTGGGTGCCGCGACCCGGCGGATCGCCCGCGGGCTCGACCTGGACGAGATCGTGATGGGGCTGTGCCGGGCGACCGTGCCGACGTTCTCCGACGCGATCCTCGTCTACCTGCGCGACCCGCTGCCGGTCGGCGACGAACGCCCGATGGGCCCGGTGGTGCTGCGGCTGCGCCGCACCGACCGGATCCCGCAGGAGCGCGACTCCGAGGGCGGCTGGGCGCAGCCCGCGACCCCGCCGGAGGCGCCGGAGCTGTCCGAGCTGTCGGCGGCGATCGCCGAACTGTGCGAGGTGCGGCCCGGCGGTGCGCTCGCCGAGGTGCTGCGCGGGGTGCGGCCGGTGTTCGCCGACGCCCCGGCCGCCCGCGCCGCGCTGCCGGAACTTCTCGGCGAGGAGGGCGAGTCGGTCGTACCGTGCGGCCAGCGCGCGATCCTCGCCCCGCTGCGGGGGCGGCGCCGGGTGATCGGGGCCGCCGTGTTCATCCGGCGGCCGGAGCGCATCGCGTTCGAGGGCGACGATCTGCTGGTGGCCGCCCAGCTGGCCACGCACAGCGCGCTCGGCATCGACAAGGCGGTGCTGTACGACCGTGAGGCGTACATCGCCGACGAGCTGCAGCGGACCATGCTCCCGGAGACCCTGCCGCGGCCGACCGGCGTACGGCTGGCGTCGCGCTATCTGCCCGCCGCCGAGACCGCTCGGGTCGGTGGTGACTGGTACGACGCGATTCCGCTGCCGGGGAGCCGGGTGGCGCTGGTCGTCGGTGACGTCATGGGGCACTCCATGACCTCCGCCGCGATCATGGGGCAGCTGCGGACCACCGCGCAGACGCTCGCCGGGCTGGATCTGCCGCCGCAGGAGGTGCTGCACCACCTCGACGAGCAGGCGCAGCGGCTGGGCACGGACCGCATGGCGACCTGCCTCTACGCCGTCTACGACCCCGTCTCGCACCGCATCACCATCGCCAACGCCGGCCACCCGCCGCCCGTGCTGCTGCACCTGGGCGGACGGGCCGAGGTGCTGCGCGTGCCGCCGGGGGCGCCGATCGGCGTCGGCGGCGTGGACTTCGAGGCGGTGGAGCTGGACGCGCCGGCCGGGGCGACGCTGCTGCTCTACACCGACGGGCTGGTGGAGTCCCGGTTGCGGGACGTGGCGACCGGGATAGAGCAGCTGCGGGAGAAGCTGGCGGTGACCGCGCAGCTCACCGGGCCGGATCATCCGCCGCCCCTTGAGGCGCTGTGCGACGAGGTGCTCGACATGCTCGGGCCCGGTGACCGGGACGACGACATCGCGCTGCTCGCGGCGCGGTTCGACGGGATCGCGCCGAGCGATGTCGGGTACTGGGTGCTGGACCCGGAGGACTCGGCGCCCGGGCAGGCCCGTCGTCTCGCGCGGCGGGCGCTGGCGCGGTGGGGGCTGGAGGAGCTGACCGATGCGGTCGAGCTGCTGGTGAGCGAGGTCGTCACGAACGCGGTGCGGTATGCCTCACGGCCGGTGACGTTGAGGCTGTTGCGGACCGACGTGTTGCGTTGCGAGGTGGGTGACGATGTGCCTCAGTTGCCGCGTCTCAGGCAGGCTCGGGCCACTGATGAAGGTGGGCGCGGGCTGTATTTGGTGAATCGGCTCGCTCGGCGGTGGGGGGCTACTCGGTTGAGCACCGGGAAGGTTGTGTGGTTCGAGCTCGCGAGGCCGTAGGGGGGCGCGGGGCCGCATGTCCGATGCGGCCCGCGCCCCTCAGGTCAGTTGTCCGACTGCGGGTTGAAGAAGTCCCCCGGGTCTGTCGTCGCGGGATCCGTCGGCGGAGTCGTCGTCGGATCCTCCGTGGCCGGCGGCGTCGTCGTGGCCGGCGGCGTCGTCGGCGGAGCCTGGGTCGTCGGCGGAGCCTGGGGCGTCGGGGGTGCCGTCGTCGTCGGCGGCTGAGTGGTCGGAGTCTCGGACGGGGACGCCGACGGGGACTGGGACGGAGTCGCCGTGACCGTGGGCTGGACCGCGGCGCCCTGGGTGGTCTCCAGGTCGAACTTGGAGATCTTGGTGGAGACGCCGAAGGTGTACTGGGCCCAGATCTGGGCCGGGAAGCCACCGCCGTTGACGCGGCCCTTGCCCGGGAGTGTGCCGGTCGCGCCGGTCAGGGTGACCTGGGCGTGGGTCTTGGCGTCCTCGCCGAACAGGCCGACCGTCGTGACCAGGTCGGGCGTGTAGCCGGCGAACCAGGCCGACTTGTTGTCGTCGGAGGTGCCCGTCTTGCCGGCGACCTTCTGGCCCTTGCGGTCGGGGTTGTCCCGTACGGACCTGCGCGCCGTACCGTCGTCGACCACGCCGGTCAGCACCGAGGTGACCGTGTCGGCGGCCTCGCGGCTGATGACCTGCTCGCCGATCGGGTCCGGAAGCTTGAGCGACTGGGTGCTGTTCTCGACGTCCTTGATGATCGCCGGGGTGACCTTCTTGCCGTGGTTGTCGAGGGTGGCGTAGACGGCGGCCATCTGCAGCGGGCTCGCACCCATGGTGCCCAGGGTCTGGGCGGGCACCGCCTGCAGTCCCTTGACGTCCATGCCGAGGCCGCCCGCCACCTCCAGCACCTTGTCCATGCCGACGTCGACGCCCATCTGCGCGAAGGCGGAGTTGATGGACTTGTTCATCGCCGTCTGCACGGTGACGGGACCGTAGTTGACGTCGTCCTCGTTCTCCGGCGCGAACGCGATGTCGCTGCCCACGACCGGGCGCTTGCTCTTGCCGTCGTAGATCGTGTTGGCCGTGATCTTCTCGCCGTCCTGCGTCTCGGCGCCCTTGTCGAGGGCGGCGGCGAGGATCACCGGCTTGAAGGTGGAGGCGGGCTGGTAGTCGGTGCGGGTGGCGTTGTTGACGTAGTGCTCGAAGTAGTCCACGCCGCCGTACATCGCGAGGACCGCGCCCGTCTTCGGGTCGACCGAGACGGCGCCGGCCTGGACGTCGCCGTCGACCTTGCGCTCCTTCGCGTCGAGCTTGCTGGTCAGCTGCTCCTTGACGGCCGCCTCCAGCGCCTGCTGCTTCTTCCGGTCGATGTTGAGCGTGATGGTCCAGCCGCCACGGCCGACCATGGCCTCGGCCGCCTTGCTGTCCTCGGCCACGCCCTGCGCGACCAGCTGCCGCTGCAGTTCCTTCTCGGCCGCGTCCACCAGATAGCCGACCTGGCCCTTCTTGGCGGGCGCAGGCTTGGGCTCCTTGGGCACCGGGAACTTCATGGCGCTGCGCTTGGCCTCGTCCAGCCAGCCCTCCCCGACCATGTTGTCGAGGACGTAGTTCCAGCGCCGCTGCACCAGCTGCTTGCCGGTGTCGCTGGCGACCGCCCAGTCGTACTGGCTGGGTGCCTGGAGCAGAGCGGCGAGGTAGGCGGCCTGCTCCACGTTGAGCTTCTCGGCGTCGACGCGGTAGTACGCCTGGGAGGCGGCCTGGATTCCATAGGCGCCCCGGCCGTAGTAGCTGGTGTTGAGGTACCCGGCGAGGATGTAGTCCTTGGACTTCTCGCGGTCCAGCTTCAGGGAGATGATCACTTCCTTCAGCTTGCGGGTGACCGTCTGCTCCTGGGTCAGGTAGTAGTTCTTGACGTACTGCTGGGTGATCGTCGAACCGCCCTGCGCGCCCTTGCCGGTGAGGGTGTTGAGGACGCCGCGGGCGGTGCCCTTCAGGTCGACGCCGGAGTCCTGGTAGAAGCTCTTGTTCTCGGCGGCGACGAACGCGTTGCGAACGTCCTTCGAGATCTTGGAGAGGTCGACGTTCTCACGGTTGAGCTCGCCGTCGCGGGCGAGGAGCGTGCCGTCGCTGTATTTGAAGGTGTTGCTCTGCTTGAGCGCGTCGGCGTTCACCTTCGGGATGTCGATCATCAGGTACAGGACGATGAAGGTGCCTATGCCGAGCAGACAGACGCCGAGGAACGTCCCGAGGATCTTCTTCCAGGTGAACAGCCGGCGTATGAGGCTCTTCTCGCTCTTGTCACTGCTGCCACGCTTGGCGCCGCGGTGCGACGAGCGGGTCCTGGGCGCCGCGCGGCGGCCACCGCGCTGTCGCGCTCGTCTCTCTTCCGCTCGTCCCATGAGTCCGCTCGCTCCGCTTCCTACTCGTCCGTCACACCAGTGCCCGGGGGCAGGTCAGCTCAGAAAGCTAACACCGCTCTCTATGACAAAGGGCCCTCGATCCGGGCTTTTCCGGGCGGCGGGGGCGTGAGAATCAGCACGCCGCCCACCGGAACCGACGTACGAGAGGGGCACAGGGTTGCCGCGCGCCGGTAATCTGATATCACTTAGCTATACGCACGCCAACGAGCGCGCCCGACCGGCGGCTCGCCTGACGAACGGGGGGACCCTCATGTCCGCACACGACTCCTCGGCCACCGCCGACACGCCCGAGATGCCCGCACCGCGCGTGCGGGAGTTCCCCGCGCACAGCGTCGGCGGCGCGCAGGCCCTGCTGCTCGGCCTGGTGGGACTGCTGATCGGGGGCGGACTCATGGCGGGCGGGGCCGTCGCGGCGCTCGCCGCCGGCGTCAAGGCCACGCTGGTCGTCCCGGGTGCCCTCGCCGTCCTCGGTTCGCTGCTGGCGATGTCGGGGCTGAACATGGTGGCGCCGGGCGAGGCGCGGGTGGTGCAACTCTTCGGGCGGTACCGGGGGACGATCCGCGAGGACGGGCTGCGCTGGGTGAACCCCTTCACGCAGCGCACCAGGATCTCCACCCGGGTCCGCAACCACGAGACCGCCGTCCTCAAGGTCAACGACGCCTACGGCAACCCCATCGAGCTCGCCGCGGTCGTGGTGTGGAAGGTGCAGGACACCGCGCAGGCCAGCTTCGAGGTGGACGACTTCCTGGAGTTCGTCGCCACCCAGACCGAGGCCGCCGTCCGGCACATAGCCATCGAGTACCCCTACGACGCCCATGACGAGGACGGGCTCTCGCTGCGCGGCAACGCCGAGGAGATCACCGAGAAGCTCGCCGCCGAGCTGCACGCGCGCGTGGAGGCGGCCGGTGTGCGGATCATCGAGTCCCGCTTCACCCACCTCGCGTACGCTCCCGAGATCGCCTCCGCGATGCTTCAGCGGCAGCAGGCCGGTGCGGTGGTCGCGGCGCGGCGCCAGATCGTGGACGGGGCGGTCGGGATGGTCGAGGCGGCGCTCGCCCGGATCACCGAGCAGGACATCGTGGAACTCGACGAGGAGCGGAAGGCGGCGATGGTGTCCAACCTGATGGTCGTGCTGTGCGGGGACCGGGCACCGCAGCCCGTACTCAACACGGGGACTCTCTACCAGTGACCGACTCCGGCGAAAGCTCCGCGTCCCAGCGGCGGCCGCAGCAGCGCAAGCAGGTGCTGCTGCGGCTGGATCCGTTGGTGTACGACGCGCTGGCACGGTGGGCCTCGGACGATCTGCGGTCGGCCAACGCGCAGATCGAGTTCCTGTTGCGCAAGGCACTGGCGGAGGCCGGACGGCTGCCCCGGGGCACCGGTCCGCTGCCACGCCGAGGGCGCCCCCCTGTCTCAGAACCGTGACAAACGGCTCCCACCTGCGCGGTTGTGCGGGACACCAGCCAGTCTGCACCGTGCGTATACACCGCAGGTATACACACTATGTAGAGTGCTGCCATGTCCATCGGTCACACCCTCCTGGGACTCCTGGAGTCCGGGCCCCGCCACGGCTACGACCTCAAGCGGGCCTTCGACGAGAAGTTCGGTCACGACCGGCCGCTGCACTACGGCCAGGTCTACTCGACGATGTCCCGGCTGCTGAAGCACGGCCTCGTCGAGGTCGAAGGCATCGAGGCCGGCGACGGCCCGGAGCGCAAGCGGTACGCCATCACCGACGCCGGGATCACCGACGTGGAACGCTGGCTGGCGACGCCGGAGAAGCCCGAGCCGTATCTCCAGTCGACCCTGTACACCAAGGTCGTCCTCGCCCTGCTCACCCACCGCGACGCCGCCGACATCCTCGACACCCAGCGCTCCGAGCATCTGCGCAGCATGCGCATCCTCACCGACCGCAAGCGCAAGGGCGACCTCGCCGACCAGCTGATCTGCGACCACGCCCTGTTCCATCTGGAGGCCGATCTGCGCTGGCTGGAGCTGACCACCGCACGACTGGACAAGCTGCGTGAGGCGGTGACGGCCCAGTGATCGCACCCGCCGGTTCCCTGCTGTCCGCGCACGGTCTGCGCAAGGCGTACGGTCCCACGCTCGCCCTGGACGGCGCCGAGTTCTCCATACATCCGGGCGAGGTCGTCGCCGTGATGGGGCCGTCCGGCTCCGGCAAGTCGACGCTGCTGCACTGCCTCGCCGGGATCGTGACGCCCGACGCGGGGTCGATCATGTACGCCGGACAGGAGATGGCGACCATGAGCGACGCCCAGCGCAGTGCGCTGCGGCGCAGCGATTTCGGGTTCGTCTTCCAGTTCGGCCAGCTGGTGCCCGAGCTGACCTGTGTCGAGAACGTCGCCCTGCCGCTGCGGCTCAGCGGCACGAGCCGCAAGGCCGCCGAGCGGACCGCGCTGGGCTGGATGGAGCGGCTGGAGGTCGACGACCTGGGCAAGAAGCGGCCCGGCGAGGTGTCCGGCGGTCAGGGGCAGCGGGTCGCGGTCGCGCGGGCGCTGGTCACCGGCCCCCGGGTGGTGTTCGCGGACGAGCCGACCGGCGCGCTCGACTCGCTCAACGGCGAGCGCGTGATGGAGCTGCTCACCGAGGCGGCCCGGTCCACCAACGCCGCCGTCGTGCTGGTCACGCACGAGGCGCGGGTGGCCGCCTACTCCGACCGCGAGATCGTCGTACGGGACGGCAAGTCGCGGGACATGGAGCGGGTCGTATGAACCTGCGCGGATGGGGGCGCGACCTCGCACTGGGCGTGCGGTTCGCGTTCTCGGGCGGGCGTGAGGGCTGGGTCCGGCTCACGCTGACCGCTCTCGGGGTGGGGCTCGGGGTGGCGATGCTGCTGCTGTCGACGGCGCTGCCGAACGTGCTCGCGACGCGGGAAGCCCGCGAGCAGGCCAGGATGGACTTCGGCTCCTCCGAGATCGACTCCCGCGCCGACAACACGCTTCTGCTCGCCCACGTCGACACGGCGTACCGCGGCAAGTCGATCCGCGGACGGCTGCTCGAACCCGAGGGACCACGCGCCCCGCTGCCCCCGGGTGTCGCCGAGTTCCCCGCGAAGGGCGAGATGGTCGTCTCCCCCGCACTGAAGAAGCTTCTCGCCTCCGACGGGGGCGGGCTGCTGCGGGAGCGGCTGCCGTACCGGATCACCGGCACCGTCGGGGAGCCCGGGCTGGTCGGCTCCCAGGAACTCGTCTACTACGCGGGCGCCGAGGGGATGGAGGAGGACACCGACGGGGCGTGGGTGGTGCGGCTGGAGCGGTTCGGGGAGGCGCGCCCGGCGGAAGAGCCGATGGATCCCGTGCTGATGATGCTCAACCTCGTGGCCATCGTGGTGCTTCTGATGCCGGTCGCCGTGTTCGTCGCGGCCGCCGTGCGCATCGGCGGGGAGCGGCGCGACCGGCGGCTGGCGGCGCTGCGGCTGGTGGGCTCCGACACTCTGATGACGCGGCGGATCGCGGCGGGCGAAGCGCTCTCCGGGGCGCTGCTGGGGCTGGTCGTGGGCTTCGGCCTCTTCCTGGTCGGCCGTCAGGTGGCGGGTTCGATCGAGCTGTTCGGGGTGAGCGTGTTCCCCAGCTATCTCGACCCGTCGCCCGTGCTGGCCGCGCTCGTCGCCGTCGCCGTACCGGTCGCCGCCGTCGGTGTCACCCTGCTCACCCTGCGCGGTGTGGTGATCGAGCCGCTCGGCGTGGTGCGTACGGCGAAGCCCGCGCGCCGCCGGCTGTGGTGGCGGCTGCTGCTGCCGCTGGCCGGCCTGGGGCTGCTCGCCCCGATGCTCGGACAGGGCCGCGACAGCGGGTACTTCAACGAGTACCAGGTGGCCAGCGGTGTCCTGCTGCTGCTCGTCGGGGTGACCGCGCTGCTGCCGTGGCTGGTGGAGACGGTGGTCGCCCGGCTCGGCGCGGGCGGCCTGTCCTGGCAACTGGCGGTGCGGCGACTGCAGTTGAGCAGCGGTACGGCCGCCCGGATGGTCAACGGCATCGCGGTGGCCGTCGCCGGCTCGATCGCGATGCAGATGCTGTTCGTCGGCGTGGAGGGCGACTACACCTCGAGCACCGGCAGGGACCTGCGCCGGGCCCAGATGGAGGCGGCTGTGCCGCAGGGCGCCTCGATCGACGAGACCGCCACGAAGTACGCCGGCACCAAGGGCGTACAGCATGTCATCGCGCTCTCCGAGACGTCCGTCGGCGACGCCGCCTGGCTCGGCGAGGGCCCGAACGCCACCACGGGCGTGTCCGTGGGCAGTTGCCCGAACCTGCGCGAGCTGGCGACGCTGCCGTCCTGCCGCGACGGCGACGTCTTCTTCCTGACGAACTCGGCGGACCCGGGGGAGGACAGCTCGGAACTGGCCACACCCGGCCGCACGGTGTACTTCGCCCCTGACGGCGACGAAGAAGACCCGGGCGTCACCTGGACCGTACCGGCGGGTGTGCGCCAGGTCCCGGCCCTCGCCCACCCGACCGGCATCCAGCGCGGCGGTTTCCTGATCACGCCGTCCGCGCTGACCCCGGAGGCCGCCGGCACGCTCAACGGGCGGCTGTATCTGTCGGTCGACGAGTCGGTGCCCGACGCGTTCGAGTACGTTCGCAACACCGCGGCCACGATCAGTCCGCTGGCGCAGCCGTTCGTGTGGTCGCAGCTGAAGGTCGCCTCCCGCTATGCCTCGCTCCGTACGGGGCTGCTGGTGGGCGCGGCCGCGATCCTGGCGCTGATCGGGGCGAGCCTGCTGGTGTCGCAGCTGGAGCAGTTGCGGGAGCGGCGCAAGCTGCTGTCGTCGCTGGTCGCCTTCGGTACCCGGCGGCGCACCCTGGGCCTGTCGGTGCTGTGGCAGACGGCCATCCCGATCGCGCTCGGCCTGCTGCTGGCCGCCGCGGTGGGCATCACGCTGGGCGCGCTGCTGCTGCGGATGGCGGACCAGCGGGTCGTCGTGGACTGGTGGACCGTGCTGTCGATGTCCGGGATCGGCGCGGCGGTCGTCCTCGCGGTGACGCTGCTCAGCCTGCCGCCGCTGCTGCGGCTGCTCCGGCCGGACGGGCTGCGCACGGAGTGAGACCGGCGGCGTGTGCGCGGCCCCTCCCCCACCGCCGGGGGGGGGGCCGCGCACGCTCCTACAGGCCGCACTCCTACAGGCTGTACTCCTTCACCACCCGCCGGACCTGAGCGAACAGCATGCCCACGTTCACCGACTTGCGGCACACGACCACGGCGACGACGTCCTGCTGCTCGTTCATGCGGACGAACAGATGGGTGAGGTTCTCGCTGTTGACGAGGATCTCCTGGAAGAAGTGGACATCGCTGCTGATCCCGCGGCGCTCCTTGAAGACGTCCTCGATCATCACCACCGTACGGCCCTGGAACAGGTCGAGGGTCGCGCCCGCCAGCAGGTCCAGCACCTCCGGCGGATGGTTGTCGATGGTCTCGTACGACAGGAGCATGCCGGTGGCCATGTCGACCACGCCGGCCGCGACACAGTCGGGGGCGTCCGCGCGCAGCGACTTGACCAGGCCCATGACCTGCTCGGAGAAGCCCGCGGTCATACGTTTGGCGGCCATCGGTTCACACTCCCTGCGGGGTGGCGGTGAGGATCGTGCCGATCCGGTCCAGGGCGGGCAGGCTGGCCGTGTGCAGCCGGTCCAGGTCCATGCCCTCGTCGCCGAGCACGACCATCAGCGCGGTGTCGCCGAGCGCGTAGAGGGCGGCGCAGCCGTGGCTGCCGTAGGTGACCGTCCGCTGCAGGGCGCCGCGGTCGGTGGCGTGGGCGGTGCGGCGGGCGAGGCCGAGTCCGGCCGCGGCGAGGGCGGCGAGGCCCTCCGGGTCGATGGAGTCGGCGGTGTCGGCGGCGATGAGCAGTCCGTCGGCGGCCGCGACGGCGGTGTCGGTGACGCCGGTCACCTGCTCGCGCAGGCTGCGCATCTCCCGCGCGAGGGCTTGGTGGTCCATGGCTGCGACTCTCCTGGTTTCTGTGCTCGTTCAGCTTGTGCGGTCGTTCGGCTGTAGCGGTCGTTCGGCTGTGCGGTCGTTGAGCTTCTGCGGTAGTTCAGCTTCTGCGGTCGTTCGGACGGAAGAAGGTCCTGCGGCGGGGCAGCCGAGCGGGCTGTGGGGGTTCTGCCGCCGGTGCGGCGAAGCCGGCCGGTTGCCGGCGGGTCACCCCCCGGGGCAGCCGGACCGAGACCGGAGTGGGCACGTCGACGCACTCCAGAAGCCCCTCCGCGAGCATCCGCCCCACCTCGACAGTGACCGCGTACACCCCACGCCCCGTGAGGAAGGCCAGGTCACGCGCGGTACGCCGGCCGTCCGCGTGGGCGAGCAACTCCCGCTGCTCCGCGCTGAGCCGGTCGTCGGCGTACGGCAGGGGCGCGGGCACCGGCCGCTCCCGGTCGGGCCGTACGGGATACGGCAGGGCGGCGAGCGCGCCGAGTCTGCGGGCCGCCTCCCGCAGCAGCCGTGCGGGCGGTTCGCCGACGGCGACGGGCGCAGGCGGCGGTCCTGTCACGGCCACGCGCTCGCAGCCGTCGATCCGTCCCGCCGCGACCGCGAACACGGCGTCCTGGAGGGCCATCGCGCACACCACCCGCAGTTGGGCGGCGCCCGCGTACCCATGGGTGACGATCCGGTCGACCGGCCAGCGCGCCCCGCCCGCCTCACGCACCAGGCCGGCCCACTCCTCGCCGCCGATCCGCCCGGAGCGCAGCAGCAGCGCCTCCGGTCCGGGCGCGCCCGGCGACTCGACGGCGACGACGAGTCCGTCCCGCAGATGGAAGGTGCCGCCGGGCGAGCCGGCCACCCGCAGTACCCCGGTGAACCCGTCCCGCCCGCACACGGCCAGTGCGGCTGCCAACCCCGACATCACTCCCCTTGGCCCCTTCGCACACGCGCCTGACGTGTAGCTCTGAGGGAGGAATGTGTATCAGCCGCGAGGGAGTTGAAAGCGGGTTACGCCCCACCTGCCCCGAGTTGACGGAAGTTGGACCTCTTGGGCCGCTCCATTAGCTTTGTTCGACGCCCATTTGAACGACTCGGAGGAGTTCAGGCGCCGTTGTCGAGCACCCGCACGGGCAGGGGCCGCAGCGCCTCACGCAACGCGTCGGCGAGTTGCGCGTACTCGGCACCACGGGCCGCCCCGGTGCGCAGGGCGAGGGCGATACGGCGGGTGGGTGCGGGGTCGGCGAAGGAGCCGGTGAGCAGCCGGCTGCTGCGGGTGGTCTCCAACCGGAGGGCGGTGCGCGGCAGCAGGGTGCAGCCGAGGCCGCCCGCCACCAGCTGGACAAGCGTGGACAGCCCTGCGGCGGTGGTGGTGACCGGCGCGTTCTCGCGGCCCGCCTCCCGGCAGATGTCGAGGGCCTGGTCGCGCAGGCAGTGCCCCTCGTCGAGGAGCAGCAGATGCAGTTCGCGCAGCGCCTCCCGGGGAATCCCCTCCCGGCCGCCGAGCGGATGGTCGAGCGGGGTGAGCAGCAGGAAGTCCTCGTCGTACAGGGGGAGTTCGGTGACGCCGGGCACCCCGAGAGGCACGGCGAGGAGCAGCAGGTCGAGGCGGCCGGAGTTCAGGCCGTCGATCAGGTTCGCGGTCTGTTCCTCGTGCACCTGGAGGTCGAGGTGCGGATAGCGCTCGTGCACCAGGCGCAGCACGGTCGGCAGCAGGTACGGCGCGACGGTCGGGATGACGCCGAGGCGCAGCGCGCCGGTGAAGGGCGCCCGCACCGCCTCGGCCTCCTCCATCAGCGCGCCGACCTCCGCCAGCACCGCCTTGGCGCGTACGGCGAGCCGCTCACCGGCCGGTGAGAGCAGCACCTTGCGGGTCGTACGCTCCAGGAGGGTCACCCCGAGGGTCTCCTCCAGTGCGGAGACCGCGCCGGACAGGGCGGGCTGGCTCATGCCGATGGCCGCGGCGGCGTCGCGGAAGTGGAGGTGCTCGGCGACGGCGGCGAAGGCGCGCAGCTGGGCGAGGCTGGGCTGCCGTCTCTTGGCGCCTGGCCCCAGCGTGCCGGGCAGACTCGTATTACTGACGGTCACTGATAACTGCCTCCGATCAACTCGACCGAGTGTAGCTATTTCCCGTATCAATGCACCTTGTGCCACGATCGCCCTCGTCCAACCCATGGGAAGCGTCCGCTATCCGGATGCTTCTTCGCTGCAAGGAGAGCTAGTGCTCACTGTCGGTGACAAGTTCCCCGAGTTCGAACTGACCGCGTGTGTCTCGCTGGAGAAGGGCAAGGAGTTCGAGCAGATCCACCACAAGTCCTACGAGGGCAAGTGGCTCGTGGTCTTCGCGTGGCCGAAGGACTTCACCTTCGTCTGCCCGACGGAGATCGCCGCGTTCGGGAAGCTGAACGACGAGTTCGCCGACCGCGACGCGCAGATCCTCGGCTTCTCCGGTGACTCGGAGTTCGTGCACCACGCCTGGCGCAAGGACCACCCGGACCTGACCGACCTGCCGTTCCCGATGATGGCGGACTCCAGGCACGAGCTGATGCGCGACCTCGGCATCGAGGGCGAGGACGGCTTCGCCCAGCGCGCCGTGTTCATCGTCGACCCGAACCGCGAGATCCAGTTCACGATGGTCACCGCGGGCTCCGTCGGCCGTAACCCCAAGGAGGTCCTGCGGGTCCTGGACGCCCTGCAGACCGACGAGCTGTGCCCGTGCAACTGGACCAAGGGCGAGAACACCCTCGACCCGGTCAAGCTGCTGGCCGGGGAGTGACCTGAGATGTCCCTCGACTCCCTCAAGTCCCGGATACCGGACTACGCCAAGGACCTGAAGCTCAACCTGGGCTCGGTCATCGGCAACTCCGACCTGCCCGCGCAGCAGCTGTGGGGCACGGTCCTGGCGACCGCGATCGCCTCCCGCTCGACCGCCGTCCTGAGCGAGCTGGCGCCGGAGGCGAAGGAGAACCTGTCGCCCGAGGCGTACACGGCCGCGAAGGCCGCCGCCGCCGTGATGGCGATGAACAACGTCTTCTACCGCACCCGGCACCTGCTGTCCGACCACGAGTACGGCAACCTGCGCGCGGGCCTGCGGATGAACGTCATCGGCAACCCGGGCGTCGACAAGGTCGACTTCGAACTGTGGTCGTTCGCCGTCTCGGCGATCAACGGCTGCGGGCTGTGCCTGGACTCCCACGAGCAGGTGCTGCGCAAGGCGGGCGTCGAGCGCGAGGTGATCCAGGAAGCCTTCAAGATCGCGTCCGTCATCCAGGCGGTCGGCACCACCCTGGACGCCGAGTCCGTCCTCTCGGACTGACCACCGCCCCTACGACGGCCCCGCTCACCCCTGGTGTGCGGGGCCTCCCGCGTCCCCCGCCCCGATCCACCTCCCCCTGATCACCAACCAGCCCAACAGACACCCCACGGCCGCCCCAATCCGAGCAACCTCCAGCTCCACACCCGCCCCCCCTCACCCTCGCGGGCGGAGCCACCCGCGTCCCCGGGCCCCTTCCGCCTCACTCTCGAACACCGAGGCCCACGCACCACCGACGACGACCAAGACCGCCCACCCCCTCCGAGCAGGCACTACGCAAGGCAGGACTCGCACACAAGGCGACCCGAGACCCCCTCAAGACCGGCACCACCCTGGACACCAAGGCCACCCCTTTCAAGCAACCTCCACCGGGCCCCTCAGCCCTCGCCGGCGGAGCCACCCGCGTCCCCGGGTCCGCTGTCGTCCCGAACGGCCTCGTTCTCGGTCGCCGTACCGGCCGACGGGAGATCGGCGACGGCCAGTGCCGCCTGTTCCCGCGAGTAGGCGGCGAGATAGCTGACGACCGTGTTGGTCACCGCCACCAGCGGCACCGCCACGATCGCCCCGCCGATGCCCGCCACCAGACCACCGGCCGCGACCGACAGGACCACGGCCAGCGGATGGACCCGCACCGCCCGCCCGAGGATGAACGGCTGCAGGATGTGCCCCTCGATCTGCTGCACCGCGAGCACCACGACGAGGGTCATCACGGCGGTGAACACGCCCTGCGTCACCAGCGCCACCACCACCGCGAGCGCGCCGGAGGCGACCGCACCCACCAGCGGGATGAAGGAGAACAGGAAGATGAAGACGGCGAGCGGGACGGCCATCGGCACATCGAGGAAGTAGATGCCGATGCCGATGAAGACGGCGTCGATGAGCGCGACGAGGACCGTGCCGCGGACGTACGCCGTGAGCGTGGCCCAGGCGCGCGGGCCCGCGCCGGCGACACCCGGGCGGGCGGCGGCGGGGACCAGCTTCAGCGTCCACTCCCAGATGCGCTTGCCGTCGTAGAGCAGGAAGAGCGTCGAGAAGAACGCCAGCAGGATGCCGGTGAGGGCCTCGACGACGACCGTGACGCCCTCCAGGCCGGCCGAGGTGATCTCGTCGGTGTTGGCGCCGATCGCCTCACGCAGGTTCTGGGCGATGGCGTTGATCTGCTTGTCGGTGACGTGGAAGGGGCTGTCGAGCAGCCAGCGGCGCAGATCCTCGATGCCGTCCTGGACCTGGTCGGAGAGGTCGTCGATGTTCGCCATGACCTGCCAGGTCACGAACCAGCCGAGCAGTCCGATGATGACGAACCCGAGGATCGCGGTGAGCGCGGTCGCCAGTCCACCAGGCACCCCGCGCCGCCGCAGCCGGGTCACGGTCGGTTCCAGGAGGGCGGTCAGCAGCAGCGAGACGACGAAGGCGAGCACCACCAGCTGTACGGCGCTGATGACCCGCATCAGCACCCACACGGTGCCCGCGAGCACCAGCAGCCGCCAGCCGGCCTCGGCGGCGACCCGGACACCCCACGGCACGGCCTGGGCCGGGTCGGGGCGGGGTACGGGCGGCGGCGTCACGATGACGGGCCGGGCCGGAGCGGGCTGCGGGGCCGGTTCGGGCTGGGCACGCTCCCGCTCGGCCTCGGCCCGACGCGCGTCGAGCTCCTTGCCCATCCGCGTGAGCCCGGCCCCGACCCGGCCGAGCCACCCTCGCACTCGCGACATGATCCGTCCCTTTCCCCCGTCCGTTCGATGTACGACCGTACAGCGCGGCAGCCCCTCCCCGAAGGACGGGGAGGGGCTGGGAGAAGGTCGAGGGGGTACGAGGGCCGTGACGGCTCAGTACCAGCGGTTGGCCTGCCAGAACGCCCACGCGTCGCACGGGCTGCCGTAGCGGCTCTCCATGTAGTTCAGCCCCCATTTGATCTGGGTGGCCGGGTTGGTCTGCCAGTCGGACCCGGCGGACGCGTACTTACCGGCGGGCAGCGCCTGGAAGAGACCGTACGCACCGGAGGACGGGTTCACGGCGCGGTAGTTCCAGCTGGACTCGTGGCTCACGATGTTGCTGAAGCACTGCCACTGCCCGCTGGGCACCATGGCGCGGGCCATCGCCTGGATCTCGGCGATCGTGTAGGAGCTCTGGACCGGGAAGTCCCCGGCGCTGCGGCTGGCCTTGAGCTTGGCCTCCTCGCGCGCCTTCGCGGCCTCCTCGGCCGCCTTCTTCTTCGCGATGGCGGTCTCGGCGGCGGCCTTGCGGGCCGCTTCCTCGGCGCCCTTCTTGGCGCTCTCGTCGGCGGCGATCGCCTGGAAGTTGGCCTGCTGCGTCAGGGACGCGGTCTGTACCTGGGCCTGCTGGCCCACCGGTATGTCCGCGAGGAGCATCGCGTCACCCGCCGTCGCCTCAGCGTCGTTGTTCTGGGCGACGCTGCCCGAGGCAACGCCGACGACGCTTCCGACAGCGGTGACCGCCGTGGCCGAAGCCACTGCGAATCCCCGGACCGAGATCCGGCTCACACGGTTTCCTTCCAGCATCGCCCGCTTCGGTGACCCTGGCGGACGCAATCGTGCCCCTGGCGCTGGCCTCCCAACTACGGGGTCACGGAGGCGCGGGCCCGGTGGACAACTCCCGCGTGGGGAGCGCCGCTTGGTGCTCGGGCGGCATACGACGTCGCTATGCAGTTGGCGATGGTGTCGCTGTGGTCCCGTACCGCTGGGGGCACGGATGTGTCGTATGCGGGGCCTGACAGGAGTGAGACTCTGCCGCAACCGGACGCCGCAAGGCAATTCCGCGTTGCGTGTGAAAGCTCACATCCGGTTTGGCCCTGGGGATTTCATCGAACGCCCACACACGACGGCGCCGCCCCGCTAGGCTCTCGGCCTTTGCGGGGCGGCGCCAACGGCCCTTTCTCCCCTACCCCTTAGATACTGCTCTCTTCGAGCATTTCGGTCACAAGGGCCGCAATCTGGGACCTCTCGGACCGGGTGAGGGTGACATGCGCGAAGAGCGGATGCCCCTTCAGCTTCTCCACGACGGCCACGACACCGTCGTAGCGCCCGACGCGCAGATTGTCCCGCTGTGCCACGTCATGGGTGAGAACCACCCGTGAGTTGGCACCGATCCGGGACAGAACGGTCAGCAGGACGTTCCGTTCCAGCGACTGCGCCTCGTCGACGATCACGAACGCGTCGTGCAGGGAGCGGCCGCGGATGTGGGTCAGCGGAAGCACCTCCAGCATCCCGCGCGCGGTGACCTCCTCGATGACCTCGCGTGAGGTGACCGCGGAGAGCGTGTCGAAGACGGCCTGGGCCCAGGGGCTCATCTTCTCCGCCTCGGTGCCGGGCAGATAGCCCAGCTCCTGCCCGCCGACGGCGTACAGCGGCCGGAAGACCATCACCTTCTGGTGCTGACGGCGCTCCAGCACCGCCTCCAGGCCCGCGCACAGCGCCAGCGCCGACTTGCCGGTGCCGGCCCGGCCGCCCATGGACACGATCCCGACGTCCGGGTCGAGCAGCAGATCCAGCGCGATGCGCTGCTCGGCGCTGCGGCCCTTGATACCGAACGCCTCCCGGTCCCCGCGCACGAGACGGACGTTGCCCTCGGGCGTGATCCGCCCCAGCGCCTTGCCGCGCTCGGACTGGATGGTCAGCCCGGTGTGCACAGGCAGGTCGGTGGCCTCGGGGACGTACAGATGCCCTTCCTCGAAGAGGATGTCCACCTGCTCACCGGGCAGGGTGAGTTCGGACATTCCGGTCCAGCCGGAGTTCTCCGTGATGGCGAGTTCGGCGCGGTACTCCTCGGCGAGGAGGCCCACGGAGGAGGCTTTGATGCGGAGCGGCAGGTCCTTCGACACGACGGTGACGTCGAACCCCTCGGCCTGCAGATTGCGGGCGACCGCGAGGATGCGTGAGTCGTTGTCCCCCAGGCGGTAGCCGGTGGGCAGCACGCTGGGGTCCGAGTGATTGAGCTCGACACGGATGGTCCCGCCCAGATCCCCGATCGGGATGGGGGCGTCTAGGCGTCCGTACCTCACGCGGTAGTCGTCGAGCAGGCGCAGCGCCTGCCGGGCGAAGTAGCCGAGTTCGGGATGGTGCCGCTTGGCCTCCAGTTCCGTGACCACGACGATGGGGAGCACGACCTCGTGCTCGTCGAAGCGGATCATGGCGTTCGGGTCGGCCAGCAGGACGCTGGTGTCGAGAACGTAGGTGCGCCGGTCTGGCTTGTGGCGCTTTGTGCTGGTCACCACGGAAGGACGTACCCCCTCGGATGAGGTCGGGGAGCGACGAGGAGTAACTGGACCGGTCTCAGGTCCCGCTGCACCGCGGGCCGAGGACCGGCCCTCCGCTGCGTCCGTGCCGGCCGCACGATCGGGCTGGTGCAAAGGGCCTCCCGGGCGGACGGCCCCGTGCCGCCCGCTGAGATCCGACACCCGTGGTTCGGGCGTCGACCTGCTTGGCTTATGCCCTCGAACACGCGCTGCCATGCCGACGTGTCCGACGGCAGACCGGTGAACTCCTTGTTACTTCCGTGGGCGATGGGGTAGGCGGGGGTTCCCCCGGGCGGGCCGCCCGGGGTGGGTCAGCCGCCGAAGCGGCGGTGGCGGGCCGCGTAGTCACGCATGGCGCGCAGGAAGTCGACCTTGCGGAAGGCCGGCCAGAAGACCTCGCAGAAGTAGTACTCCGAGTGGGCCGTCTGCCAGAGCATGAAGCCGGACAGCCGCTGCTCGCCGCTGGTGCGGATGACGAGGTCGGGGTCGGGCTGGTCGCCGGTGTAGAGGTGGCGGCCGATCATGTCGACGTCGACGGTCTCGGCGAGCTCCTCCAACGAGGTGCCCTTCTCCTCCGCGTCGAGGAGCATCGACCGTACGGCGTCGGCGATCTCCTGCCGACCGCCGTAGCCGATGGCCACGTTGACCGTTATCCCGGCGATGTGGGCCGTGGACTCCTCGGCCTCCTTCAGCGTGCGCTGCATGCCGGCCGGGAGGATGTCCATGGTGCCGACGTGGTGCACGCGCCAGCGGCCGTCGGCGGCGAGGGTGCGGACGACGTCCTCGATGATGCCGAGCAGAGGGACGAGCTCCTCCTGCGGCCGGTCGAAGTTGTCCGTGGACAGCAGCCAGAGGGTGACGACCTCGACGTCGGTCTCACTGCACCAGCCGAGGAACTCCTCGATCTTCTCGGCACCGGCCCGGTGACCGTGCACGGTGGAGGAGCCCGCCGCCTTCGCCCAGCGCCGGTTGCCGTCCATGATGACGCCGATGTGCTTGGGCACCTGAGCGTGGTCCAGGTGGCCTTCCACCCGGCGTGCGTAGAGCCTGACCAGCAGGCCGCGCAGCTTGTCGCGCAGGTTCACGTGATTGTCAGCCCCTCCGTACGCAACGGACCCGAGAGCGGTCCCACGGGGCGAAGCGTACCGCTGCGCGGCCGGGAGCCGAATTCCTGGGGGGCGGACACAAGGTGGCACAAGGTGGTGCCACGGTGTTCCACGGTGGTTCCACGGTGGTGCCCAAAAAAACGGGCCGGTCCGTGGGGGGGAGACGGACCGGCCCGAGGGGGGGTTTCCACCATAACCCTTCGTAAGTGATGCTGCGCGCATCGGCGGGTCACAACTACTCTCCGCAGTCGCCTGACGACGCCGTGAGGGCCCGGAAAGGGGCTGTTCACGCGGTGTTCATGGCCGAAAGTCGGGCGGAATCCCAGGGCGATCGAGTGAAAGAGGGGTGGTTTCGGAGGCTCGAGGGGCGTCCCTCCGATGGGCTACCCGGCGCGCGAACGTCCGCTTGACGCACACGTCACCGCGCAGCCCCCTCCGCTGCGCGGTGACGCCCGCGCAGCTTTGCTTACGCGAATTACCCGGTCTGAACTTACGTGAGACTCAGGTGTGGTGGGAGGGGTTTCTGGTAACGATGTGAAAAACCTAGGGAGAGGCTTCCGGCCATTTCCGCGGAGGGCCTGCTAGAGGGCGGGCCGTCGAGGGCTCTGGCGGGCGTCGGGCCGTCGTGCCTCGATCAGGTGCCGGGCGCTGTGGGCGACGAAGGGTCCCTCGGCCAGGATCCGCTCGTGCAGGGCGCGCAGCTGCGGCTCGTACGCCTCGACCGTGAAGCCGGGCACCATCCACACCACCTTGCGCAGGAAGTGGACGACCGCGCCGATGTCATGGAACTCCATCCGCAGCCGCTCCGCCCGCAGATCCACGACCTCCAGCCCCGCCGCCTCCGCGTCGGCACGCTCGCGGTCCGGATGCCGACCGCCGCGCACCGCATCCGGCTGCGGCCCGAGAAAGAACTCCACGAGCTCGAAGACACTGCTGGGCCCCACATGCTGGGCGAAGTACGTCCCGCCGGGTACGAGCACCCGGGCGATCTCGGCCCACCGGGGCGCCACCGGATGCCGGCTGACGACGAGGTCGAACGTCCCGTCGGCGAACGGCAGCGGCGCGTCCTCCGCGACAGCGACCACCGCGACCCCGCGCGGCCGCAGCAGCGCGGTGGCCTTGGCGACGTTGGGCGGCCATCCCTCGGTGGCCACGGCGAGCCTGGGCACCACGGACTTCTCCCTGGACTTCGCCCTGTGCTCCGCCCGCCCCAGGGCGAAGTCCAGCACCTCCCCTCCCCCGGTATCGACGTCGAGCACGGCGGTGGCGGCGCCCAGCCGCTCGGCCAGGGACACGGCGTACCCCCAGGAGGGCCGTGCCTCGGTCGCCCGCCCCTCGAACCAGGAGAAGTCCCACCCTTCGGTGGGCACGGCGGCGCCTTCGGCGACGAGGGCTTCGTACGTACTGTTCTGCACGGGGGGCCTCGGCGCCCTCAGGAAACGAGCGGGCGCACGTCTTCGCCCACGAACCTCAGGAACCCTTCCGGATCGGGCTCATCGGCGGTCGGCAGCAGTACGACGGTGTCGGCACCGGCGTCCGCGAAGCGCCGCACCGCCCCGGCGACGGTCTCCGCGTCCCCCGCGACCCCGAGGCCCGGCACGGAATCGAGCCCGGTCGCGACCAGCTCACGCCGCAACCGCTCCTCAGCGCCCGTCCCCGTGGCGGCGAAGAGATAGACGACGAGCTTGTGCGCCCCCGACCGCCCGGCCGCGTCCCGCTCACGGTCGACGATCCCGCGCACCTCACGCACCCGCTCGGCGGAGGCGGACTCGTTGAGCACGGTGCCGTCGGCGACCTCCCCGGAGAGCCGCACCGTACGAGGCCCGATCGCGCCGACGAACACCTCGGCGGCCCCGGCGGCCGGCGGCCAGTCCAGCCCGACGTCGTCGAGCTGGACGTACCGCCCCTTGGTGGTGACCCGCTCACCGCTCAACAGCGCCCGCAGCGCGACGGTGTACTCCCGCAGAAGCGTCACCGGCGACTCGACCCGCGCCCCGACCTGCCCCATCCAGTCCTGCACGCCGTGCCCGACGCCGAGCGAGACCCGCCCCGGGAACATGCGGTGGAGGGTGGCCACCTCCATGGCCGTGACAGCGACATTCCGCAACGGTACGGGCAACAGCCCCACCCCGACCCGAACCCGCTCGGTCCACGCCAGCACGGCGGCGGCCGACGAGACACCACCCTCCCGGAAGCAGTCCTCCCACAGCCACAGCTCCTCAAGCCCGACGTCATCGACGAGCCGAGCGACCTCGCGCAGTCGCTCAGGGGGCAGCTGAGGCCGGAAGATGGCACCGAGAACAGTCATGACAGCTTCCTACCCAAGCGCCGGCAACTGCCACAACTCGTTAACACGGGGAAGGAGAACCGGGCGATGGGACGCCAACGCTGGCCGGACGGCCCAGGCACACTGACCGTGCACGGCGACCACGACACGGAGGTGGCCAGGACCATCCCCCTGGAGATAGCCACGTCCTACCGAGCCCGCACAAGGGGCCTGCTGGGCCGGGACTCGCTGGAGGGCGCGATGCTCCTCTCCCCCGCCTCCAGCATCCACACCTTCAGCATGCGCATACCCATCGACGTGGCCTACCTGGACCGTTCCCTACGCGTTCTCGCCATCCGCACGATGCCCCCGAACCGCCTCGGCCTGCCCCGCCCCCGCTCCCGGCACGTACTGGAAGCAGAGGCAGGCGCGATGTCCGAATGGGGCCTACGCCCCGGGGCACGCGTCTCGGTCCACCTTGGCCGGCCCTGAGTACCAACGCTCATGCCACCCCCCATCCCCTTGGTGTCAAATAGGCACGGGCATGACCTGATCCCTTCACCGCCGCGACGGCGCGAAGGGCGGTGTCACCGCTGGTGGTTACAGTTTCTGAAGCGGCTACGGGTTTCAGCCTGACCATTCGGGCCGTACGGGGAGGATGTGCTGTGTTGCCGAGCGAGGCCGGTTCGAGTTCGGGTCCGGACCAGACGTCGACATCGACGTCGCCCTCATGGGTCTCATCCATGTTCGACTTCGCCAAGGCCGCGGCCGCCGCGCAGGCCGACCTCGCCACCGAGCTGTCCTCCTTCACCGACTTCCGCAAGCGCGTCGACGAACTCATCCGCGACCTCAAGGGCTCGCCGGCCGGCCCCACCCAGGTGGCCCAGGAACAGCTCGCCCGCGCACAGTTCGGCGGCGGCGCCGGCGCATGGGCGGAGGCCACCGGCCTCTACACGGCCTACGAAACGGTCATCACCGAGCTGGAGAACCTCTCCAAACTCCTCTCGGACTCCATGGAGGGCATGAGCATCGCCGTCCTCGCCTCGCACAAGGGCTACGCGAACATCGACCTGGACATCCGCGACCGCATGACCGCGATCAGCGCGCAGACGACGGCCCACTACGGCGGCGCCTACACCCCCGACACCCCACCGGCACAGCCGAGCGATCCGGGCACCACCGGGACGAACACCCCATCCGCCAACGACGCGGGAGGCACCATCTAATGCCGGCCAAGGGCCCCGGACCCACCACCTCCTTCGAGAACATGACCCACGAGCAGATGCTCACCTGGCTCGACCAAGCCAATTCCGGCCAGGTCCAGGCAGCCGCCGAACGCCTCCTCGCCGCGGCGAAGGCCATCCGCGACATCGCCGAGGAACTGAAGATCCGCCCCCAATGGGTCGCCTGGAAGGGCGAGGGCGCCGACGCCTTCCGCACCTGGACAGCGGATCTGGCAAACTCCACCCTCCGCCTGGGCGACTTCAGCGACGACGCGGCCAAGTGGCTGACCGAGGCGTCATGGGCGATCGCCCGAGCCCAGTCATCCATCCCCCGAGAGGTCCCGGGCGACGTCCAAACCCTCCAGGCCAACGTCGACGCGGCCCGCGCCGCCCACAACGACCCCGACGCAGCAACCGCAGCCACCCAGGCAGAGCAGGAACTCCAGGCCCTGACGAGGCGCAAGGAAATGGCCCGCCTGCAGGCAGCCGCCCAGATGCGAAAACTGGCCCAGACGTACAGCTGGTCAGCAATGCAGATGAGCGCGTTGGAACGGCCCAAGTTTCCGCCGCCTCCCCAAGCTGTGCGCCCGCCGGAAAGCGAATCATTCTCAACAGAGATCTCCAGGCCCGGGGCAGGTGCCTCCCCCTCAGGCGCCCTGTCCTCCGAGGTGGCGGCCACAGCTGGTAGCGCGCCAGTCCATGGTGCCTCTACCCATGCTGCCGACGCCACGAGGACTGTTGGGCCGAAATCGCTGGAGCGTGCCACGGCATTGGACACCGCTCCTGCACCAAGCATGAGCATTGACTCATTGACCACCTTGCCGCCACAGGCCCCGCATGCCCCGACCGACGCCATCAGCGGCTCGCCTGTCCCGGACCAGGTAAGGCGCGAGGCGCCGACTCAACCGGGCTTGGCTGCCCCTGCGTTCGGAAACAACAGAGGCCGCACTGCCGTACATGGCCCGGGTAGGGCGGTCACGGGCTCGACAGAGCCTGTCAGAGCCGTCACCGGATCCCCCCGGCAGGGTGCACCGGTCACTGGTCCGATCAGCCCGTCAGGGCCCGGACAAACAGCGGCCGGACGATCACCCTTGCTACCTGGCCAGAGCGTTCCACCGACGAGTTCCGGTCGAATCCCCAGCGGCCCAGCGAACGGCATCGTCGGCGGTCGCCCGGTCACGCCGCCTGCGGGCAGATCGCAGGGTGCCATTCCACGAGGCGTGGTCGTCGGAGGAGAGCACGCACCAGCACGCGGCCCACTGGGCCCCGTTCCCGGAACGGCGAATCCGGCCGGTCGCACGATGGGCCAGCCGCGCCAGGTCACCGGTCGCAGCCTTCCGTCCCCCAGCAGCGGCATCGTGGGCGGGCGTCCGCTTCCGTTCAACGGAGTTGTCGGCGACGCCTCACAGCGGCCGGGACATACAGGAGCCCGTACGAGCGCACCAGGCGGCCCGACTACGCCGGTTGGTAACGGCGCGGCACACAACGGCGTTACCGGAGGCACGACCAGCACGTCACGCCCGGGCGGGAGCCAAGTCACCGGCGGGTCCCGTGCACCGCAGCCGACTTACTCGACAAACCCCGGCAAGAGGGGTGGACAGCGCCACCAAGCCGCGCAGGACCCAGAAACACGACAGCAGACCCGCCAACGTAACGTGCCGCGCGTCGTCGACTGACGCCTCCAGAACCGAGAAAGTGACTTCATGCACAGCAGCGCTCGAATCAGAGGCCGCCACGCGGCGACAGTGGCAGCTCTGGCCCTGCTGTTCGTGGGCACTGCGGGAACTCCGGCCGTAGCGGATCCGATCCGTGAGGACCAGTGGTTCTTGGACGCGATGAAGGCCGAGGAGATGTGGCGGATCAGCACCGGCGAAGGCATCACCGTCGCGGTCATCGACAGTGGTGTCGATCCGACCAATCCTGACTTGAAGGGCCGTGTCCTGCCAGGCAAGGACCTTGCCGCGAACCTCCCCGGGGACGAGCACACCGGCTACAACAGTCACGGCACAGGTATGGCCGGCCTGATCGCCGGAACTGGTGCCTCTGGAGGCGGCAACGGCGCCTTCGGCCTCGCGCCCGGCACGAAGATCCTCCCAATCCGGATGCCCGACCCCCTCAAAGCGGCCAACGAAGCAGCGGCAATCAGGCAGTTCAACGAGACGCTGCCAACGGCAATCCGCTACGCCGCCGATCAGGACGCGCAGGTCATCAATATTTCGCTGGGCCAACAGGGCACCAGCCAACAGGTGACAGACGCTGTGAAGTACGCCTTGGACAAGGGATCCTTGATCTTCGCAGGCGTGGGCAACGACGGGGAAAAGGGCAACCCGGTCATGTACCCGGCAGCCACACCAGGCGTGGTGGGCGTCGCGGCCGTGGGCAAGGACCTGCGCAGAACGGCCGAGTCAGAGTACGGGCCGCAGGTCGACATGGCCGCACCCGGAGACGCACTCGTCTACGCATGCGGCGGCAAGACCGGAGTGTGCGAAGGACACGGCACGAGCGGCGCCACCGCCCTCGCCTCCGCCAGCGCCGCCCTCATCTGGTCCGCCCACCCCGACTGGACCAACAACCAGGTCCTCCGCGTCATGCTCAACACCATCGGCGCCCCCACCGACGGCAGCAATCGCAACGACGCCATCGGCTACGGCATCGTCCGCCCCCGCATCGCCCTCACCAACCCCGGCGACCCGGGCCCGGCCGACGAGTACCCGCTACCGGACCTCGCGGCGGCACAGGCGTCACCGTCACCGAAGCCGGCCATCACCGGAACCCCTGGCACCTCCCAGGACATCGACTCAGGCATGGCAGTGCCCAAGCCCGACGACGACGGGGATGTGTCGTGGCTGGCCGTGGGCATCAGCGCCACCGTCCTACTCTGTGGCGGAATCGCCGTAGCCGTGGTCGCCCTGCAACGCCGACGGTCGCAGGCAACGAGTTCCTTTCCCAGTCAACTCCCCCACCGGCCAGCTGAATTCGGCTCACCACAAAGTGGGTCTAATCAGCACCGTCCCCCGGACCACACTCAGGGCAATTTCTGAACACGACCCACGTGGTTCCGGACGCCAAGCCCAGCATAGGCGGGTAACGTGCACACGGATCGCCAAGCCATGAAGGGGCGCGCGCACGCCCGCGCAGCGCACCAGACACATCACGACAGAACAAGGTTGGTACGGGGAGGCTCCGCGCATGGCGTGGGACGAGTGGGAACAACTCAAAGCCGAGGCTGCGAAGAAGCAACCGGCTCAAATGCAGTTGAACCATGTGCCAGTCGATCCCCTCGAAGGCGGGACTCGGGGTGACCTCGTAGCGGGCCAGCAAGACCTTGAGGCAGTCGGCAGGGCCGCTCATGACCTGTTCGACGATTTCTCCCAATACAGTAGCCACGCGCGAGTCGCCTCTGAATCAGCCGCAGGTGGACTCCAAGGCGAAGGGTTCGCGTTGGGTGCCGCGCTGGCGCACGTCGCCGAGCGCTGGGGCGAGCAGTCAAAGACGCTGCTGGACGCCTGCGCGCACATCTCCAACCACCTGCGGTTCACCCAGAACGTACATGCAGCCGACGATTCGTACATTGCCGGCGCCGTCAGCAGCATCGCCTTGCTGGACGAGGGCTTCGACGACAGGAAGGGTCACTGACGCCGATGGACCTCGACGCGCTCCGCTTCGGAAACTTCTCCAAGCTCGGTGAAGCAGTCACCGACTGGGAACAGATGACGCAGAAGCTCGCGCTTCTGATGGAAGAGGCGGAGGCTAACCTCAAAGCCAAGTCGTACAAGGCCAATTGGGCTGGTCTCAACGCAACCGTCAGCCGCGAGTTTGTCGACAAGACAGCTGCGGAGTTTACTGACGCGCACACCCAGGCCAACTCCATCACCAAGATCCTCAGCGACACGCGCGGCGAACTCATCAGTTACCGAACGCAGGTGAACGACGCGATCACGCGGGCTACGGCGCAAAACTTGAGCGTGATCGACACCGGTGGCGGCACCTTCACCGTCACGGGGAACACCCGGCCCGACTGGGCGTCCGACCCCAGCGGAAAGACCGGCGTGACGGACCAGAAGGTGGTGGACGCCTTTCGCGACGAGATCCAGGGAATCCTGACCAAGGCGACGGAGAGTGACAACAGTGCCGCAAAAGTTCTGAGGCTTCTTGTCGATCAGGCCAAGTACGGCTTCACTGACGCTTCCTACGCAGACCGGGACGAGGCGGCCAAGGCCGTGGCGGCCGCGGAGAGGTGGGCGAAGGCAGCCAAGAACCCGGCTGACATGACCCTCGATGACATCGCCGACTTCAACCGCACAATGGAGAAATACAACAGCGACCCTCTGTTCGCCGAGCAGTTCGCCAAACAACTGGGGCCCAAGGGCACGCTCCAGTTCTGGGCCGAGATGTCCCATGCCCACGCGGGTGCCCGGGACTCCGAACTGGACACGATGAAGGAGCTGCAGAACAACCTGAGCCTGACTCTGGCCACAGCTTCCTTCTCGGACTCGGACGCGATGCAGGACTGGAAGAGGAACTTCATCGCCGAACGCAACACGAACTTCCTTGCCAGCAACGCCATCAGTCCGATCGGGGCCCTAGGCTCCCAGATCATCAGCAGCCTCATGCGCCAAGGCCAGTACGACACGGAGTTCCTTGACGAATACCGAAAGGAGGTATTCAAAGCCGACAAGGCCGCAGGCAATTCAAACACCGACGCGCTGTATTCAAGAGGATACGACGTCATCTTCGGTGACGGCGACGGCCGAGACCCGCTCGAGGGCCTGTTCGAGGGCCTCTCTCATAACCCAGAGGCGGCAACTCACGCCTTCGAGTCCAAGTCGGACTTGGACCACATGCTCGGAACAACTACATATACAGATAGAGGAGAGCACCTCGGTCACGCTCTGGAAGCCGCCGTCACCGGACTTGCCAATGGTGACACAACATCCGTCGCTCCGCCGCACAGTGCGGCTCAGGTGGAAATCATGACCAACGTTATGAAGGCGGTGGCGCAACCCGGCGGAGGTGCGGGGCTCGTAGGCGAGGGCTTGGGGGACAGCTTCGGCAATATGGCGGCTTCTTATATGCCAGAGATCAGCCAGAAGCTGGGCGGCCGTGGATCTGAAGCGATATTCCTAACGAACAGCGATGACCCTGACGGCCTGGGTGATGTAAAGGACGTGGTCCGATTTCTCTCTGCCGTTTCCACAGATCCTGCAGGAAGGGCGGGCATCGTTCTCGGCGAAAGCATTTACACCAGCGGACTCATCGAGTCACACCTTTCGGATCCTTCCTTGTTCGACGGCCCTGATGATCAAGCCCTTAGGAATATCGGCAAAAACGCCGGAATGATTGAGGGTATCGTCGCCCACTCCCTTGCCGACGAAGAAGTTCGAGCCGCTGTCAAGGGTGAGACCGATTACAATGACGCCTTGAAGGCAAAGGGGGATTTTGCCAAAACCTGGATTGCGACCGGCATGACCTTTGTTCAAGTCCCCGAAGCTTATGGGGGCGCGGCGATGGGGGCCGTAGTCGGCGGAGGAATCGGGGCCGTAGCCGGAGCCGCCGTTGATCGGATCCTAGAGGGCCAGAAAATGAGTGGTGCACGTGACGAAGCGCTCTATCACAGCGCGAAGGATCTGTACGACTCACGTGACTCAGTCAGCCAGCACACGCAGTGGGCGGCTGAAGAAGCCATCGGTGAGCACAACCTCAACCTTCCCACAGATGGCACCAAGGACCTGATCCGTAACGCTGTTAATGACGGCTGGAACGACGGCAGTGACTTGTTGAGTGACACGAAGGAGCGTCCGCGTGGTTGAAGACAGGGAGAAGGCCGCCAATCGGGCGAGCGTGAGAGGATTTCTTCTCAGCCTGACAGCTCTCTGCCTTGCGGGTGCTACCGCCTGGTTCGTGTACGTGCAGTTCTTCACTAAGGGGCTTGAGCAGCTACCCGACAAGCTCTGTGAAGGCACCGTCGGACGCAACATGGTCATCCAGGTGCTGCCCTCGGCGCGATCAGCGGAAGAAGATGCCAGGCACGGAAACTCAGAAGACGACCAGAAATTTTCATGCCATATCACTACCAGCGGCGATTCGTCTCTCTTGGGCAGATCTTGGGTCCGACCCGTCTCTAAGGCCAATTGGCTCAATAGCTATGAGGGGGGTGCGGGAAACGGTCAACTCCTCCACACTTCGATCGATGGCGTTGAGGCTCTGGCGCAACTCAGCACCGAACATGCGGCGGTGTACATTTCCTGCGCGCCCCCTTCTGGGCCCTCCTACAACGCTGCCGCAGAGTATGGGGTCTTCACAGAGGTAGAGGCCAGCGGAGACACCAAGACCACCGGCCCCGAACTTGGACAGGCTCTGACCGACATTGCCTATCAGCTAACCAAGCACGTCTACAAATTGGCCGAGTGTCAGAAGCCGATGGACTTTCCTGATCAACTCCCTCGCTACGAGCCCAACACGACTGGCAGGAGTCAATAGGACACCATCTTGAGCGAGAATTCCGAGATCGCTCTCACAACAAACACCGAGTACGTGCGAGCCGGCCTCGATTCGGCACCGCCGTGGGAAGAGCAGGACGGTGTGCATGTGTCAGTCAACTCCGGCTCTCTCGTCCAGGTAATGCGTCCTCTGGCGGACACCCCCACCGCCTACGCCGAGTTGCGGAACTCGGTTTCCCAGGACATCGGCGGACAGCTTGCGGCAGTGCCAACAAGGCGCCGAAGAGTGGCACTTCGAGTCACCTCTGAGAAAGACTGCCTACACGATGGGAATGCTGGACGCCGTGGCAGCCGATATCGAGCGAGACCGGGGAGAGGGCAGCTGGAAGGCATGGAGCAGCGACGCCTTGGCGCGTTCAACTGCGGTCATGTCTACGGTGCCCCTTGTACGCACTGAATCCGGCAGGGTACATCGTTGCGGCCTGGCAGCAGGACCTACTTGAAGGTGGGCGAGAGGGCTGCTCAACCGGTTTGAGGAGCAGAGCACAGTCATGGTCAAGGCGTGCAGCGAGGGCGCCGGCATCGACGGAAGCCTTCGCGACTCGCTCCTCAAAACAAGGCAAGACACTGCGACTCTCGGCCGTCACGAAACCAGCCGAGACCTCAGTTGACCGAGGGTCCAATACAGCGCAAAGCGCCTGACAGACACGACGAACTGAGCCCGCCTCGCCCGGCAGTAAGGAATGTCATGCCCGCCATGCCCCTACGACGCGTCCGGCGCCCCTTCTTGATCGCAACTGTCACAGCCATCTCCTGTGCGGCGGTGGCCGGTGGGCTCGTGATGTGGCACTTGCGCGGCTCTGGCGACGGCTCTGACAGCTGCGACATCCTGCTCCAGGACACACGGGTGCACAAGGCGCTGGGCGACGGGTACAAGGCCGGGATGAACTGCTCGGAGCTAGGAGCAGCCATCAGGAACGCCGCAGTGGGGACTGTGGACCCATCCGACCCGGAAGGGCATTCACTCCGGCAGGCTCAAGCAATGAAGAACGTGTTGGTGGCCGTCGAGGACAGCCTCCGGGAAACCGGCGAGCATCTCGATCCCGAACTGAGGATGCCCCTGGCCGAGTCACTAGCGGCTTACAGGGCCGACACCCATGTGATCCTCGGCCTCGGCGACGCCGACTACGTCAGGCATGCCCTACCCAATCAACCCGCTTGGGAGAACGACAGCGGCGTGCACATGTCCCTGTCCCGGGACTCGCTGCTCCGTATCGTGCGGTCGGTATCGGAGGATCCCGCTGCTTACGTCACCCTTCGCGACGCGACGACGCAGCGAGCCGCTCAGGAACTCGCGTCCGTGAGCAGTGACACCACAGGCGCCGAACTCATCGCACCTCCTGCCCGGAGCTCTTCTGTCCTGGGGACGTTCGACGCTGTTGCCGACGACGTTCGGAGAGATCTCGACAACACCCGGGCAGAGGAATGGCAGCAAGACGTGCTCAGTGCGTCGACAAAAGTGGACTCTGTGCCGCCGCCGTATGCCGAAGATCCGGTCAGCCATCTCGTCGGCTCGTGGCGGCGAACCCTGCGCGAAAGCGGGGAAGCGAGCAGTGCCGAAGTCTTCGAGCGGCAGAGTGCCGCCATGGTCGACACATGGAGCTCTGCTTTGGGGCTGGACGACAAAACCCGGAGCTCGCTCCGAGAGGACGCCGCAAGCGACTCATTCCAAGCACGTCGTGAGGCGTTGCGCAAACTCTCCTGACATGGTTCTAGCGTCCACCGGCGCTCTCTGTGGCCTCGCAAATTTGTCCGAGCAATACACAAAGTAAATCGGTCCGGCCGGCGCGACGCCCGGACCGATTCCACGCGGCAGGTGCACAACCTCAGGCGGCAGACGCCCTGTTCCGGCGAGTCTCGGCGTTCAGCCGTCCCCCTTCCCCGCCGAGCCGTGGCACGCACAGCCGCAGCGGCCGACAAGGAGCAGCCCGCCGCCATACGGCAGTGGGATGTCCTGCAAGCGGCGGCACGCGTTGTGCATGTCCTCGTCCAATCGGACCGCGAGCATGCACTCTGTTGACAGTTCCTCCATGGCCGATGCTCCGCCGGGCCGCGCGCTCATTTCCCGCCCTCGGCTTGGCGGGACGGCGGCAGGAGGGTGAGTACGTCGGGCTGGGGCGGGTAGTGGCCGGCGCACGCCCGGCAGGCGTACACGACGAAGCCCGGACCGGAGTTCTGGTGGACCACGCCGACCACGACCGGGGTCTCGGTGGTCACGTGGCAGCGCGCGCACATTCGCATCGGCGGGCGGGACCGCCCTGCCAGGTACGTGGTCGGCGGGGTGTTTGTGGTGCCGGTGGCGTTGTCCGGCTCCGGCAGCGCACTGTCGGTCAGGCGCTCGGCAGGGTCCGTGCCCTCGGGGAGTTGGTGAGCTTCGGTGTCGTGCGGGTGGCTCTGCCGCTCACTCCGTGCCTCCATCACGCCGCCCTCTCCGCGCCGAGCACATGACGGTCGAGGTCGACACCGAAGTCGGCCGCCAGGACCAGGACTACGCGGCGTCGGGTCTGCCGCGCCCGCTCGTTTTCCCGTTCCTGTTTCCAGTGAGCGTGATCCTCCGCGCGTACGTACGGACGGACCGAGGTCGAAGCCCTGCCGTCCAGCGGCCCATGCAGCCCGTACGGGGAACGGTGAGCGGGAAGCCCTACGGTGACCCAGTCCGGGGCCCCATCCGGCTCATGGACGGGGGCCGGCGCGGCGGGGCTTGCGATCGCCCTCCGCCTGCCGGTGCCGGGCGCGCACATGCCAAGGATCCAGCGCAACAGCGCGTGGATAATGCTCACTGTCATCAGCTCCTCAGAGGCTGGTGGCCATGCCCCCGGACGGCGCCCACCGTCGCGGGGGTCCTTCTGTATCGGCAGACTAAACAACCTGGTCATGCCCTGCCATGGCATGACACGAATGAGCGTTGCCTTCCCTGGCCACTTACGGTCGAATCATGGTGGACATCCCGGAGGGCTACGGCCCGGACGACGAGCTCGACCCCGAGGCGGCTGACCCTCTGTACCTTCAGCTCGCCGCTGTGCTCATCTCCCGGATCGCCAGTGGCGCGTATCCGCTGGGCCGCTCCCTGCCCGGCGTCGACCGGCTGATGCAGGAGTTCGGGATTGCGCGAGGAACCGCCCGCAAGACGCTGGTCCTGCTCGCCGAGCTGGGCTACGTACGGACGGTCGTCGGCAAGGGGTCGTTCGTGATCGAGCGTGCGGCCGAGGGGGAGCCGACCGATCAGCCGGCGTCCGACGAATCGAGCGACTAGGTAGCGGCCCTCGGCGGCCCAGAAGGGCCGGAAGCCTCGAGCCTTCACCCAGAGGCATCAGGCTCAATGGACACACCTCAACCGCGTGGATGTGTACGTATACGTGTACGTCCCCTGTACGGTGGGCCGCACGGAGGCGTTCGTCGTCGGCCGCCGCCCGTCTCCGTTGTACAGCGCAGAAGGGAGCCGATCTCATGGCAGATGCCACTATTCGAGCCCGGTCCGAGACGCGGGACAAGCTCGCAGCCGTCGCCGAGGCCGAAGGGTTGAGTCTGCGGGCATGGCTCGACCGGCTGGCCGAGAGCGTCAGGACGCCCGCCGAGAGGGCCGAGGAGGCCGAGCGGACGCGGCGGCTCCTCGTGGAGTGGAGCGGTTACGACCCGGCCGTGCCCGATCCGGAGGCCGACGCGCTGCTCGCTCGCCGTATCGCGGAGGCTGACGTCGCGTGAGCGACCTGCACGTCGTACTGGACACCGGGGCGCTGCTCGCCCTGCGCGGCAATCCGCTGGTCTCCCGGCTGGTCTACCAGGCCACCAGCGGCACCGGGACGCGCCTGTACACGGCTGTCTGCGCGCTGGTGGAGGCGGACCGGCAGTATCCGGGGCTCGCTGAGCACGTCGTGCAACTGCCGGCGGTGGACATCGTTCCCCTCGATCTGCCCGCCGCCCTTGCACTGACCGCGGACACTGACAACGGGTGGGCGCAGCCGCACACCCAGCACATCGCCCTGCCGTCGGTGGAACGCCCCCGCGGTGCCGTGGTCGCAACCGTGACCCCCGAAGAGTGGAAGGGACGTCCGGTGCGGCTGCTGCCGCTCACGCCGGGCGCGTGACGCGGTCGGGCTCGGGGTCAGCGGTTCAGGTCCATGGCGGGGATTCCGAGCCTGTCGTACGGCTCCGGTGTGACGGTGGCGACCAGGGCGCCCTCGGGGAGTGTCGCGTTCGGTCGGGCCGCGTGGGCTGCCGCTGCGATGCCGAAGGGGACGGCGTCGGCGCAGTTCGGCGACGGTCGCGGCCAGGGCGTAGTCGTCGTCGATGACGTGCAGGACGTCCAGGAGTACTCCTGCGTGTTCGACGATGCCGGGACGCTCTCGCTCGACCTCGCGGAGGCACCGCATGGGCGCCCAGAGCCGGACGTCGTCGTTGGCCGCACCAGCATGGAAGAGGCTGGACAGCTGCTCGTTGCCGCCCATGGCCAGGAGGGTGGGGGTGTCCAGCGGCCGTGGCCTCATGCATCTTGCGCCGCATGTCCGCGGACTCCTCATCGGCGGTTGGAGCTTCGCCGGTTTCGCAGTCTGTATGAGTCCGGTGCGGTCAGCCTGTCGGAGATCGCGAAGGAGGCCGGACTGAACCGTCGGACGGTCCGGAATACCTGTCGGCCCAGGCCCCGCTGCGGGTCGCACCGCGAAGGATATGGGGCTCGGTCCCGAGGAGCAGGAGTCCCAGGAGTCGTAGCGCGGGGTGTCGGGTGCGTGGACTCCTGCTCCTCGGTGTTGGTTGACTCAGCCGCGGTCCGTCGCGCGTGGGTGGCCGGTGCCGGCGAAAGTGATCCAGCAGGTTTTGCGAGTGGTGTCGAGTAGGTACCAAAGGCGTCCGCCGCTGGTGACTTCGATCTGCCACTGCTCACAGGTCTGTCCGCGGTGGGTGCCGTGGGCCAGGCTGCCCTTCAGGCGATGGTGCCGAGGGGTCTCCGTGACCGGCCGAGGGTCCGTGCGCATGATCAGCCAGGCGCGATACGTGTTCTCGCGTGCCTGTTGAGCCAGGCTCTCCCAGCCTTTCGCCGATGCCGCGTCCGCGAAACGGACCTCCCACTCTCCGTCCCGCGCCGGAGGTGCGGCGCGATTTCCTCGTCCGGCGCTCATGAGATGTCCCGCGGGTCCGGCGCCTGACCGTAGTCGTCATCCTGGTCCCGGGTGAGCGCTGCCAGTAGTTCCGGGTCGGAGTACACCTCTGCCGTGTGCTGCCAGGCGATGAGCATCTGGGCGACAGAGGCACTGTTGCCGATGGAGTCGGCGGCCCGCATCGTGTCGACCAGTTCCACAGCGAACGCATGGACGTCCCGTTCGGGCAGGAAACGGACCCAGGGGAAGGCATCCGGCAGGAGGTCCAGGAGCAGTTCCATGCTGCCGGGCTCCCGGCGTGCCATCGCGGCGAGCATGCGAGTGGCGGCTGATACCACGGTCTGCTCCTGCTCGGCCCGTGCGGCCGTGGTGAGGACCAGATCCTCGCCGTCTCTGCGGTGCAGCAGCAATCGGGGTGATTCCTTGAGACGGGCGAGTGTCTGCTTGTTCTTGTTCACCAGCTCGGAGAAGTTCACGGCTGCGTTTTCGGTCGCCATGACTTTGAAGGTACTTCGAAAGTCTGCCGGCCGCCATCACCCGGAAGGGTTCCCCTCACAGTCGTTGTCGAGGCCGAAGTGCTGAGCCTGCAGGGTCGGCTCGGCCGGTTGACCGAGAGCGTCAAGACACCCGCCAAGCGGGCCGAGGAGGACTCGCAGACGCGACGGATCACCGCCGAGTGGGGCGATTACGACCCGACCGTCCCCGATCCGGAAGCCGACGCGCCGCTCGCCCGCCGCATCGCGGAGGTTGACGCCGCGTGAGCGAGCCGCACGTCGCACTGGACACCGGGGCGGGGCCACGCCCCTGCCCGGTTCGCGGTGCGGTTGGTGACAGACCTGGGAGGCGGGAGGGCGTTCTACACCCCTCCTGCGGCCGAGCGCTTCGAGTTCAAGGGGTAGCTCAGGTCGCTGGGAGTGGTTTGCGGTGGGGTTCTTCGAGCAAGATCGGGGTGATCATGCATTGCTTGAAGTTGAAAGGAACCTCGGTGGGCGTCGTACCTGTGGCAGATATCGACATGTTTGCGAGTTCGGATCGGCATACCCGGTATGAGCAGTATCGGCAGCTGCGGGAGTTGGGGGGCGTGGTGCGGTTGCGGGAGCCGGATGTGTTTGTGGTGACGCGGTATGAGGAGGTGAAGGGCGTGCTGGGTGATCATCACACCTTCGTCTCCGGGGAGGGTGTGGGGTTCAATCCCGACGTCAATCAGATGATGCGGGGAGTGACTCTGGTGAGTGATGCGCCGGAGCACGGGGTGTTGCGGTCAGTGGTGGGGGCGGGGCTGCGGCCGGGGGCCGTGCGTCGGCGTGGGGAGGAGATCGCGGAGAAGGCGCGGGGGCTTGTTGCCGGCGTTGTCGGCAGGGGGGAGATCGACGGGGTCAGGGAGCTGGCTCAGGCGATGCCGATGTTGGTCATCCCTGACTATCTGGGGCTGCCCGAGCGGAATCGTGAGCATCTGTACGAGTGGGGGCAGGTGGGCAACGACCTGCTGGGGCCGGTCACGGAGCGCACTCCGTACAACATGGAGATGACGCGGCGGCTGTTCGAGTTCGCCCATGAGCTGGCGGAGAAGCGGGAGTTGGAGCCGGGCAGTCCGGGCGCCGGCATGCTTGAGGCGGCCGATCAGGGGGTTATTCCGAGGGAGAAGTGCCCGTTTCTTCTCGTTGACTACATCGGGCCGTCGCTGGAGACGACTGCGTCGGCCATCGGGCATCTGCTTGTTCTCTTCGCCGAGCGTCCCGATCAGTGGGCCGCGTTGCGGGCCGAGCCAGGGCTTGTGGCTTCGACGATCAATGAGCTGCTGAGGTTCGAGAGTCCGGTGCGGGGGCTTACTCGGGTCGCGGCGCGGGACGCGGAGGTGGGTGGGGTGGTGGTGCCGAAGGGGGCTCGGGTGTGGGCCCTCTTCGCCTCCGCGAACCGGGACGAGCGGAAGTGGGAGCGGGCCGATCAGTTCGACTTCCGTCGCAACCCGCTTGATCACCTGGGGTTCGGGTTCGGTGCGCACAACTGTGTGGGGCAGGGGGTCGCTCGGCTTGAGTTGCACGCACTGATTCATGCGCTGATCGAGTCCGTTGAACGGATCGAGCTCACCGGCGATCCGGTCATCGCGGAGAACACGCTGCTGAACACGTACGCCGAGGTACCTGTCCGGCTCGTCGCGAGGGCGGGCGTGGCTGCCTGAGGGCGGGGCGCGCTGCGCTGCTTCAGTGCCGTTGCGTGGGGGCGAGGGGCGGAGGGGTCAGGTGGTCGCCTGACGGGGTGACGTCGTGCCTGTCCCACTCGGGGTCGTAGGCGCAGGGGGGGTGGCGCCGCCGGTGAAGTACGCGCGGTCCGGGTACCAGGTGAACGACATGCGCTCCGCGTCGTCGTCCCGCTGGGCTCGTAGAGTCCAGTCCTGGTTCCCGGCGCCCTCGCGGTACTCCGTGATCTTCCAGCCGGTGTTCCTCAGATGCTGGTGCAGGCGGCGTAGGGCGGGGGTGGCCCGGCTTGCGGGGACCTGGTCCAGGGCCCAGCTGTGGCTCAGCTGGTAGGCGCCGTCGACTGTCTTGTCGTCGAGGCCCAGCGGGCCGTTGTCCCAGCAGTAGGCAGAGCTGAACGTGTTCTCGGGGCTGGTGCCCGGCCGTTCGGGTGCTGGTCGCAGGATGCGGTCGAAGCCGAGGGTGTCGTACGCCTCCTGGGAGTGCTGGAAGACGCGGTTCGCCATGTCCTCGGGGGCGGTGCGGGGGAAGTCCGTCGATCCCCTTGCACTCCAGGCGAGGGTGGCGAGCAGGGCGAGTACGGCCAGAGCGGGTACGGCGATGAGGGCGACGCAGCCCCATCCGAAGGCGTTGAGGGTGGGGTACGGGGGCTTGCCCGCGGTTTGGGCGGGGGTGGGGGTGGGGGTGGGGGTGGTCCTCGGTGGGGTCTGTTCTGGCATGCGAGGACCGTAAGTCGGGTGGGGGTCTCGGTGGATGGGCGCGGTTACCCGGTGAGGTGTGGGTGCGCGTACTCAGTTGATCGGTGCGAGAGACAAACGCTCCAGTCGGGTCAGTTCTGGTCTCGCTGGAAGGTGACCTCGACTCGGCGGTTCTTCTTGCGGCCGGCTTCCGTGGAGTTGTCGGAGATGGGGTACTGCTCGCCGTAGCCGCGGACCTCGAAGGTGATGTTCGGGTCGTTCAGGGCGGCCGAGAGGGCCGTCTGTACCGCGTTGGCTCGTTGGCGGGACAGGACGTCGCCGTGGGCGGAGGAGCCGAGGTTGTCGGTGAAGCCGAAGACCCGGACCCGGGTGGCTTGCTGGTTCTTGATCTCCTGGGCCATCGCGGTGATGCGGGCCTTTGACGCGGTGCTCAGCTGTGCGCTGTCCTTGCCGAAGAGGACCTCTGCCTGGAGCGCGAACTTCACGTCCGCGTTAGTGTCTTCCCGGCGTTCCTCTCCTGACTGCTCCTCCACCACCTGCTTGATGTCCAGGACCTTGGGTTCGGCGAGCGTTGCGCCTTCCGGGAGTTTGAGGTCCGGGTCGTTGGGGTCCACGTCGACGGGGGCGGTGGCGGTGGGTTCGGTGCCTGGGGGGACGCTGGGGCCGTCGGCATGGGCCGACGGGACGGCCAGCAGGCAGGTGGTCGCCAGTGCTACTGCCACGGTTCGGGCTCGGGTCATCGTGCGCCTCACCCGGAGATGCCGATCGTGGCGGATGGGAACATCGGAAGCTGGAAGGCCACCTCTGTGGTTTCGGCCGGGGGCGCCGGGAACTGCATGAATACGGGCGTGGACTCCCCGGCCTTCAGGGCAGGGAAGTTGGTCGTGGTGAGGGGACGTCCGTCGGTGTCTCGCAGCACGTAGTAGCGCTTCTTGCTCTTGGAATCCACCAGCGTGGCACCGCCGAGAGACCTTCCGTTGCGGATGATCTCGGTTTCGTTGCCGCTCAACTGGGCCGGGACGTTGACCGTCTCACTGCCCTCGTTCTTGAGGTTGCCGTTGACGGTGACGAAGCCGCCGGAGTCGCGCTGGGCACTGGTGATCTGCAGCAACAGGCTTTGGGGACCTCTCAGCTCTGCCAACGGCTGCTCCGACTTCCCCTCCTGAGCACTCGGCTGGGATCCGCTGCTGCGGGTTGCGGATGATGGACTCTGCGGCTTGTCGCCGTCGTCGCCACCGCCGCCGCAGCCGGCCACTCCGAGGGCCAGACCGGCCGCGACCGCGCACGCGACCATCCCCCTTTGGGCCTTCGCCGTGAACCGAATGCTCATGCGTCTGCTTCCTTCGTCCTTCGTCGTTCACTTGTCAGTCGGTCAGATGGACGTCGAAGAGGTCCTGGGGCTCCGGGAGATCGGTCAGGTCCTCCGGGTCCAGGGACCAGATGCCGTCCTCGCAGGTGAGTTGCGGCAGCACGTCTTCCTCCGCTTCCTGAAGGAGGAATTCGCAGAGCGGCTCGATCACGGCGGAGGCTGTGGCCGTTGACCGCTTGTTCTCTGTACCGGGAACGATGGACTCACCCACGGTTTTATTGGTGTGCACGGTGACGGTGTAGCCGAGAAGTCCGTCCGGATCGCAGCCGTCCACACTGGCGTCGTTCTGCGCGGCAAGCTCGTAGGCGCGCCAGCATGAGTTCTCGATTCCTGGTGCTTCTCCGTCGAAGATGCGCCGCCATGCGGCGGGATCGAGAACACTCTCCACCCACGCGCCCGCGAGTTGATCCCGGGTCTCCTGTGCCACCGCGAGTGCCGCCGCGTCGGCCGCCGTCTGTGCCCCGTTCCGGTTCGCCGCCGCCTGGCCGACCGCCAAGTAGGCGAACGCGAGAAAGAGCAGGCCCGCCACCACCGTGATGTAGATGGGGGAAGCCTGCCCTGGGTCACGTCGCCTATCGGGACGCGTCAACCGCCCGTGACTTCGGTGATCTTGTCCGTGATGGCGTTGTAGATCGTCTGGCCGATGTCCGTCCCCGTGATCGCCAGCACAATCGCCACCACCACCGCAATGATCCCCAAGTACTCCACCGCCGTCTGCCCCCCGTCCCCCCGCGCGGCAGCGCGTGCGCGGAGTGACGTGACGGTGGTGTTGCGCCAGTTGGTCATGGGGGTCCCCTCCGGTGGTCACGGTGCCGGCGCCTGCACTGTAGGGAGCCGCACTGCGGTCGGGCGAGGGTCCCGGGGCCCAATTTCGGGCCCAGGGTGGGCCCAGGTGTGTGGTCATCCCGCCCCCAGCCACTTCGCGGTCGCCTCCGCGCGGCTCGTGCTGTGGAGCTTGGCGAAGATGCGGTTGATGTGGTTCTTGACGGTCTTCTCGGAGATGAAGCATGCGGCGGCGATCTGATGGTTGTTCATGCCGGATGCGATGAGGTCCATGATCTCCGCCTCCCTCGCGCTGAGTCGGGCCATCGGAGACCTCGACTGTGCCATAGATGGTTGCAGTTGCGAAAGCTGTTTGGGTGTCATCGGGCTTATATTTTCCCGACGTGGCGCGACGGCGTGTGCATTTGCATTCAGAGGGGACCTCAGATGTGCCAGCAGCGCGTCCGTCGCCGTCGGGCTCACGTGCGGGCGGCCCCGTACGACGTCCCGTACCGCCGTGAGCAACTGGTCCACCGTGAACTCGCCGTGGACCAGGTAGCCGCCCGCGCCTCCGCGCAGCGCTTCCTGGACTGTCTCCGTCTCGCCGCTGTACGTCAGCATCAGCACCGGCGCGATGTCCACCAGGTGCGGGAGGGCCGCGATGCCGTCCATGCCGGGCATGCGGACGTCCAACAGGACCACGTCGGGGCGGTGGGTGCGGGTCGCCTCGCAGGCTTCGGTGCCGTTCGCCGCCTGCGCCACGACCGTGATGTCCTCGTGGTCGGAGAGGAGGGCGGTCAGGCCCGCGCGGACGACGGGGTTGTCGTCGGCGACCACGACTCGCAGGGGCTGGGTGGTCATTCGGTCGGCGCCCCTTTCTCGGCTTTCTCGGCTTTCTCGGCTTTCTCGCCGCGGAGCAGGGGGAGTTCCAGGCGGACCTCTGTGCCCCGGCCGCCGCCGGTGATGTCGAGGGTCGCGCCCAGGGTCGCCGCCCGCTCCGTCATGCCCAGCAGGCCGAACCGGCCCGAGCGGCGCAGGGCGTCGAGCGTCGCCGTGTCCAGGGCCGGGGGCAGGCCGCGGCCGTTGTCGCGGATCGTGATGTGCAGGGTGTCGGGCTGTACGTCGGTGTGCACGTCCACGCGCGTCGCGTACGCGTGGCGGTGGGCGTTCTCCAGGGCCTCACCGGTGATCGCGAGGAGGTGGTGGGCGGTAGCGGATGAAAGAAGGACGGTCGGACGGGGGCCGGTTGTGCGGTACGACGTCGGCAGGGACGCTCGGTGCTGGAAGCTGCGGGCCTGGGCGGCCAGTTGCGGGAGTACGTCCGTCGGGTGGCCGGCGTCGGAGGCGGCGGCTCGTAGGTCCGTCAGCAGGGCCCTCGACTCCGCCGCCGCCGTCCGGGCCGCCCTCGCCACCAGGTCCGCCTGCTCGCGGAGCCGCTCCGGGGTGGCGTTCGCCGAGCGGGCCGTGTGGGCCAGGGCCTCGGCGGCCAGGGCCACGCCGTGCAGGGTCTTGGCCACCGAGTCGTGCATCTCCCGGGCCAGCCGCGCACGTTCGGCCTCGGTCGCCTGCGTGGCGGCCAGACGGGCCCGGGTCGTCGTGAGGGCCTGCGTCGCCTCGCCGAAGCGGAGCATCAGGCCGCGGAGAGTCGAGCCGACCGCGCCGGTGATGACGCAGAAGCCCGGCAGGAGGAGGCGTTCGGCCAGGCTCGCGTCCGGGCCCGGGTGCAGGGTGGCATGGACGAGCAGCAGTATCAGCGACTGGAGGGAGGCGAAGCAGGCGGCGCCTCTCCAGCCGTAGACGATGCCGGCGAGGAGGGGGGTGCAGACGCTGACGTAGGCGATCGTGGTGTCGGGGCCCGCCGAGATCAGGAGCAGGGAGCCGGTGAGGGTGTCGGCCGCAAGGAGGGTGGGGTGGCGCAGGAGGAGGGGGCCGAAGCGCTCCCAGTCACGGAACAGGGCGTACGAGATCATGAAGGTGACGACCACCGCCGTGCCCACCAGGCGGACGCCCAGGCCCGGCGAGGCGTTCAGCAGCGCCGAGGGGGCGGCGAGGGCGATCATCGCCAGGCGGAAGCCGAAGACCTGCCGGCACATCGCCTGGAGGGCGTTCACCTCCAGGGTCGACGGTGCTGGAGCGTCCGGGGCGCGGCGGCGGTGTCCGAGCAGACCACCGCTCCATGCCCTCGCCGTCATCCCCGCCGCCATCCCCGCAGTCATCCCCGGAGTCGTCATCGACGCCATCGTCCGACCTCCCCCCTACTCCCCCGTGATCGTCCCGAAGTCCGTGCCCGAGCCGAGCAGCAGGCCCGCTCCCAGCAGCAGCATCGTCGCCGGGACCATGAAGGTGGTGATGACCAGCGTGGCCCTCGGTACCGCACGTGCGGCCTTGCGGCGGGCGTTCTGCGCGTCCGTGCGGCGCATGTCCTTGGCGATGGCGACCAGGGTCTCGACGATCGGCGCGCCCAGTTCCTCGCCCTGCTGGAGAGCGGTGACGAACATGGCGACCTGTTCGGAGTCGTTGCGGCGGCGCAGTTCCGCGAACGCCTGGCGGCGGCTCATGCCGAGGTCCATCTGGCGCAGGGTGATGCGGATCTCGTCCGCCCAGGGGCCCTCGTAGCGGCTGGAGACCCGGTCGAGGGCCTGGCGGAAGCCGAGGCCGGCGCTGACGACCACCGCCAGGACGTCCAGGAAGTCCGGCAGGGTGCGCTCGATGACGTCCTTGCGGACCCGGATCGCCGACCAGATGCCGACCTCGGTCCACAGCGCGCCGAAGGCCAGCATCAGCAGGGCCACGAACCACTGGCCGCGCAACACGAAGACCAGGCCACCGACAGCGCCCAGGAAGCCGTAGACGGCCCGCCGCGCCGCGTACCGGTCGATCGTCAGGCCGCCCGGGTTGCCGGCCAGGTCGATCCTGCGGCGGTACCTGGCGACCTGTTTCGGGCCCATGAGGCGGAGTACAGCGGGCGCGTACCGCATACCGAGCCGGTCGACCAGCGAGTCGACCGCGCCCGTGCGGGTCGCGCCGACCTCCAGGGCGAGCGCCAGGTCGGGGGGCAGTCTGGCGTCCGCGCGGTACATGCGCAGGCCGGCGAAGACGCCCCAGACGCCGAGGCCCATGAGGGAGGCCAGAAGCAGGCCCATCGGTTTGTCTCCCTCCCTCAGACGTCGATGCGGGACATACGGCGGATGAGGACGAAGCCGGTCGCGTAGAGACCGAAGGCGATGACCACCGCCGCCTGGCCCAGCGGGGAGCCGGTCATACGGTCCAGGGCGCCGTCCTTCACGCCGTTCATCAGGAACAGCGAGCCCACGCCCATGACCGGCACCGCGTACGAGGTCATGTTGACCTGGGAGAGCTGGGTGCGGATCTCACGGCGGGTCTCCTTGCGTTCCTCCAGGGTCTCGGTCAGGTTCCGCAGCGCGCCCACGACGTGGCCGCCGGCGCGGTTGGAGAGCACCAGGGTCGTCACCAGGACCACCAGTTCGCGGGACGGAAGCCGGTCCGCCAGCTCGCCCAGCGCGTCGTCCATGGAGTGGCCGACCGCCAACTGGTCGGCGACCTTGGCGAGTTCCTCGCCCGCCGGGGCCTCCAGCTCCTCCGCCGCCATGCCGATCGCGGTGCGCAGGGCGAGGCCGGCGTGGGTGGCGTTGGCCAGGATGCGGGAGAGTTCGGGGAGTTGGTTGATGAACCGCTCGATGCGTTTCTGGCGCTGCCAGTTGAGGAACTGCCAGGCCGCCCAGACGCCGAGCAGTCCGGCGATCGGGCCGAAGAAGGGCGCCAGGGTCGCCTGGCCGACCAGCCACAGGCCCGCGACGCCGGCCAGCATGTACGCGAAGAACTCGCCCGGCGTCACGTCCAGCCCCGTCGCCGCCAGCTTCCGCTCCAGGGCGCGCCCCAGGGTCGTACGGCGCAGTCGTCGGTCGAGGTTGCGGAAGCGGCGCCGGCGGCCGGTGGGCGGGAGGCCGGTGTGGGTCAGGCGGTCGACGAGGGCGTCCCGCTGGGCGCGGCCGGAGGCGTACGCCTGGACGCCCGCGACCGCCAGGGCGCAGGCCAGGAGGGTCACTCCGGTGGTGAGCGTGATGAGGTCCATGGGTCTCCTACGGGCCTGACCGGGTCTGCCGGTCCTACCGCGCTTCTCTGGTCGCGAGGTCGTGTGCCGTGCGGGCCACGCCGAAGGCCGGTGGGACGGGCTGGCCCGCCATGTAGAGGCGGTCGGCGGTGCGGCGCGGGAGGGGGAAGCAGCGGAAGGCGCCGTGGATGCGACCGTCCGCCGTCATCGGCTGGGCCTCGAAGCGGGCGATGGTCGCCAGGCGGTACGGTTCCCCGCCGTGGCTGTCGAGGAGCGCGATCTCGGTGATCCGGCGCGCGCCGTCCGCGAAGCGGGTGAGCTGGATGATGACGTCGACGGCGCTGTTGATCTGGTCGTGCAGGGCGACGAAGGGGATCTCGACGTCCGACATGGAGGCGAGGGTCTGCAGCCGGGTCAGGGCGTCCTCGGCGCTGTTGGCGTGGACGGTCGCCAGCGAGCCGTCGTGGCCGGTCGACATCGCCTGGAGCATGTCGAGGGATTCGCCTCCTCGGACCTCGCCGACCACGATCCGGTCGGGGCGCATCCGCAGCGAGTTGCGGACCAGGTCGCGGATGGTGATGTGGCCCTTGCCCTCGACGTTCGGGGGGCGGGACTCCAGTCGGATGACGTGGTGCTGCTGGAGCTGGAGTTCGGCGGAGTCCTCGATGGTGATGATGCGTTCGCCTTCCGGGATCAGCCCGGAGAGGGCGTTCAGCAGCGTGGTCTTCCCGGTGCCGGTCGCCCCTGACACGATCACGTTGAACTTCGCCTGCACCAGGCCGGCCAGCAGGAACAGCATGTGTTCGTCGAGGGAGCCGAAGCCGACCAGTTCGTGGAGGGTGAAGGAGCGGGGGAAGCGGCGGATGGTGAGGATCGGGCCGGTGAGCGACAGGGGCGGGATGATGACGTTGACGCGCTCGCCGGACGGGAGGCGCGCGTCGACCATCGGGTTGGACTCGTCGACCCGGCGGTTGACGGTGGAGACGATCCGCTCGATGGTCTGCATCAGCTGGTCGTGCGACGCGAAGCGCAGCGGCAACTGCTCGACCCTGCCCGCGCGTTCGACGAAGATCGCGTCGGGGCCGTTCACCATGATCTCGGTGATGGACGCGTCCTCCAGGAGCGGTTCCAGGATGCCGAGGCCGAGCGCCTCGTCGACGACCCGGCGGATCAGCGCCGCGCGCTCGGCCGTGGACAGCACCGGGCCCTCGCGGCTGATGATGTGCCCGAGCACCCGCTCCAGCCGGGCCCGGCGCTCGGCCGCCGCCAGCGAGCTCATCTCGGCGAGGTCGATCTCCTCCAGCAGCTTGGCCCGGTAGGTGGCGACCAGGTGACCGTCCTCGCCCCGGCTGCCGTTCTCCTCGGGGGAGGTGATGCGTGACCTCAGGCTCAACGGGTTCTCCTCAGCGGTCGAGCGGCATGGTGGCGGACTTCCGGGCGGGGTCGAAGTTCCAGCCGGGGACGATCGACGGGATCTGGACGGTCGCGGTGACGGTGACCTCGTCGCCGCCGTGGGACTCCGCGCAGCGGGTGCCGTCGGCGAGCCAGTCGCTGACCGCGTTCACACAGCCCTGCTGGGCGCTCTGTTCGAGCGACGCGGCCCGCGCACCGGCCCGCGCCGCCGTGCCGGCCTGCTGCGCGGTGTACGCGATCAGGCCGAGCTGTACGCCGGCCAGCGCGACGAGGATCAGGACCGGCACGAACCCGAGGTACTCCAGGGCGACCTGGCCGCGGTCGCGGACTTTCCCGTCGTACGACATCTCAGTCCCTGCCCTTCTCCTCCTCCACCGCGCCCGCGTGCCCCTCGACCTCGAACGGGAAGCCGATCGAGCCGGGGAAGAGGACGGGGACCCGGAGCGTGACCGTGGCGGTGACATAGCCTTCGCCGCCGCAGGTCACCGTGCCGCTCCACGCGTCGGGCAGCTTCTCCAGGCCGGCCGCCCGGCACGCGCCCAGACGCTCGCCCGGAGGAGCCGCCGTCCCCGCCCGCACCGCCTCGTCGGCAGCGTTCCCCGCGAGCGCGAACGTGTACCCCACGAGTACGAACTGCCACACCAGCACCAGCGTGACGAGGATCAGCGGGGTCATGCCGAGGAACTCGACGGTGACCTGGCCCCGGTCGCCGCCCCTGTCCCTGTTCCCCTCCCTGCGCGGACGCATGCCGCTCACTCCTTCCGCCTGCGGAAGCCGACCGCGCCCCGGCGCACCAGCGCGGTCTCCGGCGCCTTGACCAGCCCCAGCTCCCCGGCCAGCGCCCACAGCGCCTGCCGTACCGTGCCCTTGGCGTCGAGGGCGTGGACGCGGCCCGCGTCGACGGCGGCGGCGAGTTCCTTGAAGTGGGCGGGGACGGTGGTCGTGGCGATGCCGGTGCCGGTGATCTTCTGGATGAGGGACGGCTGGATCTCGGTGGCGCGGCTGTGGCGGTTGACGACGACCGTGGTCTCCTCCGCCTTGCGGATCTGCAGGCGGTCCCACATGCGGACGGTGCGTTTGGCGCCGCGTACGGCGACCACGTCGGGCGTGGTGACGAGCAGGGCCCGGTCGGCCGTCTCCACCGCGGCCGCGCCGGCGCCGCTCAGCTGGGCGCCGCAGTCGATGACGACGACCTCGTAGCGGGAGCGCAGGGCGCCGACGATCTGCCGGGCGGCGCGGTCGGTGACCTCCTCGCCGCGCTCGCCCTCGCCGGGGGCGAGCAGGAGCGCGACCCCGCTGTCGTGGCGGAAGACGGCCTCGGCGAGGACGCGGGGCGTGATGTCGGTGATGGCGGCGAGGTCGACTATCGAGCGGCGGAACTGGACGTCCAGGTAGGAGGCGATGTCGCCGGTCTGGAGGTCCATGTCGACCAGGGCCGTCTCCCGCCCGGACGCCTGGGCGGCGAGGGCGAGTTGGACGGCGGTGAGGGTGGCGCCGACGCCGCCCTTGGCGCCGCTGACGGTGACGACGGTGCCGCCGGCGCCGGTGAACGCGTCGCCGCCGTGGCCGAGATGGCGCCGTACCCCGACCGACCACTGGGCCACGGCCTGGACCCGGCTGGCGAGTTGCTCGTAGTCGAGGGGCAGGGTGACCAGGCCGCGGGCGCCGGAGTCCATGGCGGCGGAGAAGAGGCCGGGCGAGGCGTCGGTGGTCAGGAGGATGACGCCGACCGCCGGGAAGCGCAGGGCGACCTCGCGGACCAGTTCCAGCGCGGGGACCGGGCCGATGCGTTCGTGGACGACGACGACCTCGGGCAGTTCGTCGACCGACTCGACGGCCAGCCGGGCGAGGGTGTCGACCAGCTGGGTGGAGTCGGTGACCGGGACGACCGGTTCGGCGTCGGGGAGCTGGCTGAGCAGGGTGGTGAGCGAGCGGGCCGCGTCCGGGTCGCCGACGGCCGGCAGGATCCTCGTGGGCATGGCGGCCGCCTCTCAGTTGTCCTTGGCGAGCTGGTAGGTGCGGTCCTGCTCCGGGACCGCGGTGTCGCTGCCCGGTGCCACCAGGGCGAGGCGGACCCGCTTGGCGAACGACTCGGCGTACGTGATGCGCTGGGCGTCGAGGGTGGACAGCGCGAAGGTGATCGGCACGGCGTCGGTGGGCTGGCGGCCGCGGTCCTCGGCGTCGGGCCGGAGGGCGGTCAGCTCGCCCACGTCGAGGACGCGGGCATGGGTCACGATGATCTTGGAGACATCGGGGTCGCTGTCGCGGGCGCCCTCGAAGGTGGCGTAGACGTTGACGGTCGAGCCGGGGGTGATCTTGCCGGCCACGCCGGTCGCCGCGTCGATCATGATGGCGACCTCCTGCTCCCCTGGCCGGAGCGCTGGCTGGTCGACGATCATGTCGCGCTGGAGCAGGGAGCCCTCGCGGAGCGTCGTCACGGCTATCTTGCCGCGGATCTCGGCGAGGTCGCGCACCGCGTTCTCGGACAGCCAGCGCTCGGGCATCTCGATCTTCTCGAACTGGCCCGTGCTCAGCGTGGTGTACGGCTTGATCTCGGATTTCAGCCGGTACGCGGTGACCTCGGGGCCGACCTTGGACTCCACGTCGTCCATGACGGACAGGACGCCGGCGAACGCGCCGAGGGCGCACACGACCGACAGGATCAGGAGAATCACGCCGCGGCGCTGACGGGAGTTCATGGACCGTGCTACCTCGTTGTGGGGTCGGGGCGAGCGGGAAACCGGGCTCAGTCGCCCGCGGTGAGCGCGCGGACGGGTCGTGCGGCCTGGACGGCCCGTGGTCCGGGTGGTTGTCCGGATCGCTGTCCGGGTCGTTGTCGTACGGTCTCGGCCGTGGGCGGCGGCGTGGCGGAGCAGAACACGCAGCGGTCGCCGATGACGTCGAGGCCGCACCAGTGGCAGGTGGTCTGCCGTACCGAGGTGACCAGCTGGTAGAGGACGGACAGGTCGGGCAGGTAGGCGCAGAACTCGACCAGCTTCCCGGTGCCCCACCAGGTGGCGGACTCGGCGGGCGCGGCGATCTCCTTCAGACCCTGGGCGCGCCAGTGCGGGGCGAGGGTGCCGGTGACCCAGTCGGCGGACAGCTGCCCCTTGGCGACCAGCAGCCAGGTGCCGAACTCGGGCCCGGGCAGCGGCACTCCGGGCACCGCTTTCACCAGCTGCGGCTGCGGATGGGCCAGTACGGCGAACTGGCTGCCCGGCAGCCAGGAGCGGGCGTGGGAGCTGAGCTTGACCGGGAGCCGGTCGAGGCGGGCGACCGAGCCGAGCAGCGCGCCGGCGTGGATGTAGTGGGTGAGCAGCCGGCCGGCGCAGGCGAGCACGCCGGGGCCGAGGTCGCAGGAGGCGAGCTGGCGCAACTGGCGGGCCAGGACGGCGAGTCCGAGGGGCGGCAGGTCGGGACGGAAGAGCGCGATACGGTCACTCTCCAGCAGGGAGCGCACGGTGTGCAGCCGCTGCTCGACGGCTTTGGGTACGGCGCCGGAGTAGACGACCACGACATGGCCGTACTGCTCGATGAGCGTCTGGACGGCGGCCACGGACTGTTCCAGCGGCTGCCGGTCCAGGTCCGCGAGCACGGCGGCGGGCAGCGTCCGCTCGTCCTGCGGCGGCAGCACCATGTCGACGCCGGTCACGGCAATGGCAGTTGGCACGCGCAGCTCCCCGATTCCCGCGGTCCGGCCCACCGGTGTTACTCCGGCGCACCGAGGTGACTTCATTGCGTGACTACCTCAGCACTGTATCCACGCCCCTGTGGCCGGAGAACAACTTTCGGTGACTAGGGAGCAACTCTCTTCGCGCCCTCTTTGCCCAAGTGGGAGGAAAGCGGGGCATGTTGCGCCCTCTTGACAGAGCAATTGGTCTGGACCAACGTATTGTCATGTCCCCACTCAAAAGATCGACACGGTTCTGGTCGGGCGCGATGACCCTCGCCCTCGCCGTCTCGCTGGCGGGCGCGGCTCAGGCGTCCGCAGCCGACGTGAACAACGCGAAGAACGCCGGATTCGAGTCCGGCCTCACCCACTGGTCGTGCTCCGCGAACAGCGGCACGACCGTCCCCTCCCCCGTCCACGGCGGCACGGCCGCGCTGAAGGCCACCCCGAGCGGCCAGGACAACGCCCGGTGCTCCCAGACGGTGGCCGTCCGGCCCAACTCCACCTATTCCCTGAGCGCCTGGGTCCAGGGCGGCTACACCTACCTGGGCGTCACCGGCACCGGCACCGGCACGACCGACGTCTCGACCTGGACCCCCGACTCGACGACCTGGAAGCAACTGTCGACGACGTTCACCACAGGCGCCTCGACCAACTCGGTGACCGTGTACCTCCACGGCTGGTACGGCCAGGCGGCCTACCACGCGGACGACATATCGGTCCACGGCCCCGACGGCGGCGGAGGCGGCGACCCGACCCCGACGGTCCCGGGCACACCCGGCGGCCTGCGGGTCTCGGGTACGACATCCTCCTCGGTGTCCCTGGTCTGGAACGCGGTGTCCGGCGCGACGGGTTACAGCATCTACCGCAACGGGACGAAGGTGACGGCGGTGACCGGCACGACGGCCACCGTGACCGGACTCGCGCCCTCCACCTCGTACTCCTTCCAGGTCACGGCGACGAACACGGCGGGCGAGTCGCCGAAGTCGGCGACGGTGACGGGGACGACCTCCGGCACAGGCGGCGGAACGGGCCTCCCGAAGCACGCGGTGACCGGCTACTGGCAGAACTTCAACAACGGCGCGACCGTCCAGCGGCTCTCCGACGTCCAGGCCCAGTACGACATCATCGCGGTCGCCTTCGCGGACGCGACGGCCACGCCGGGCGCGGTCACCTTCAACCTGGACTCGGCCGGCCTCGGCGGCTACACCGTCGACCGGTTCAAGGCGGACATCCGGGCGAAGCAGGCCGCCGGGAAGAAGGTCATCATCTCGGTCGGCGGTGAGCTGGGCAGGGTCGCGGTCAACGATGCCGCGTCCGCGACCAACTTCGCGAACTCCGTCCATTCCCTCATGCAGACGTACGGCTTCGACGGCGTCGACATCGACCTGGAGAACGGCCTGAACGCGACCTACATGACACAGGCGTTGAGGTCCCTGTCGGCAAAGGCGGGCCCGTCCCTGATCATCACGATGGCCCCCCAGACCCTCGACATGCAGTCCCCGTCGAACGCCTACTTCCGGACGGCCCTGAACATCAGGGACATCCTCACGGTCGTCAACATGCAGTACTACAACAGCGGTTCCATGCTCGGCTGCGACGGCAAGGTCTACAGCCAGGGCACGGTCGACTTCCTGACCGCCCTCGCCTGCATCCAACTGGAGAACGGCCTGTCCCCCTCCCAGGTCGGCCTGGGCCTCCCGGCGTCGACCCGGGGCGCGGGCAGCGGGTACGTCTCCCCGGCCGTCGTGAACAACGCCCTGGACTGTCTGGCCCGAGGCACCAACTGCGGCACCTTCAAGCCGTCCCGCACCTATCCCGACCTGCGCGGCGCGATGACCTGGTCGACGAACTGGGACGCGGCGGCGGGCAACGCCTGGTCGAACGCGGTGGGGCCGCACGTGCACGCGCTGCCGTAGCACCGACAGGGCGCCGGACCCGTACGCGGACCGTGTCAGCCCATCGGGCGGTAGTGGCCCAGGACCCACGCCAGCTGCGGGAACCACTCCGCGAGGCGGGCGCGGGGCCTGGCCTCCACCTCGCCCTCGTAGAACTGTCCGTCGAGGTGGATCACGCCGACCAGCAGTGACCTGCCGTTGGGGCTCGCCCTGTAGTGGACGCTGCGGATCTCCGGCCAGGGGAAGTCCGCCGACGCGTCGCCGAGCTGCAGGGTGACGCCCTCGGCGTCGACCACGATCGCGTTGCGTCTGTCGACCGCCATGAACTCCGGGCCGACGGGCACCATCGGCCCCGGCATCGGCATCTGCTGGGGTGCTGCCGGAGCGTAGGCAGGGGGAGGGGGGACCGGGGCGTACTGCGGCGGGGGCGGGCCGAAGCCCGGGGGTGGGGGTGGGGGCTGCTGGGTCATCCGGCGATCCGTCCTCTTACCTGTCCGTCGTCCGCTCTCGTATTCGTGTGAAACATTCTCCCCGGCCCACCGCATCAGTGAAGTGAGGACCTCTTCTACAGCCGGCACACAGCAACAGGGGGAACGTATGAGACAGGCCCGCGCGGACGAGTACGCGGAGTTCGCGGCGGCGCGGGCCGGGCATCTGTACCGGTCCGCGTGCCTGCTCACCGCCGGTGACACCCATCTCGCGGAGGACCTGGTGCAGGAGACGCTCGGGCGGATCTACGTCCGCTGGCGGCGGGTCTCCCGCGTCGGCAACCCCGCCGCGTACGCGCAGACGGTGCTCACCCGGACCTTCCTCGCCCACCAGCGGCGGCGCAGCAGCACCGAGCGCGCCACCGACGTCCTGCCGGAGTCGGCCGCGGCCGCGCCCGACTCCACCCTGCGGCTCACCCTCCTCGACGCACTGGGACGGCTGCCCGTCAAGGACCGGGCCGTGGTCGTCCTGCGGTACTGGGAGGACCGGTCGATCCAGGAGACCGCGGACGCCATGGACACCAGCTCCGCCGCCGTGCGCACCCGGTGCGTGCGCGCACTGGCCCGGCTGCGGGAGCTGCTCGGCGAGGACATCGGCGCCTACGCCAGGCCCTGACCTGGCCCCCCTCTGCTTCCATCCTCTTCACCGACCGACCCGAAACGGTGGTGCCCCATGCCCATGGACCAGTACGACGACCAGCGCGACGACCCCTTCGAGGGCCGGCTCTCCGCCGCCCTGCACACGACCGGCAGCGACTTCGACACCGACCGCGCCGCGCTCGCGGCCCGCGGTACGGCCCGTGGCCGGCGGCTGCGGGCGCGCCGTAACGTCGCCGTGGTCGGCGGCGCGGCCGCGGTCGCGCTCGCCTGTGTGAGCGGTGCGCTGCTCGTCGCGAACGGCGGTGGCGGAGGCGACGGCAGGCCGAACACCTCGTCCGTCGCCGCGAGCGGCAAGCAGACCCCCACGCCCACGGCCACCACCACGGCCACGCCGAGCGGTGTCACCGCCGAGCAGATGATGAGCACCGTGAAGTCGCTGCTCCCCGAGGGCGATGTCAGCCAGGAACGGAGCGAGGGCACGGAGAAGCCCATGATGATGCCGTTCGCGTCGTTCGTCTTCGACGACGGCAAGGGCGCGGCGGCGATGAGCGTGAACCTGGACCGCGTCGAGCCGGGCAGCGAGGACGCCAGGTTGTTCGGCACGTGCCCCGACAAGAGGCTGACCGACTACGACGACTGCTCCGTGCAGCGGCTCCCCGACGGATCCGTGCTCAGGATCCTGCAGACGTACGAGTACAGCGACCGGCGCGAGGACACCAAGGTCTGGTACGGGGACCTGATCACCGCGAAGGGGCAGCGGGTGACCCTGGGCGAGTGGAACGCGCCGGCCGAGAAGGGCGAGCCGGTCAGCCGTCCCGAGCCGCCCCTGTCGCCGGAGCAGTTGAAGAGCTTCGTCACGGCGAAGGAGTGGCTCGCCCTGATCGACGCCATCCCCGAGGAGGACAAGCCGACCGCCGCCCCCGCCGAGCCTCCCGCGGGCATCGGCGGTCAGCGGATCGTCGTCACGCTCACCGGTCTGCTCCCGCAGGGCGTGAAGGTCGTCGACAAGGGCAGCCAGGACTCCGAGTACGCCTACGTCGTGGTCGACGACGGCAAGGGCGAGAGCTTCGTCCAGATCAATGTGCAGCCGGACATGAGCGACGTCCGGCACCAGCTGTTCGGCGCCGGCTCCGAGACCCTCGACGACGGGACTCAGGTCGCCACGCGCCAGGGTCGCGGCGAGAAGGCGGACCTGGTGATGTGGACCGTCGACACCATGCGGCCCGACGGTCGCCGCGTCGTGATCAGCGCCTTCAACTCGGGCACGCAGAAGGACCCGGCGACCCGTGAGACACCGGCCCTGACGATGGAGCAGCTGCGGAACATCGCCCTCTCCCCGCGCTGGGAGGCCCTCGGCTGACGGCAGGGCAGGGCGAGCGGCCGTCAGAAGAAGTCCGACCACTGCTGGTCCCAGATCTCCTTCACGCCCAGGACGAGGAAGAGCAGCCCCGCGATCGCCAGCATCGTGTTGCTCAGCGGGCCGTTGCGCCACTCCCTCGGGGTGCGTGAGGAGTTGAGGAGCCAGATCAGGGTGCCGGCGAGGAACGGCATGAAGGCCGCGCCCAGCACGCCGTAGAGGATGACCAGGCGGAAGGGTTCGCCCTGGAAGAGCAGGACGATGGGCGGGAAGGTCAGCCAGAGCAGGTAGGCGCGGAAGGGCCAGGACCTCTCCCGCTGCCCGGAGGCGACCTCCTCGCCCATCAGCTCGCCCCGCTTGCGGTAGCGGGTGACGAAGTCCGCGAACATCAGGCTCACGCCGTGCCAGACGCCGATCAGCGAGGTGAAGGAGGTGGCGAAGAAGCCGATCAGGAAGAACTTGGCGGTGGCCGTGCCGTACTCGGCCTCCAGGATGCCGCCCAGCTGGACCAGGCCCTTGCCGCCGCCGGCGAGGGCGATCCCGGCGGAGTGCAGCAGCTCCGCGCCGACGATCAGCATGGCGACGACGAAGATGCCGGTGGTGGCGTAGGCGACCCGGTTGTCCAGGCGCATGACCTTCATCCAGCCGGTGTTCGTCCAGCCCTTGGCGTTGACCCAGTAGCCGTAGGCGGCCAGCGTGACGGTGCCGCCGACACCGCCGATCAGGCCGAGGGTGTTGAGGACGGAGTCCTTCTCGTCGGGCAGCACGGGCAGCAGGCCGGCCAGCATGTCGGGGAGGTTCGGGGTGACGCGGATCGCCAGGTAGACCGTGACCACGAACATGACGCCGACCAGGACGGTCATGACCTTCTCGAAGACGGCGTACTTGTTGAACCAGACGAAGACCAGCCCGATCAGGCCGCAGCAGATTGCCCACCACTTGAGGTCCATCACGTCCGGGAACAGCGCCTGCAGCGGCAGCGCGCTGGACGACATCGCGGCCGCGCCGTAGACGAAGCCCCAGATCACCACGTACACGGCGAAGAACCACGTGGTCCAGCGGCCCAGGCTCGCCCAGCCGTCGAACAGGGTGCGTCCGGTGGACAGATGCCAGCGGCCGGCCGCCTCCGCGAGGGAGATCTTCACCAGGCAGCCGACGACGGCCGCCCAGAGGAGTGTGTATCCGAAGCTGCTTCCGGCGATCAGCGTCGCGACCAGGTCACCGGCGCCGACGCCGGTCGCGGCGACCACGATGCCGGGGCCGATGTACCGCCAACTCGATGTGCGCGGTGGGGGGTTCGCGCCGGACGTGGCCTCCGTGTCGGTGGGGTCTCCCGTGGTTTCCGTCATGAACTGAGGGCTACCCGCCCGCACGCTGCCCGCACGCACAGGTCCCCGACTCCCCACCCGCGCCTACGCGTACTGCAGCCGGACGGTCGTTCCCCCGTCGTCCCCGGGCCGCAGGTCGACGTACGCGCAGACCTGGCGGGCGTACCACAGCCCCTGCCCGGGCTCCGGCTCGCTCGCCCGCGGCGGTACGAAGCCGACGAGCGGGTCGTCGACGCGGTGGCCCAGGGAGACTTCGCAGACGCAGGCGGGTCCGTCGCGCCACAGCAGCACACCGGTGACCGGGCCGAGGGTGGCGGCCTCGGCGGCGGCCGTGCCGAACAGCTCGGCGTCCGCGACGGGCATCCCGTGGCGTTCCGCCCAGGACCGCACGGCCCCCGCGTCCGGGCGCTTCAGCCGGTCGGCGCCGCGCGGGGCCGGTGGCAGTGGTACGGCGTCCAGTTCGGCGGCGAGCCGCAGCGGGTCCTCGTAGACGCCGGTGCCGGGGTGGGCGCGGCGGGCCGCCTCGACGACGGCGGGGCCGGCGGTGCGGGTGTCGTAGACGCACAGCGCGGTCGTCGAGGCGGGCGCGAAGAGGAGGTTGACGAGGGCTTCGTAGCGGATCCACTCGGCGCTCTCGCGCGGGGAGCGGCCCGCGCGCCCGCCCCACACGGGTTCCATGAGGAGGTGGATGCGGCCGCCGGGGCCGGCGTGCGCGGCGAGGTGGCCGGCGGCCCGGGCGACGGCGTTGGCGGCGGAGCCGGTGTACCACTCGGTGTGCGGGACCAGCCCGACGGACCGGGCGTCGGTGCCGAGCGCGTCGCGCAGCAGGTCCAGCTTGCCCGGGTCGGCGATGGCGACGGGAGGCGGCTCGTCGGGGGCGGCGAGGCCCTCGGCGAGGAAGGGGAGGGCGGCGGCGAGGAAGGCGTCGTCGGTGGCGATGGCGCTCATCCGGTGGGTGAACTCGCTGTGCACGCCGTTGGATCGGACGGTGGTCGCGGTCATGGGGTTTCCTTCCGCCTCGGGTCTTGCGTCGGTCTGTCCCAGCGCTGCCCGGCCGCCCATGCCGCGATCCGCTGGTTGGCGAGGCCCTGGGCGACGAGTTCGGCGCCCTGGGTCTCCCGGCGGGTGAGGCGTACGCCCTCGGGCGCCGCCGTGTCCTCGGTGCCGACGAGGGCCGGGTCGTGCGGGTCGGACAGGTGCACGAAGCGCCCGCCGTCCGGGACGGCGCGGCCCACCCGGGCGGCGAGCCGACCAGCCGGGCGCGCGCAACCGGTCCTCGGGGGGTGGGGTCTGGGCCCCTCACTCTCACCCGGGCCGTACCGGCACCGCACTCATGGATCACACCCGGGAGTGCACTTTGCCGCGCGCCGGGTCATCAGCGGCAGCCACGCGTACACTGCGCGGCCGAAATCCGCGTTGGCCTGCACCGGCCACATCCACGCCCTATTGACCTGACCATGTCACGGCTCCACGATGAGCGGCATCCGCACGTCGTACGTCGCACGAACAACCCCACCTCCCACAAGGAGATTTCATGCGACTCCGTCCACGCGGCAGACGCTCTGCCGCCTGTGCCGTTCTCCTCGCCCTCGCCCTCGCCGCCCCGATCACGGCGACGTCCACCGACGCCGCCGCCGACGGCGCCCGGAAGGCGAGCGCCTCCGCCGACGACATCCGGCAGTACGAAGTCCACGTCCACAACAGCTCCGCGGCCGAGCGCACCGCCATCGCCTCGGCGGGCGTGTCCATCGACGAGGCGGACGAGGAGGGCGTGGTCGTCTCCGGTCGCGCCGACCAGATCAAGAAGCTGCGCCAACGGGGCTACGAGGTCCTGCCGTTGGACGCCGCCCCGGATCGGGTCGCCGAGGACGAGATCCGCCTCCACGACTTCCCGTCGGCCGACTCCCGGTACCACAACTACGCCGAGATGACGGCCGAGATCGACCAGCGGCTCGCGGCTCACCCGAACATCATGAGCAAGCGGGTGATCGGCAAGTCGTACCAGGGCCGGGACATCATCGCCGTCAAGATCAGCGACAACGTCGGGGCGGACGAGGCCGAGCCCGAGGTGCTGTTCACCCACCACCAGCACGCCCGTGAGCACCTCACGGTGGAGATGGCCCTGTACCTGATCCGCGAGCTGGGCGCGGGCTACGGGTCCGACTCCCGCGTCACGAACATGGTCAACAACCGGGAGATCTGGATCCTCCCCGACCTCAACCCCGACGGCGGCGAGTACGACATCGCCACCGGCTCGTACCGCTCCTGGCGCAAGAACCGGCAGCCCAACTCCGGCTCCTCGTACGTCGGCACGGACCTCAACCGGAACTGGAACTACCGGTGGGGCTGCTGCGGCGGTTCCTCCGGATCGCCGTTCTCCGACACCTACCGGGGCTCCGCGCCGGAGTCGGCGCCCGAGGTGAAGGTCGTCGCCGACTTCGTGCGCAGCAGGGTCGTCGGCGGTACGCAGCAGATCAAGGCCGGCGTCGACTTCCACACGTACAGCGAGCTGATCCTCTGGCCGTTCGGCTACACGTACGCCGACACGACGACCGGCATGACGGCCGACGACCGGAACGCCTTCGCCACGGTCGGGCAGAAGATGGCCGCCAGCAACGGCTACACGCCGGAGCAGTCCAGCGACCTGTACATCACGGACGGGTCGATCGACGACTACCTCTGGGGCGCGCACAAGATCTTCGGCTACACCTTCGAGATGTACCCGAGGAGCAGCTCCGGCGGCGGCTTCTACCCGCCCGACGAGGTGATCGAGCGGGAGACGTCACGCAACCGGGACGCGGTGCTCCAGCTTCTGGAGAACGCGGACTGTATGTACCGGTCGATCGGCAAGGAAGCCCAGTACTGCGGTTAGTCCGCTGCTCCTCGAAGTAGGCGTCCACTCCCCGAAGTAGGCGTCTACTCCTCGAAATAGGCGTCCAGAACCGCGTCCAGCTGTTCCTCCCACTCCGTGAACTGCGACCTCGCCTTCGCCTCGACCTCGATCGGGTACCAGCGCTGGCCCGGGGTGTGGATCGTGACGGTGAACCGCTTGCCGAAGCGGGCGGTCGCCGTCTCGATCGCGCCGATCTCGTCCCAGCGGAACTCGCAACTCTGGTCGTCGAGGGAGAGCCGTACGCCCTTGTGGTCGGCGAGGATCCGGGCGCGGCGGTCGGCGGCCTCGAAGACGGGGCCGTCGGCGGGGGCCTCATCCTCGTCGTCGGCGGCCTCGGTGTCTTCTGCGGCTTCGGCGGCCTCGGTGTTCTCCTCGGCCGACTCGGCTTCCTCCGCCTCCTCCACGTCCCGCGTCGGCTTCGCGTCCTCCGGCTCCGCCTCCGCCGCCTTCGGCGTGGTGAGCCCCGGGATGAAAGCCGGGTCGAATCCGGCGCCCTTCACGGGCTCGCCCTTCAGGGGCTGGCTGCTGGTACCTATGCGCTGCTGCTCCACAGCGGGCAGTATGGTCGAAGATCCTGTGCCGGACACAGCCAGCCCCCAGTTCGTTATCAGAACGGCCGGAGTGGTCCGGCCGAAAGGGGCGCGGGGCTGTGTCGATATGCGGCTCCGCCGCGTGGGCGCGACAGCCCCCCGCACAGCCGCACTCGTGCCACAAGCACTGCACCATCAGGAGGCTCCATGAGCAGCGAAGCTCTCGCCCGGCTGGCCGACGAGACGGTCGACCACCGCTTCAAGGGCCTCCCCCCGGACGCCGACGGCCACACCGTCGCCGAGCTGGCCGCCGAGCGGCGCAACCTCTTCACCGGCGGCTTCACCACCCCCGTCCTGACGCTGTCCGCCGAGCGCCTGGAGCACAACCTGCGGCTGATGGAGACGTACGCGACCCGCCACCGCCTCGCCTTCGCCCCGCACGGCAAGACCTCCATGGCCCCCCAGCTGTTCCACCGCCAGCTCGCCCACGGCGCCTGGGGCATCACGCTCGCCGTGCCGCACCAGGTGCGGGTCGCCCGCGCCTTCGGCATCCAGCGCGTGTTCCTCGCCAACGAGGTCGTCGACCCGGCGGCCCTGCGCTGGCTCGCCGCCGAGCTGACCGCCGACCCGGACTTCCACCTGGTCTGCTACGTCGACTCGGTGCGCGGCGTGGAACTGATGGACACGGCCCTGCACGAGGCGACCCGTCCCCTGGACGTCGTCGTGGAACTGGCCGCCGGTGAGGGCGCGCGCACCGGCGTCCGCGCCGATACCGACTGCGCGGCGGTGGCCGACGCGGTGGCCGCCTCGGCGCACCTGCGGCTGGTCGGGGTGGCGGGCTACGAGGCTCAGGTGCCCGGCGCGGCCCCGGAGAGCGTACGGGCCTGGCTGCGGCGGCTGGTGGCGATCGCCGCCGACCTCGACAAGGCGGGGCGGTTCGCGGGGGCCGAGGAGATCGTCATCAGCGCGGGCGGCAGCGAGTGGTTCGACGCGGTCGCCGACGTCTTCGACCAGATCCCCGAACTGTCCCTCCCGGTGCTGAAGTTGCTGCGCTCGGGCGCGTACGTCTCGCACGACGACGTCCACTACCGCAAGCTGACGCCCTTCAACCGCGTCCCCGACGAGGGCGCGCTGGAGCCGGCCTTCCAGCTGTGGGCGCAGGTCGTCTCCCGGCCCTCACCCGACCAGGCGTTCGTCAACGCGGGCAAGCGGGACGCCGCCCACGACCTGGACCTGCCGGTCGCCCGGGTGGTACGCCGGGGCGGCGCCGAGCGCCCGGCGACCGGGATCGAGGTCACCGCCCTGTCCGACCAGCACGCCTGGCTGGGCACCGCGCCCGGCGTGGACCTGGAGGTCGGCGACTGGGTGGGCCTGGGCCTGTCCCACCCGTGCACGTCCTTCGACAAGTGGCCGCTGATCCCGGTGGCCGAGGCGGACGGCACGGTCGTCGACTACATCCGCACCTTCTTCTGAGCCCGAGAGGGAGGCCGCGCGGTATGGAGGACCTGGTCATCCGGGACGCCGACGTCGTCGACGGCACCGGCGCGGACGCCTACCGCGCGGATGTCGTGGTCGACGGCGGCCGGATCGTCGCGATCGTCAAGGAGGCGGCCGCGGCCGGCTGCCAACGCCCGAGAGCCGGCCGCGAGGTGGACGCGGAGGGCCTGGTCCTCTCCCCCGGCTTCATCGACATGCACGCGCACAGCGACCTGGCCCTGCTGCGCGACCCCGACCACAGCGCCAAGGCCGCGCAGGGAGTGACCCTGGAAGTCCTGGGCCAGGACGGCCTGTCGTACGCGCCCGTCGACGACCGCACGCTCGCCGAGGTCCGTACCGCCATCGCCGGCTGGCACGGCCCCGGCGACGACATCGACGTCGACTGGCGGTCGGTGGGTGAGTACCTGGACCGGCTGGACCGGGGCATCGCCGTGAACGCGGCCTACCTGGTCCCGCAGGGCACCGTGCGGGCGATGGCCGTCGGCTGGGAGAATCGCCCGGCCACGCCCCGGGAACTGGACCGGATGCGGGAGCTGGTCGCGCGGGGCCTGGCGGAGGGCGCCGTCGGCATGTCGTCCGGGCTCACCTACACGCCCGGCATGTACGCCGACGGAGCCGAACTGACCGAGCTGTGCCGGGTGGTGGCGTCGTACGGCGGCTTCTACTGCCCGCACCACCGCTCCTACGGCGCCGACGCGCTCGCGGCGTACGCGGAGATGGTGGAGCTGGCGCGCCGGGCGGACTGCCCGCTGCACCTGGCCCACGCCACGATGAACTTCGGGGTGAACGAAGGCCGCGCGCCCGAGCTGCTGGCCCTGCTGGACGAGGCGCTGACGGCCGGCGCCGACATCACGCTCGACACCTACCCGTACACCACCGCCGCCACGACCCTGGTCGCCCTCCTCCCCGGCTGGGCGAACGAGGGCGGCCCCGAGCAGGTCCTGCGCCGGCTGGCCGACGACACCACGGCCGAACGCATCCGGCACGACCTGGAGGTGACCGGCTCCGACGGCTGCCACGGCGTGCCCGTCGACTGGGACACGGTCGAGATCGCGGGCACGGGCGACCCGGCGCTGGCGGACTTCGTCGGCCGTACGATCGCGCGATCGGCGGCGGCGCGCGGCGAGGCCCCCTGGACGACGGCCCGCCGCCTCCTCCTCGCCGACCGGCTGGCGCCGACGATCCTCCAGCACGTCGGCCACGAGGAGAACGTCCGTACGATCATGCGCCACCGCGCCCACACGGCCGGCTCCGACGGCATCCTCCAGGGCGCCAAGCCGCACCCCCGGGCCTACGGCACCTTCCCCCGCTACCTGGGCCACTACGTACGGGAGCTGGGCGTGCTGTCGCTGGAGGAGTGCGTCGCGCATCTCACCGGCCGTCCGGCCGCCCGGCTGCGCCTCCCGGACCGGGGTCTGGTCCGCGAGGGCCACCGGGCAGACCTGGTGCTGTTCGACCCGGCGACGGTGGCGCCGGGCGCGACCTTCGAGCGGCCGAGGCAGCTGCCGACGGGCATCCCGTACGTCCTGGTCGACGGGCGGTTCGTCATCGAGGACGGGCGGCGGACGGACGTACTGGCGGGGCGGGCGGTACGGCGGACCGCCCGCCCGTGAACCCGGCTACGGCTTGGGCAGGGTGCAGCCGCTTGCGCTGAGGTTCAGCCGGTTGCCCGTGGTGAAGCAGGCGGGGATGGTGTACGTCTGCTGGGCGTAGTTGATGCCCTGGCGGACGGTGACGGTGCCGCTCTCGTCGATCTCGCACGGGTTGTTCACCGTGCAGCTCTGGCCGTCCTCGTTGCCGGTGTTGTTCACGGCGACGACCTCGCCGGTGGCCTGGTCGACGACGGGCGAGCCGGAGGTGCCGCCGATGGTGTTGCAGGACGAGGTGTAGCGGACCGAGTCCTTCCAGGTCCAGCCGCCCTCCTTCATCTGGTGCACGAACCCGTCGATGTCGCAGTGGTAGAGCCGCTTCCAGTACCCGGAGGCCACGGTGATGGCGGTACCGGCGACGGGGTGCGTGTCCCGCACGGTCAGCGGACTGATGCCGTAGGTGTTCCGGATCGCCGCGTACGTGGTGGTCGTGCGGTAGATCGAGACGTCCGTGTCGGTCATCGTCGCGTAGACGATCTGGTTGGCGCGGAGCGTGCCGATCCGGGTGCCGGCGGCGTTCAGCAGGCCGAAGGTGCGGTTGGAGGACCGGCCGGTGATGACCTGGCCGGGCTGCGGGAAGCCGGTCTCCAGACAGTGGCCGTTGCTCATCACGAGCGCCGGGTCGGTGTCCAGGGAGTTCGGGAAGCGGATGACCGAGCCGGAGCAGTTGCTGAGCGAGACGGTGCCGGCGAAGGTGACGGCCTGCAGCGTGGGCGCCTCGGCGGTGGGCGCCTCGGCCGAGGGCGCCGCGACCGCGGGTGCCGCGCCGGCCCCGGCGATCACCAGGGCGAAGAGCGCGGCGACGAGAGGCTTTCTCATGTGGGGGTCCCCTCTTGCGACGGGGGCGACCGGAGATCCTCCGGCCGCCCAGATTTGTCATGCGCATCTCAGCACGCAAGAGGTGACACAACAAGCGGCCCGTTTCAGCCACCGGGCCCCGAGGAAGGCGCCCCCTTCAGGAGGCGCCCCTACCGTGGCCCTTTCGACCCCCCTTTCCCTTTCGAGTCGGAGTTGCCGGGCCCGGAGTCGGCCGGCGGCGGTGCGGGCGCGCTCGTCGGCGTACCGGGCGCACCGCCCGACGAGGCACTGGGCGGTGCGCTCGGGGCCGATGGCGAGGCCGACGCGGAGGCCGCGGCGGAGCCACTCGCGGAGGCGTCGGCGTCCGGCCGCCCGGCCCCGGCGGTGCCCCCCGCGGAAGGAACCCCCGTCGCCTCGGGATCCCCCGCGTCCGCGGAGTCCGCCGCGGACTGCGACACCCCGCCCCCGGGCTGCCCCGACTTCCCCGGCGCCCCGTCCGAGGACCCGAAGCCCAGCCCCGCGACCAGCGCCGCCAGGGACACCGCGCCCACCGCCCCACCGGCGGCCAGCACCCGGGGCGACCGCCACACGGCCCGCCGCCGAGCCCGCCGGCGCTCCGCGCGGCCACCCTCCGGATCGGGACCCCATCCGTGCCGCTCGGGCTCCCACCCCGGCTCCTCCGGAACCCACCCCGGCTGATCGGGGTCCCATGCCTGGCGGGCCGGAATCCGCGGCAGCTCGCTGGTTTCGTCGTACGCGTTGCCCTCCCAGCCGTGGGCGGCCGCGGGGTCGGCGTACCCGTCGTACGCCGGGGTGGGCTCGGCGTACGGGTGGTAGACCATCGGCGGCTCCTGGGGGGCACCGCCCTCCTGGTGTGCACCGAGAACGTCCGGGGCGCCGGTCGCATTGTTTGCCGGATTCACGCCGTCTGCCCCGTTTTCGCGCTGAGGTGGCCTGGACATGGCCGCGCATTGTAGAGACGGGGGTGACTCCTGGGACAGTCATCGGCGATACCAGCACAAACCGGCATGGTTCACGTGGCGGAAAACACGCCCCGAGAGGCGTGGTCGCGCCGTAAGCTCCCAGACATGCAGGTGATCCAGTCCACAAAGCTCGCCAACGTCTGTTACGAGATCCGGGGCCCGGTGCTCGAGGAGGCGATGCGGCTGGAGGCTGCAGGTCACCGCATCCTCAAGCTCAATACCGGCAACCCGGCCGCCTTCGGGTTCGACTGCCCGCCGGAGATCCTGGAGGACATCCTCCGCAATGTCTCCTCGGCGCACGGCTACGGCGACGCGAAGGGCCTGCTGGCCGCCCGCCGGGCCGTCGTCATGCACAACCAGACACTCGGCATCGAGACGGACGTCGAGCACGTCTTCATCGGCAACGGCGTCTCCGAGCTGATCGTGATGGCGATGCAGGGCCTGCTGGACGACGGCGACGAGGTCCTCGTCCCGGCGCCCGACTACCCGCTGTGGACGGCGGCCGTCGCCCTCTCCGGCGGTACGGCGGTGCACTACCGCTGCGACGAGCAGTCCGACTGGCTGCCCGACCTCGCGGACATCGAGCGGAAGGTCACCGACCGCACCAAGGCGATCGTCATCATCAACCCGAACAACCCGACGGGCGCGGTGTACGACGAGGCGATGCTGCGGGGCCTGACCGACATCGCCCGCCGCCACAACCTGCTGGTCTGCTCGGACGAGATCTACGACAAGATCCTGTACGACGGCGCCACGCACACCCCGACCGCGAAGATCGCCCCCGATCTGCTGACGCTCACCTTCAACGGCATGTCGAAGGCGTACCGGGTGGCCGGCTACCGGGTGGGCTGGATGTCGATCTCCGGCCCGCGCGCGCACGCGGACTCCTACATCGAGGGTCTGACGATCCTGGCGAACATGCGGCTGTGCGCGAACATGCCGGGCCAGCACGGGGTGGCGGCGGCACTGAGCGGACGGCAGTCCATCAACGACCTGGTGCTGCCGGGCGGGCGGCTCAAGGAACAGATGGACACGGCGTACGAGCTGCTGACCCGGATCCCGGGCGTGACCTGCGTCCGCCCGAAGGGCGCGCTGTACCTCTTCCCCCGGCTCGACCCCACGGTGTTCAAGATCAAGGACGACCGCCAGATGGTCCTCGACCTGCTGCGCCGCGAGAAGATCATGGTCGTGCAGGGCACGGGCTTCAACTGGCCCGAGCCGGATCACTTCCGGGTGGTCACCCTGCCGACGGTGACGGACCTGCGGGACGCGATGGGGCGCATCGCGCGCTTCCTGGACGGCTACGGCCAGCCCTGACGAGCCGTTTCCCAGCAGTTTCGCGATCAACACAACTTTAGACGAAATCTAAGCTAGGATGGCTTCCTGCCAGAGCACGGGAGGCCATCCTCATGTACGAACCGATCCGCACCAAGTCGGTCCACAGCACGATGGCCGGCGCCGCCTCGGACTTCCCCCACCGCTCCCGCGAGGAGGAGCTGGACATCCAGCTCGCGGGACACCTCTCGGCGCTGCTCGCCGTCACCGACGAGCTGCGCACCCAGGAGCCGTCCACCGAGCTGGACGCGGCCGCCGAACGGCTCGCCCAGCAGGTGACCCGGCTGAGGGGAGGCCGGACGCCGGTCCGCGCGCTGCCCTCCGGGGGCTCGGCCGACATCAGAGCGCTGCACGAGCGCGCCCACACCCTCGCGGGCCGCGCCCTGGTCGTCGCCGCGTCCCGCGCGGACACGGCGGCCGCCATCCTGGCCGCCGAACGCATGGACGCCCACACGGCCGCCCTCACCTCCCCGGAACTCACCGCCCACTGAGCCCCCAGGGCTCCCCCGACGGCCCCGGTCCGCGCGCACCCGCAGCGACGCGCGGACCGGGCGCCACAGCCTCAGTACTCTGGCGGCATGGAGTACGCGAAGATGCGCGCGATTGCCGAGCAGCTCGGGACCTACGCCGAGCAGCTCGAAGGCACCTGGCGAGTCGAGATCGGCCCGTCAGGCCCGATACTGGCCATGATGTGCCCGTCGAAACGCCACGAGGGCACTCTTCGCCGCATCTGCAAGCAGTTGGACGCTCAGCTCCTCGTCACGCACCCTGGCTGTGGCTGCGTACCTGGCCCCGACATCGAGCACCCCGCGCTCTCCCGGATGCGCCGCCCCGACGCCGTCGTCATCCCCGAAGACGTCCTCGACGAAGAGGGCCTCGCTGTCGACGCCACGCAGGTCCTGGCCGTCATCGAGATCGTCTCGCCGTCCACCCCTGACAACGACTACGTCGAGAAGCTCACCGAATATCCCGCCATGGGCATCGCCCACTACATGATCGTCGACCCACGCGCGGGCACGATCGAGGTGCACTCCGACCCCTGCAAGGCCGGCTACAGCCGCAAGGAGCCGTACATCTACGGCGACACGGTCCCGTTCGGCCCCTGGAGTGTGGAGACCTCGGACTTTCGCCGTTACGGCAAGGCAGGGAGCAGCTCGGGCTGAACGGGCGAAGGCCCGCCGTCGCTCCACCCGTCGGGGCGGACGGGAAGACGACGGCAGGCCCAGGGCCGCGCACGCCGTTGTGTGCGGCCTCGCCGGTGTGCACCGCGGCCGGCCGTGACGATGTTGCTGGTCAGGGCACAGTCGGTAAGCCGGCCGCGGAGTCGAGGGGGGCTCAGCCCAGGCGCTTGACCAGCGCCCGGTACTCGTCCCACAGCTCCTTCGGGGTGTGGTCACCGAAGGTGTTGAGGTGCTCGGGGACCAGCGCGGCCTCCTCACGCCAGACGTCCTTGTCGACGGTGAGCAGGAAGTCCAGGTCGGTGTCGGACAGCTCCAGCCCGTCGGTGTCCAGGGACTCCTTCGTCGGCAGGACGCCGATCGGGGTCTCCACACCGTCGGCCTTGCCCTCCAGCCGCTCCACGATCCACTTCAGGACCCGGCTGTTCTCACCGAAGCCCGGCCAGACGAACTTGCCCTCGTCGTTCTTGCGGAACCAGTTGACGTAGTAGATCCGCGGCAGCTTCGCCGGGTCCGCGTTCTGGCCGACCCTGATCCAGTGGGCCATGTAGTCGCCCATGTTGTAGCCGCAGAAGGGGAGCATCGCGAAGGGGTCGCGGCGCAGTTCGCCGACCTTGCCCTCGGCGGCTGCGGTCTTCTCGGAGGCGACGTTCGCGCCGAGGAACACCCCGTGGTTCCAGTCGAAGGACTCCGTGACCAGCGGTACGGCGCTGGCGCGGCGGCCGCCGAAGAGGATCGCGGAGATCGGCACGCCCTTGGGGTCCTCCCACTCGGGCGCGATGATCGGGCACTGGGCGGCGGGGGTGGTGAACCGGGCGTTGGGGTGGGCGGCCGGGGTGCCGGACTCCGGCGTCCAGTCGTTGCCCTTCCAGTCGGTCAGATGGGCGGGCGTCTCCTCGGTCATGCCCTCCCACCAGACGTCGCCGTCGTCCGTCAGCGCCACGTTGGTGAAGACCGAGTTGCCCCACAGCGTCTTCATCGCGTTGGCGTTGGTGTGCTCACCGGTGCCGGGCGCGACGCCGAAGAAGCCGGCCTCGGGGTTGATCGCGTACAGCCGGCCGTCCTCGCCGAACCGCATCCACGCGATGTCGTCGCCGATGGTCTCGACGGTCCAGCCGGAGATCGTGGGCTCCAGCATGGCGAGGTTGGTCTTGCCGCAGGCGGACGGGAAGGCGGCGGCCACGTACTTGGCATCGCCGGTGGGCGGGGTCAGCTTGAGGATCAGCATGTGCTCGGCCAGCCAGCCCTCGTCACGCGCCATGACGGAGGCGATCCGCAGGGCGTAGCACTTCTTGCCGAGCAGGGCGTTGCCGCCGTAGCCGGAGCCGTAGGACCAGATCTCGCGGGTCTCGGGGAAGTGCGAGATGTACTTGGTCCGGTTGCAGGGCCAGGGGACGTCGTCCTGGCCGGGCTCCAGGGGGGCGCCGACGGAGTGGACCGCGCGGACGAAGAAGCCGTCCTCGCCGAGCTCGTCGAGCACGGGCTGGCCCATACGGGTCATGGTGCGCATGGAGACGGCGACGTACGCGGAGTCGGTGATCTCCACGCCGATGGCGGACAGCTTGGAGCCGAGCGGGCCCATGCAGAAGGGCACGACGTACATGGTGCGGCCGCGCATGGAGCCGCGGAAGACGCCCTGTTCACCGGTGAAGACGTCGCGCATCTCGGCGGGGTCCATCCAGTGGTTGGTCGGCCCCGCGTCCTGCTCCTTCTCGGAGCAGATGAAGGTCCGGTCCTCCACGCGCGCGACATCGGTCGGGTCGGAGGCGGCGTAGTAGGAGTTCGGGCGCTTGATGGGGTCGAGTTTCCGGAAGGTGCCCTTCGCGACGAGCTCCCCGCACAGGCGCTCGTACTCGGCCTCGGATCCGTCGCACCAGACCACGCTGTCCGGCTGGGTCAGTTCGGCGATCTCGTTGACCCACGAGATCAGTTCCTGGTGCTTGGTGGGAACGGTGATAGCCGAGTTGTCGCGCGCCACGGTTGCTCCTAGGTGAGGGTTTTGTCCTTGTATGCCCCGTGGGGGCTGCGACCCGGATGCTTCACAGACGCTCATCCGGTGCCGACCGCACTCATTTGATCATCCGACGGGTGGGCGCATATGTCCAGAGGGCGTCACAGATGAGCAGGGTGAGACGCGCCACGCCCACCGGGCAGAAGATGAGATGATGGCCACTAATGGCCGGTCGGCCGCCCCCGACTGATCCGTAACTTACGGCTCCGTAGGTACGATGCGGCGCATGACAGCGCCCGCCCCCGACGCGCCCCTGGACACCCCGGCCGCCGGCCAGGGTCCCGACGCGCCCGCGCCCTCCCTGCCCCGCCAGATCCGGCAGCAGGTCTCCCAGCACCTCACCGACCCGATCAAGCCCAAGCTGCGCGGCTGGCTGCACCTCGGCATGTTCCCGGCCGTGCTGGTCGCGGGCCTGGTGCTCACCGCGCTCGCGGACTCCCCGCGCGGCCGACTCGCCTGCGGGATCTACGTCCTGACGGCCTGTCTGCTGTTCGGCGTCAGCGCGCTGTACCACCGCGGCAACTGGAGCCCGCGCATGGACGGCATCCTGCGCCGGCTCGACCACGCCAACATCTTCCTGATCATCGCGGGCACCTACACCCCGCTGACCCTGCTGCTCCTGCCGGGCGCCAAGGGCCAGTGGCTGCTGTGGGGCATCTGGGCGGCCGCCGCGGCCGGCATCGTCTTCCGGGTGTTCTGGGTCGGAGCCCCCCGCTGGCTGTACACCCCGTGCTATCTGGCGATGGGCTGGGCGGCGGTGTTCTTCCTGCCCGACTTCATGCGCACCGGCGGCATCGCCGTGCTCGTCCTGGTGATCGTCGGCGGTGTCCTCTACAGCGCGGGCGGCGTCGTCTACGGCATCAAGCGGCCCAACCCGTCACCGCGCTGGTTCGGCTTCCACGAGGTGTTCCACTCCTTCACCCTCGCCGCGTTCGTCGTCCACTACGTCGGGATCTCGCTGGTGGCGTATCAGCACGCATAGACGATTTCCAGCCACTTTTCCGGCCACGGCTCCTCGCCGTGGCCGTTTTTTCATGCCCTCACACCGGATACAGAAGTCACTGACGATTGACATGACCTATCTTTTGAGAGCTACTCTCATTTCATGGCTACTGTCATCCCCTCTCGGGCCGAGACCCGGCCCGACCCCCGCCGCTGGTGGGCCCTCGGGGCCCTGGTCGCGAGCATGCTCGTGCTCGGCTTCGACATGACGATCCTCAACGTCGCCCTGCCGGCGATGGCCGCCGACCTCGACGCCGGCACGGGCGAGCAGCAGTGGATGGCGGACGCGTACATCGTGGTGTTCGCGGCGCTGATGCTCCCCGCGGGACTGCTCGGCGACCGGTTCGGGCGGCGCCGGATGCTGATCGCCGGTCTGGGCGTCTTCCTGGCCGGGTCGGTGCTGGGCGCCCTCGTCGACGACGTGGCCTCGGTGATCGCCGCCCGCGCGGTCATGGGCGTGGGCGCCGCGCTGATCACTCCGCTGGCACTGTCCGTACTGCCCTCGCTGTTCCCCTCCGCGGAGCGCGCCAAGGCCGTCGCCCTCGTCGGCACCGGCTCCGCGCTGGGGCTGCCGCTGGGCCCGATCATCGGCGGCTGGCTGCTCGACCACTTCTGGTGGGGCTCGGTCTTCGTGCTGAACGTCCCGATGGTCGCGATCGGCATCCTCGCCTGCGTCTTCCTGCTCCCGGAGACCAGCGACCCGGCTTCCCCCAGGGTCGACGCCCTGTCCACCGCGCTCACCGCGACCGGGCTCGGCGCCCTCATCTACGCGATCATCGAGGCGCCCGAGCGGGGCTGGGGCGACCCGCTGATCCTCGGCATGTTCGCCGCCGCCGCGCTGCTGCTCGCCGGGCTGGTCCTGCGCGAGCGCCGGGTCGAGCGGCCCATGCTCGACATGACACTGCTCGCCCACCGCGGCTTCCTGTTCAACACCGTCGCCGCGACCCTCGTCATGTTCGTCCTGTCGGGACTGCTGTTCCTGCTTCCGCCGTACTTCCAGGCGGTCCGCGGCCATGACGCCCTCGGCACCGGCGTACGGCTGCTGCCGCTGGTCGGCGGCCTGGCCTTCGCGGCCCGGGCGGTGCCGCCGGTCGCCGCCCGCTTCGGGGCGCGCGCCACGGTCAGCTCCGGTCTGGTGGTGCTCGCCTTCGCCGCCTTCCTCGGCAGCCGTACGACGGCCGACTCCGGCTACGGCTTCATCGCGCTGTGGCTCACGCTCACCGGCCTCGGCTTCGGCTTCGCGCTGGTCCCCGCCATGACCGCGGCCCTGGAGACCCTGCCCGGCGACCGGGCCGGCAGCGGCACCGGACTGCTGATGACCCTGCGCCAGGTCGGCGCCGCGATCGGCATCGCCGTGCTCGGTTCACTGCTCTCCGGCGCCTTCCGCGACCGGCTCGACGTCACCGGGCTGCCCGGCCCGGCCGCCGACACCGCCCGGGAGTCGGTGGTCGCGGCCCGCCTGGTCGCCGGGCGAACGGGCTCCGCGGACCTCGCCACGTCCGCGAGCAGCGCGTACGTCCACGGCATGGGCGTGGTCCTGATCGTCTGCGGGGTCGCGGCTCTGGTCGCCGCGCTGCTGGCGGCGGCGTTCCTGCCGACGACGTCGACCGCCGAGGAGCCGGCCGTCGCCGCCCCGGCGGAGGATGCTCGACAATGACCTTCATGACGGCCGCACAGAGCACCTCCCCCGCCGACCGCCCCCAGCTGGGACTGCGCGAACGCAAGAAGATCAAGACGCGTGAGGCGATCCGCGCCGCGATGTACGCGCTGGTCGAGGAACAGGGGTACGACGCCACGACGATCGACCAGATCGCCGAGCGCGCCGAGGTGTCGCCGTCGACCGTCTTCCGGTACTTCCCCACCAAGGAGGACATCGTCCTCACCGACGAGTACGACCCGGTCCTGATGGAGGTGCTGCGCAACCGCCCGGCGGACGAGCCGTGGGCGGACTCCATCCGGTTCGTGTTCCTGGCGGCCGCCCGCGCCGGGGTCGAGGAGGACCTGGAGATGGCGCGGCGGCGCACCCGGCTGGTGGCCGAGGTGCCCGCAGTGCGCGCGCGGATGATGGAGAGCATGTCGGTGACCAGCCGCATGTTCTGCGCCGCGATCGGCGAGCGCACCGGACTCGACCCCGACAGCCTGGAAGTGCGTGTCTATGTGACGGCGTTCGTCGGCGGCCTGCTGGAAGCCTCGATCCACTGGGCCGAGCACGGCCACCAGGGTGACTTCGTCGCCCTCGTCGGCCGCGCCCTGGACGTCCTGGAACACGGCCTGCCCGACCGGAAACCCTGAGACCGGGCCCACTCCCCCATGCCATCCTTGACCAGGTGAACGCACCCGAGATCCACGTCGAAGTCGCCCGCGAGCTGGCCCTCTTCGTCCCACCCCACCGCCGTGCCGGCGCCACCGCGCTCGCCGTCGACGGCGTCTCGACGCTCGGCCATGTCGTCGAGTCCCTCGGAGTGCCCCTGACGGAGGTCGGCACCCTGACCGTCGACGGCCGCCAGGTCCCGGTCTCGCACATCCCGTCCCACGGCGAGTCGGTCCGGGTCGAGCCGGTCGCCCGCCCCCAGCAGGTCCCCGGAGCCCCCCTCCGCTTCCTCCTCGACGTCCACCTCGGCACCCTCGCCCGCCGCCTGCGCCTCCTCGGCGTCGACACCGCCTACGAGTCGACCGACATCGGTGACCCGGCACTCGCGGCCCGCTCCGCCGCCGAGAAGCGCGTCATGCTCAGCCGCGACCGCGGCCTGCTCCGCCGCCGCGAACTCTGGTCCGGCGCCTACGTCTACAGCACCCGCCCCGACGACCAGCTCCACGACGTCCTCGACCGCTTCCGCCCCACCCTCCACCCCTGGACCCGCTGCACGGCCTGCAACGGCCTGCTGAAGCAGGCCACCAAGGAAGAGGTGGCCGACCAGCTGAAGCACGGCACCCACCGCACCTACGACGTCTTCGCCCAGTGCACGTCGTGCGGCCGCGCGTACTGGAAGGGCGCCCACCACGACCAGTTGGTGGCGATCGTGGAGGACGCCCTGAGGACAACGCCCTGAAGCTCAGCCGCGCTTGACGTCCTTGGCGTCGCAGGCGATGCCGTTGCGGTTCGGGTCCAGCTTCAGCGGGTCGTCCTTGCCGTTGACGGTCAGGCGGCCGTACTCGTTCTTCTTCAGCCAGTCGCAGCGCGCGGCGGTCGTGTTCTTCACCTGCGGCGGGAAGTCCGTCGGCACGCACACATTGGCGGAGCCATAGTGCCGGTCGCACCCGGAAACCGTGGCCGGCACCCGCTGCGAGGTCCGCTTCTTGCCCGGCTTGACGACCTTGCCCTGAAGGTCGTCGGCGAAGGAGTGGATGTGCGGGGAGGGCGCGCCGCTCGACGAGGACACCGAGAACGTCGACGGCGAGTCGGCGCTCAGGCCCGCCGGCCCGGTCAGGTGGACCCACCGGGCCACCGAGGGCACCCCGTTCGCGTCGACCGCGAAGAGCATGTACCAGCCGGGCGGCGCCAGGTTCGGGTTGCTCGTGACGTTGAGGTCGATGTTGTTGCCGTCGACGGACAGGGGCAGGTCGACGAAGCGCTGGTTGGGGTCGGAGGAGTGGGTGACCGCGGCGGGGCGGATCAGCTCGGCCTTGGCGATGGGCCGGTCGACCGTGATGCGCTGGGTGTCGCCGTAGTTCCACTCGGAGTCGATGACCGAGGTGATCGTCGGGCGGGGGCCCTTGAAGAGGTAGGGCGGGCTGTAGATCGACACGTCGTGGTTCCAGCTTCCGTTGCCCGGGTTGTCACCGGTGGTCATCACCCGGCCGTCGGGCAGCAGGAACGCCGACGAGTGGTAGCCGCGCTCCTCCGGGTCGGGGACCACGGGGTCGAACGTGTTGGTCGCCGGGTCGTAGAGCGACGACTCGTACACCGGGTCGGCCCGGTTGTGCAGCGCACCGCCGGTCTCCAGCACCTTCCCGTCGGGCAGCAGCACCGCGGAGACGTACATCTTGCCCTGCGCCCCGGTCTGCGCGACGGGCCCGTTGCCCAGGTCCACCGTGCCCTGCGGCAGCGGCGGCCCGGCGACGTACGACGGGTTGGCGGCCTTGAGGTCGATGACGTCGGTCAGCCGGTTCCCGTCCGGGTTGGTGTCGATGTTGCCGCCGCCGATCGTGAGGACCTTCTGGTCCTGCGCCGGGGGCAGCAGCACGCTCGCCGACTGGTCCCGCTGGTCCTTGTTCTGCAGCCCGGGGACCTCGGTGATCGTGTTGGCGTCGTAGTCGTAGATCGCCGATCCGGTGCCCGGGATGTTGTTGCCGAAGACATGGCTGCCGGAGTAGAAGAGCCGGCCGTCCTGCATGAGGATCATCGACGGGTACAGGCCCCAGTACGACCAGGTCTGGTTGACCTGCCAGGTCGGCAGCCACTTCTGCTCCGCGTCCGACCACCGCTCGGCGGTCACGGAGCCGGTGGAGTCCTCACGCAGCCCGCCGAAGGACAGCACATCGCCGTTGCCCATGATCGTGGCGGACGGGTACCAGTGGCCGTCGTTCATGTCGTTGGTCTTGACGTACGACTCGGTGGCCGGATCGAAGATGTACGAGTCCTTGAACCCCTCGTAGCCGTGCGTACCGGCGGCGTCCGGGTAGGCGAGGTTGCCGCTCATCACCAGCACCCGCCCGTCCTGCAACTGCACATGCCCGGCGCAGAACATGTCCTTGGGGGTGGGGATGACCTTGTAGCTGCCGTTGGCCGGGTCGTAGACGGCACTGGTGAAGGTGCCCGCCTCGAACAGCTCCTCGCTGTTGCCGGAGCCCGCGATCAGCAGCACCTTGCCGTTGTGCAGGACGACGGAGTGCATGGAGCGGACCGGGTTCTGCGTGGGCAGCACGTCCCACTTGCCGTCGGCGCACTGCTGGGCGGTGCCGGTGCAGTCGGCGGGCGGGAGGACGTCGGGCACCTGCTCCATCGTGTAGTCGTCGGTGGTCGCCGAGCCCGTGCCGTACACGGAGACGCCCCAGGCGATCCGGTCGGTGCCGGCCGGGACCTCGGGCGTGCGCACCGACGCCTCGGTCCAGGTCCCCGCCATGTCCAGGGTCTTGAGGTCGGTCCAGTACTGCCAGCCGGCGGTGGTGTCGTGCCGGAAGACGGTGAGGGAGGCGTCCGGGGTCGTCGACTTGTACCAGAGGGACAGGTCGTACTGCTTGCCCGGCGCCACCGCCGGCGCGCAGTCGGCGGACTCGGTGATCAGGGCCTTGCGGTCGCCGTCGACCCGGCGGGTCAGCTCGACCTTCATGGCCTTGGAGCCGGAGTGCGCGTCGGCGACGGTGGAGAAGGTGAAGTCGTTGTCCCCCCAGCCCGACTTGGACCAGCAGGCCGGCATGTCGCCGGTGCCGGCTGTCTCGAAGCCCGGGTTCTTGATGAGGTTGGCGGCGGACGCGGACTGCGGCGAGCTGAGCAGCAGGCCCCCGGTCAGTCCCGCCACCGCCAGCATGGCGGTAGTGGTTCGGCGTTTGATCACGCGGCTCTCCTAGCGGCATTGCGGCGGCTGCCGCGCGTCCCCCCGCGCGGCAGGTAGACCAGCGCTTCGGTTCCGACGAAGCGCAGGACGAACGTGGTGACCAGGGCCAGCGCGGTGGCCGGCAGCGCGTCCATGCCGAAACGGTGCACGAACAGCGCGATCAGCGGGATGCGCAGCACCAGGTCGGCGTTCGCGAGCAGCGCGAACCGGCCGAGCCGGTCCCACCAGCGGCGGTGGACGCGCCGGTCACGGAAGAGCAGATGCTCTATCAGCCAGAAGTTCCAGGCGACGCCCAGCTGGTTCGCGAGGATCTCCGCGGGCACGTAGTGCATGCCGGCCACGGTGAGCGCGTACAGGCCGAGCAGGTTGGGCAGGAAGCCGCTCAGCCCGATCAGGCCGAAGCCGACCATCCGCGCGGCCGGGGAGGCGGTGCGCAGTCCGGCGAGGTGGCGCAGGAAGCGCAGGCCCTCCTGGGCGGTCGACTTGGACTCGCCGGCGAAGCGGTCCTGGAAGACGAAGGGCACCTCGGTGACGGTGCGGGGGCGGCTGCGGACGGCCAGTTCGAGGAGGATCTTGTAGCCGAGGGGCTTGAGGACGTCCGCCGTGACGGCGTTGCGGCGGATCGCGAAGAAGCCGCTCATGGGGTCGCTGATGCCGTGCAGCCGGCGCGGGAAGAGCGCCTTGGTCAGCCAGGTGGCGGCCCGCGAGACGGCGACGCGGTAGCTCCCGGCCAGCCCGGCCCGGCTGCCGCCCTTGATGTAGCGGGAGGCGACGACGAGCCCGGCGTTCGCCCGCTCCCCGGTGGCCACCAGCTCGGGTACCAGGGAGGGCGGGTGCTGGCAGTCGCCGTCCATGACGACCACCCAGTCCGACCCGGCCGCCTTGATGCCCTCGACGACCGCGCCGCCGAGCCCGCCGACGGGCTGTTCGCGGTGGATCACGGTCACCGGGAACGGGCAGTCCTTGGCCGCGTCGCGGATGACGTCGGGGGTGTCGTCGGTGGAGTCGTCGACGAAGACGACCTCGCAGGGCAGCCGTGCGGGCACCGACTCGGTGATCTGGTGCAGCAACTGCCGTACGTTGGCGGATTCGTTGAAGGTCGGTACGACGATGGTGACGGCGCCCGGTTCGGGAATCTCGGAGGTGGTGACCTCCGGGAGGGGCGCGGTGTACTCGTGGGTCATCGGCTGCCTCCGGAGGCCGTCTGGATCTGCCGGATCTCGATCCGGTCCTCGCCGCTGCCGAAGGTGGCGACCGGCGCCGAGTGGTCGAGGGCGGCCTGGACACCCGGCAGGTCGGCCGCGTCGCGCCGTACGGTCGGGGAGGCGACGACGTAGTCGATGTCGCGCCAGCCGTTCGGCAGGGTCTTGGTGACGGCCGGGTCGAGGTCGGCCTTGTAGAACCAGATCGCGCCGAGCCCGGGCTGGTAGCCCTGGTGGACCAGGTCCAGCCAGAGCGCGTCGTCGACCAGGACGCGGGTGTCCTCGGGGTGGTCGACCTCGCTGCCGAGCCACTGGGCGGCGGCCCGGTAGGGGGCGTTGGCGTCGGCGGTCATCGCGGTGCGGTCGCCGTCGTACCAGCGGGGCACGACGTACGCCCCGGCGGCTAGGGCGAGGACCACGGCGAGGCCGTACCGTCCGCCGGTCACCCAGCGCTTCTCGTGCTCGCTGCGCCATCGGCGCAGTACGCCGTGGGTGACGCTCGCGGTGCCGCCGGCGAGGACGAGGGCGAGGAAGGGCAGCGCCTGGATGACGTACATGGCGGGGAGGTAGCCGCTGGGCCGCATGGCGACGACGGCGAGGACCGCCACCGCGAGGGACGGCCCGGCGAGGGCGCGGGCGGTGACCGACCAGCGCCAGGTGGCCAGGAGCAGCAGCGCGCCGGCCAGGCCGCCGAGGATCAGCACGCGGTCGTAGTACAGCCAGGACTGGAGCGCGCCGTGGGAGCCGGAACCCGGGTCGAGGATGAAGCCGGATCCGGGCCTGGTCATCTGGTACGTGATGCCGTCCCAGAGGGAGACGTGTCCGCTGCCGGGCAGCAGCTCGCCCTTGAGGAGAGCGAACAGGGGGTACGAGAAACCGATCAGCGCGCAGGCGGTGACGGCGCCGGTCAGCGCGAACTTGCGGGTGTCGCGGTGGCTGTGTCGCCACATGGTGAGGAGGACCGCCGGGAGGACGAAGAGCATCGTCTCCTTGGTGAGGACGGCGGTCGCGGCGGCGATGCCCGCGCCGAAGTGGTGCCAGAGGTGGCGGCTGGGCGAGGCGGCCAGGGTGAACGCGAGCAGCGTCCACATCACGGCGAGGTTGTCGAGGAAGATCTCCCGCTGGAGGACGACGGAGAGCGGGGAGAGCCCGAAGAGGGCCATGCCGAGGGCGGCCGCCCAGCGCGGCAGCGACAGGCGCCGGCCGAGGACGTAGACGAGTACGGCGCTGACCGCGCTGATGACGAGCATGGTCGCGCGCATCGTGCCCACGGTCATCGACTCGGGGCTGAGCAGCTTGGGTATCCAGGTCAGCACGGCGAGCTGGATCCAGCCGAGCGGCGGGTGGTCGTACCAGTAGGTGTAGTGGGCGAGGCCGCGGCCCTCCTGGACGGCCCACGCCTGGGCGAGGTAGGTGCCCTCGTCGTCGCTGAGGGTGGGGTAGTCGGCGATGTTCCAGCCCTGCACGACGAGGATCGCCACCAGGAGCGCACCGCACAGGAGGAGGTCGGGACGGGACGAGCGCAGCCGCTTCGGCGGGGTTGTTCGGCCGGTCGGACGGGTCTCAGGCACAGGCCGGCGCTGCGCGGGGACCTTCGGTCGGGTCACCGCGGGAAGGGTGGAGGTCACGCAGGAACGTCCTCTCGGGTCACTGCGGAATCTGTACGAGCGGTTTCGGTGAGATGCGCTCCGACATGGGTGGTCAGCTCCCAGTCGTTCCGGCCGCGTTGTTCACGCCAGACGGCGCGGATGGCGGCTCCGGCGAGCAGCACCTGGTAGAAGGGACCGCCCACGACGAGTTTCACGTAGTGGACGAGGCGGACGCGGAGCCCGTACTGCTTGCCGAAGTCGTGCAGTCCGACGACCTCGAAGACGAAGGTGACCAGGGCGGTCACGGCCGGCAGGAAGGTGACGAAGGCGATCCCGACGGGCACGTCGAGGAAGAGCGCGATCGCCACGTTGAGCGGGATGATGACCCCGGAGAACGCCTGCAGGAACGGCGTCATGAGGGTGTAGCGGGCGAGCAACCGCTGTCCGAAGGTGGGCAGTTGCTTCCAGTCCTTCTTCCGGTACACCTGAAGGAAGCCCTGGTTCCAGCGGGTGCGCTGCTTCAGCAGGGACATCAGGCTGCCCGGGGTCTCCTCCCGGGTGACCATGTCGGAGTCGTAGGCGACGACGACCTTCTTGCCGACGCTGGAGAGCCGTACGCCCAGGTCGCAGTCCTCGGCGAGGCAGTTGGGGTCCCAGCCGTCGGCCTGCCTGAGCACGTCGGTCCGTACGAAGACGGTGTTGCCGCCGAGCGGGATGAAGCCCTTCTGCGCGTGCAGGTGCAGCCGGGAGCGGAACCAGAAGAAGTACTCCAGGCAGTTGCGCAGGCTGTACCAGCTGGAGTGGAAGTTTATGAGCTGGACGCCGCCCTGGACGACGTCGGCGCCGGTGGTGCGGAACGCGTGGTCGACGTGCGCCAGCAGCTCCGGGTGGACCTGGTCCTCGGCGTCGAAGACCCCGACGACACCGCCGCGGCAGTGCGGCAGTGCCGTGTTCATGGCCTTCGGCTTGTTCTTCTTCTCGTGGGTGTCGACGACGACGCGGACGCGTGGGTCGCGGGTGGCGGCTCTTTCGGCCACCGCCGTGGTCTCCGGGTCGTCGTGTCCGACGATCACGATGATCTCGAAGTCGGTGTGGGTCGATTCCAGCAGCCGCTGGATGGTGTGGTCGAGCACGGCCTGTTCGTGCCGGGCGGGCAGCAGCAGCGAAAAGGACACGTGTTCGTCCCCGTCGGGTCTGCTGAACCGGGTGGAGGCGAGCACTTCGGGCGTACGCCACGCGTGCATCTGCCACCACAGGGTGAACGCCGCCATCCAGAACAGGGCCAGTGAGATGGCGACGACGAGGACAGACGTCAGCAAGAAAGATCCCCCCAGATCCTTTGAAAATCCCCCGAGGCGACGGCGAGTTACAGCCATCGCGCCGCTGTGTAGAGAGGTTAGGGGGAATCTGTGAAGCGCGGGAGGTCTTCCAATAAATAGCGTGTTTCGGAACCGAGGCGCACCTACCCGGACTTTTCCGAAAACTGAGGTGATCTTTCCGTCCGGAATTTGTCCTTCCGCGCTCGTTTCAGCCGCTCAGCGCGGTGCGCAAACGCTCGCTGTCGGTCGTCGGCGCGTCACACGTGAAGTTACGGCAGACGTACGCGGTCGGTTCACCGCCGACGAGCATCCGGTCGGCCAGCAACGGAAACTCGCCACTCTCCGTGGTTCCGTAGGCCACGACCGCTCCGGGTGCGGTACCGAGCAGCGCCGTCCGGTGCAGCGCCTTCGTGGCCGGATCGTCCAGCGCGGGCCCTACGACGGCCACCTCCCGCGGCCCGTCCAGCGCCGCCTCGGCCACCGCCAGCCCCCACCCGATGAACCGCGGCACCCGCGGCCCGAGCGCCTTCACCACGCCGAGCGCCTTCCCGGCCGCCGCCCGGTGCGGCTCGGCACCCGTGTGCGCCGCATAGCCGAGCAGCGCCCCCGCGGCCGCCGTCCACCCCGACGGCGCGGCGTTGTCGGTCGGATCCTGCGGCCGCCGGATCAGCTTCTCCGCGTCGGCGGCCGTGTCGAAGAGCGTGCCGTCCTCACCGGTGAAACGGGCCAGCACATGGTCGAGCAGGAACCCGGCGAACTCCAGCCAGACACCCTCGCCGGTGACGGAGGCGAGGGCCAGGAACCCCTCGGCGACATCCGCGTAGTCCTCCAGCACCCCCGCGTGCGCCCCGGCCCGCCCGTCCCTGCTCGTACGGACCAGCCGCGCCTGGTCGTCCAGATGCAGCCGTACGAGGAGATCGGCGGCGGCGACGGCGGCCTCGACCAGGTCGGGCCGGTCGAAGTAGGCGCCGGTCTCGGCCAGCGCGGCGATCGCCAGCCCGTTCCAGGCGGCCACCACCTTGTCGTCCCGGCCGGGCGCGGGCCGCTCGGCGCGGGCGGCGAGCAGCCGGCTCCTGACGGATTCCACCGTGTCGGCGTCGAACACGCTTTCCTGCTGCGGGAGTTGCAGCACCGAGGAGCCGTGCTCGAAGGTGCCCTCCTCAGTGACACCGAAGTACCGGGCGGCGAGCTCCGCGTCCTCCCCGAGCACCTCGCGGAGCTGCTCGGGCGTCCAGACGTAGTACGCCCCCTCCACATGCCGGCCGGTCCCGTCGTCGCTGTCGGCGTCGAGCGCGGACGCGAACCCGCCCTGTGCCGTGCGCAGTTCACGCACCATGAAGTCCGCGGTCTCCAGCGCGACCCGACGCGCCAACACCGACCCGGTCGCCCGCCACAGATGCGCGTACACCCGGCACAGCAGGGCGTTGTCGTACAGCATCTTCTCGAAGTGGGGCACCACCCACTCCCGGTCCACGGAGTACCGCGCGAACCCGCCGCCGAGCTGGTCGTAGATCCCTCCGCGCGCCATGCGCTCACACGTGTCCCGCGCCATCTCCAGCGCACCCTCGGACCCGGTCCGCGCATGGTGCCTCAGCAGGAACTCGATCACCATGGACGGCGGGAACTTCGGCGCCCCGCCGAACCCGCCGCGCTGCGGATCGTACTCCCGGGTGAGCCCGAGCAGCGCCCGCGCCAGCTCCTCCTCACCGGGCGCCTGGGTCCCCCCGTAGTCGATCTCCCGCCGGGCCAGGTCCCGCACGATCGTCCCGGCCACCTCGGCGACCTCGTCCCGCCGCCCGTCCCAGGCCGCCCGCACCCCCTCCAGCACCTGCCGGAAGGACGGCATGCCGTGCCGGGGCGCCGGCGGGAAGTACGTCCCGAAGTAGAACGGCTCGGCGTCCGGCGTCAGAAACACGGTCATGGGCCAGCCGCCCTGTCCGGTGGCCGCCTGCACGGCCTCCATGTACACGGCGTCGACGTCGGGGCGCTCCTCGCGGTCGACCTTGATGTTGACGAAGTGGGCGTTCATATAGGCGGCGACTGCTTCGTCCTCGAAGCTTTCCGCGGCCAGAACGTGGCACCAATGGCAACTGGAATAGCCGACGCTCAGATGAACAGGCACGTCTCGTTCTCGTGCCTCCGCAAAGGCCGCTTCTGACCAGGGCCACCAGTCGACGGGGTTTTCGGCGTGCTGAAGGAGGTACGGGGACGTCTCGTGAGCCAGTCGGTTCGGCATGGCCCCATCCTGCCTGAGAGCTCCTCCGGACTGGGGGACGGAGCGTCCTCAACGCCACGCGGGCCTCACTCCCGGCCGGACGACACAGCACGTGATCACGGCGGTAATGATCTCTCGGCGCGGCGACACCCCGTTCGACAATCAGCCCGGCAGTCACGGAAATCGCTCTGGTGATCGCGCCCCTCTCGCGCTGGCGCCGCCCGCGAAGGACACTCGGGGACAGGGAAGTTGCCGCCGGAGGGGGCGTGACATGCGGGACAGTCATCGGGCGGAGGCCGAGCGGCTGCTGGCGCGGGCCGTGGAGGACGAAGTACGCCGCTCAGGCGGCCGTACCGACGCAATGGTGCTGCTGAGCCGCGCGCGCTCGGCCCTGGACGCGATGGCGCAGACGGCGGCCGTGGAGTACGAGGCGTACACCCGGGCCCTGGACCAGGCGGAGGCCGGCCGGATCAGCTTCGCGCAGCGGTACGCGCGCGAAGGGGGCCGGACCCCCTTGCTGGTCGCGGGGGTCGCCGCCGCCACCGCCGTAGTGGCCGACCTGGCACTGGGCACCGGCGCCGGCACGGCACTCGGCACCGGCGTGACCGTCGGCCTCGTCGGCGCGGCGGCCACCGTCGTGAAGGTCGCCGGGGTCCATCTGCCCGCCGCCCACCACCGGGCCGGCGCCGCGAGCCAGCCCGGCGGGCCGGAACAGCTGCGGCTGCAGTGGCTGACGGCGCTGGAGGTGCGGGGGATCCGCCCGTTCCTGGACCAGCAGCGGGTGCTGGCCGCGACCACCGGGCCGAAGAAGGCGGGCCCGCAGCTGCGCGGCACGGACAAGAGCGCGGCGGCCCGCGGGCGGACGGTGCTGGAGCAGTCGTTCGGCCAACTTCCGGAGGCGGCCGGTCCGTTCGCGGGCCGCCGGCAGGAGCTGGCGCGGATCCGGCAGTGGGTGCAGGCGGCACGGGCCAGCACCCGGACCCGGCCGACGGTGGTCGTCCTGCACGGGGAGCCGGGCAGCGGGCGGACGACGCTGGCGATCCGGGCGGCGCATGATCTGCGGGACCAGTTCCGGGGGGCGTGCGTGGTCGATCTGCGCGGCGACAGCGGTGATCCGGGCGGCGACCGGGCCGATCCGCACGGCAACAGCGCCGGCCCGGGCGGCCACCCCGTCGGTCTGCGCGGCAACAGCGCCGACCCGCGCAGCGACCGCATGACGGAGCCGCCGCTGTCCACGCGGGACGCGCTGCTGCATCTGCTGAACCGGCTCGGCGCTCCCCGTGAGCAGCTCCTCTTTCGTGAGCGTTCCTCCCCCGACCAGCAGTTGAAGCGGCTCAGCGAGCTGTATCACCAGCATCTGACCGGGCTGCCGGTGACGGTGATCCTCGATGACGCCCGCGACGCGGAGCAGGTCCGCACCCTCGTACCGGAGCGCTCCGACAGCCTCGTCCTGGTCACCGCGCGCTCCCCGCTGGAGCTGCCGGCCGAGCTGGCGGCGTGGGTGCACCAGCTGCCGGTGGAGCCGCTGGCGGCGGCGGGCGCGGAGGAGCTGCTGGGCGCGGTCGCGCAGGATGCCTCCGGGCCGTACGACGCCGAGGCCGCGGACCGGGTCACCGAGCTGTGCGGCGGGCTGCCGCTGGCGCTGCGGATCGCGGGCGCCTCGCTGGGCCCGCGTTCGCCGCGCCGGCTGGCGACCGACCTGGGCGCGTACGGTCCGGTCGCGCCGGTGGAGCGGGCGCTGTGGCTCGGCTACACCGACCAGCCGGAGACGACCCGGCGGCTGCTGCGGCGGCTGGCGCTGGCGGGCCGGGCCTCGCTGGGCGCTGCGGCCGCGGCCGCGCTGCTGGCCACCGACCGCGCGGAGGCGCACCGCCATCTGGTGGCGCTCGCCCGGGCGGGCCTCGTCGACCAGGTGCGCGGCGACCGCTACCGGCTGCACGACCTGGTCCGTTCCTTCGCCGCGGCCCGGCTCGCGGACGAGGAGGAGCCGGCCGAGCTGACCGCCGCGCAGGAACGCCTCATCGTGAGCTACGCCGAGCTGGCCGACTCGGTGCTGCGCCTGGTCGACGGCAACATGTCGACGCGCTCGGACCGTTTCACCCCGCACGGCTTCACCTCGCTCGACGAGGCGCTGCGCTGGCTGGACGACGAGTCGAGCTTCATCACGGCGGCCCTGCGGCACACGGAGGGCGTCAACCAGGCGGCCGTACTGTCGCTACTGGGCGCCCTGTGCGACTACTGCCTGCTGCGCGGCGACCTCTACCGACTGGGTGAGATCAGCGAGCTGGCACAGTCCGTCGACCAGGGGCTGCTGGTCCGCTCGGTGCAGTGGCGCACCGGTATCGCGGCCCGTCAGCTGGGCGAGCTGGACAAGGCCCGCACCACGCTGACCTCGGTCGTCGACCTCTATTTCCAGGCGCATCACGACGCCGGCGCGGCCCGCGCGCTGTGCTCGCTGGGCATCACCCTGCACCACCAGGGCCAGCTGACCGAGGCGGCCGCCAAGCTGCGTGAGGCGCTCGACCTTCAGGCGGCCCCCGAGCTGGCCACCGACCGTGCCTGGACGATGCACGCGCTGGCGGCGGTGCAGCGGGACCGGGCCCGGCTGGCGGAGGCCCTGGAGCTGCTGGAGCAGTCGCTGGTACTGCACCGCGAGGGCGGCTCCGTGCACGGCGAGGCATGGGCGCACTTCCAGCTCGGCCAGCTGCGCCTGCGGCGCGGGGAGGTGCCGGAGGCGGAGACGGACCTGCGCCGGGCCCTGGAGCTGTACGGCCGGACGCGGGACGCGCGCGGCGAGGCATGGGCGCTGACCCAGCTGGCGCGGGCCCGGCTGGTCGGGGGCGACCCGGCGCCGGCGGTGGACGGGCTGCGGCGGGCGGCCGCCCGGCACCGCGACAACGAGGACGCGCGCGGCGAGGCATGGACGGTGTACTACCTGGGTCTGGCCCTGGAGGAGACGGGCGACCTGGACCAGGCGGTGCGTGAGCTGGAGCGCTCCCGCTCCCTCTTCTCCCGGATGCGGGACGTCTACGGCCTGGCCTGCGCCCGTCACCACTCGGCCCGGGTCACCCGCGACCAGCGGGCCGCCCAGACCGGCTCGCTGCGCAACTCGGGCTTCGCCCGGCAGCTGCTGGTCGACGCGCGCGCCGACTTCCAGCGCATCGGCGTCGCCCACGGCGAGGCGTGGACGTGCCTGGAGCTGGCCGTCGTCGACGCGGGCAACGCGCGTACGCCGCAGGCGCTGGCCCTGTGCGACGAGGCGGCGGGACTGTTCGCGTCGTACGGCGACCGGCGTGGCGAGGACTGGGCCCGCTTCCTGCGCTGCACCCTGCTGCCGTACGCCTCCCCCGGCGGGGTGGAGGTCGGTACGGCCGTCGCCCAGCAGGAACTCGCCCAGCTGGCCGACGCGCCCCACCCCCTGCGGGACGCCAAGCTCACCGACTGCCTCGGCGCCTACCGGCTCCTGCTGGAGCGCGGTGTGACCCTGGAGTCCGGCTGGCAGGGCTGGCGCCTGGGCGTGATCCCGGGCAGACACGCCCGGGAGGTGATGGGGGTGGAGCTGCCGCCGCGCTGACCGCTCGGTGGCTCAGCCCTTCTGCGGCTTCTCCCCGGCCCCTTCCGGGGCTCCCTCCCCGGAGGGGGCCGGGGCCTCCTTGAAGTCGACCCGTCCCATGTGCCGGTTCATGGACTTCATCAGCCCCCACACCGCCAACGCCATCACCGCGAAGACGATGAACCCGAGGACACCGGGGGTGACCTTGTTCTCGTCGATCTCTTTGGCGAGGGGGACGAGGTGGGCCGCTGCCACACTCACGCTTGCGCTCATGTCAGGCATTGTCCCGGATGCCCGCGAAGAGGTCGTCCTCGGGGAGGGAGGTGTCCACGAGCGACTTCGCCAGCTCGTACTCCTCCGTCGGCCAGACCTCCTTCTGGATCTCCATCGGCACCGTGAACCAGCCCCCGTCGGGGTCGATCTGCGTGGCGTGGGCGATCAGCGCCTTGTCGCGGATCTCGAAGAAGTCCGCGCACGGGATGTGCGAGGTGAGGGTGCGCTGCTTCATACCGAACTCGTCCCAGCGCTTGAGCCACTCGCCGTACGGCGACTCCAGGCCGCGGTCGAGCATCGCCTGGTGCAGCGCCTCGGTGCGGGGACGGTTGAAGCCCTGGTTGTAGTAGATCTTGAGCGGCTGGTAGGCGGGCCCGAACTCGTCCTCCGGGTACTTCTCGGTGTCCGCCGCGCCCTCGAAGGCCACCATCGAGATCTTGTGGGTCATGATGTGGTCGGGGTGCGGGTAGCCGCCGTTCTCGTCGTAGGTGGTGATCACCTGGGGACGGAAGGCGCGGATCTTCCGCACCAGCTCACCGGCCGCCTTGTCGACGTCCTCCAGGGCGAAGCAGCCGTCGGGCAGCGGCGGCAGCGGGTCGCCCTCGGGGAGGCCGGAGTCGACGAAGCCGAGCCACTCCTGCTTGATGCCGAGGATCTCGCGGGCCTCGTCCATCTCCTTCTTGCGTACCTCGTGGATGTGCTCCTCGATGTACTTGTCGCCCTGCAGCTTCGGATTGAGGATGGAGCCGCGCTCCCCGCCCGTGCAGGTCACGACCAGCACGTCCACCCCCTCGGACACGTACTTCGCCATGGTGGCCGCGCCCTTGCTCGACTCGTCGTCGGGGTGGGCGTGGACGGCCATCAGTCGCAGCTGGTCAGTCAAGACTCAATCCTCAAGTGTCGGCGCCCCGCGTCTAAGGGGGCTAACGGCGGCTTCTATAGTGACGGAATCGGGGGGCGAAAAATTCCTGGACCGGGTACCACGGACGGCTTTCGGACCGTCGCCGCCCCGCCGATGCCCTTGCCGAGAGGACGATCATGAGTACGACGGCGAGCCCGCGAGCGCCCGAGGGCCGCTACGGCCGTTCCTCGGACGAGCGCGCCGACCGCAGACTCAGGATCGCGGCGGGAGTGTGCGGCACGGTCCTGCTGGTCCTGGTGGGCTACTTCGCCTACCACTACGTCGGCCGGAACGAGATCAGCGCCCAGGTCATCACCTTCCAGGCGACGGACGACGCCGTCAAGGTGCACCTGGAGGTCCACAAGGACGCCGGCAGCAGCGGCTACTGCACGATCCGCTCCCAGGCCGGGGACGGCGCCGAGGTCGGCCGGGCCGACTTCCGCTTCTCGGGCCCGGACACGCGCATCGACCAGGTGGTCACCCTGCGTACGACGGCGAAGGGCACGACGGCGGAGCTGGTCGGCTGCCACGCGGACTGAGGTGTCTGCCGCCGGCCGGGGCATCGCCGCGTCGCCGCATCGCCCGGAATACGTAGGCTCTGACCTGCGTTGACGCGATTCTGATGGCTTATGTCCTCCCCCTTTCGCCACTGAATTGTTAGGCTCGTGGTTTCGCCCTCCCGTGGAGGTACATGCTTCTGGGTAGGGCGATGCTTTGTATTCCCAGTACCGACGAGGAGCACCTGTGACCCAGACCAGCGAGAACGTCACCTGGCTGACCCAGGAGGCGTACAACCAGCTCAGGGCCGAGCTGGAGTACCTGTCTGGTCCTGCGCGCACGGAGATCGCCGCCAAGATCGCGGCCGCGCGCGAGGAGGGCGACCTGCGCGAGAACGGCGGGTACCACGCGGCCAAGGAGGAGCAGGGCAAGCAGGAACTCCGAGTGCGCCAGCTCACCCAGCTGCTGGAGAACGCCAAGGTCGGCGAGGCTCCGGCCTCGGCGGACGGTGCGGTGGCGCCCGGCATGGTCGTGACGATCGCCTTCGACGGCGACGAGGACGACACGCTGACCTTCCTGCTGGCCTCCCGCGAGTACGCGAGCTCCGACGTCGAGACCTACTCGCCGCAGTCCCCGCTGGGCTCCGGCGTGATCGGCCACAAGGTCGGCGAGGACGCGGAGTACGAGCTGCCGAACGGCAAGAAGGCGTCCGTCCGCATCCTCAAGGCCGAGCCGTACAACGGCTGACCGCCCCCTTCCTCCTTCACACGCCCCCGGCGCCGATGCCTGCCGCCGGGGGCGCTGTCATGCCGCCGCCGAGCGGTACTTCCGTACCGCCAGGGTCCGGAACACGGCGATGATCAGGACCGACCAGATCAACGAGGCCCAGACCGGGTGCTGCATGGGCCAGGCGTCGGGCGTCTGGAAGCCCGGGGGAAGGTTCCCGAACAGCTCGCGGCACGCCTGGACGGTGGCGCTGAATGGGTTCCACTCCGCGATGTGCCGCAGGAAGGTCGGCAGCCGGTTGGCGTCCACGAAGGCGTTCGATATGAACGTCAGCGGGAACAGCCAGATCAGACCGCCGGAGGTCGCCGCTTCGGGGGTGCGCACGGACAGGCCGATGAGCGCGCCGATCCACGAGAACGCGTACCCGAGCAGCAGGAGCAGGCCGAACCCCGCGAGCACCTTGCCGAAGTTCTCATGGGTGCGCCAGCCGACGAGCAGGGCGACGACCGCCAGGACCACGAGCGTGAGCGCGGTCTGCACCGAGTCCGCGAGGGTGCGGCCGGTCAGCACGGCTCCGCGTGTCATCGGCAGGGAGCGGAAGCGGTCGATGAGGCCCTTGTGCATGTCGTCGGCGATGCCGGCGCCCGCTCCGGCGGTGGCGAACGTGACGGTCTGGGCGAAGATGCCGGCCATCAGGAACTCACGGTACGCCTGGGTGGAACTGGACGAGCCGACCTGGATCGAGCCGCCGAACACGTAGGTGAACAGCACGACGAACATGATGGGCTGCACCAGCCCGAAGATCACCATCTCGGGAATCCGGCTCATGCGGATCAGATTCCGGCGGGTGACGACCAGGGAATCGCTCACAGCGCTCATCGGGCGGTCTCCTTCTCCGTCTCCTCGTCCTTCGTCCCCTCGTCCTTCGCCTCGGCGGTGTGTCCCGTCAGGGAGAGGAACACGTCGTCGAGGGTGGGGCGGCGCAGGCCGATGTCGTCGATCTCGATGGCGCGGGCGTCCAGGTCGCGGATGACCTCGGCGAGGAGCTTGGCGCCTCCGGTCACCGGGACGGTGAGCTTGCGCATGTGCTCATCGACCGTCGTGTCGCCCTTGCCGAAGCCGCTGAGCACCTCGGAGGCGGCGGGTATGTCCGCGCGCTCGTGCACCACGACCTCGACGCGCTCCCCGCCGGTGCGGGCCTTGAGCTGGTCGGAGGTGCCCTGGGCGATGACACGGCCGTGGTCGACCACGGCGATGTCGTGGGCGAGGTGGTCGGCCTCCTCCAGGTACTGCGTGGTCAGCAGCAGTGTCGTACCGCCGGAGACCAGTTCCTTGATGACCTCCCACAGCAGCTGGCGGTTGCGCGGGTCCAGGCCGGTGGTCGGCTCGTCCATGAACATCACGGGCGGGGAGACCACCAGGGCCGCCGCGAGGTCGAGGCGGCGGCGCATACCGCCGGAGTAGGTCTTGGTGGGGCGGTCGGCGGCGTCGGCGAGGTCGAACTGCTCCAGCAGCTCGTCGGCGCGGGCCTTGGCCGCCTTCGCCTTCATCTGGTAGAGCCGGCCGACCATGTACAGGTTCTCGCGGCCGGTGAGGTATTCGTCGACCGCCGCGAACTGGCCGGACAGGCCGATCGAACGGCGCACGGCGTCGGGGTGCCTGAGCACGTCGACGCCGGCGACGACCGCCTTGCCGCTGTCGGGGCGCAGCAGGGTCGTCAGGCAGCGGACCGTGGTGGTCTTGCCCGCGCCGTTGGGTCCGAGCAGGCCCAGGACCGTGCCTTCCGGGACGTCGAGGTCGACGCCGTCCAGAGCCTTGACGTCTCCGAAGATCTTGACGAGACCTTCGGCATGGATGGCGCCTGGCATAAGAGTTCTCCACGTCGTCGGGGATACGTCTGGCGATACGCCCTAGACCATAACGCGATGTATCGCGAGTCTCAATGCGATTGTCGTAGGTGAACTCGAACGGGTGAGCAAGGTGGGGGACGTGTCAGTCGAGCACGGTGTGGCCCGCGTCGCGCAGCGCCTGACCGACCTCGGCGCAGTGCGCCGGGCCCTTCGTCTCCAGGTGGAGCTCCACCTCCACCTCCGTGAGCCCGAGCCGCGGGTCGGTCCGTACATGGCTCACGTCGAGGACATTGGCGTCGGCCACTGACAGCACCCCGAGCAGTGCCGCGAGGGCGCCCGGCCGGTCCGTCAGCCGGACGCGTACGGCCAGGTAGCGGCCCTGCGCGGCCATGCCGTGCCGCAGGACGCGCTGGAGCAGCAGCGGGTCGACGTTGCCGCCGGACAGCACCGCGACGACCGGTCCCTCGAAGGCGCCCGGCTCGTGCAGCAGCGCCGCGACCGGGCTCGCGCCGGCCGGTTCGACGACCAGCTTGGCCCGCTCCAGGCACAGCAGCAGCGCGGTGGACAGCTCGTCCTCCGTCACCGTACGCACCTCGTCCACCAGGTCACGGACCAGCGCGAACGGCACGTCGCCAGGCCGGCCCACCCTGATGCCGTCGGCCATCGTCACCGGGTTGCCGAGCGCCACCGGGTGCCCGGCCGTCAGCGAGGGCGGGTACGCCGCCGCGCCCTCCGCCTGCACGCCGACGATCCGTACGTCCGGCCGCAGCGACTTCACCGCCACCGCGACGCCCGCCGCCAGTCCCCCGCCGCCGATCCCCACGACGACGGTGCGCACCTCCGGGCACTGCTCCAGGATCTCCAGGCCCACCGTGCCCTGACCGGCGATGATGTCCGCGTGGTCGAAGGGGTGGATGAACACCGCGCCGGTCTGCGCCGCGTACTCCTGCGCGGCGGCCAGCGTCTCGTCGACCACCTGCCCGTGCAGGCGCACCTCGGCGCCGTAGTCCCGGGTGGCGCTGATCTTCGGCAGCGGGGCGCCCTTCGGCATGAACACCGTCGACGCCACACCCAGCAGCGACGACGCCAGCGCCACACCCTGCGCGTGGTTGCCCGCGCTCGCCGCGACGACCCCGGCGGCCCGCTCCTCAGGGAGCAGCCCGGCGATCCGGACGTACGCGCCGCGCAGCTTGAAGGAGCCGGTCCGCTGGAGGTTCTCGCACTTGAGGTGCACCGGTTCCCCGACGAGCTGGGACAGGTACCTGCTGCCCTCCATCGCGGTCATCCGCGCCACGCCCGACAGCATCTTCTGGGCGCCCCGCACATCGTCGAGGGTCACGGGCCGCAAGGAGTCAGCCGTGGTGTAGCTCATGACTCCAGCATCGCAGTTCACAGGCCGGAAGGGCCGCTGTGACCAACCGGTGAGACCGGTTTGCGCGGGGCAGGTACGGGGCGGCTTCGGGCCGCGTAACCTGTTTCCCCAACCCAGGACCCCTGATGAAGTGAGCCCCCGGCCATGCCCACAACGCCTGAGATGTCGATGGACATGACGACGGACATGACGACCGTCGGTGACACCGGTCTTCTCGACACGCTGCAGCACGAGGTCGCACTCTTCGCCCGCCGTGCCGAACAGACCCGTCTCGGCGGGGTCGGGCAGCTGCGCAACTCCATGGATCGCGCCGCGTATCTGCTGCTCAACCGCCTCGACAAAGAAGGCCCGATGGGTGTCAAGGCGCTGGCGGCGAGCATGGGCATCGACTCCTCGACGGTCACCCGGCAGGTCGCCCCGCTGGTCGAGACCGGCCTCGTCAAGCGCACCTCGCACCCCGAGGACGGGCGCGCGGTGGTGCTCCAACTGTCGCCGCGCGGGCAGTCGCGGCTGGAGGAAGTGCGCTCCTCCCGGCGCCAGTTGATGGCCGAGTTGACCCACGACTGGGCCCAGGAGGAGCGCGAGGCGTTCTGCGCGCTCCTCACGCGCTTCAATGGCGCGCTCTCGGCCAGGATGGCGGCGCACGGGCTTCCGGGCCCGGAGGCGTCACCGGCCGAGGCGTCCTGACTCTTGGCGGCGACCCGCACGCGCGCGTGAGCGCCGGTGCTGAGGAGCCCGGCCGATGCGGGGGTGCGCGCGGGCGCGCGAACAGGGGGCACGGGTGCGGGTGGCGCGTAGGGCATCGACCACCGCTGCGCGCAGGCGCCCGCCGCGACCAGGACCGGCCCGCCCACGCCGGCCGAGATCTCCTTCTGGTCCGGGCACCCGCACACGTGCGGGTATTACGACGTCGTAGCCGCGGGCCCCAGGGGCGACGTACGGGCACCCGCGCGCGGGCGTCACCGGGCAGATACCGGCCACGAAGCCCGGGATGCCCCGCGCACCCGCGCGCGTGCCGGTGTCACAGCCCGGTGCGCGCCTCTTGACCGCAGCGCCGCGGCTGGCCTCAGATGAGACCGGACGAGCCGGTGGGTCCGGGTGCGCGGGTCGGCGTCGGGGGAGGCGCGGTGCGGGAGAGGCGAGAGGTACAGGACGCGCGCCGGGCCCGCGAGTTCCAGGCGTTCGTCGCGGGAGCCGGGGGTCGGCTGCTGCACACGGCCACGCTGCTCACCGGCGAGACCCCGGCCGTCAACCCCCGCGCGCGCCGCCTGCTGACGCTGGCACTGGCGCACACGTACGCGTGCTGGGACCAACTGGGCGGTGAGGACCCTTACGACAGCACCCGCCGGTATCTGGCCGTCCGCTTCGCGCACGCGGCCTGGCACCAGTACGGCGGCCCCGGCCGCGCCCGCCCGCACCCCGACAGCCCACTGGCGCCGCTCACCCCGTGGGAGCGGCTGCTCCTGGTCCTGCGGTGGTACGAGGGCATCGCCGAGGAGCAGGTGGGCGCCCTGCTGGGCCTGACCGCGGAACGCGTCCACACGCTCTGCGAACGCGCCACGACCACCCTGCTGGCCCCTCCGCGCGCCCCGGCACCGCCCGTGACCAGCGCGAAGGTGGCCCCGTCATGACGCCACCGCGAAGGCGGCGGCGCCGATGAACCGTCCGCAGCGCGAGGCCGCCGTACGGCGCCTCCTTGAGGGCGAGGGCCCGCCGCCCCGCATACCGCCCGAGATGTACGCCGATGTCGTACGCCTCGGCTCCCGCCGCCTCCGCCGCCGGCGACTGGCCCGGCGCCTGCTGTGGCTGGCCGTGTGCGCGGCGGTCGTGGCCTTCACCGTCTGGTCCCTCACCGCCCGCCCCTGGGAGAAGCCCCCGTCGGACACGACACCACCCCTGACCAGCTGGTGAGCGGACCGACGCCATGGACCGGGCCCTCGATCCGCCCGGCCGCCTCCTCAGGCGACCGGGCCGGTCCGGCGGGCGGCGGGGCCTAGCCGAGCGCCTGCTGGAGGTCCGCCAGGAGGTCGTCGACGTTCTCGATGCCGACGGAGAGGCGGACCAGGTCGGACGGGACCTCCAGGGCCGAGCCGGCGGCGGAGGCGTGGGTCATGCGGCCCGGGTGCTCGATGAGGGACTCGACGCCGCCCAGGGACTCGCCCAGGGTGAAGACCTTGGCGCGGTTGCAGACCTCGACGGCCGCCTCCTCGCCGCCCGCGACCTGGAAGGACACCATGCCGCCGAACGCCCGCATCTGCTTGGCGGCGACCTCGTGGCCCGGGTGGTCCGGCAGGCCGGGGTAGAGGACACGCGTCACGCGCGCGTGCCGGGTGAGCATGTCGGCCACCTTGGTGGCGTTCTCGCTGTGCCGGTCCATGCGCACCGACAGGGTCTTGGTGCCGCGCAGCACCAGCCAGGAGTCGAAGGGCCCGGCGACCGCGCCCATCGCGTTCTGGTGGAACGCCAGTTCCTCGCCCAGCGCCTCGTCGCCGGTGATCAGCGCGCCGCCGACGACGTCGGAGTGGCCGCCCATGTACTTGGTCAGCGAGTGCACGACGACGTCCGCGCCGAGGGACAGCGGCTGCTGCAGGTACGGCGTGGCGAAGGTGTTGTCGACGACGAGCTTCGCACCGGCGTCCCGGGCGATCTGGGCGACGGCGGCGATGTCGGTGATGCCGAGCAGCGGGTTGGAGGGCGTCTCCACCCACACGACCTTGGTCTTCGGGGTGATCGCGGCCCGTACGGCGGCCGGGTCGCTGGTGTCGGCGACCGACCACTCCACGCCCCAGCGGGCGACGACCTTCGCGAACAGGCGGAACGTACCGCCGTACGCGTCGTTCGGGATGACCACGTGGTCACCGGGGCTGAGCAGCGTACGCAACAGGCAGTCCTCGGCCGCCAGTCCGGAAGCGAACGCGAGACCCCGGCGGCCGCCCTCCAGGGCCGCGAGGTTCTCCTCCAGGGCGGTCCTGGTCGGGTTGGCGCTGCGGCTGTACTCGTAGCCGCCGCGCAGACCGCCGACGCCGTCCTGCTTGTAGGTCGAGACCTGGTAGATCGGCGGGACGACCGCGCCGGTGAGGGGATCGGCGGTGTTGCCCGCGTGGATCGCGAGGGTCTCGAAATGCTGACTGATGTGCCTGTCACTCATGGACACCGAGCGTAGTGCGCCGGGGAACGCGCCGCGCCCGTACGGCCTCACGCCGGGCCCGCGCGGCGTCGCGCCGGAGTTTTCCACAGGCAGCCGGACCGGGGTTGGCCAATTGTCGGCGTGGTCTGGTTCGCTTGAGACATGGAGATTCTCTGGGGCCTGATGGCGACGCTCATGATCATCTTTGTGATGCTTCCCATCCTTCGACGCAGGCGCAACGCCGTCGGCCTGGTCTCGCCCGACCACCCGGACGCGGCGGACCCGGCGAACTACGGCTTCGTCCGCGAGGAGGAGCTGGACATCCGCATGCCCGGCCCCGACCAGGATCTGCTGGACGTCCTGGGCGTGGTCCAGCGCACCCAGGACCACCGCGCGGCCCAGCAGCTGCTGGCCGGCACGGAGACGGAGGGCGAGCAGCGCTGGCAGCGTGTGCAGGCGTTCGCGGGCGCGGCCGCGCTGGAGCTGCAGCAGCGGCCCGGCGGGGTCAGCGAGAGCCCGGGCGGGCAGTGGCTGCGGGTGTGGCGGGCCGAGGCGCCCAAGGACGCCGGGGGCGCGGCCGTGCACGCCGAGTTCCTGGTGCAGCAGGCGTGGCGGACGTCGACTCCGGGCACGGACGAGTTCCGGATCATCATGGAGGAGGCGAAGGATGCCTGCGGGCAGGCGGCGCTGCTGTCCCCCGGTGACCCGATCCCTTACATCATCGAGCTGTCGGTGGCCCGCGGCCTCGGCTACTCCCACCCCGAGTTCGAGCAGCTCTGGCTGAAGATCCTGGACCGGGCCCCGCATCACATGGGCGCCCATCTGGCGGCTCTGCACTACTGGTGCGAGAAGTGGCACGGCTCGCGTGAGCTGGCGTACGAGTTCGCGGAGAGCGCGGCGGCCCGGGCGCCGCGGGGCTCGCTGCTCGCGGCGCTGCCGCTGTTCGCGGTCTTCGAGCACCTGCCCGAGGTGAACCTGGTCCGGGGCTTCTACCAGAGCGAGACCGTCACGCGTGCGATGCACGGCGCCCTGCACGCGGTCCACTCGGCCCGCCCCGACGACCCGATGACCGCGCACGTCCGCCATCTGCTGGTGTTCTTCCTCGTCCGCGCGGAACGCTGGGCGGAGGCCATGCAGCAGCTGATACACGTCGACGGGCACGTCGGCGCCCTGCCCTGGACCCTCACCGCCGAACCGGCCGCGGAGTTCGCGGTGTTCCGCGCGCTGGCGGTGGCGGGCTACGAGGCGAACGGCGGCAGCCCGGCGACCCTGCACAACTGAGGGCCGGCCGTGGCCCGCGGGACCAGGATTGCGGGCTGGAATGCGGGCGGGCGGACAGGCGTTGTCACCGAAGCCCGAACCGACCGAGACGAACCACGAACAGGAACAGGGAGAACCGATGCTCTTCGGCCGTACGCCACAGCTCCCCACCCCCGAGCAGGCTCTGCGCGGCCGCCCGGAGCCGGCGTTCTCCGTCCCCGACCGCCACACCGTCCTGGGCAACCCGCTGCTCGGCCCCTACCCCGAGGGCCTGGAGATCGCGGACTTCGGGCTGGGCTGCTTCTGGGGCGCGGAACGCAAGTTCTGGCAGCTGCCGGCAGGCGTGTGGACGACCCTGGTCGGCTACCAGGGCGGTCACACCGAGAACCCCACCTACGAGGAGGTCTGCTCGGGCCTGACCGGACACACGGAGGTCGTCCGAGTCGTCTTCGACCCCAGCCTCATCTCCTACGACCGCCTCCTGAAGACCTTCTGGGAGTCCCACGACCCCACCCAGGGCTTCCGCCAGGGCAACGACGTGGGCACCCAGTACCGCTCGGCCCTCTACCCCCACACCCCCGACCAGACAGCAACAGCCGAATCCTCCCGCGCCGCCTACCAAAAGGTCCTCACCGCCTCCGGCTACGGCACGATCACCACAGAAATCCTCCCGGCCGAGAACCGCCCCTTCTACCCGGCCGAGGCATACCACCAGCAGTACCTCGACAAGAACCCAGCGGGCTACTGCGGGCTGGGCGGGACGGGCGTGTCCTGCCCGATCGGCGTCGCCAAGGCAGACGGCTGAGCCCCTTTCCCCCCGAGGCCACGACCACATTGCGGGCAGGGTGTCAGCAGGCTGCGGCTGCGGCTGTGTGGGGCAGGGGTCACACGAAAGGCGGTGACGGGTCGCGGGCTATGACCCCGGATGCCAGTGTGGGTTCGAAATCGGCGAACCCTCGGCCGGGCGCCTACCGAGCAGCACGCTCGAAAGGAGCTGTGCCCTCATGATTCCCGTCACCGCCTCTCCCGTGCGTATCGAGGCGTCTCTGGATCCTCGACTGTCCCGATGGATGTGGCTGGTGAAGTGGTTTCTCGCCATTCCGCACTACATCGTGTTGTTCTTCCTGTGGATCGCCTTCGTGCTGGTGACCGTCGTCGCGTTCTTCGCCATCCTGATCACCGGCCGGTATCCGCGGTCTCTGTTCGACTTCAACGTCGGCGTGCTGCGCTGGAACTGGCGTGTCGGCTACTACGCCCATACGGCGCTCGGCACGGACCAGTACCCGCCGTTCACCCTCAGGGACGTGCCGGATTACCCGGCACGCTTCGACGTCGTTTATCCCGAACGCCTCTCCCGCGGTCTCGTCCTGGTGAAGTGGTGGCTGCTGGCGATCCCGCAGTACATCGTCGTCGGGATTCTCGTCGGCGGCTGGGGCAATGACGACAGCTGGCGTTACAGCGGTCTCATTCCCTATCTTTCGCTGGTCGCCGTGATCATCCTGGCGTTCAGGGCCCGTTATCCGGGTCGTCTCTTCGATTTCCTGCTCGGTCTCGTGCGCTGGACCGCCCGGGTCACCGCCTATGCCGCGTTGATGACCGATGAGTACCCGCCGTTCCGGATCGACATGGGCGGGCCGGAGCCGGTACCGGCGACGACGTCCTGAACAATGGATGCCGTGAATGACGAACGGCAATCGGCGCGGGAGAGTGTCGATCCCGCGCGGCTCGAGGCGTTGTGGCGGGAGCGACGGTCGGCGGGGGCACCTGTCGCCCATGCGTTTCGCGGGGTGTATGCGGATCGGTGGGTGCGGTTTCACAGTCTGCCCGAGTCGAAGCGGTATCCGGAGTCCGAGGACGAGTACGCGGTCGTGCTGGATCGCTACAACTCGGTTCTGGATGAGCTGTTCGGCGGGATGGACGTGTTCGTCGTGACCATGGACTGGTCGTACACGCCTACGGGTCCCGCCGGTTTCCCGACGCCTCGGCGGGAGCTGCATCCCGACGGCGTGTGCTGGTGGACCGAGTTGGACGACGAGGACCCCGATCCGGAGTTCCACGTCTACACGCGTCTGTACGCGGATCGGCGTCCATGGCGGCCCGGTTGTGCCGATGGGCTGCTGCGGGCCGTCGCCGACGACGCACTCGTCGAGGTGTTCATCACGGACACGGAGCTGCGACGGATCCACCATCCCTACGACGGCGGCGCCGACGTCATCCTCGCGACGCCCGCCGAACGGGACGAACTGCGCGACCGGCACGCGGACTGGCTGTCCGGTCATCCGTGCGGTCTGTGAGCGGTGGGCATCGGGGGAGGGGAACGAGCGAGCCGTGCCGTACGGCTCAGGGAGGCAGAGGTCGCGGCTCGGCGTCATACGGAGAAGGCGGCCGGGCCGCGCCGGCCCGGCTCAGATCGTCGCCGTGTCGATCACGAACCGGTAGCGGACGTCGCTGGCCAGCACCCGCTCGTACGCCTCGTTGATCTGGTCCGCGCGGATCACCTCGATCTCGGCGCCGAGGCTGTGCTCCGCGCAGAAGTCGAGCATCTCCTGGGTCTCGGCGATGCCGCCGATCATCGAGCCGGCGAGGGTCTTGCGGCCGCCGATGAGGGAGAAGAGGTTGAGGGAGACGGGCTCCTCGGGAGCGCCTACGTTGACCAGGGCGCCGTCCGTCTTCAGCAGGGCCAGGTAGGCGCCGAAGTCGAGGGGGGCGGAGACGGTGGAGAGGATGAGGTCGAAGGTGCCGGCCAGCTCCTCGAAGGTCCTGGGGTCGTTGGTGGCGTAGTAGTGTTCGGCGCCCAGCTTCAGGCCGTCGTCCTTCTTGCGGAGCGACTGGGACAGGACGGTGACCTCGGCGCCGAGCGCGTGCGCGATCTTGACGCCCATGTGGCCGAGGCCGCCCATGCCGAGCACGGCGACCTTCTTGCCGGGGCCGGCGTTCCAGTGCCTGAGCGGGGAGTACGTGGTGATGCCGGCGCACAGCAGCGGTGCGGCCTCGTCCAGGGAGAGGCTGTCGGGGATGCGGACGGCGTAGTTCTCGTCGACGACGAGGTGGGTGGAGTAGCCGCCGTAGGTGGGCTCGCCGTTCTTGTCGAGGCCGTTGTAGGTGGGGGTGCCGCCCCGCGCGCAGAACTGCTCCAGGCCCTGCCGGCAGTATTCGCACTCGCGGCAGGAGTCGACGAAGCAGCCGACGCCCACCCGGTCGCCGACCGTGTACTTGGTGACGCCGGGGCCGACCTCGGTGACGATGCCCGCGATCTCGTGACCGGGGACCATCGGGAAGATCGCCTCTCCCCAGCCCTCGCGGACCTGATGGATGTCGGAGTGGCAGATTCCGGCGAACTTGATCTCGATGAGGATGTCGTGCTCGCCGACGGGGCGGCGCTCGATGGTGGTGCGCTCGAGCGGCGCCTTCGCGGCGGGCGCGGCGTATGCGGCGGCAACAGTGGTCATGCAGGGATCTCCTAGCGGGTTCGTACGCCCGGCTTGCCTTCTGGCCGGGCACGGCGTCCAGCCTGCCGGAGCGGCCGGAGCCCACCCAGACACCTGTTCTACGTACGTCCGCTGTGCCTACCACTGGCGGGGACAGGATCGTGTGCGTACGACCGTGAATACTTGACGTATGGACGAACAGCCCGAAGCCGCTCAGAGCACCGCACCCGCCGGGACCACCGGTCAGGCGGCCCTGGACCGGCGGGCCGAGCTCAGCGAGTTCCTGCGCAGCCGGCGGGCCCGGCTGAAGCCGGAGGACGTCGGGCTGCCGGTGTTCGGCCGGCACCGCCGGGTGCCGGGGCTGCGGCGTGAGGAGCTGGCGCAGCTGGCCGGGGTGTCCGTGGCGTACTACACGCGCCTGGAGCAGGGCAACGGGCGGAACGTGTCGGCGGAGGTGCTGGACTCCATCGCGCGGGCGCTGCGGCTGACCGACGCCGAGCATGCCCACCTCACGCATCTGGCCAAGCCGAAGCAGCACAAGAAGAAGCCGGTGACGCGCGGCCGGCAGGTGGTGCGGGCCTCGCTGCGGCACATGCTCGACGCGATGGACGGGGTCCCGGCGTACATCGTGGGGCCGCGCGCGGAGATCCTCGCCTGGAACCGGATGGCGGCCGCGCTCTTCGGCGACTGGGGCGAGCTGCCGGCCGGCGAGCGGAACTGGGCGCGGCTGGTGTTCCTGCGGCCGGAGTACCGCGACCTGTTCATCGACTGGGAGCAGAAGGCGATCGACGTCGTGTGCAGCCTGCGCATGGACGCCGGCCGCTGTCCGGACGATTCCCGGCTGTCCGCGCTCATCGGTGAACTGTCCGTCAAGAGCGACGAGTTCCGCCGCCTGTGGGCGAACCACGACGTCAAGGAGAAAAGCCACGGCGTCAAGGAGCTGCGTCATCCCCTGGTCGGCGACCTCACCCTCCACTTCGAGGGCTTCCGCCTGGCCGCCGACAGCGAACAGGCGCTGATCGTCTACCACGCGGAACCGGACTCCCCGTCGGCGCAGGCGCTGCGGCTGCTGGCCAGCTGGGGCACGGACGCGACCAGGGCCGGCTCACAGACGCCGTCCGCCCAGTGAGCCGCTCCACCGCTCGGTCACGGTGCCGCGATTGACCCGGCCGCCCCCGATTGACGCCGGGCGGCCCCGAATCAGGGTGCTGCGGCAGGACGAGTGTCGGCACCGGGATGCGGCACAGGGCGGGGCGCGGGCCGGGGACGGTGAGCTGGTCGGGCGTGGTGGCCTGGTCGGCGTGGATCGACCACGGCCCGGGTCGGTCCGCGCCCGCGCGCTCATCCCTGGTACGGCGGCGCCGCCCCCCATGTCCACCGAGGGATCGGCTGGTCCGCCGGGGGCCGGGCGTCGGGGCCCGAGAAGTACACCGCGAGCCGGGTGCCCCACTCGACGTAGGCGAGGAAGGCCGAGCGGAACTCCGCGTCGGTCGGCAGGCCCGCCTCGTCCGCCGCGTCCTGGACGAGGTTGACCCAGCGGCGGCGCTGGGGCTCGGTGATGGCGAGGCCCCTGTGCTGGGCGACCATGTGGCCGTGGTCGCCCTGGGTCTCGGAGTAGCGCTGGGGGCCGCCGAAGACCTCCGCGAGCCACTGCGCCACGTGCTCGGTGTGTTCGGGGGCGAGGTCGGCGAAGAGCGGGCCGAGCAGGTCGTCCTTGACGACCTTGGCGTAGAAGCACTCGGTGAGACGGGAGAACGCCTCGGCGCCGCCCGCCCAGTCGTACAGGGTCGGTACGGCGGCGCCGGTGCCCCGTACCCGTGTCGGCGTGTAGTGGCGCATCTCCTCGATGTCCCCGATGTACGGGCGGACCTCGGCGAGGAAGCCGGGGAACAGTTCCGACGTGCGGAACCCCTCCAGGTGGTCGCGGGTGGAGGTCCAGGTGATGCGCAGGATGTGGTGGTCGGGGCCTCCTCGCAGCGGGTCAGTTCGTAGTCCACGCAGTGCGGGGACGCCGCGAGTTGGCGTGCGGCGCGGGTGTAGGCGGCCAGGAAGTCCGCCGAGCGGTCGTCGGGAACGCGGTACCGGACGTATTCGACCGTGTGATCCGTCATGGGCTCAGGCAAGCACGCCCGGTCCACCGGACGCTGCCGTTCCCCCAACGACGATGCCGCCCCCGGGTCCCGGGGGCGGCATCGGTCGGTCAGTCGTGTGTCGGCCGTCAGACGGCCGAACCGGCCTTCCAGGCGGCCCAGTCCAGGTTCCAGCCGTTGAGGCCGTTGTCCGGGGAGACGGTCCTGTCACCGGTGTTGGCGACGACCACCACGTCACCGACGATGGAGTTGGTGTAGAACCAGTAGCCCGCCGTGCCGGTGTCGTTGGCGCCCTTGGTGTCCGACAGGCCCACGCAGCCGTGGCTGGTGTTCACATTGCCGAAGATGTCCTTGGAACCCCAGTAGTTGCCGTGGATGAAGGTGCCGGAGGTGGTCAGCCGGATGGCGTGCGGCACGTCCTTGATGTCGTACTCGCCCTTGCCGTCGTCGTCGGTGAAGCCCACGGTCGCGCCGTTCATGCGCGTCTCCTTGAACTTCTCGGACATCACCATGATGCCTTCGTAGGTCTTGTTCTCGGGCGCGCCGGCGGAGATCGGGATGGTCTTGACGACCTTGCCGTCCTGCGTGACCTTCATCTGCTTGGTCTTGGCGTCGACGTACGATATCTGGTTGCGGCCGATGTTGAAGGTGACCGTCTTCTGCTGCACGCCGTAGACCCCGCTCGCGCCCTCGACGCCGTCCAGCGCCAGCTTGAGGGTGACGGTGGAGTTCTCCTGCCAGTACTGCTCGGGGCGGCAGTCCATGCGCTTGTCGTTGAACCAGTGGCAGGCGACCTCCTGGCCGCTGCTGCTGGTGACGGTGACGCCCTTCTGGACGGCGGCCTTGTTGCTGATCGCCTTGTTGAAGTTGATCGACACCGGCATGCCCACGCCGACCGTGGAACCGGCCTCCGGGGTGAAGTTGCCTATGAAGCTGTTGTCCGGGGAGACCGTGGTGAAGGAGGAGTTCTCGTGGGCCTCCAGGCCGTTCGCGTCCGTGGCGGTGGCCGACACCTTGTAGGTGGTGGAGCGCTCCAGCTGCTTGCTCGGCTTCCAGCTGGTCTTGTCGGCGGACATCTCGCCCTCGACGGCGGTGCCGTCGGCGGCGGTCATCGTGACCTGGCTGAGCGTGCCCTTGGTCACGGTGACGGCGGCGGAGTTGTTGATGGAGGCGTTGTCGGAGCCGTCCTTCGGCGTGATCTCGATCTGCGCCTCGGAGGTCTTCTGCGCCGCCGCCTCGTCGACCTTGGCCTGCGAGGTGTCGCCGCCGTTGTCCGAGGCGTTGGCATCGCCGCCGCCGGAACAGGCAGAGAGGACCAGAACACCGCCGAGCAGTGCGGACGCGGCCATCAGCCCCCTGCGCCGCCTACTGTTCGCAATCACACGCTTCTCCATCGTTGCCGATCCCGATACCCCGAGAGTCCCCGTCAATGCTGTCAACGCTACGACCGGTTCCTCCCGTTCCACATAGCTCGTATGTGTGGGGCACACCACGTCCGGCCGGGCGGCCGAGAGGGTGTGATTGTCGGTCAGTGCTTCCCATGAGACGACGAAACCCCGGACGGCGGTTGCCGTCCGAGGTCACGAAACAGCCTCAGGACGCTCAGCCGGTGCCGCCCTCGACATCATCCTCGTCGAGGTCCCACTCGGGTGAGTCGGGGTCGTAGTCGATCTGCTCGCTGGACCAGGACGCCTGCTGGAGTTCGATCCCGGGGACCTCACTGACCAGTTGCAGAGGATCGACGAGATACGCGATCGCCTCCGCGGTGTCTTCCGTCACAGCGCTCTCCGCGTGCCCGCGCTCGTCGTCCGGCATCTCCGGATCCTCCGAGATGCGCTGCGTGGCGGCCTCGGTGAGGGCGTCCGCGTCATCGACTTCGAGGACCAGTTCCACCCGAAGCCGTACAAAACGCGATGTCTCTTCAGTGCTCATGACGGGAGCGTAAGGCTGATCGCTCCCGTGACTTTCCCGTGACCCGCGGCTTTCACTAACATCGGCCCACACGGCCAATTCGCCAGCGCCACAAGGGGATCGATCTTCCGTGTCATCCGCTCGCCGTCCACTGCTCACCGCCACCGCCGCGGGGACGCTGCTGTGCGCCCTGTGGTTCGTCCCCTCGGCCAACGCGACCCAGGACGACACCGCCACCGCGACCACCACCACGACCACGAACTCCCAGGTCAGCACCCAGGCCCGGGTGTCCTCCACGGCTGTCGGGGAGAGCGGGGAGGCCACCGACGGCACCCGGCTCGCCGACACCGGGAGCTTCGACACCACGCCCTATGTGATGGGCGGGACGACCCTGCTCGCCCTGGGCGCGGGATTCGTGGTTTATTCCGTTCGCCGGGAACGCCTCGGTTTCTGACGCGACTTGACGCCCCCTTGACAGGATCTTCATAGTCCTTTGCATGAAGAGATCATCGGGGGCGCGGCTGTGCGCCACGGCCGCTGTGGGCGCTCTGTCGCTCGCGCTCATCACGGGTTGTTCGAGCGACGACTCGAAGAAGGAAGACGGGGCCAAGGGTTCCGCGTCCGCGACCGCGTCGGCGGAACCGGCCGCCGCGAAGGCGCTGACGTCGGCGGAGCTGGAGAAGCTGCTGCTCACGCAGGGCGAGGTCACGGGATACAAGGTCGACTCGGGTGACGACCTGCTGCCGAAGTCCAAGAGCGACGTGAAGACCGACAACCCGGCGTGCGACCCGCTCGCCTGGGCCACGGGCGGGCTCGCGCCGGGCGACACGGACGCCAACGTCAGCAACTCCCTGACGGAGGACGCGAAGCCCTCGGGCGCGCCCACGTCCCTGGAGGACGTCAGCGAGGCCGACATCGAGAACGCCTTCAAGATCAACATCACGTTCGTGGGTCTGTCCTCCTACGAGGGCGACGGCGCCCAGAAGGCCATGAAGGCCGTCTCCGACGGCATCGCGGCCTGCGCCGGCGGGTACGGCGTCACCGCCGACGGCGAGAACTCGAAGGTCACCAAGGTCGCCCCGATCAAGGGCGTCGGCGGCGGCGACGAGTCGCTGGCGTTCTCCGAGGACGTCGACCTGGAGGGCGAGGGCACGGTCACCTTCAACACCGAGGTGATACGCAAGGGCAACACCATCGCCACCTTCTACACGGCGGACTTCACCTCCCTCGCCGGCGGCAAGGCCGCGGAGGTCCCGGCCGCCGTGGTCCAGGCGCAGCTCGCGAAGCTGAAGTAGGCCCGGACGCTCACGCATGGAGCCCTGCCGTGACGACCACGGCAGGGCTCCTCGGCGTTCTGCGCCTACCGCAGCGGCCCGGTGACCGTCTCGGCCGCCTCGACCAGCCGGCCGTCGCGGAGGAAGGCGTCCGCCGCCGCGAGGTCGGGGGCGAGGAAGCGGTCCGGGCCGGGGCCCTGGACGCCGGCCTCGCGGGCGGCGTCGATGACGGCCTGGCTGGCCGGGGCCGGGGTCAGGCCCTCACGCAGCTGGACGGCGCGCGTGGCGGCGTACAGCTCGACGGCGAGCACGCGCGTGAGGTTGTCGACGGCGGTGCGCAGCTTGCGGGCGGCCGACCAGCCCATGGAGACGTGGTCCTCCTGCATGGCGGAGGACGGGATCGAGTCCGCCGAGGCGGGTACGGCGAGCCGCTTCATCTCGCTCACCAGCGCGGCCTGCGTGTACTGGGCGATCATCAGCCCGGAGTCGACACCGGCGTCGTCCGCGAGGAACGGCGGGAGGCCGTGGCTGCGGTTCTTGTCGAGCAGCCGGTCGGTGCGGCGCTCGGCGACGGAGGCGAGGTCGGCGGCGGCGATGGCGAGGAAGTCGAGGACGTAGGCGACCGGGGCGCCGTGGAAGTTGCCGTTGGACTCGACGCGCCCGTCGGGGAGTACGACCGGATTGTCGACCGCCGAGGCCAGCTCACGCTCGGCGACCAGCCGCGCGTGCGCCATGGTGTCGCGCCCGGCGCCGGCGACCTGCGGGGCGCACCGCACCGAGTAGGCGTCCTGGACGCGCGGCGCGTCGTCCTGGTGGTGGCCGGTGAGGCCGGAGCCCTTGAGGACGGCGAGCATGTTGGCGGCGGAGTCGCCCTGGCCCGGGTGCGGGCGGATGGCGTGCAGCTCGGGGGCGAGGACCCGGTCCGTGCCGAGCAGGGCCTCCAGCGACAGGGCGGCGGTGACGTCGGCGGACTTGTAGAGGGTGTCCAGGTCGGCGAGGGCCATGATCAGCATGCCGAGCATGCCGTCGGTGCCGTTGAGCAGGGCGAGGCCCTCCTTCTCACGCAGCTCGACGGGGGCAATGCCGTGCTCGGCGAGGAGCTGCGCGGCGGGCCGTACGGTGCCGTCGGGGCCCTCCGCGTCCCCCTCGCCCATGAGGGTGAGGGCGCAGTGGGACAGGGGCGCCAGGTCGCCGGAGCAGCCGAGGGAGCCGTACTCGTGGACGACGGGGGTGATCCCGGCGTTGAGGATGTCGGCCATGGTCCGCGCGACCTCGGGGCGGACACCGGTGTGTCCCGAGCAGACCGTCTTCAGCCGCAGGAACATCAGGGCCCGTACGACCTCCCGCTCGACCCGCGGGCCCATGCCGGCGGCGTGCGAGCGGACGATGTTGCGCTGCAGCTGGGTGCGCAGTTCCTGGCTGATGTGCCGGGTGGCGAGGGCGCCGAACCCGGTGGAGACGCCGTAGACGGGGTCGGGCTTGGCCGCCAGCGCGTCGACGATCTCGCGGGCCGCGGCGAGGGCGGCCACCGCCTCCGCGGAGAGCTCGACCCGGGCGCCGCCGCGCGCCACGGCGAGAACGTCGGACGCGGTCACGCCGGACGTCCCCACCACCACAGTGTGCATATCCATATTCAGGAGCGTACGCAGTGAATTCCAAGATGTCACTAGTGGGTGGGGGGTGCGGCCCTTACCGACTCGCCGCCGCGGGCCCGGTCACGGCCGGCGGCCACGGAAGCGCCGGCGCTCCACGGCCCCCTCCCCGGAGGGCTCCGCGTCGGCGAGGCGTACGACGGGGTCGTCCGGGCCCTCCCGGCCGGCCACCACGGGCCGCGTCGCGCGCTGGGCCTTGGCGCGGTACTGCGCGGCGTCGGCCAGCCGGAACAGCCGCCGGGCCGAAGGCACGGGCCCGATCGCGTCACCGGTCGAGGCGACCCCGCAGGACACCCCGTCGCCGAGTTCCAGTTCGGCGGCGCGGCGGCACAGCTCGTCGGCGACCTTGACGACGTCGTCGGCGGGCGGGCCGACGGCCAGCAGACAGAACTCGTCGCCGCCGAGGCGCGCGGCCAGGGCGCCCGGCAGCATCGCCCCGCACAGGGAGAGGACCGAGCCGAAGCGCTCCAGGAGGCGGTCGCCGACGGCGTGCCCGTGCGTGTCGTTGACCCGCTTGAGCCCGTTCAGGTCACAGACGACCAGGCTGACCACGGCGTCGTCGCGGCGGTGCCGGTCGACCGCCTCGTCCAGGCGGGCGTCGACGGCGCGGCGGTTGGCCAGCCCCGTGAGGGAGTCCGTGAAGGCGAGCCGGCGGGCCTCCTCCAGACGCTCGGTCTGCGCGATGCCCGCGGCCACGACCGAGGCGAGGACGGTGGCGAAGTCGGCGTCGGCCCGGTCGAAGACGGGGGCGCCGGTGGAGCGGGCCACATAGAGCTCGCCCCAGGCGCGCCCGTTCAGCACGACCGGGGCGACCACGCAGGATCCTCTGTTACGACGGCGCAGGGCGGCCACCCGCTGATGACAGAACCCGGGGTCACCGGCGGCCGGATCCGGGCCCTCGGCGGTCTCCACCCAGGCGTTGGGCTCACCGCCTGCCGCCCAGCGCTCATGGAGGAACTCGGTGATCTCGGGGAACCGGTGCACCGGGTACGCCTCGTCCGCCGGGAACTCCTCCTCGTCGGCCGCACGGTCCCCCACGTTCACGAGGACGCGCAGGCATCCCAGCTCACGCTCCCACACCGACAGCGCGGCGAAGCTTCCGGCCAGCGCACGGCATGCGCCGAGTGCTGCGGCGCGCCAGGACTCACGGGGGGTGTGCGCCGCCGCCATGCCCTGTGCCAGCGCCACGACCGCCGCGAGGCGTCTGTCCTCACCCATTCATCCAGGCTAGGGATATTTGGCCGGAAAGGGTGCGCTTGGGCGGGGCAGGGGGGTGACGGGGGTGGGGGCTCGGCAGTCGTCCGGGTGCGGGCCGTCCGTGGCTGGTCGCGCAGTTCCCCGCGCCCCCAGATGGGTCAGGTCACGCCAGCCGGGCAGTCGCCGCCGCTGCGCCGGGCTGCACACCCACCCCCGCAGCCGACCCGCGCTCACTCCCCCGGCCACTGAGGCTTCCGCTTCTCGTTGAACGCCGCCACCCCCTCCGCCCGGTCCCCCGAGAACGCCACCGATCGCCACGCCGCGTCCTCGACCTCCAGGCCGGCCCGAAGATCCAGCCCCTGCCCGAGCCGAAGCGCCCGCTTCGCCGCCCGCAACCCCACCGGCGAGTTACCGGCGATACGGGAGGCCATCACCAGCGCCTCCTCCCGGTCCCGCCCCTCCTCCACCAGCACATCCACCAGCCCCAGCTCCCGCGCCTCCGCCGCCTCCACCCGCCGGGCCGAGAAGATCAGCTCCGCCGCACGCGCCGCCCCCACCCTCCGGGGCAGCAGCTGCGTACCGCCGCCCCCGGGAATCACCCCGACCGACACCTCCGGCAATCCCACCACCGCCGTACGGTCGGCCACGATCACGTCACACGACAACGCCAGCTCGAACCCCCCACCCAGCGCGAACCCGTGCACCGCCGCCACCGTCGGCACCGGCAGCTCCAGCACCCCGGTGTACGCCCCCCGCGCCACCGGCCGCTGCCGCACCAGCTCGGCATCGCTGAAGGAGTTCCGCTCCTTGAGATCCGCCCCGACACAGAACGCCCGCTCATGCGTCGAGGTCAGCACCACGACCCGTACGTCCCGGTCGGCCCCCAGCGCCGTACAGGCGCCGGCGATCGACCGGGCCATCTCCGTCGACACGGCGTTCATGGCCTTCGGCCGGTCGAGGACGAGTTCCGCCACATGCCCGCCCTCGTGCCGCCGCACCAGGACGAACTCCCCGAACCGCTCCTCGCTCATGACACCCTCCGGTTAACGCAGGTTAACAACTCCGGTCCCGCCCGATCATCGCAGCCGGATCCGCCCGGGGAAAGGGCCGGACCACCGACCGAAGAGCAGACGTTTGGTCCGGAAGCTCCCGGAACGCCACCCGATAGCCCGTTCGGGTGAACGTCCCTCCGAACTCCCGCCCCACCCCGCGCGGGACCGCATAGCGTGCGTCCGCCACGGCGCATCGGGGGCGCGAACGCATCGGGGAGGGGACACGATGGCGAACACGCCGACGAATACGGAGCCGGAGCCGGAGCCGGACAAGGAGACGGCGCAGGAACACCGCCTCTGGGGAGGGCGCGGCCGGCACCGCCGCCCCCGCCCCAGCAAGCTCCTGCTCACCGCCGGCGGCCTCGCCTTCGCCGCAGGCGTCCTGAGCCTCGTACGGCTGACCCCCGACGCGGGAGTCGGCGGCCCCGGACCCGCCGAAGCGGGGCCGTACGCGGACCAGGAGGCGGACGCCGACACCGGCCGGGACCGCCCGACCAGCACCGCGGCCACCGCCCCCGCCCCGACGAGAAGCGCCCCCGGCCCCACGGCCACGTCCCTGATGGGCGGGCCGAGCACCGCCCCGACCGTCTCGGTGCCGCTGCCACCAGCAGTGGTGGGTACGACCCCGAAGGCGTCCGGCGCCGCCGGCGCACCGGACGCCGCCGAACCGCGTGCCACCGCCGGCACACCGGACTCACCGGACTCACCGGACTCACCGGGCGGCGCTTCCGACGGCCCCACAGCCACCGCACCGCCCGCGACCACCGCGCCCGGCCCCACCGCCTCCGCCTCCACGCCCGCACCCGCGCCGAGCACCACCACGCCCGGCCCGGCACCGGCGGTGCCCGGACTGTGCCTGCCGATCATCGGGCTGTGCGTGGACCTGTCGTAGCGGATCTGTCGTGGCGGCGGCGCGGCAGGTCAGCCGGGTGTGCCGTCGCGGCGGGTGAGCAGCCAGGGCTCGACCACGCCGAGCCCGCGCACCGGGCGCTGCCACATCGGCTGCAGCGCGAAGCGGTACGCCGGTGGTTCCTCGCCCTCCTTCTCCGCGGCCGCGGCCTCCTCGGCCGCCTCCGCCTCCGAGGCGGGCGCGTCGCCGCTGCGGATCAGGTCCTCTGCGAGGGCGCTGTCGACGAGGACGGCGTCCCGGGGCGCTATCGAGGTGAGCCGGGAGGCCAGGTTGACGGTCGTACCGAAGACATCACCCATACGGGTGGTGACCGTGCCGAACGCCATGCCGACGCGCAGCTCCGGCATCGTCTCGTCGTTCGCCATCGTCTCGATCAGCCGCAGCCCGATCTCGGCCGCCGTGCCCGCGTCGTCGGCGGCGTAGAGCACCTCGTCGCCGAGGGTCTTGATGAGCCGGCCGCCGTGTGCGGCGACCAGGTCGGCGGCGGTGGTCTCGAACGCCTCGACCAGCTCGCCGAGCTCCTCCTCCTCCATGCGGCGGGTCAGTCGCGTGAAGCCGACAAGGTCGGCGAAGCCGACGGCCAGGCGGCGGTCCACCATCTCCTCGTCGTCGCCGGTCTGCACCACCCGGCCGGCCGACGCGGCGAGCTGGCGGCGCCAGACGTAGACGAGGAACTCCTCCAGCTCGGGCAGGAGCAGCTCGACGATGGGGTACGTCACCTCGGTGCGGGTCATACCGGGCTCGGGCGGCTCGGTCAGACCCTCCAGGAAGGAGTCGATCTGCCATTCGGCCAGCCGGGCGGTGGTCTGGCCGGTGGACCGGGCCACCTGGACGGCCATGGCCTCGCTCAGCAGCCCCGCCTCGACCAGGCCGGCGAGACGGCGCAGGGCCAGCACGTCGGCCTCGGTGAGCGCCTTCGCCTGCCCGATGTCCGCGAAGCCCATGGCCCGCCAGAACCGCGAGGCCAGTTCCATGGAGACGCCGGCGCTGCGGGCCGCCTGGAACGGCGTGTAGCGGCGCTCGGCGCCCAGGATCAGCTGTTCGAGGCGCAGGGCGAGCGGGTCCTCGCCGGGGTCCGGGGCCGGAGGGTCCACTCGGCCGCGCGCGTCCGTGCCGGAGCCCGTGTCGTCGACGGTCACGCCTGCTGCCCTTCCGATCTACCGCGGTCAGGTATCGACCGGCCTCAACTCTACGGCAGGTGTGCGCCAGCTCACTCCGTCAGGTTGCGCCGACAAGTGAGCTGACCCGGGGTTCCTTATGTGCCGGGGGGTGGGGAGCGCAGCTGTGTGGGAGGGCGCGTCTCGCCTTCCGACTGCGGGCCGTCGCCGGCTGGTCGCGCATCCCCGCGCCCCTTTCAGGTCGGACCACGCAGCCACGTGGCTGCGGGCACCCCCCGGCTCACGCCAACCGCAGGTGCACGATGTCCCCGGCCCCCACCGGCTCCCGCACCCCCGCCTCGTTCACCAGCACCAGCCGCCCGTCCCCGTCCACGGCCACCGCCTCCCCCACCACGGACCGCCCCCCGGGCAGCTCCGCCCGCACGACCCGGCCCAGCGTCGCGCACCCGGCGACATACGTCTCCTGCAGGCCGCAGGCGCCCGCGTCGCCCCCCGCCGCCCGCCACCGCCCGTACCACTCCTCCAGCACCCGCAGCACCGCCCGCAGCAGCGGATCCCGGTCCGTGCTCACCGCCCCGGCCAGCGCCAGCGACCCCGCCTGGGGCACCGGCAGCTCCTCCGCGCGCAGCGAGACATTCACGCCCACGCCGATCACCACGCCGTCCTCCCCGGCACGCTCCGCGAGGATCCCGCCGGCCTTGCGCTCCTCTCCCCCCACGGTCACCAGCAGGTCGTTCGGCCACTTCAGCGCCGTATCGACCCCCGCCGCCCGCGACAGCCCCGCCGCCACCGCCACGCCGGTCAGCAACGGCAGCCACCCCCACCGCTCGACGGGAACCTCGGCGGGACGCAGCAGCACCGAGAAGAACAGACCCGACCGCGGCGGAGCCGTCCAGCGGCGGTCCAGGCGCCCCCGGCCCGCCGTCTGCTCCTCGGCGATCAGGATCGCCCCCTCGGTCGCCTTCCCGGCGGTGGCCAGCGCCACCAGGTCGCTGTTCGTGGACCCGGTGCTGCGGACCACCTCCACCCCGCTCCACAGGCCCCCCTCCCGCACCAGACCCCGGCGCAGTGCCGTGACGTTGAGGGGCGGACGGTCCAGGTCGGACCACGGGTTGTTGCTGTTCGCGTCTGCTTCATGTCGCGGCGTCATGCAAGCCACATTAGGTGTGGGAAACGCCGCACTGCCGATCGAAGGGCACCCCACTACGCTACGGATGAGTAACCGTCCCCCCTTTTGAGCAGGCAGGGAGCAACGTCCCGATGTCCGAGCCGGAAGAGCGCCACGAGGTTCACGAGATCCCAGGGATCGACATCCACACGACCGCGGGCAAGCTCGCGGATCTCCAGCGCCGAATCGAGGAGGCGACGCACGCCGGCTCCGCTCGTGCCGTCGAGAAGCAGCACGCGAAGGGCAAGTTGACGGCCCGTGAGCGCATCGGCCTGCTCCTCGACGAGGGCTCCTTCGTCGAGCTGGACGAGTTCGCCCGGCACCGCTCCACCAACTTCGGGCTTGAGAAGAACCGCCCCTACGGCGACGGCGTCGTCACCGGCTACGGCACCGTCGACGGCCGCCCGGTCGCCGTGTTCTCCCAGGACTTCACCGTCTTCGGCGGCGCCCTCGGCGAGACCTACGGGCAGAAGATCTGCAAGGTCATGGACTTCGCCCTGAAGACCGGCTGCCCGGTCATCGGCATCAACGACTCCGGCGGCGCCCGTATCCAGGAGGGCGTGGCCTCCCTCGGCGCGTACGGCGAGATCTTCCGCCGCAACACCCATGCCTCCGGCGTCATCCCGCAGATCAGCCTGGTCGTCGGTCCCTGCGCGGGCGGCGCGGTCTACTCCCCCGCCATCACCGACTTCACGGTCATGGTCGACCAGACCTCGCACATGTTCATCACCGGCCCGGACGTCATCAAGACCGTCACCGGCGAGGACGTCGGCTTCGAGGAGCTGGGCGGCGCCCGTACCCACAACACCGCCTCCGGCGTGGCCCACCACATGGCGGGCGACGAGAAGGACGCCATCGAGTACGTCAAGCAGCTGCTGTCGTACCTGCCGTCGAACAACCTCTCCGAGCCCCCGGCCTTCCCGGAGGAGGCGGACCTCTCCCTGTCCGACGAGGACCGCGAGCTGGACACCCTCGTCCCGGACAGCGCGAACCAGCCGTACGACATGCACACGGTGATCGAGCACATCCTGGACGACGCCGAGTTCTTCGAGACGCAGGCCCTGTTCGCGCCGAACATCATCACCGGCTTCGGCCGGGTCGAGGGCCACCCCGTCGGCATCGTCGCCAACCAGCCGATGCAGTTCGCCGGCTGTCTCGACATCGCCGCGTCCGAGAAGGCATCCCGCTTCGTGCGCACCTGCGACGCCTTCAACGTCCCGGTCATCACCTTCGTCGACGTCCCCGGGTTCCTCCCGGGCGTCGGCCAGGAGCACGAGGGCATCATCCGCCGCGGCGCCAAGCTGATCTACGCCTACGCCGAGGCCACCGTCCCGCTGATCACCGTCATCACCCGCAAGGCGTTCGGCGGCGCCTACGACGTCATGGGCTCCAAGCACCTCGGTGCCGATCTCAACCTCGCCTGGCCCACCGCACAGATCGCCGTCATGGGCGCGCAGGGCGCGGTCAACATCCTGCACCGCCGCACCATCGCCGAGGCGGAGGACTCGGGAGACGGGGAGGCGACCCGCGCCCGGCTCATCCAGGAGTACGAGGACACCCTCCTCAACCCCTACATCGCGGCCGAGCGCGGCTACATCGACGCCGTGGTCATGCCGTCCGACACCCGCCGCCACATCGTGCGCGGCCTGCGTCAACTGCGCACCAAGCGGGAATCCCTGCCCCCGAAGAAGCACGGCAACATCCCCCTGTAAAGGAGCCGCTGTGACCATCAAGGTCCTACGGGGCAACCCGACCCCCGAGGAGCTGGCCGCCGCCCTGGCGGTGGTCCGCGCCCGCGCCGCGGCGGCGGCCTCCGTCCCGCCCGGCGCCCCCACGGACAAGGACTCCTGGTCCGACCCGGCCCGCATCGCGGCGCACCGCCTGCCACAGCCAGGGCCCAGGACGTGGGCCCGCACGTATTGGCCAGGCTGAGGGTGACCCACCTAGGGGCGCGGGGAACTGCGCGACCAGCCCAAACGGTCCGCAGCCTGCAACGACGCGAAACCTGAGTACTGCTACTCAGGCGCCCGCGCCCCTTCCCCACGCACCCTGGGACCATGCTGTGGTCCGACCCCAAGAACGAGCCCCCCAAAGAATTGCGCGACATGCAGAACATGCTGCGCAGGCTCGGCACCTTCATGGCGTTGGCCATGGTCATAGCCATGCTCGTCGCCGGCCTGAGATGAGCCCCGCACCTCCGGGTGACTAACCTGAGCCCATGACAGCCAAGCCCCGACGCCGCCTCGTCCTCGCCTCCGCCTCCCCCGCCCGGCTCGGCCTCCTCCGCCAGGCCGGTCTCGACCCCGAGGTGATCGTCAGCGGCGTCGACGAGGACGCGACGCACGCACCGACCCCGGCCGAGCTGGCCCTCGCCCTCGCCGAGGCCAAGGCATCCGTCGTGGCCGCGAAGCCCGAGGTCAAGGGCGCGATCGTGATCGGCTGCGACTCGGTGCTCGACCTGGACGGCCAGGCCCTCGGCAAGCCCGCCGACGCCGAGGAGGCGACCGCGCGCTGGAAGGCGATGCGCGGCCGCGCGGGCACCCTGCAGACCGGCCACTGCGTCTACGACACGGTCAGCGGGCGCTACGCCTCCGGCACCGCGTCCACGGTGGTCCGCTTCGGCGAGCCCACCGACGACGAGATCGCCGCGTACGTCGCCTCCGGCGAGCCCCTCTACGTCGCCGGGGCGTTCACCCTCGACGGCCGCTCGGCGCCCTTCATCGACGGCATCGACGGCGACCACGGCAACGTGATCGGCATCAGCCTGCCCCTGGTGCGCCGGCTCCTCGCCCAACTGGGCATCGGCATCACGGAGTTGTGGGCGCCGGCGGAGGCGTGACCGGAGCCGCTGCACTGCCCTCGCCGCTCTCCTTGCCCGGTTCGGGGTCGTGGGTCATCAGCAGCAGCACGATCAGGCCGAGGACGACCATCAGGTAGGCGAAGGCCGTCCAGCCCACCAGGCCCCAGCTGAACGCGCCCAGCAGGCCGTGCACCACCGCCGCGCTGATCAGCAGGACACGCCCGAACCCGGCCGGCCGCTGCCCCCGTACGCCCACGAGCAGGGCCACCACACCGCACAACGCGAGGTAGAGCCCGAAGGCGACCCCGCCGGCCTTCGAGGACGTCGCCATCATGTCGGGGTCGAGGCCGGCCAGGGACATGTTCTGCCGGTCGACGAGGGTCCCGAGGATCCAGTTGACCACGGCGATGGCGAACGCCTCCGTGAAAAGGACGAGCGCCAGGATCCAAGCCACCGGCCTGCGCACCATCAGGTCCCCACCCTCTTTCGACCGTGCTTCGAGCAGGGGTCCCGTCACCCCCGGTACGTTCGAGCCATCGCGAACGCTACTAACGGGTAAACCCCGGGACAAGGGTTCGGCCGTGGGCAAAGAATCATTGGGCCGTTCGTAGGGATTCCACAAAGAAACGGAGTGGGCCGCAGCACGCCCTCACAGAGACCTTGACCACATCGGCGGGCTAGGGTTTCTCCGAGGAGTCCCGCGTGCCGCCGTACTACAAGGGATTTCGCGGGTCGAGCGAGCCTCGCATCACGCTCCGTGTGGGCAAGCTCACCTCTGGGAACGCCTCGAAGTGCCGTGTGGGCAGTCCCTAAACTCGGCTTGTTTCAAGGAGGGAGCCTCAATCGTGCGCAAGGTGCTCATCGCCAACCGTGGCGAAATCGCTGTCCGCGTGGCCCGGGCCTGCCGGGATGCCGGTATCGCGAGCGTGGCCGTCTATGCCGACCCGGACCGGGACGCTCTGCATGTCCGCGCCGCGGATGAGGCGTTCGCTCTGGGCGGTGACACCCCGGCCACCAGTTATCTCGACATCGAGAAGGTGTTGAACGCCGCGCGGGAGTCCGGCGCGGACGCCATCCATCCGGGTTACGGCTTCCTCTCGGAGAACGCCGAGTTCGCGCAGGCGGTCCTGGACGCGGGCCTGATCTGGATCGGCCCGCCCCCGCAGGCCATCCGTGACCTCGGCGACAAGGTCGCCGCCCGCCACATCGCCCAGCGCGCCGGCGCCCCCCTGGTGGCCGGCACCCCGGACCCGGTCTCCGGCGCGGACGAGGTCGTCGCGTTCGCCCAGGAGCACGGCCTGCCGATCGCGATCAAGGCCGCGTTCGGCGGCGGCGGCCGCGGCCTGAAGGTGGCCCGCACCCTCGAAGAGGTCCCCGAGCTGTACGACTCCGCCGTCCGCGAGGCGGTCGCCGCGTTCGGCCGCGGCGAGTGCTTCGTCGAGCGGTACCTCGACAAGCCCCGCCACGTCGAGACGCAGTGCCTGGCCGACACCCACGGCAACGTGGTCGTCGTCTCCACCCGCGACTGCTCCCTGCAGCGCCGCCACCAGAAGCTGGTCGAGGAGGCCCCCGCGCCCTTCCTGACCGAGGAGCAGACGGCGGAGCTGTACCGCGCCTCGAAGGCGATCCTGAAGGAAGCCGGCTACGTCGGCGCCGGCACGGTGGAGTTCCTCGTGGGCCTCGACGGCACGATCTCCTTCCTGGAGGTCAACACCCGCCTCCAGGTCGAGCACCCGGTCACCGAGGAGGTCACCGGCATCGACCTGGTCCGCGAGATGTTCCGCATCGCCGACGGCGAGGAACTCGGCTACGACGACCCCGCCATCCGCGGCCACTCCTTCGAGTTCCGCATCAACGGCGAGGACCCGGGCCGCAACTTCCTGCCCGCCCCCGGCACCGTCACCACCTTCACCCCGCCCTCCGGCCCCGGTGTCCGCCTGGACGCGGGCGTGGAGTCCGGCAGCGTCATCGGCCCGGCCTGGGACTCCCTGCTGGCCAAACTGATCGTCACCGGCGCCACCCGGCAGCAGGCCCTCCAGCGCGCCGCCCGCGCGCTCGGCGAGTTCACCGTCGAGGGCATGGCCACCGCCATCCCCTTCCACCGCGCGGTCGTCACCGACCCCGCCTTCGCGCCCGAGGTCCACGGCCAGGACGGCCCGTTCACGGTCCACACCCGCTGGATCGAGACCGAGTTCGTCAACGACATCAAGCCCTTCGCCGCCCCCGCCGACACCGAGGCCGACGAGGACGCCGGTCGCGAGACCGTCGTCGTCGAGGTCGGCGGCAAGCGCCTGGAGGTCTCCCTCCCGGCCTCCCTGGGCATGACCCTGGCACGCACCGGCCTCGCCGCCGGCGCCAAGCCCAAGCGCCGCGCCGCGAAGAAGTCCGGCCCCGTCGCCTCCGGCGACACCCTCGCCTCCCCCATGCAGGGCACCATCGTCAAGGTCGCCGTCGAGGAAGGCCAGGAGGTCCAGGAAGGCGACCTCATCGTCGTACTCGAAGCCATGAAGATGGAACAGCCCCTGAACGCCCACAAGTCGGGCACCGTGAAGGCCCTCTCCGCAGACGTGGGCGCCTCCGTCACCTCCGGCGCCGCGATCTGCGAGATCAAGGACTGACGGCACATCGCAACCAACGTTCCCCGTGCCCACCCAAAGGGGCGCGGGGAACTGCGCGACAAGCCACAACGGACCGGCACTCGCGCAATCACCACAGCCCTACGGCGAGCAGGCGGAAACTAGCGGCGCCTCAGATCCGCAACGCGAGCCCGCTCAGCTCCCGGCTCCCCCATCGCCGAAGCCGCCCGCAGCCCCGCAGGGACCGGCCCCCGGCGCGGCGCGGGCAACGGCACGTCCCTGCGCTGCTGCCGCCCCCCGGAGGGCATGTCACCCCCCGCCAACCCGTTTCCCGACGCCCCCGCCACGGCGATCTGCACGCCCTGGTCCGCGAGCGCCTGCAGCTCCGTCTGGGCCCGGTCGTCATGAGCCGGCGGCTCGTCCGTGACCAGCCGGGTGATGACATCGGTCGGCACGGTCTGGAACATCGTGTCGGTGCCGAGCTTCGTGTGGTCGGCGAGGACGACGACCTCCGCCGCGGCCTGGACGAGCGCCCGGTCGACGGACGCGGAGAGCATGTTGGACGTGGACAGCCCGCGCTCGGCGGTCAGCCCGCTGCCGGACAGGAAGGCTCTGGACACCCGCAGCCCCTGGAGGGACTGTTCGGCCCCGCTGCCGACGAGGGCGTAGTTGGACCCGCGGAGCGTGCCACCGGTCATCACGACCTCGACCCGATTCGCGTGGGCCAACGCCTGGGCGACCAGCAGGGAGTTGGTGACGACGGTGAGTCCGGGCACCCGGGCGAGCCGGCGGGCCAGCTCCTGGGTGGTGGTTCCCGCCCCGACGACGATCGCCTCGCCCTCCTCCACGAAATTCGCGGCGAGGTCGGCGATGGCCGTCTTCTCGGCGGTCGCGAGATGCGACTTCTGCGGAAAGCCGGACTCCCGCGTGAACCCGCCCGGCAGTACCGCACCGCCGTGCCGGCGGTCGAGGAGTCCTTCTGCCTCCAGTGCACGCACGTCCCGCCGTACGGTCACTTCGGAGGTCTGGACGACGCGGGCGAGCTCACGGAGCGACACGGCTCCGTTCGCTCGCACCATTTCGAGGATCAATTGGCGACGTTCTGCAGCGAACACGAAACTGACAGTAACCCCAACGACCGAGTGCTTTCAGCTGTTTGCGCCGAATAGCAGAAATTGTTCGCACAGCAGGGCGGGAAGTGGTATAGGGGGTCAGATCTCCCCGGCCGTCTTCCGGGTGTGCAACTGCCGTGCCACCTCGGCGATCGAGCCCGACAGCGAGGGGTACACGGTGAACGCGTTCGCGATCTGCTCGACCGTCAGATTGTTGTCGACGGCGATCGAGATGGGATGGATGAGCTCGGATGCGCGCGGTGCGACGACCACGCCGCCCACGACGATCCCCGTACCCGGACGGCAGAAGATCTTGACGAAGCCGTCGCGGATGCCCTGCATCTTGGCGCGCGGGTTGCGCAGCAGCGGCAGCTTCACGACCCGGGCGTCGATCTTGCCGGCGTGGACGTCGGCCTGGGTGTAGCCGACGGTGGCGATCTCCGGGTCGGTGAAGACGTTGGACGAGACGGTCTTCAGGTTGAGCGGGGCCACCGCGTCGCCGAGGAAGTGGTACATGGCGATGCGTCCCTGCATGGCGGCGACGGACGCGAGCGCGAAGACGCCGGTCACGTCACCGGCCGCGTACACGTTGGGCGCGGTCGTCCTGGACACCTTGTCGGTCCAGATGTGCCCGGAGTCGCGCAGCTTGACGCCTGCCTCTTCCAGGCCCAGACCCTCGCTGTTGGGGATGGCGCCGACAGCCATCAGGCAGTGCGTGCCGGTGATGACCCGGCCGTCGGCCAGCGTCACCTCCACCCGGTCGCCGACCCGCTTGGCGGACTGGGCGCGGGAGCGGGCCATGACGTTCATGCCGCGGCGCCGGAACACGTCCTCCAGCACGGCGGCGGCGTCCGGGTCCTCACCCGGCAGCACACGGTCACGGGAGGACACGAGCGTGACCCGCGACCCGAGGGCCTGGTACGCACCGGCGAACTCGGCGCCCGTCACACCCGAGCCGACCACGATGAGCTCCTCGGGGAGCTCGTCGAGGTCGTACACCTGGGTCCAGTTCAGGATGCGCTCGCCGTCGGGCTGGGCGTCGGGCAGCTCACGCGGGTGACCGCCGGTGGCGATCAGCACGGCGTCGGCGGTGAGGGTCTCCTCGGTGCCGTCGGCGACGCCGACCACGACCTTGCGGGAGCCGTCGAGCGCCTGCCCGCCCTCCAGTCGGCCGCGGCCGCGCATGACCCGGGCGCCGGCGCGGGTGACGGAGGCGGTGATGTCGTGCGACTGGGCGAGCGCCAGCCGCTTCACACGGCGGTTGACCTTGCCCAGGTCGACGCCGACGACACGCGCGGGCGTGTCGATGTGCGGGGTGTCGTCGGCGACGATGATGCCCAGCTCTTCGTACGACGAGTCGAAGGTGGTCATCACCTCGGCCGTGGCGATCAGGGTCTTCGACGGCACGCAGTCGGTCAGCACCGACGCCCCGCCCAGACCGTCGCAGTCGACGACGGTCACCTCCGCGCCGAGCTGCGCGGCCACCAGGGCCGCTTCATATCCGCCGGGTCCGCCACCGATGATCACGATCCGAGTCACGTACTCCATTGTCCCGCACGCGCCCGCATGCGACCGCCCCGGGGCCCCGGCCGAAGCGGCTCCGTTACCGGAGTGACGCCTGTGCCGCCTGCCGTACCCTCTCCCCATGTCGCTCTACGCCGCGTACGCCGGCAATCTCGACGCGCGGCTGATGACCCGCCGCGCCCCCCACTCGCCGCTGCGCGCCACCGGCTGGCTGAACGGGTGGCGGCTGACGTTCGGCGGCGAGCACTGGGGGATCCCGCTGTCCGGCGACGACGAGGGCCCGGGGCAGAGCCGGGACGGCGCGCTGGCGACCCTCGTCGAGGACCCGCTGTGCCAGGTCTTCGTCGCGCTGTACGACATCGCCCCGATGGACGAGGAGACGCTGGACCGCTGGGAGGGGGTCGGCCTCGACGTCTACCGCCGGGTGCGGGTGCGCGTGCACACCCTCGACGGGGAGGAGGGCGCGTGGACGTACGTCCTCAACGGCTACGAGGGCGGCCTGCCCTCGGCCCGCTACCTCGGGGAGATCGCCGACGCGGCGGAGTCGGCGGGCGCGCCGCACGACTATGTGATGGAGCTGCGCAAGCGCCCCTGCTGACTGGGCCGACCGGGCCGTCGTTGGAAACGACAACACAACGATCCCGGTCCCGTGCGCCTGTCATCTACGCGCGTAGGCGCTGAGCGGCTACCCTCGACCCCGTGAACGCGAATCTTCTCCCGGACGACATCCAGGGCGACCCCCGTGCCGCCGCCGACGCCGCCGCCGCGCGCCTGCGGGAACTGACGGGCGCCGAGACCCACGACGTCGCCCTCGTGATGGGCTCCGGCTGGGCTCCGGCCGTGGACGCCCTCGGCGCTCCCGACGCCGAGTTCCAGGTCACCGAGTTGCCCGGTTTCCCGCCGCCCGCGGTGGCGGGCCACGGCGGCAAGATCCGGTCGTACCGGATCGGTGACAAGCGCGCCCTGGTCTTCCTGGGCCGCACGCACTTCTACGAGGGCCGCGGCGTCGCCGCCGTCGCGCACGGCGTACGCACCGCCGTCGCCGCCGGCTGCAAGACGGTGGTCCTCACCAACGGCTGCGGCGGCCTCCGCGAGGGCATGCGCCCCGGCCAGCCGGTCCTGATCAGCGACCACATCAACCTCACGGCCACCTCCCCCATCGTCGGCGCCAACTTCGTCGACCTCACGGACCTCTACTCGCCCCGCCTGCGCGCCCTGTGCAAGGAGGTCGACCCGAGCCTGGAGGAGGGCGTCTACGCCCAGTTCCCCGGCCCGCACTACGAGACGCCGGCGGAGATCCGTATGGCCCGGGTGATCGGCGCGGACCTGGTGGGCATGTCGACGGTCCTCGAAGCCATCGCGGCCCGTGAGGCCGGTGCCGAGGTCCTGGGCATCTCCCTGGTCACGAACCTCGCCGCGGGCATGACCGGCGAGCCCCTCAACCACGAGGAAGTCCTCCAGGCCGGCCGCGACTCCGCCACCCGCATGGGCACGCTCCTGACCCAGGTCCTGTCCCGCCTGTGAACCCGCCTCTCCAGGGGGCTCGGCCCCCTGGACCCCGGTCGTCCCCACCCAGGGGACTCCGAGCCCCCCGGCCCCGGCCTTCGCCACCCGCCTCGGCGTCGTTCGAGGGCCGCGGGGGGCTCCCCACCCACTCCAGCCACGCCGCGCCTCCCGGCCCACCCAGCGTGTGAGGACGAGCAGCCCCGGCCACCCCGACCCCCTACCCAGCGCCGCCAGCCCGACCCACCCACCCGCAGAGGGCTTCGCAACACCACCCCGCTGCCTCCCCGCCCGACCCCACCACCCGCAGGGGCTTCGAAGCGCCGCCCCCGTATCCCAGCCCGTCTGGGGGTCCCCCCTCCGGGGGAGTTTGAGGACGAGGCCCCTCAAGGCCGAAGCGGGGGTCCAGGGGGCGGCAGCCCCCGGGCGGGGTCGAAGGGGCAGCGCCCCTGGGGATGGGAATGGGTAGGGGCGGCGGGGGCGAGAAAACAGCCCGGCCGAGCCACACCCGAGCCGCACCCACAACCGAAAACCAGAGAGGTTGATCCGACGTGCAAGACGACCTGATCGCCCGGGCCAACGCCTGGCTCACCGAGGACCCGGACCCCGAGACCCGCGACGAACTCGCCAAGCTCATCGAGGCACACGACGTCACGGAACTCACCGCCCGCTTCTCCGGCACCCTCCAGTTCGGCACCGCCGGCCTGAGAGGCGAACTCGGCGCCGGCCCGATGCGCATGAACCGCTCCGTCGTCATCCGCGCCGCCGCCGGCCTCGCCGCGTACCTCAAGAAGCAGGGGCACGAGAACGGCCTGGTCGTCATCGGCTACGACGCCCGCCACAAGTCCATCGACTTCGCCCGCGACACCGCCGCCGTGATGACCGGCGCCGGCCTCCGCGCCGCCGTCCTCCCCCGCCCCCTCCCCACCCCCGTCCTCGCCTACGCCATAAGGCACCTCGGCGCGGTCGCCGGCGTGGAGGTCACCGCCAGTCACAACCCGCCCCGCGACAACGGCTACAAGGTCTACCTCGGCGACGGCTCCCAGATCGTCCCGCCCGCCGACACCGAGATCGCCGACGAGATCGCCGCGATCCCGAGCCTGACCACGGTGGACCGCCCCACGGAGGGCTGGCAGACCCTGGACGACGCGGTCCTGGACGCGTACTTCGCCCGCACCGACGCCGTCCTCTCCCCCGACTCCCCCCGCACGGCCCGCACCGTCTACACGGCGATGCACGGCGTCGGCAAGGACGTCGTCCTCGCAGCCTTCGCCCGCGCCGGCTTCCCCGCCCCCGTCCTGGTCGCCGAACAGGCCGACCCGGACCCCGACTTCCCCACCGTCTCCTTCCCCAACCCGGAGGAGCCGGGCGCGATGGACCTGGCCTTCGCCAAGGCCCGCGAGACCGCCCCGGACCTGGTCATCGCCAACGACCCGGACGCCGACCGCTGCGCCGTGGCCGTCAAGGACGGCGAGGACTGGCGCATGCTGCGCGGCGACGAGGTCGGCGCACTCCTCGCCGCCCACCTGGTGGCCCGCGGGGCGCGAGGCACCTTCGCGGAGTCGATCGTCTCCTCCTCCCTCCTCGGCCGCATCGCCGAGAAGGCGGGCCTGCCCTACGAGGAGACCCTCACCGGCTTCAAGTGGATCGCCCGGGTCGAGGGCCTGCGCTACGGCTACGAGGAGGCCCTCGGCTACTGCGTCGACCCGGAGGGCGTGCGCGACAAGGACGGCATCACCGCGGCCCTCCTGATCACCGAGCTGGCCTCCGTCCTCAAGGCCGAGAACCGCACCCTCCTCGACCTCCTCGACGACATCGCCGTGGAGCACGGCCTGCACGCCACCGACCAGCTCTCGGTCCGCGTCCAGGACCTGTCGGTCATCGCGAACGCGATGCGCCGCCTGCGCGACCAGCCCCCCACGGAGCTGGCCGGTCTGCCCGTCACCAGGGCCGAGGACCTCACCCAGGGCACGGACACCCTCCCGCCCACCGACGGCCTGCGCTACACCCTCACCGGCGCCCGCGTCATCGTCCGCCCGAGCGGCACGGAGCCCAAGCTGAAGTGCTACCTGGAGGTCGTCGTCCCCGTCACGGCGCACGCCGACCTCCCGGCCGCCCGTGCGAAGGCCACCGAGCTGCTCGCCGCCATCAAGCGGGACCTCTCGGCAGCCGCCGGGATCTGAGGCCCAGCCGTCGAGGCACGTGCGGCGGGCGTCCGGCACCGCACGTGCCCCCCGCCCCGACGGCCGTCAGGCTCTCCGGCGTCCTCCCGGGCACGCCGGAGGGTCACCGAAAGCCATGAGACGCTTCCCCTCCGCCATATCGTGCAGCCATGGTGCGCGTCGGCTTCCCGAAGACCGGTCGAGCAGGTTCGGGGGCGGCCACGAGGCAGTCCCTCGCGCCGCTTCTGGCCGTCTGTGCGGGGTACTTCATGGTCATCCTCGATGTGACCATCGTCAACGTCGCCGTTCCCGCGGTGGGACGGGACCTGTCGGCCTCACTCACCGGAATCCAGTGGATCACGGACGGGTACACCCTCTCCTTCGCCGGCCTGCTTCTCACCGGCGGTACGCTCGGGGACCGGCTGGGCAACCGCCGGATCTTCTGCACCGGCGTCGTGGTGTTCACCGCGGCCTCGGCCGGCTGCGCCCTCGCCCCCAACACCGCAACCCTGGTGGTAACCCGGCTCGTGGAAGGGGCCGGCGCCGCACTGATCGTGCCCGGCTCCCTCGCTCTCCTCCAGCAGGAGTACGCGTCAACGGCAGAGCGCGCCCGCGCCTTCGGGCTGTGGGGCTCCATGGCCGGCATCGCGGCCTCCGCAGGCCCCCTTCTGGGCGGACTGCTGGTCACCACCATGGGCTGGCGGTGGGTGTTCTTCATCAACCTGCCCGTCGGGGGCGCCTGTCTGCTGCTGACGCTACGGCATGTGGCGCGCTCCCCCCGGCGCATCGAGCGTCCGGTGGACTGGCCGGCCCAGTTCGCGATCGTCACGGCCGTCGCCCTGCTGACCGCCGTCCTGAACGAGGCCGGGCGACTGGGCTGGACGGCCCCTGCACTTCTCACCGGGGCCGGACTGTGCGTATCGGCGGCCGCCGCGTTTGTGCTGCGTGAGCGCTCGGCCCGCGCGCCCGTGCTGCCTCTGTGGCTGCTGCGGTCGCGCGCGATGAGCGGCGGGGCGGCCATCGGCCTGCTGTTCAACTTCGCCTTCTACGGCATGATCTTCACCGCGAGTCTGTATTTCCAGCACCATCGCGACCTGACCGCGCTGCAAACCGGTATCGCGCTCTTCCCCGCGGTCGCCATGACGATGTTCGCCTCGGTGCTGTCCGGACGAATCGCCCGCCGCACCGGGCACCGACCGCTGGTGATCACCGGCATGCTGCTCGGAGCGAGCGGCCTTGCCGGATGGGCCGCCGTCGGCTCCCATCCGGTCTACCTGCTGCTTGTGGCGCCGATGGCGGCGGTCGGCTTCGGCACGTCCTTCGCCCTCACCGGCTCCACCGCAACCGTGATGTCGGCCTCACCCGAGGGGTACTCCGGTACCGCCTCCGCCTTCTTCAACACCACCCGCCAGGTCGGCAGCGCCGCGGGCATCGCCCTGGGGGGTTCGCTGCTGGCCTCCACCGCGGACTTCGTCACCGGCCTGCGCACCAGCCTGGCCATCGGCGCTGCCGCTTATCTGATCGCGGCCGCCCTCGCAGCATTCTGCGTCCCACGCAAGGAGCAGGTCTGATCCTGTCGTGTGCTGCGAGCGGCAGCGGTGGCCGGAGCGGCGTACTGCGGCGCGTCCATGGCCCTGGTGCGGCCCAGCGCGCCCCGAGCCCACCCGCCGGCGGCCGACCCGGCGAACAGAGGCGGCGGCGCTGAGCCCGCCCACCGCGTCGGCTCAGTCCACCGCCAGCAGGATCGCCAGCACCACGGCCCCCGCGGCCGTCGGCCCCAGGATCTCCCAGGACCAGCGCACGCTCACCTCGCCCTGGGCGCTCTCCGCTCCGGCCCGGTCCTCCTGCAGTTGCCGCAGCTCGTCCATGACCTTGTCGGTCGCGGCCCGCATCGGCCCCTCCGGCGGAGCCCCACGCCGAGTGCCGCCCCCGAGGCCGCCGGCGCGCCCGCGCACGTCCCGCCCCTCGGCCCGTTCCGCCGCCGCCCGGGCCTCCTGCCGCGCCGCGCGCTTGCGCGCCCGCAGGGAGACCGGGACGGACCACAGCTGGAACTTCCGCCCGTCCTCGGTGAACACCTCGTTCGAGTAGCCGGACCGCAGCCCGGCGACCTGCCCCCAGGGCACGACGATCACACGGAACGGGTTGCGCACCCGCAGCCGGTCCTGGCCCGCGTACACCGCGGGCCGCAGCGTGAAAGCCACCACCAGCGGCACGACCAGGATCATCCCGGCCAGCGCCAGCCACGGCGTGCGCCCGTCCCCCGTGACGAGCGCGTCGATACCGAGCCACCCCATGATGGCGAGCAGCACCACACCACCCGCGATCCCCGCGGACGACCGGTACACCCGGTCCTGGAACTCGGGCTCCGAGGGCTGCGGCGCGGGTGACTGGTTGTCCGGGGTCGTCATGGCTCAGATTCTGCCGCATCCCAAACCTGAGAACGCCGGGCCCCCGGTCCGACCATTCAGGGGCGCGGGGCCGTACAGATTTGCGGCTCCGCCCGTGGGCGCGACCAGCCACAGAGCACCCGCACCCGCCCACGAATCAGCATCCACCCTGTACAGCCGCTACGCGCGTAGATATGCTCGTCTGGTGACCATGCCCACTGCACCCGCACCCACAGCCGAAGCCGTCGGAGACATCACCGCGTCCGACAGCACGCTGCGCCGCTTCCTCCACGGGCTGCCCGGCGTCGACGCGGTCGGCCTGGAGGCGCGCGCCGCCTCCCTCGGCACCCGTTCCATCAAGACCACCGCGAAGGCGTACGCCATCGACCTCGCCATCTCGATGGTCGACCTGACGACGCTGGAAGGCGCGGACACCCCGGGCAAGGTCCGGGCGCTCGGCGCGAAGGCGGTCCACCCCGATCCCACCGACCGTACGACCCCGACCACGGCCGCGGTCTGCGTCTATCCCGACATGGTGGCCGTCGCGAAGGAGGCCGTCGCCGGTTCGGGCGTGAAGGTCGCCTCGGTCGCCACCGCCTTCCCGGCCGGCCGCGCCGCCCTCGACGTGAAGCTGGCCGACGTCCGTGACGCCGTCGCCGCGGGCGCCGACGAGATCGACATGGTCATCGACCGCGGCGCGTTCCTCGCGGGCAAGTACCTGAAGGTGTACGACGAGATCGTCGCCGTGAAGGAGGCGTGCGGCACAGCGGCCCGCCTGAAGGTCATCTTCGAGACCGGCGAGCTGTCGACGTACGACAACATCCGCCGTGCGAGCTGGCTCGGCATGCTGGCGGGCGCCGACTTCATCAAGACCTCGACGGGCAAGGTGGCGGTCAACGCGACCCCCGCCAACACCCTCCTCATGCTGGAGGCCGTCCGCGACTTCCGCGCGCAGACCGGGGTACAGGTCGGGGTGAAGCCGGCGGGCGGCATCCGCACGACCAAGGACGCGATCAAGTTCCTGGTCCTGGTGAACGAGACGGCCGGTGCGGACTGGCTGGACAACCACTGGTTCCGCTTCGGCGCCTCCTCGCTCCTGAACGACCTGCTGATGCAGCGTCAGAAGCTGGCCACCGGCCGCTACTCCGGCCCCGACTACGTGACGGTGGACTGATCCATCATGACTTTTGAGTACGCGCCGGCACCCGAGTCCCGCTCGGTCGTCGACATCGCCCCGTCCTACGGCCTGTTCATCGACGGTGAGTTCACCGAGGCGGCCGACGGCAAGGTCTTCAAGAGCGTCAGCCCCTCCACCGAGGAGGTGCTGTCCGAGGTCGCGCAGGCCGGCGAGGCCGACGTCGACCGCGCGGTCAAGGCCGCCCGCAAGGCGTTCGAGAAGTGGTCGGCGCTGCCCGGCTCCGAGCGCGCGAAGTACCTGTTCCGCATCGCCCGCATCATCCAGGAGCGCAGCCGCGAGCTCGCCGTCCTCGAGACCCTGGACAACGGCAAGCCGATCAAGGAGACCCGCGACGCCGACCTCCCCCTGGTCGCCGCGCACTTCTTCTACTACGCGGGCTGGGCGGACAAGCTCGACCACGCGGGCTTCGGACCGTCACCGAAGCCCCTCGGTGTGGCCGGCCAGGTCATCCCCTGGAACTTCCCCCTCCTGATGCTGGCGTGGAAGATCGCCCCGGCCCTGGCGACCGGCAACACGGTCGTCCTGAAGCCGGCGGAGACCACTCCCCTGTCGGCTCTCTTCTTCGCGGACATCTGCCGTCAGGCGGGCCTGCCCAAGGGCGTCGTCAACATCCTCCCGGGCTACGGCGACACGGGCGCCGCGCTCGTCGCGCACCCGGACGTCGACAAGGTCGCCTTCACCGGCTCCACGGCCGTCGGCAAGGAGATCGCGCGCACGGTCGCGGGCACCCGCAAGAAGCTCACGCTCGAACTGGGCGGCAAGGGCGCCAACATCGTCTTCGACGACGCCCCGATCGACCAGGCCGTCGAGGGCATCGTCAACGGCATCTTCTTCAACCAGGGCCAGGTGTGCTGCGCGGGCAGCCGCCTGCTGGTCCAGGAGTCGATCCAGGACGAGCTGCTGGACTCCCTGAAGCGCCGCCTGTCCACGCTCCGCCTCGGCGACCCGCTGGACAAGAACACGGACATCGGCGCGATCAACTCCGCCGAGCAGCTGGCCCGCATCACCTCGCTCGTCGAGCAGGGCGAGGCGGAGGGCGGCGAGCGCTGGTCGCCGTCCTGCGACATCCCGTCCGCGGGCTACTGGTTCGCCCCGACGCTCTTCACGAACGTCACCCAGGCGCACACCATCGCCCGCGACGAGATCTTCGGCCCGGTCCTCTCCGTCCTCAGCTTCCGCACGCCGGACGAGGCGGTGGCCAAGGCCAACAACAGCCAGTACGGCCTCTCCGCCGGGATCTGGACGGAGAAGGGCTCGCGGATCCTCGCCGTGGCGAGCAAGCTGCGCGCGGGCGTCATCTGGTCCAACACGTTCAACAAGTTCGACCCGACCTCGCCGTTCGGCGGCTACAAGGAGTCGGGCTTCGGCCGCGAGGGCGGCCGCCACGGCCTGGAGGCGTACCTCGCCCCGTCGAGCCCGGAGGGCGAGCGATGAAAAACACAGTTGACGCGACCCGACTCTCCGTCTTCAAGACCTACAAGCTGTACGTCGGGGGCAAGTTCCCCCGCTCCGAAAGCGGCCGGGTGTACGAAGTGACCGACGCAAAGGGCAACTGGCTGGCCAACGCGCCCCTCTCCTCCCGCAAGGACGCCCGTGACGCGGTGGTCGCCGCCCGCAAGGCGTTCGGGGCCTGGTCGGGCGCCACGGCGTACAACCGCGGCCAGATCCTCTACCGCATCGCGGAGATGCTGGAGGGCCGCCGCGACCAGTTCGTGCGTGAGGTCGCCGACGCGGAGGGCCTGTCCAAGTCCAAGGCCGCCGCCCAGGTGGACGCGGCGATCGACCGCTGGGTCTGGTACGCGGGCTGGACGGACAAGATCGCCCAGGTGGTGGGCGGCGCCAACCCGGTCGCGGGCCCGTACTTCAACCTCTCCTCCCCCGAGCCGACGGGCGTGGTGGCGGTCCTGGCCCCCCAGGAGTCGTCGTTCCTCGGCCTGGTCTCGGTGGTCGCCCCGGTGATCGCGACCGGCAACACGGCGATCGTGATCGCGAGCGAGAAGTCCCCCCTCCCGGCCCTCTCCCTGGGCGAGGTCCTGGCCACCTCCGACCTTCCGGGCGGCGTGGTCAACGTCCTCTCCGGCCGCACGGCCGAGATCGCGACCCCACTGGCCGCGCACCAGGACGTCAACGCGATCGACCTCACCGGCGCGGACGACACCCTCGCGAAGGACCTGGAGATCGCCGCGGCCGACAACCTGAAGCGCGTCCTGCGTCCACAGCCTGTGGACTACACGGAGGCGCCGGGCATCGACCGGATGACGGCCTTCCTGGAGACGAAGACGGTCTGGCACCCGACGGGCTCGCTGGGCGCGTCCGGCTCGTCGTACTGACCCGCACATGAGCCAGAGGGCCGCGCCTCCTCTCCGTCCTGAGGGGCGCGGCCCTCTGGGCAACGGGCTGACTATCCCAACGCAGTCCGCGTCTCGCCTCCGTGCCGTGTGACGCGCGGCCGGCAGTCGACTTTGACCGTCCCCCTGCTGAATGCCTTCTCAGGGTTGAGACCGGACAACGCCGCATTGACCTTCTGCAGGTGCTTCAGCCAGGCCGGTGACGTGAACCTGTGCAGCACCATGTGAGTGGAGAGTTCGATGAGCTCGGACGGTACAGAGGGCGGATCCTGACTGGCCACCATTACGGACATGCCCTTGTGTCGCATCTCGCGCACGCTGGACACGAGTCCCGTCACCAAGTCGCCGCTGTCGGCGTACTTGTGCGCCTCGGCGTCGCTCTTCTAGGTATCGTCGGAGCGCAGGTCCACGATGATGAGACGGCCTGGCCGCGCAAGTTCCTTAATAGACATATTCCTCGGGAACCAGCAGCACTGCATCGGACAGACCGGCGGGCTGCGCCCCGTACCGGGCGGTGCAGGGCATCCCGCTGCCCCGCGTCGTCGTTGGCGTGAATCATGCTCAAGAACTCGGGCTCGTACACCGAGGTTTCGCTGTAATGGAAGACGATGCTCGCCAAGGGGCCCGCCAGCCGGTTGACTCCTGGCACTCTCGGTGCAGTACGCGCAGCAGGGTCTCGCACAGGAAGCCGCCGGTACCGCAGCAGGGGTCGAGGACGGTCTCGTCCAGCTTCGGATCGAGCAGCTCGACCATGAAGCGGGTCGCGACGTTCGGGGTGAAGTACTGACCCCTGTCGCGCTGTCACCCAGGCGCCACCGACGAGGCTATCCCGGGAAACGACAGGCGTTCCTTCCGTTCCGACGGAACACTCAGCCCCCGGTACGGCACGCCCGAGCTGCGTTTAATGTGGTCAAATAAATTGCGCACAAGAGTAATCTTCTGCCACCATGTGCGCATGGTTGAGATCGCCATCAGCGCCGCCCGCGCCCAGCTCGGCGACTTGGTCCGTCGCGCCGCCCACGGTCGCGAGACCATCGCCCTCACCGACCACGGGCACGTGGCCGCACTCCTCGTCTCACCGCAGGTGATAGAGGACCTCGAAGACGCCCTGGCCCTGGCCGAGTATCAGTTGAACAAGGAGCGCGGAACGCTGGGTCCGGGCATCCCGCACGAGGAAGTCGGCAGGATGCTGGGGCTGCGTAAGTGACCTACGAGATCATCTGGGAACCGCGCGCCACCAATGCGGCCGTGCGGTTCCTCAAGGACGACCCGGCCGGACTGGCCGCCGTCTATGAAGCCGTGGATGCCCTGGCCACCCAGCCCCGACCCCACGGGTCGATCCCCTACGGATCACAAGACATCCGCCGCCTGCACGTCGGTGCATACCGCGTGCTGTACATCATCGACGACGACGTGATCCGCATCTTGGTCACCCACCTCGGCCGCACCGCCTGACCCCAGGCCAGCCACGAGAGCCGCGCCCATCCCTCCCAGGATGGGCGCGGCTCTCCTCATGCCGTCAACGGTCAGCCGCCCAGCGCCCCCGCAGCCTCCCCCACCACCGGCATGGTCCCGATCGACTGTGCCTGGGCGATCGGCCCCGTCAGCTCCCGGGACGTCAGGGGCTGGAAGTCGGCGAGTTGGGTGCTGACGCCGTTGTCCAGGGGGTCGACGCCCGTGTCGGCCAGGGGGTTGGGCTTGAGGCTGGTGAGGGTGCCGGTCGCGTGGGGGAGGCCCGCGGTCAGGCCCTGGAGGCCGGTCTGGGGGTCGATGCGGCCCAGGGAGGCGGTGTTGGTGTGCACCGGTTCGCCGGCGTGCACCAGGTCCGCCGCCGTCGCGGTGCCGGCGCCCGCGCCGAGGGCGGCTGACGCGGTGGCGAGGGCGGCCAGGACGCGTCGGCCGGTGGCGGTGTGGGGGGAGTTGTGACGGGCCATTGCTGCTGCACCTCTGGTTTCGTCGCGGAAAGTAATCAGCTCGACGCAGAGGGTAGTTGAGATGTGACGCGCGCTTCAAAGCCGACCCGCGGGGTCGTTGACCGGCCCGTCCATGCCTCACACTGGTGACCCGTGAGTTCCCATCCGCCCATACCCACGCGAGTCGTGCTGCTCTGCGGCCCTTCCGGCTCCGGCAAGTCCCTCCTCGCCGCCCGCTCGGGCCTTCCGGTCCTGCGGCTCGACGACTTCTACAAGGAGGGCGACGACCCCACGCTGCCGCAGGTGGCGGGGAGCTCCGACATCGACTGGGACCACCCCGACTCCTGGGACGCGGACACGGCGATCACCGCGATCACCGACCTGTGCCGCACGGGCCGTACGAACGTGCCCGTCTACGACATCTCGCTCAGCGCCCGCACCGGCGAGGACGCGGTCGACATCGGGCGGACCCCGCTGTTCATCGCGGAGGGCATCTTCGCCGCGGAGATCGTGGAGCGCTGCCGCGAACTGGGCGTGCTGGCCGACGCGCTGTGTCTGAGCCGCGGCCCGGTCAAGACGTTCCGCCGCCGCTTCGTGCGTGACCTGAAGGAGGGGCGCAAGTCGGTCCCGTTCCTGCTGCGCCGCGGCTGGCGGCTGATGCGCCTGGAGCGGTCGATCATCTCCCGGCAGACCTCGCTGGGCGCGTACGCCTGTGACCGTGACGAGGCGATGGGACGGCTGGCGGCCGCGGCGGCGGGCCGCTGCGTCCAGCAGGCCAGGACCTCGGCGTAACCGCTTCCGCGCACCTCGGCGCCGTAGCGCACGAAAGCGGGACTGGACGGACCCCCCGGCCCTCCAGCCCCGCTTCCTCGGTGCTCCCCCGAGATCACCGATTCCCCCGCGGATCCCTCGTTTCCCCCGTGGATCCCCCCGGATCCCGGTGCTTCCCCCGTCCCCCGGTCACGGCTCCCCCGTGGCCGCTTCCCCCGTGACCCTCAGGCGACAAGCTCCCCGAAGGCGCTCTGCTCGTCACGGCCGAAGCTGAGGACCTCGTCCTCGCGCAGCCGGCGGAGCGACCGCCAGATGCTGGACTTCACCGTGCCGACACTGATGCCGAGGATGTCCGCGATCTCCGGGTCGGTGCGGCCCTCGTAGTAGCGCAGGACCAGCATCGTCCGCTGGAGTTCGGGCAGTCGGGCCAGCGCCTGCCACAGGACCGCGCGCAGCTCGGTGCCGCGCATCGCGTCCGTGTCGCCGGGCGTCTCCGGCAGCTCCTCGGTCGGGTATTCGTTCAGCTTGCGGCGGCGCCACGCGCTGATGTGCAGGTTCGTCATGGTGCGACGCAGGTATCCGCCGACGGCGGCCTTGTCGCTGATCCGGTCCCACGCCTTGTACGTCGAGAACAGCGCGCTCTGCAGCAGGTCCTCGGCCTCGAAGCGGTCGCCGGTGAGGTGGTAGGCGGTGGCGTACAGGGAGGCGCGGCGCTCCTGGACGTAGGCGGTAAACGCCGCTTCGGCATCTACAGTCTCGGTCAGCGAGCGACGCCGCTCCCCCGAGTCCTCCCTGTACGCGGCTCCCCCGTGAGCCCCCGTGTTGGCGTCGACCGCCGTCATGTAACCGGCGGTGTGATGACGCCCGGTGCCGCGAGCGCACCCCCGCCCTCCCCCACGCTCGAATGCGCTCGCGCGGGAGGGACCCCCATCGGCACCGGACTTCTCGGAACCCCGGTGCACGTCGTGCAGACGCGTGACCACTGCGCTGGTGCTCATGCCGTGCAGCGTGTTCATCTCGCGGCCCCCCGTCGTGGACTTCCGGTGTTCGGCTTGGTGTTCGGCTTGCTGTGTTGCCTGTGCCAAAGAGACTGCCGGGGCCACTTCATGGCCGTGTCAGCCGACTGTCACAGACCTGTCACAGGGGTCCGTCACAGGAACAGCACGGCGTCAGCACAGGTCGGGGCGGTACAAGCCGATCCATCCGCCCCACAGGTCGATCGGAAGCGCCCCATGGGCCAGAATGAGCCCGTGCCTTCCCTGTTGCTGATCGAGGACGACGACGCCATCCGAACGGCCCTGGAGCTCTCACTGACGCGCCAGGGACACCGCGTGGCGACCGCTGCGAGCGGTGAGGACGGTCTGAAGCTGCTGCGCGAACAGCGCCCGGACCTGATCGTTTTGGACGTGATGCTGCCCGGAATCGACGGCTTCGAGGTGTGCCGGCGCATCCGGCGCACCGACCAGCTGCCGATCATCCTGCTGACCGCGCGCAGCGACGACATCGACGTGGTGGTCGGGCTGGAGTCCGGCGCCGACGACTATGTGGTCAAGCCGGTGCAGGGGCGGGTCCTGGACGCGCGGATCCGGGCCGTGCTGCGGCGCGGGGAGCGCGAGTCGAACGACTCGGCGACCTTCGGCAACGTGGTGATCGACCGGGCCGCGATGACGGTGACGAAGAACGGGCAGGATCTGCAGCTCACGCCGACCGAGCTGCGGCTGCTGCTGGAGCTGTCCCGGCGGCCGGGTCAGGCGCTGTCCCGCCAGCAGCTGCTGCGGCTGGTGTGGGAGCACGACTACCTCGGTGACTCCCGGCTGGTGGACGCGTGTGTCCAGCGGCTGCGCGCGAAGGTGGAGGACGTGCCGTCGTCCCCGACGCTGATCCGTACCGTGCGTGGTGTCGGCTACCGCCTGGACGCGCCTCAGTGACAGATCAGCAAGGGGGGGTCCGCGGCGGGTCCGCGGCCCGTGAGGACAGTACTCGTCAGGACGGCAAGGGACATCTGTCGCATCTGTCGCGGCTGCGTTTCACCAGCCTGCGGCTGCGACTGGTGGTGGTGTTCGGGCTGGTCGCGCTGACCGCCGCGGTCTCCGCGTCCGGCATCGCGTACTGGCTCAACCGGGAGGCCGTGCTCACCCGTACCCAGGGCGCGGTGCTGCGGGACTTCCAGCAGGAGATGCAGAACCGGGCGGGTTCGCTGCCCGAGTACCCCAGCCAGGACGAACTGCAGCACACCGCCGGGCAGATGGCCAACAGCAGCCAGCGTTTCAGCGTGCTGCTGGTCGCCGTCGACGGTGACGGCAGGACCGTGTACGGCAACTCGGGCGGGCTGAGCGGGTTCTCGCTGGACGACGTGCCCGAGTCGCTGCGCACGGCGGTCAACGAGGAGCAGCCGCTGACCGGCGGCAACAAGTCGCCGTACCACCTGTACTGGCAGCGGGTCGTCGACGACGGCACGCCGTATCTGGTCGCCGGGACGAGGGTGATCGGTGGCGGGCCGACCGGCTATATGCGCAAGTCGCTGGAACCGGAGGCGAAGGACCTCAACTCGCTGGCCTGGTCGCTGGGGATCGCCACCGGGCTCGCGCTGATCGGGGCCGCGCTGCTGGCGCAGGCCGCCGCCACGACCGTACTGAAGCCGGTGCACCGCCTCGGGGTCGCCGCGCGGCGGCTCGGTGAGGGGAAGCTGGACACCCGGCTGCGGGTGTCGGGGACGGATGAACTCGCCGATCTGTCACGCACGTTCAACCTGGCCGCGGAGGCGCTGGAGAAGCGGGTCGCCGACATGGCGGCGCGGGACGAGGCGTCGCGGCGGTTCGTCGCGGACATGAGCCATGAGCTGCGTACGCCGCTGACCGCGATCACCGCCGTCACCGAGGTGCTGGAGGAGGAGCTGGAGGCCGAGACCGGCAGCATGGACCCGATGATCGAGCCGGCGGTCCGGCTGGTCGTCAGCGAGACGCGCAGGCTCAACGACCTCGTCGAGAATCTGATGGAGGTCACCCGCTTCGACGCGGGTACGGCGCGGCTGGTGCTGGACGACGTCGACATCGCCGATCAGATCACCGCCTGTATCGACGCCCGTGCCTGGCTGGACGCGGTGGACCTGGACGCCGAGCGCGGCATCCACGCCAGGATCGACCCGCGCCGCCTCGACGTCGTCCTCGCCAATCTCATCGGCAACGCGCTCAAGCACGGCGGGTCGCCGGTGCGGGTGTCCGTGAGAGAGACCGACGAGGAGGTCGTCATCGCGGTGCGCGACCACGGGCCCGGCATCCCCGAGGACGTGCGGCCGCATGTCTTCGACCGGTTCTACAAGGCGAGCGCCTCCCGGCCGCGTTCCGAGGGCAGCGGGCTCGGCCTGTCCATCGCCCTGGAGAACGCCCATATCCACGGCGGCGAGATCACCGCCGCCAACTCACCCGAGGGCGGTGCGGTGTTCACGCTGCGGCTGCCCAAGGACGCCTCGCCGCTGACCGAACAGCAGCCCGAGCGGCAACCCGAGAAGGAGAAGGGGAACGCCTCGTGACCGGACGGCGACGCCTCATGACCGTACGGCGGCTGCTCGCCGTGGTGGCTCTGCCGGTTCTGCTCGCCGGGTGCGGAATCCGGGCCACCGAGGTGCCGACCGAGTTCGGTCCCGCGCCGTCCCGGGTGCGGTGCGCGCTCTCCGAGCCGGATGTCACGACGCAGTCCACGAAGGGCGTGCCGGCGCAGGTGTTCCTGCTGTGCGGCTCGTCGCTGGTGGCTGTCGACCGGGTGGTGGCGGTGCCGGACGGCGCCTCGGACGTCGCCCGGCGCGGGCTGATCGCGCAGGGGCTGCTGGACCAGCTGGCGCGCACCCCGTCGGCGGCCGAGAAGCAGGCCGGGTACACGACGGACGTGCGGCGCGGAATGACGGTCGGCGGGCCGCGTCCGGGCGACCCGGACGACGCGCTGCGCCTCAGCGCCGCCCCCGGCAGCCTCGCCTCGTACGCCCTGGCGCAGATCGTCTGCACGTTCTCCGACTCGGCGGCCGCCGACGGCGACGGCTCGGTGGTGCTGGGCGGACCCGACTCGGAGCCGCTGCGCCGCTACGAGTGCACGGACGAGGTGCGCTCCCGGCCCGGCACCAAGGAACCGCCGTCCTCGCAGGTCGCCAAGGGGTGACGGGGCGACCGCCCCGGATGTGGCACACACCTCACCCAGGTCAGGGGCCGCCCTGCGGAACCGATCGTCCCGGAAGGGACGTCTAGGGGGGCGTGCAGCGTGAAGGCTCAGGCGGCGGCGACGCCGTGTTCCGCGTCCGTGCCACCGGGGGTGTGCTCCTGGTCGCGCATCTCGTGTTCGTCGCCTGGTACGCGCTGCGGCCCCTGGACGTCCCCTGGATGATGCCCGCCAATCTGCAGCCCTTCGCCGCGATCCGCGCCGATCTGGAGCTGGGCTGGCGGGTGGCGGCGCTGCGGGTCTGCCGGGAGCTGGCGCTGCTGGCCCCGCTGGGTGTGCTGCTGCCGCTGGTGCACGGCAGGCTCCGGGTCTCCCCGCTCGCCTCGCTGGTGCGTACGACGGCGGCGGGCGCCCTGCTGGCACTCACCGTGGAGCTGGTGCAGACCGAGGTGCCGGGGCAGGTCGTGGACGTCGACTCGCTGCTGTTGAGCACGGTGGGTGTCGCTCTGGCACACGCGGCGGTGGTGCCGGCGGCCCGCGCGTGGCTGCGTCGCAGGACCGAGCGCCGGGCGGCGGCCGTGCCGCGCCAGGAGGAGCCGGCTCAGGGTCGCACCCCGACGATTCCCAGGGTCGGGATCGCCCCTTAGAGTGACGCTTCGTCCGGTTCGTCGCCGTAGCGTGGAGTGAGAGATGAGGGGCCGCGAGGGCCGCCTCACGTCCTCGAGACTCACGACTACGCTCGCGAAGGAGCCGCAGATGTCCAGCCTCGCCCGCCCCACGGAAGGCCGCATGATCGGCGGAGTGTGCGCCGCGCTGGCCCGGCGCTTCGGCACCTCCGCGACCACGATGCGGGTGATCTTCCTGCTGTCCTGTCTACTGCCGGGACCGCAGTTCCTGCTCTACATAGCCCTGTGGATCCTGCTGCCGTCGGAGGACAAGGCGCGCACCGCCTGGTGATGCCGTGCGTGTGAACGCCGTTGGGGCGCACCCGATGGCTCGGATGCGCCCCAACGCTGCGTACGGGGAGGGGTCAGAGCGGGAGCCCGTTCAGGCCCGTGCCCTGCGTGGGCAGACCCTGTACCGGCAGAGCCGAGGGCGGGTTCACCGGCAGACCGCCGAGCAGCCCGGAGACCTGGTCACCGGCGGAGAGCGCCTGGTCGGCGACGGGCTGGGCGGCGACCGTGCCCGGCTCGACCACCGGCGCGGCCTGCGTCACCACGTCACCCGCGGGCGCCGGCAGCGTCTGGACGACCGTTTCGACCGGCACCGCCTGGGTCACGGTACCCAGCCCCTGGGCGACGTCCGGGACGGGCGCGGCGTTGGCGGCGCCGGCGCCCGCGGCGGCGAAGGCGGCACCGAGGGCGGCGACACCGAGGGTCCTGGCAGCAGACTGCTTCATGATGAATGCGTCCTCGAATGGGATACGGGGAACTGAGCGGTTCTCGACCGTAAACACGGCACCGCACCCGCCGCAAACATCGAAATGCGGACGGATTGTGAAAGCCCGTCCGCACTCGTGCGTCGAAAGTGCCGACAGCTACCCCTCGCCGCCCACAGAACCGCTGGTGGAGGCGGTCTGCTGGAACAGCCACTCGGACTTCAGCTCGGCATATCCGGGCTTGATGACGTCATTGATCATCGCGAGTCGTTCATCGAAAGGAATGAACGCTGATTTCATCGCATTGACGGAGAACCACTGGAGGTCGTCGAGCGTGTAACCGAACACGTCGACAAGGTGCTCGAATTCCCGGCTCATGCTGGTGCCGGACATCAGCCGGTTGTCGGTGTTGACGGTCGCCCGGAAGTGCAGTCGGCGCAGCAGGCCGATCGGATGCTCGGCGTACGACGCCGCCGCCCCGGTCTGCAGATTGGAGCTGGGGCACAGCTCCAGCGGGATCCGCTTGTCACGGACGTACGAGGCGAGCCGGCCCAGCTTCACGCTGCCGTCGTCGGCGATCTCGATGTCGTCGATGATGCGCACCCCGTGTCCGAGCCGGTCGGCGCCGCACCACTGGAGGGCCTGCCAGATGGACGGCAGGCCGAACGCCTCGCCGGCGTGGATGGTGAAGTGGTTGTTCTCGCGCTTGAGGTACTCGAAGGCGTCCAGGTGCCGGGTGGGCGGGTGGCCGGCCTCGGCGCCGGCGATGTCGAAGCCGACGACGCCCGAGTCGCGGTAGCGGTTGGCGAGTTCGGCGATCTCCAGGGCGCGGGCCGCGTGCCGCATGGCGGTGAGCAGGGCGCCGACACGGATGCGGTGGCCGTTCGCGCGGGCCAGCCGCTCGCCCTCGCGGAAGCCCTCGTTGACGGCCTCGACGACCTCTTCGAGGGTCAGGCCCTTTTCGAGATGCTGTTCGGGGGCGTAGCGCACCTCGGCGTAGACGACGCCGTCCTCGGCGAGGTCCTCGGCGCACTCGCGGGCGACCCGGACCAGCGCGTCCCGGGTCTGCATCACGCCGACGGTGTGCGAGAAGGTCTCCAGATACCGCTCCAGCGAGCCGGAGTCGGCGGCCTCGCGGAACCAGATGCCGAGCTTGTCCGGGTCGGTCTCGGGGAGATGGGTGTACCCGGTGTCCCGGGCCAGGTCGACGACGGTGCCGGGGCGCAGGCCGCCGTCGAGATGGTCGTGCAGCAGAACCTTGGGCGCCCGGCGGATCTGGTCCGAGCTGGGAGTGGCGCCCTTCGCGATGCTCTGGCTCGTCATTTCCGCACTGTAACTCCTACGCGCGTAGAGGTCTGGTCCGGCGCGACGTCGATACGCAAAGGTGACCGCAGGACTGGTCTCGTGCACCCGGCGTTCTGACACTGTTCTGTCATGGCACACGATGCGACGGCGGTTCGGACGGCCCGCCTGGGGAGGGCGATCGGCCCGGAACCGACGGCGGTCAGCGGAGCAGTGCTGCTCCTTCCCGGCGGGGAGGAGTCCTCCACGCGCAGACCGTCCCCGCTGTGGGGCACCGCCTCCGTGCGCGCGCTCGGGCGCCGGCTGGCGCAGGCGGGCCGGCACGAGGGGCTGGCCGTCCACGCGGTGCACTACCGCTACCGAGGGTGGAACGGGAGCGAGGCCGGGCCGGCGGTCGACGCGACCTGGGGTACGGACGAGATCGTCCGGCGCTACGGCGATGTTCCGGTGTGCCTGGTCGGGGTCGACATGGGCGGCCGGGCGGCACTGAGGGCGGGTGGGCACGAGTCCGTCAACTCCGTTCTGGCGATCGCGCCCTGGCTGCCGGAGGAGGATGTGGCGGCGCCACCCGAACCGGTGAAGCAGCTGGTGGGGCGCAGGGTGCTGATGGTGCACGGCACGAACGACCGGCGGACCGATCCCGAGCTGTCCTTCCGGCTGGCGGCCCGGGCGAAGAAGGCGAACCGGGATGTGTGCCGGTTCGAGGTGCACTCCGACGGGCACGGGCTGCGGCAGCACCGGGACGAGGTCCTCGCGCTGGCCGAGGACTTCGTCATGGGGGCACTGTTCGGGCGCGCCTTCTCCCGGCCGGTGATGGACGCTCTGGCGGCACCGCCGCCGCTGGGGCTGCGGATGCCGCTCGCGGCGGGCTTCGGCCGGTCACTGCGGCGCTGACGGCCGCCACCCACCGGATCGCTGCCCCGCGCCACTGACGGCCGCCGTCACAGCGGACCCCTTCCCCGCACAGGACCCCCTTGCGGAGTCTTAGTGAAAATGATTATCGTCTTGGCAACGGGGGCATGTTCATGACTGCTGCCCCTCATCACTCACTGATCCAGGGGAATCACTTGCGCACCTCGACCCGTGCTCTGACCGTTTCCGGCACCATCGCCGCGGCCGCCGCGCTCGCCGGGCTCGCGGCCACTCCGGCGGTCGCCGCCACGGCCCTGTCGTCCGGCCACGTCGACGTCCTCGACGCCGAGTGGGACGGCACCGACCTGCACCTGCACGTCCACGACGAGGAGACCGAGACCGAGTACGAACCGGCGGACGTCACGCTGGACGTGCCCGCCGCCGCCAAGGTCGCCAACCCGGGCTTCGCCTTCCTCGGCACCGGCAGCCAGATCTGGCTGCTGCCCGACGACGAGGCCAAGGCCGACCTGGCCGGGGTGCTCTTCCCGGGCATCTCCACCGAGCACCTGACCACCGGTGTCTTCGCGAACGACAGCGTCACCTACAGACTCGTCGGCGCCACCCGGAACGGTGCCGCCACCGACGACTTCAGCGTCTACGCGGGTGCCGGCAACCGCTGGTACGACAGCAACCCCGCCACCTCCAACTTCAAGTCCCGTTCGTTCGCGGTCGGCACCCACAACCACGCCAACTGGGCCTTCGAGGAGGCCGGCACCTACCAGCTGACGTTCCGGGTCTCCGGGACGGTCGGCGGCGTGACCAAGTCCGCCACCGAGACGTACACCGTCGTCGTCAGCTCGTGATGAGGGCCCTGACGCGCGGCGGCCGCGCATACTCGGCCGCGGTGCTGACCGCGGCGGTCGCGGTACTCGTGGGCGCGGCAGGGCTGGTCGCCGGCGGCAGCGGGGACGCCCGCGCCGCCGGCGGTGCCGTCGTGCTCGACGAGGGCGAGCTGGACCTGACGCCCCGGATGGCCGGCGGAGAACTTCAGTTGCAGATCGACGACCGCAGCGGCGGTACGCCGGTCGTGCGGGAGCCGTCGACGGTGGTCCTGCACACCCCACAGCTGTCCCTGCAGTACACCCCGAACCCGGCCGCCAACGAGCTGGGCACCACCGACCAGGACACCTGGCAGCTCAACGGCTGGGAGTCCACCGACCTCTTCGCGCCCGAGCCCGGCTGGAAGGGCACCGAGGCGGGCGGGGACACCGAGGTGACGCTGTCCGGGTACGAGGGACCCGGCGACTTCGGCATGTTCACGTACACCCAGCAGATGGACTGGTCGGACGAGGCCCCGGACATCCACCTCGGCAGCACCGGCACGGCCCCGCGCTCCTTCACCGTGCCCGGCGACCAGGCACGGTCCCTGCCCATCTGGATGTTCACCGCCGAGGGCGTCTACCGCCTCACCTTCACCGTGACCCGCGGCACCGCCACCGACACCGAGACCCTCGCCGTGGTCGTCGGCGACGACGTCGACCCGGCCGACGTACTGCCCGGCGACGGCTCCACGCCGACCGCGAGCCCGACGGCGACCCCGACGGCCACCGTGAGCGGCAGCCCCACTCCCACCGCCCCGGCGGCGCATGTCATCGCCAAGGGCCACGTCGACCTGGCGGCCCGCAAGGTCGACGGCGGCCTGGAGTTCCAGATCAAGGAAGGCGGCTCGCAGCGGTACGACTGGTACGAACCGGGCGAGGTCGTCTTCCATGTGACCCCGGTCGCCCGCCGGAAGATCCCGACGGGGTACGACTTCCTCGGCACCCCCGGTGACCCGGTGTGGTGGCTGCCGATGAGCCAGCACCCGGACATCGTGTGGCCCGGCTGGTCCACCACGGACTGGCAGAAGAGCGAGATCGACGGCAGGTTCACCTACCGGCTCGACTCCGTACAGGGCCCCGGCACCGTCGCGCTGTTCGGCGACGGCTCGCTGGGCGGCACCGACATCCACATGAACAGCGGTGACGGACTGCCCGACGCCATGACCATCAACGCGGACACGCACCGGCACACGTACTGGGCCTTCACCGCGGAGGGCGTCTACCGCACCAGGTGGACCTGGAGCGCCACCCTCGCCGACGGCACGCAGGTCAGCGACACCGAGACCATCGCCTGGGTCGTCGGCGACGACACCGACCCGTCGACCGTGACGCCGGGCGAGGGCGACGAGCCGACGGCCGCACCGACCGCCACGGCGTCCGCGTCCGCATCACCCTCCGTGTCGGCCTCCCCGTCGGAGTCGGCGACGGCGGCACCGACCGTATCGGCGACCGCGTCGCCCACGGCGAGCACGTCGGCCCCCGGCACCGGCGCCGACCCCGGGTCCGGCTCCGGCTCCGGCGTCTCGGGCGGCAACGGCACGGGCCCGTCGTCCGGCGCGCTCGCCTCCACCGGCGCGCAGGTCGCCACGCTCGCCGGGACGGCCGCGCTCGCGGTGCTGCTCGGCGCCGGCGCGGTGTTCCTCGTACAGGCACGTCGGCGCCGTGGCGAGCTCTGAGAAATCCGCCGACATGTTCGAGAGAAGGAGGAGCCCCATGCGGGGCCACCCCAGTCGTACCGCCGCCCTGCTCGCCGGCGCCTGTGTCCTGCTCGCCGGGTGCGGTGCCGACCGGCAGAGCGCGTCCGACGCCGAGTTGACCGTGTCGACGACCACCGCCATCATCGCCGATCTGGTCGAACAGGTCGGCGGCGACCGTGTCGACGTCACCTCGATCGTCCCGCACCACGGCGACCCGCACTCGTACGAGCCGAGCCCCGGGGACGCGGCGAAGGTCGCCCGCGCGGACCTGGTCTTCGGCAACGGGCTGCTGCTCGAGGAACCGGGGATCATGAAGATGGTCCACAGCAACGCGCGCAGGTCGACGCCGGTCGTCGAGATCGCCGACAAGCTGGAGCAGCACGGCGGCAAGGTGATCGAGCTGGAGGAGGACCTCGGGCTCGATGTGCTGTGGCTGGGCTGGGCGGTCGAGGGCGAGGTCGCCGGGGAGGGATCCCAGGTCCGTACGAACGCGGTGAGGTTGGAGGGGCCCGGCGAGCTGCGCGTGTACCTCACCGACACGCTCGGGCGGCCGAAGGTGTACGTCGACTCGGCCGACGGGCTCGACGCGAAGGACTCCTTCGCGCTGCCGCCCGAGGCGCACACGCACGTCAACTGGGCGTTCAGCGCGCCGGGTACGTACCGGCTGACCGTGACCGGGCGGACGGAGACCCTGGACGGGCAGGCCGGGCCCCAACTGGGGACCGGTACCTTCACGTTCACCGTCGGGGACGCCACCGAGAAGCCGGCCGGAGCCGCTCGCGTGCTCGACGGCGGCCATGCCGACGTCGCGCTCGACGCGGGCAGCGGGGACGTGTACGTACGGGCCGACGAGGACGGCAAGCGGACCCGGCTCGCGGCCGGGGACGTCGTCCTGAACGTGCCCGACCGGGCGAAGGAGTCGGTGCCCGACGACCCGGCGTACGGATTCCTCGGGAAGGCCGGGGACGCGCTGTGGGTGCTGCCGCAGGCCGTCGTCGGCAAGCACGTCCACGGCGATCTCGACCCGCACGCCTGGGAGGACGTCGCCAACGCGCAGGCGTACGTGCGCCGGATCGAGGCCGAGCTGACCAAGGCGGACCCGGCGGGGAAGGCGACGTACGAGAAGAACGCGAAGGCGTATCTGAAGACGCTCGGCGCCCTCGACGAGGAGGTCGGGGCGAAGCTCGCGACGATTCCCCGGGCCAACCGGAAACTGATCACCACGCATGACGCCTTCGGCTACCTCGCCGACGCGTACGGCATGGAGATCGCCGGGTTCGTGGTGCCCACGCCCGGTCAGGAGCCGAGCGCCGCCGAGGTCGAGGAGCTCGGCGACACCATCCGGGAGAAGAAGGTCCCGGCCGTGTTCCTCGAACCCAACCTCGCCTCACGCGCCGACGTGCTGCGCCGCGTCGCCGAGGACGAGGGGGTGGGGGTCTGCACGATCTACGGCGACTCCTTCGACGACAAGGTCCACGACTACGTGGCGATGATGCGGCACAACGCGACCGAGCTCGCCAAGTGCCTGGGAGGTAATGCCTGATGAGGGCGGTACAGGGGGCGGGAGCGGCGGCCTTGGTCGTCGCCGCCGTGGTGGCGACGAGCGCGGTCGCGGTCGCGCGGGAGTCGTCCGGTCCCGATCGGCTGGGCCGTATCGCCTATGCCGACGGGGCGTTGACCCTCGACTCCGGCGACGGCTCCGGTCAAGTGATCGAGGTCGGGGCGGCCGGCACCGTCGTGGACAACGCGCCGGGCTGGGACACCACCGACGTGCCCCTCGGCGCGCTCGCCGGGGACACCGTGCGCTGGTCGCTGACCGGGGTGGACGGACCCGGGGACGTGCGCGTGTACGGGGAGGGTGAGGTACCGGTCGGTCAACAGGGCGACGCCCGCTGGGAGTTCACCGAGCCGGGCGTCTACCGGGTGATCTTCTCGGCCGACGCGGTGGCCGCGCGGGACGGGCGGGAGCTGTCCGTGGGGACGGTGTACACGGTACGGGTCGGAGGTGCGGCGGAGATCCCGGCGCAGACGCCTTCGCCTGCTCCGGCTCCGGCTGCCGAGCAGCGCCGTATGCTCACGGCCGTGCGGCCGCCCGCCGTCGCCGCCGCGGCCGACGACGCGGTGTCCACGCCCGCGACGCTCACCGAGGGTCACCTCGACTTCGCCGCCCGCGTCGTCGGCGGCAGGCTCCAGCTGCATGTCAAGGACGGGACGACAGCCGGGCAGACCGTCTGGCGTGAGCCGTCCTCGCTGCTGCTGAAGGTCGGGGACAAGGCGCGCAACACCCTCCCGGAGGGCGGTCAGTTCGCCTTCCTCGGCAAGCCGGGCGACCCCGTCTGGCTGCTCGACCAGGTGCAGCAGGAGGGGCTGCTGTGGCCCGGCTGGTCCACCGACAACGTGGCGGCGGGCGCGCTGACGGGCGGGGTCGACTTCGCGCTGACCAAGGCCGAGGGGCCGGGCTCGTTCGCGCTGTACTCGTACGACGCGATGTCCGGCGCCACCGTGCTGTTCCACAGCAAGGACGGCGTCCCCGACTCCTTCACCGTCCCGGCCAACACCCATGCGCACGGCGGCTGGGCCTTCACCGCGGAGGGGACGTACCGGCTGACGTTCCGGATGAGCGGCAAGCTCGCCGACGGTACGGCGACCAGCGACACGGAGACGGTGACCTTCCAGGTCGGCAACGCCCGGGGAAGCGGCGGCGACGGTGACGGCAAGGGCGGCACCGGGAGCGGCGGAGGTACGGCCTCCCCGTCCCCGGGCGCGACGGGCGGCCCGTCGGGCGGCGGATCCGGGACCGGCGGTACCGGTGACACGGGTGCTACCGGTGGTACTGGTGGTACCGGTGGGTCTTCCGGACCCACCGGCTCCATGGCCCGCACCGGCGCCGGTGACCCGCTGCTCGTCGGGACGGTCGCGGCCGGGCTGGCGGCCGTGGGCGGCGGGGCCGTGTGGGGCGTACGGCGGCGCAGAGGCCGTACGGCATGAGCGAGGTGCTGGCGGTCGAGGGCGCCTCGGTCGTGCTGGGCGGGCGGGAGGCGTTGCAGGACGCCTCGCTCGTCGTGCGGGGCGGGGAGCTGGTCGGGCTGATCGGGCCCAACGGGGCCGGGAAGACGACCCTGTTGCGGGCGGTGCTCGGGCTGCTGCCGCTCGGCGGCGGCACGGTGGAGACCCGGGCCGCGCTGGGCTACGTGCCCCAACGGCACGAGTTCGCCTGGGACTTCCCCATCGATGTCGCGGGCGCGGTGCTGTCCGGGCGGACGCGGGCGATGGGCTGGCTGCGCCGGCCCCGCCCCGCCGACCGGGCGGCCGCCGAGCGCGCGCTGGAGCTCACCGGCCTGGCCGACCTGCGGCGGCGGCCGGTCGGTGAGCTCTCCGGCGGCCAGCGGCAGCGCGTCCTGGTGGCGCGCGCGCTGGCCGCCGAGCCCCAACTGCTGCTGCTGGACGAGCCGTTCACGGGCGTCGACGTGCCCACCCAGGAACTGCTCAACGAACTGTTCCGGCGGCTGACCGCCGAGGAGGGCAAGGCGCTGCTGATGACGACCCACGACCTGGCGGCCGCCGCGCGGACCTGTCACCGGGTGGTGCTGCTGAACAGGACCGTGGTCGCCGAGGGCGGGCCGGAGCTGCTCGCCGACTCGGAGCGGATGCTGCGGGCGTTCGGGCTGGACCGTGCGGTGGGGGTGGTGGGCGCGTGATCGAGTTTCTCTCCGATCCCTGGCAACTGCCCTTCATGCAGCGGGCGTTCGCCGTGTCGGCGGTCGTCGGGCTGGTGTGCGGGGTGGTCGGGGTGTTCGTGGTGCTGCGCGGGATGGCGTTCATCGGGGACGCGGTGGCGCACTCCGCCTTCCCAGGCGTCGCGCTCGCCTACACGTTCGAGGGCAATCTGCTGCTCGGCGGGGCGGCGGCCGGGATCGTCACCTCGGTGCTGATCGCGTTCGTCTCACAGAACCGGCGGCTGAAGGAGGACACCGTCATCGGGGTGTTCTTCGCGTTCGCGTTCGGGCTGGGGATCGTGCTCGTGTCCACGCGGGACACCTGGACGACCGATCTTTCGTCGTTCCTGTTCGGGCAGGTGCTGGCGGTGTCGGCGGGGGATGTGTGGACCGTGGCCGGGATCGGGGCGGTGCTCGTGGCCGTCGTGCTGGGGCTGCGCAAGGAACTGGTCGCGGTCAGTCTGGACCGGGAGACGGCGCGGGCGATGGGGCTGCCCGTGTTCCGGCTCGACCTCGTGCTGTACGCGGTGGTGACGGCGACGATCGTGATGTCGCTGGAGGCGGTGGGGAATGTGCTGGTGCTGGCGCTGCTCATCACGCCGGCGGCGACCGCGCGCATGCTCACGGAGCGGCTTTGGGCCATGACGGTGCTGGCGTCCGTGATCGGGGGTGCGGGCAGTGTGGCCGGGCTGTATGTGTCGTACGCGTATGACTTGGCGGCGGGGGGCTCCATCGTCGTCGTGCTGACCGGGATGTTCGCGGTGACGTGGCTGTTCGCGCCTCGGCATGGGCTGTTGCTCCGGAGGATGGGGCGGGCGGTTCCGTCAGGTGAGCAAGCTGCCCCTTCTTGAGAGCAGGAACTTCTTGAATGCCGCCACGGGGGGTGTGTCCGGATGGTCGGCCAGCCAGGCGACGCCGATTTCTCGTACCGCTCTCGGGGCTGTGACCGTCAGTTCCACCACTCCCGGGCGGGGAACCGTGGGCGGCGGCAGGAGGGCCACGCCCAGCCCTGCCGCCACCAGTCCCCGCAGTGTCTCCGCCTCCTCCCCCTCGAAGGCGATGCGGGGCTTGAAGCCGGCCTCCTTGCAGAGGTCGTCGGTGATGCGGCGGAGGCCGTAGCCGGGTTCCAGGGTGACGAAGATGTCGTCGGCGGCCTCGGCGAGGCGGATGCGGCGGCGGGTGGCGAGGCGGTGGTCGGCGGGGACGACCAGACGCAGTTTCTGTTCGTCGAGGCGGCGGGCGACGAGGTCGGGGGCGTCGGGGACGGGCGAGGTCAGGCACAGGTCCAGTTCGCCGGCGCGCAGGCGTTCCAGCATCGCCTCGCCGTAGTTCTGCACGAGGCTGAAGCGGACGCGCGGGTGGTCGGCGCGGAAGGCGTGGAGGAGGCCGGGGACGGTCTCCGCGCCCATGGTGTGCAGGAAGCCGAAGGCGACCTTGCCGGTGGCCGGGTCGGCGTCGGCGCGCACCTCGTCGGCGGCTCGCTCCACCTCGGCGAGGGCCCGTTCGACGGAGGTCAGGAAGGTGCGGCCGGCGGGGGTCAGGGACACCGTACGGCCGTGGCGGGCGAAGAGGTCGACGCCCAGGTCCTGTTCCAGGCGGACCATGGCGCGGGACAGGGTGGACTGCGGGACGTTCATCTCCAGGGCGGCCCGGGTGACGTGTTCGTGGCGGGCGACGCCGGCGAAGTAGGCGAGGCGCGGGGCGAGCAGTATCGACATGGCCGCCATGTCTTCTGTGTCACTGGAGCGTGACAGTCGCTCTTCTGACCTCTGCTGATGCACCATGGGAACGATTATGGCGGTTCCGTGCATTGGACGGATGAGAGGGCGGGTCCGTAGCGTCGAGGACATGAACCCCGCCAGTACCGGGGCGTCCACCGTCGTGGGCGCCGCCTCGTCCGTCCCCTCCGTCCCCGCTGCCGACTCCCGGATGACCCCTGGCGGTCCCGGCTACCGCCGGATGAGCCTCGCGCTGTTCCTCGCGGGTGTCGCCACCTTCGCGCTGCTCTACTCCACGCAGGCCCTGCTGCCGCTGATCTCCGGGGACTTCGCGGTGACCGCCGGTGCGGCCAGTTGGACGGTGGCGGCGGCGACCGGCGGGCTGGCCCTGTTCGTGCTGCCGATGAGCGCCCTGTCGGAGCGCTACGGCCGCCGTACGGTGATGACGGCCTCGCTGGCGGTCGCGGTGGGCGTCGGACTGCTGGTGCCCTTCGCGCCGTCGATCGGCGCGCTGGTGGTGCTGCGGGCGGTGCAGGGCGCGGCGCTGGCCGGTCTGCCGGCGTCGGCGACGGCGTATCTGGCGGAGGAGGTCCGGCCGAAGGCGCTGGTCACGGCGATCGGGCTGTTCGTCGCGGGCAACAGCGTCGGCGGGATGAGCGGCCGGGTCATCACCGGCTGGGTCGCGCAGGAGTGGGGCTGGCGGGTCGCCGTCGGGGTGATCGGCGTGATCGCGGTGGCCTGCGCGGTGGCCTTCCGGCTGCTGCTGCCGACGCCGAAGCACTTCACGCCGGGCTCGCTGCGGCCGCGGGTGCTGGTCGACACGGTGCGCGGGCACCTGTCCGACCCGCTGCTGCGCCGGCTGTACGCGATCGGCGCGCTGTTCATGACGGTCTTCGGCGGCGTGTACACGGTCATCGGCTATCGGCTGACGGAGGAGCCGTTCGGGCTTCCGCAGGGCGTCGTCGGTTCGATCTTCCTGGTCTACCTGGTCGGTACGGTGTCGGCGTCGACGTCCGGCCGCCTGGTGGGCCGCCTCGGCCGCCGGGGCGCGCTGTACCTGGCCGGCGGCACCACGGCGGCGGGGCTGCTGCTGTCGCTCGCGGACTCCCTCGTCCTGGTCCTGCTGGGCCTGGTGCTGATCACGGCGGGCTTCTTCGCGGGGCACGCGGTGGCGTCCTCGGCGGTCAGCAAGACGGCGACGACCGGCCGCGCCCAGGCGTCGGCGCTCTACCAGTCCGCGTACTACATCGGCTCCAGCGCGGGCAGCACCCTCGGCGCGCTGGCCTTCCACTCGGGCGGCTGGGCCGGGACGGTGGCGGTCGGCCTGCTGGCGGTGCTCGGCGTCGTGTCGATCACGGTGCTGGGGACGCGGGCGGCGCGGCGGAGCGTGGCCGTCGCGCGCTGAGAGTCGTACGAACCCCCTGCTCGGGCCCGGCTGTCAGTGGTCGCGGACAGCGTCCACGGGTTCATGGCTCAACCGGTTGGCCGAGCAGGGGGTTTGATGCCGATGGAGTGCCGGATCGATCGCGGGGAGTTCCGGGGGCCGGGCGGCTATGTCAACCCCGCTCGCCTGCTGGAGGCGCTCGCGTCGTTCGAGGCGGAGGGGCTGGAGCTGCTCAGCTGGTCTGGCCTGGGGTTTCGGGAGCTCGGGGGGCCGTTGTCAGTGGGCTGGGGTAGCTTCCGAAGTACTGGACGGAACGCCACAGGGGTGGGTGGACGACGATGACTGACGGTACGGCGACGGTCGACGACCTCGACGCGAGGCTGGAGCGGCACCGGGTCGAGCTGACGGGATACTGCTACCGGATGCTCGGCTCCTCCTTCGAGGCCGAGGACGCGGTGCAGGACACCCTGGTGCGCGCCTGGCGGAGCTACGACAAGTTCGAGGGGCGCAGCAGTCTGCGCTCCTGGCTGTACCGGATCGCGACGAACGTGTGCCTGGACATGCTGACCGCGGGCAACAAGCGGGCGCGGCCGATGGACCTGTCGGAGTCGACCCCGCTGGCCCAGGCCGCCCTCTCCCCCCGCCCCGACCACACCTGGCTGGAGCCCATGCCCGACGCGCGTGTGCTGCCGACGGTGGAGGACCCGGCGGAGGCGGCCGTGGCGAAGGAGTCGGTCCGGCTGGCCTTCATGGCGGCCCTGCAGCAGCTGCCGGCCAAGCAGCGGGCGGTGCTGATCCTGCGTGAGGTGCTGGCGTGGAAGGCCAGCGAGGTCGCCGAGCTGCTGGACACCTCGGTGGCGTCGGTGAACAGCGCGCTGCAGCGGGCGCGGGCGACGCTGGCGGAGCGCTCGGACCGGGCGGCGGAGGCCGCCGTCTCCGACCCGCTGGACGAGGACCAGCAGAAGCTCCTGGAGCGCTATGTGGCGGCCTTCGAGGGGTACGACATGACGGCCCTCACCGCTCTCCTGCACGAGGACGCGGTCATGACGATGCCGCCGTTCGACCTGTGGCTGACCGGCCACGACGACATCACCGGCTTCATGACCACCCTCGGCTCCGCCTGCGCCGGCTCGCGTCTGATCCCGGTCAGGGTCAACGGCCTGCCCGGCTTCGCCCAGTACAAGCCCGACCCGGAGAAGGGCGGGTACACCCCCTGGTCGATCCAGGTCCTGGAGATATCAGACGGCCGCCTCACCGGTTTCCACTTCTTCCTCGACACCCAGCGCTGGTTCCCCCTCTTCGGCGTCCCCCTCCACCTCGACGGGGAGGGCGACGAGGGCGAGCAGGGCGCGTAGCGCGGGGTCGGGGTCCCGGAGCCGGATCCGGCCCCCGGCCCGCCGGGCGGCCAGCTGAAGGCGGGCGAGGGCGTCGACGGCCACCAGGCACGGCGGCCCCATCCCGCTCACATCCACCACGACGACCCCGCCGCCACCACCTTCCAGCAGCGCCCGCACCTCGTCGCTGAGTCCCGCCACCTGGTCACGGGTGGCGGGGCCGGTCAGGGTCAGCACGGGCGGTGTTTTGGGGTTCACATGGGGTAGACCCGCGAGGCGGCCGTAACTCATCGCGGGCCCCTTGGTGCCCTGGCGTGCCTGTCGTAGATCACATTGACCGGCTCCCCGGCGCCACCGGAGGGTTGGCCCTGTGCAGGGGGTGCTGAGCGGGTTCGCGGTGATCGCGGTCGTCATCGGGGTGGGCTGGCTGCTGGAGCGGCGCGGTGCGCTCGGCGGGCAGGGCCGGGAGGTGCTGACCGGGCTGACCTTCACGGTCGCGGGTCCGGCCCTGCTCTTCACGACCCTGGCGAGGGCCGACCTCGCCGTGCTGTTCTCCAGCCGGCTGCTCGTGACCGCGTTGAGCACGGTCGCGGTCAGCGGGGTGTTCGTGGCGGTCGGCGTGCTGCGGCACTGGGGCGTGGGCCGCACGACGATCGGCGCCCTGTGCTCCGGGTACGTCAACTCCGGCAACCTCGGCATCCCCATCGCCGCGTACGTCCTCGGTGACGCGTCCCTGGTGGCGCCGGTGCTGCTCTTCCAGGTGGTGCTGGTCACGCCGCTCGCCCTCACCGTGCTGGACCTGTCCGGGGAGGGTGGGAAGGGGTCGGTGGTGCGGCGGCTGCTGACGCCGCTGCGCAATCCGATGGCGGTGGGCTCGCTGTCGGGCGTGATGGTGTCGGCGGCGGGCTGGCACATTCCGGGCCCGGTCATGGACCCGCTCACCCTGATCGGCAACATGTCCGTCCCGGCGGCTCTGCTGGCCTTCGGCATGTCCCTGCACGGCAGCGCGCCGCCCGGCCGGGGGCGGGACCGTCGGCCGGTGCTGCTGTCGGTGGCGTTGAAGTCGGTGGGGCAGCCCCTGACGGCCTGGGCCCTCGCCACCGGCGTCTTCGGCCTGCACGGCGCCGCCCTGCTGGCCGTGGTGGTGACCTCCGCCCTGCCGGCCGCCCAGAACCTGTTCACCTACGCCAGCCGCTACCGGGTGGCCGAGACCCTGGCCCGCGAGTCGATCCTGCTGTCGACGGTGGTGTCGGTACCGGTGCTGGTCGGGGTGGCGGCGGTGCTGGGGTGACTCACGTCTCGGGGAATTCGCCGGTGTCGACGACGAGGTCGAAGGGGGCGGGAAGGGTGAGCAGTACGGGACCGGCGGGGGTCCACCGGTCCCGTTCACCCGAACGAGGAAGGTACGGGTCAGGCGATACGTTCCAGCACCACCGGGGACGGCGTGAACTCCGTTCCCGCGGCCGCGATGTCGTACGAACCGTCCACCGCCTGGAGGGCGTAGTCGAAGCGCTCCGGGGTGTCCGTGTGGAGGGTCAGCAGGGGCTGGCCCTCGGTCACCGGGTCGCCGGGCTTGGCGTGCATCTCGACGCCGGCCCCGGCCTGCACCGGGTCTTCCTTGCGGGCGCGGCCCGCGCCGAGGCGCCAGGCGGCGATGCCGATGTCGTAGGCGTCGAGGCGGGTGAGGACGCCGGAGGCGGGGGCCTTGATGACGTGCTGTTCCTTCGACGTGGGGAGCGGTGCGTCCGGGTCACCGCCCTGCGCGGCGATCATGCGGCGCCAGACGTCCATCGCGGAGCCGTCGGCGAGGGCCTTCGCCGGGTCGGCGTCCTTCACCCCGGCGGCGTTCAGCATCTCGCGGGCCAGGGCGACGGTGAGCTCGACGACGTCCGACGGGCCGCCGCCCGCCAGGACCTCCACCGATTCGCGGACCTCCAGCGCGTTGCCGGCGGTCAGGCCGAGCGGGGTGGACATGTCCGTGAGCAGGGCGACCGTCTTCACGCCGTGGTCCGTGCCCAGGCCGACCATCGTGGTCGCCAGTTCGCGCGCGTCCTCGATCGTCTTCATGAAGGCGCCGGTGCCGACCTTCACGTCCAGGACCAGGCTGCCCGTGCCCTCCGCGATCTTCTTCGACATGATGGAGGAGGCGATCAGGGGGATCGCCTCGACCGTGCCGGTGACGTCACGCAGGGCGTACAGCTTCTTGTCGGCCGGGGCGAGGCCGTCGCCCGCCGCGCAGATCACCGCGCCGGTGCCGTCCAGCACCGACAGCATCTCCTCGTTGGAGAGCAGGGCGCGCCAGCCGGGGATCGACTCCAGCTTGTCCAGGGTGCCGCCGGTGTGGCCGAGGCCGCGGCCGGACAGCTGCGGGACGGCCGCGCCGCAGGCCGCCACGAGGGGGGCCAGCGGGAGGGTGATCTTGTCGCCGACGCCGCCCGTGGAGTGCTTGTCGGCGGTGGGGCGGGAGAGGGAGGAGAAGTCCATCCGCTCGCCACTCGCGATCATCGCCGCCGTCCAGCGGGCGATCTCACGGCGGTTCATGCCGTTGAGCAGGATCGCCATCGCGAGCGACGACATCTGCTCGTCGGCGACCTCGCCGCGCGTGTACGCGTCGATGACCCAGTCGATCTGCTCGTCGCTGAGTTCCCCGCGGTCCCGCTTGGTGCGGATGACGGAGATGGCGTCCATGGCCATGGCGTTCCTTCCGAGACGTTCAGAAAAGTGTGCGGCCCCTCTGCGCGCGTCGCGAGTCGGAGCGTCGCGAGTCAGAGGGGCCGCACGGGAGTTACTTGGTGAGATGGTCCGGGCCGAATGCCTGGGGCAGCATCTGCGACAGCGGCAGGATCCCGGCGGGGGTCTCCAGCAGCAGGTCCGGCCCGCCGAACTCGTACAGCAGCTGGCGGCACCGTCCGCACGGGACGAGGATCTCGCCCCGGCCGTCCACGCACGTGAAGTGCGTGAGGCGGCCCCCGCCGGTCCGCTGCAGCTCCGAGACCAGCCCGCACTCGGCGCACAGGCCGAGCCCGTAGGAGGCGTTCTCGACGTTGCAGCCGGAGACCGTACGGCCGTCGTCGACCAGGGCCGCGACACCGACCCGATAGTTGGAGTAGGGGGCGTACGCGTGGGTCATGGCCTCGCGGGCCACCGCGCGCAGCGCCTCCCAGTCGCAGTCGGGCGCGGCCGGGGTCACTTGCCCTGTCCCTTCCGGTAGGGCAGGCCGTCCGCCTTGGGCATGCGCAGGCGCTGTGCGGACAGAGCGAGCACCAGCAGGGTGACGACGTACGGGGCGGCGGTGACGACCTGGCTGGGGACCTCGTCGGTGCTGGTGTACCAGACGAACATCACGGCGGAGATCACGGCGGTGATGCCCGCGCTGATGTACTTCTTCTTCCACAGCAGGTAGACCGCGCCGACGACCAGCAGCATCGCCAGCAGCAGGACCAGCGCGTGGACGTTCACGGTGCCGCCGCGCAGGTTGAGGCTGTTGGTGTAGCCGAACAGGCCGGCGCCGAGGGCGAGGCCGCCCGGCATCCAGTTACCGAAGATCATCGCGGCGAGGCCGATGAAGCCACGGCCGGCGGTCTGGCCGTCGAGGTAGACGTTGGACGCCACGATCGACAGGAAGGCGCCGCCGAGGCCGGCGAGACCGCCGGAGACGACCACCGCGATGTACTTGTACTTGTAGACGTTGACGCCGAGGGACTCGGCGGCGATCGGGTTCTCGCCGCAGGAGCGCAGCCGCAGACCGAAGGACGTCCGCCACAGCACCCACCAGGTGCCCGGTACGAGGGCGATGGCGATGACGGTCAGCGGCGACAGGTTGGTGACCAGGCCGCCGAGCAGGCCGGCGATGTCCGAGATCAGGAACCAGTGCTTGTTGTTGAGGTCCACCAGCCAGTCGGACAGGCCCGGGATGTCGAAGTCGCCCAGCGACTCGATCGGCGGGGACTGCTTGGAGGAGCCCTGCGGGGCGTCCTCGAAGGTGAACTTCGACAGGTAGCGGGTGGCACCCAGGGCGAGGATGTTCAGCGCCACACCGGAGACGATGTGGTTGACGTTGAAGGTGACGGTGGCGATGGCGTGCAGCAGCGCGCCGAGGGCGCCGCCGATGATGCCGAAGAGGACACCGGTCCACGGGCCCCACTGGTAGCCGGCCCAGGCGCCGAACCAGGTGCCGAGGATCATCATGCCTTCGAGGCCGATGTTGACGACGCCCGCGCGTTCGGCCCACAGGCCGCCGAGACCGGCGAGGCCGATCGGGACGGCGAGGCGGAGCGCCGTGGAGGTCTGGCCGACGGAGGTGATGCCGTCCGCGCCGGAGATCAGGCGGACGATCGAGGTGAGGACCAGCACACCCGCGATGATCAGCAGGAGTACGGGGAGCGAGATACGGCGGCTGCCGTTGCCGGGCTTTTTCGCCGGGCTCTTGGCGACGGTCGCGGTGCTCATCAGGCAGCCGCCTCCTTGTGGACGTTGCTGTTGGCGGCCTCGGCGGCGAGCTGCACGCCGACCCGGTGCTGCTGGCGGCGCAGGCCCCACTGCCGTACGAACTCGTACGAGATGACGACCGTGAAGACGATCACGCCCTGCATGATCGTGGCGATCTCCTTCTCGTAGGCCGTCGGGGTGGCGTAGTCGAGGGCGGGGGACGCCTTGTCGAGGAAGGCCCACAGCAGGGCGGCGAGCGCGATGCCGCCGGGGTTGTTGCGGCCGAGCAGGGCGATGCCGATGGCGGTGAAGCCGAGGCCGGCCGGGAAGCTCAGGCTGTAGGTGTGGGCGGAGCCGAGCAGCAGCGGCAGGCCCGCGAGGCCGGCCACGCCGCCGGAGATGAGCATCGCGGTGAGCACCATCTTCTTGGCGTTGACGCCGGAGGCCGCGGCGGCGGTCTCGGAGGCGCCGGTGGCGCGCAGGTCGAAGCCGAAGCGGGTGCGGTTGAGGACCACCCAGTAGGCGATGCCGACCAGGACCGCGAGGAAGACCAGGCCGTAGATCTCGCCGACGTCCGGGCCGAGGTCGAAGCCGGAGACCCAGCCGGACTCCTTCATCTCGCCGGTGGTGATGTTGTCACCGAGGCGGACGCCGAAGTTGTCGGTGAGGGTGAGGTAGGCGATGAGGCTGGTGGCGATCGAGTTCAGCATGATCGTCGAGACGACCTCGCTGACGCCGCGGGTGACCTTCAGGATGCCCGCGATACCGGCCCACATGGCGCCGGTGAGCGCGCCGACCAGCAGCAGCATCGGGACCTGGAGGAAGGACGGCAGCGCGACGTGCGCGCCGACCACCGCGGTCATCAGGGCGCCGAGGCGGTACTGGCCGTCGACGCCGATGTTGAACAGGTTCATCCGGAAGCCGAGGGCGACCGCGATGGCGGCGATGTAGTACATCGACGCCTGGTTGACGATCAGGACCTGGATGTCGGAGAAGCCGATCTGCTCCAGCATCAGGCTGTAGGGCTCGATCGGGTTGCGGCCGGAGGCGATCAGCACGACCGAGGTCAGCAGGATCGCCGCGACCAGCGCGATGACCGGGCCGGCCAACGCGAAGAGCACCCGCTCCTTGTCGAACTTCTTCATCGGGCCTCGTCCTCCGGGGCGGCGTCGTCCGCGCTTGTCTCGTGGTGCTCCAGGTGACCCGACGCGGCACCGGTCATGGCCGAGCCGAGCTCCTCCGGCGTGATGGTGGCGGGGTCGGCGTCGGCGACCAGCCTGCCGTCGAAGATGACGCGCAGGGTGTCCGACAGGCCGATCAGCTCGTCCAGGTCGGCGGAGATCAGCAGTACGGCCAGGCCCTGGCGGCGGGCCTCGCGGATGCGGTCCCAGATCTGGGCCTGCGCGCCGACGTCCACACCGCGGGTGGGGTGGGCGGCGATCAGGAACTTCGGGTTGTGGCTCATCTCGCGGCCGACGATCAGCTTCTGCTGGTTGCCGCCGGACAGGGAGGCGGCGGTGACGTCGATGCCGGGCGTGCGGACGTCGAACTCCTCGACGATCCGGCGGGTGTCGGCCTGGGCGCCCTTGGGGTCGAGCCAGAAGCCCTTGGCGTTGGGGGCCTCGGTGACATGGCCGAGGATGCGGTTCTCCCAGAGCGGGGACTCCAGGAGCAGGCCCTGGCGGTGGCGGTCCTCGGGGATGTAGCCGACGCCGGACTCGCGGCGCTTGCGGGTGGGCTGTCCGGTGATGTCCTCGCCGAGGAACTCGATGGTGCCGGAGTCGGCGTTCTTGGTGCCGATCAGGGCGTCGATCAGCTCGGTCTGGCCGTTGCCCTCCACGCCCGCGATGCCCATCACCTCACCGGCGTGGATGGTGAAGGAGACGTCGTCGAGGGCCTTCTTCACCTCGCCGGTCTCCACGGCCTCCATGCCGCCGGTGATGCCCTCGGCGGCGGGTTCGGCCTCGACGCCGAGGGAGGCGCCGCCGCTGGCGTAGACGGTGAGGCCGCGGACGGTGACGACGGGCTGGTCGGTGACCGTGGACTCGGCGGTCTCCGGGGTGGGCAGCTCGCTGCCGACCATCATCTCGGCGAGCTGACGCGGGGTGGTCTTCGACGGGATCGCCGTGCCGACGGTGGTGCCGCGCCGGATGACGGTGATGTCGTCGGCGACGGAGAGGACCTCGCCCAGCTTGTGGGAGATGAAGATGACCGCGAGGCCCTCGGACTTCAGCTCGCGCAGGTTGGCGAAGAGTGCGTCGACCTCCTGCGGGACGAGCACGGCGGTCGGCTCGTCGAGGATGAGGGTGCGGGCGCCCCGGTAGAGGACCTTGAGGATCTCCACGCGCTGGCGGTCGGCGACGCCGAGGTCCTCGACGAGGGCGTCGGGGCGTACGCCGAGGCCGTACCGGTCGGAGATCTCCTTGATCTTCCTGCGGGCGCCGGCGCCGATGCCGTGCATCTTCTCGCTGCCGAGGACCACGTTCTCCAGCACGGTCAGGTTGTCGGCCAGCATGAAGTGCTGGTGGACCATGCCGATGCCACGGGCGATGGCGTCGGCGGGGCTGGAGAAGCTGACCTGCTCGCCCTCGACGGCGATGGTGCCCTCGTCCGGCTTCTGCATGCCGTAGAGGATCTTCATCAGGGTCGACTTGCCGGCGCCGTTCTCACCGACCAGGGCGTGCACGGTGCCCTTGCGGACCGTCAGGTGGATGTCGTGGTTGGCGACGACACCCGGGAATCGTTTGGTGATGCCCGTGAGCTCTACCGCGACGGTCGAGTTGGCGGTGAGCGGAGGGCTGCTGGACGCGTCGATGGCGCACTCTCCTCGGGAAAGGGGCCACTCTACGCGCGTAGCGCCCCTGCTTTAAATAGTGCCCGGACCTGATCGATCTTGAGTCGCGGTCCGACCCCTTCTCGATCTGTTCCGAGCATTCTGCCGCGAGAACGGGGTGCGGGAGGGCAATCCTCCATGCACCCCGTTCCGTGGTCGTAACGCTGTCATGACAGCGCACTTTCGGCCATGGTCCGAGTGGCCCACGGCCGGGGGGCCGGTGTCAGGAGGTCCGGACCTTGATGGAGCCGTCCTTGATGCCTTCCTCGGCCTTCTTCACGGCGTCCTGGATCTCGGTGTTGTCCGCGAACTCCGGGTTGGAGTTCGACAGGCTCACACCGCCGTTGGCCAGGTCACCGCGGATCACGCCGGTCTCCGGCTTGCCGTCCTTGACCGACTTGGCCAGCTCGAAGACCGCGCCCTCGACGTTCTTCATGGCCGAGGTGAGGATGGACGCCTTGTACGCGGACAGCGCGTCCTGCTTGTACTGGTCGGAGTCGACGCCGATCGCCCAGATCTTGTTGGCGGAGGCGGCCTTGATCACGCCCTGGCCGGACAGACCGGCGGCCGCGTAGACGACGTCCGCACCGGCGTCGATCTGACCCTCGGCCGCGCTCTGGCCCTTGTCGGGGCTGGAGAAGCCGCCCTCGGCCGCGGTCTGGGTCAGGAACTGCGACTTGACGGTGACACCCTTCTTGGTGTCCTCGACGCCCTGCTTGAAGCCCGCCTCGAACTTGCGGATCAGCGGGACGTCCACGCCACCGATGAAGCCGACGACATTGCTCTTGGTGGCCTTGGCGGCGACGACGCCGGCCAGGTAGGACGCCTGCTCCTCGGAGAAGACGAGGTCGGCGACGTTGTTCGCCTGGACCTGCTCGTCGTCGACGACACCGAAGGTGGTGTCGGGGAACTTCGGGGCGACCTCCTTGACGGCCGGCGCGTAGGCGAAGCCGACGCCGATCACCGGGTTGTAGCCCTTCTTGGCCAGCTGCTCCAGGCGCTGCACCTTGTCGGCGTCCGACTCGCCGTCCTGCGGCTCGACCGCGGTGGACTTGTAACCGAACTCCTTGTCGGCCTTCTCCATGCCCGCAGTGGCCGCATCATTGAAGGACTGGTCGCCCTTGCCGCCGATGTCGTACGCGAGCGCGAGGCCCAGGTTCTTGTCGTCGCCACCGGAGGACGACGAGGACGAGCTTCCGCAGGCGGAAGCAGTGAGAGCGAGCGCTGCGGTCGCAACACCCGCGATCGTGATACGGGACACCCGGCGCATGGAACGTGACTCCTTTGTGCAAGCGCCCCAACAAGGCGCTGGTTCCGCCGCAGCGTAACGCGCGTAGACCTGACGGAAAAACCCTTCTGTCCGGTCCGTTATCGAGCTGTGGCCACAGTCACTGTCCAGACTACGGACAGCAGCGCGCCCCTTGCGGGAAGCAAGGGGCGCATGGGCCGTAGGACGCCCGGAGGGCCTAGAGACCGGCCCTGAAAAGTCTGACTAATGGGAGTGGGAGGCGGTCATTCGGTGTTGACGGTGACCTTGCCGTCGATGATGTCCTGCTTGGCCTTGTTCACGGCCTCGACGACGTCCGTCATGGCCTTGTACTTCGGGTTGGAGTCGGCGAACCCGACGCCGTCGTTGGAGAGGCTGCCGCGGACCACGCCGGACAGCGGCTTGCCCTCGTAGACGGACTTCGCCAGGTCGTACACCGCGCCGCCGACGTTCTTCAGGGCCGAGCCGAGGATGTAGTCCTTGTACGCGGCCAGCGAGCTCTGGCTGTACTGGTCGGAGTCCACGCCGATCGCCCACACCTTGCGGGCGGCGGCCTCGCTGATCACGCCCTGGCCGGAGAGGCCGGCCGCGTGGTAGATCACGTCGGCGCCGGCGTCGATCTGGCCGCTGGCGCCCGCCTTGCCCTTGTCGGGGCTGGAGAAGCCGCCCTCCTGGGGCGTCTCGGTCAGGTACTGCGACTCGATCTTGATGCCGGGGTTGACCGACTTGGCGCCCTGGACGTAACCGGCCTCGAACTTGTGGATCAGCGGGATGTCCACACCGCCGATGAAGCCGATGTGCCCCTTCTTGGACGCCTTGGCGGCGGCGACACCCGCCAGGTACGACGCCTGCTCCTCGTGGAAGACCATGTCGGCGACGTTCGCGGCCTGGACCTGCTCGTCGTCGATGATCCCGAAGGTGGTCTTCGGGAACTTGACGGCGACCTCCTTGACGGCCGGCGCGTACGCGAAGCCGACGCCGATCACCGGGTTGTAGCCGGCCTGGGCGAGCTGCGTCAGACGCTGCACCTTGTCCGCGTCGGACTCGCCGTCCTGCGGCTCGACGTCCCGGCCGCCGATGCCGAACTCCTTGTCGGCCTTCTGGAAGCCGGCGTAGGCGGCGTCGTTGAAGGACTGGTCGCCGCGACCGCCGATGTCGTACGCCAGTCCGATGCCCTTGCCGGAGTACTTGCCGGACTCCTTGGCGTCGGCGCTGCTGGAGCTGGAGTTCGAGCTGGAGCTGGACTCACCGCAGCCGGCGGCCGCGAGCGCGACGACGGCGGCGGCCGCCGCGGCTCGGGTGAGTCTCGTCCCCCGCGATATCGGAGTCCTCCGAGAGTTCAGACGCATGGCAAGCACCCCTTCATCCCCACGGCACCGTCGTCAGTCGCCGGCCCGCATCCCCAATCAGCCGCCTTTGGTGGCGATTTCGGCGCACAGTAACGCGCGTAGAAGGGGAGGGGAACGGGGTTTCGAGAGGCCGTTATCGATTCGTGCCGACGGGGGGTCACGGGCGAGGGGTGTGGGTTACGGGCGGGTGTCGCAAGGGGGCAAAGGGGACGGAAGGGGCGGGGGGCACGTCCGCCGGGGCCGCCGCCAGCCGAGCCACCCGGCCCGGCACCGGCCATGCCATGCCATGCCATGCGGCACAGGAACGCGCTCACGAGATGACGCCCCACCGAGCGCCGAGTGACGTGGCCCTTCCACCTCGCGGCGTGTGATTGGAGCGTACGTATCGCACGGAGGAGGCGAACCACCAGGTCGGCAGCTTGCCCGCTGAGGCATTCGCTCCAATCCCCTCCTGCCGGACGGCACCACTTCACCCCGCCCCTCCACCCACCGACCTCAGCCCGCTGAGCCCACCCGGCCCGCAGGCGAGGCGGGACCGCGCCCCCAACCCGGTTCACGACTCAGCCCACCCAGGGGCCAACCCCCGTCGGCCACCCGCTCCTCCCCGGGCCGTTCGCTCGCTTCCGACCCGTGCTGGAGCGGACCGGGTCAAGGGTCGGCCGCAGGCCGATCGCCGAAGGCGGCGCGCAGCGCCCTTGACGCGGGACGTGGAGGCACGACACTGGCCGAGAAGCGGGCGGCCCCTACGGTCACTTGGCGGCGTACGTGAGGAAGTCGGCCCAGCCAGTGGGGGAACTTCCACCGACGGCCGCCTGGAGCCGCACCGACAGCTGGGCCGCCGCGACATCCGGAGCCCCCGCCCGAAACTCGACCTCATCGCAGGTCGAGCACCATCACGTCGTACAGCGGTGAGTCCGGGAAGGGCAGCTTCTCACCCGCGTGTTCGTACCCCCAGCTCTCGTACAGGGCCCGCAGCCGGGGACGCTCTCGGCGGACAAGGAGTTCGGCACGCCTCTCCCTCGTCGTGCATCAGGCGGGAGATGCCACGCCTGCGCCACCGCTCGCGGAGCATGTTCTCGCACAGCTTGAAGGTGGCGCTGTCATCGCGGGCCGTGAATCCGTACGTGAAACCCGCAACGTCATGGCCGACCGATGCGATGACGCAGCTCCACCCACCGGCAGCCGCATGACTCTCCAACCGTTCCTCGAAGCGCTCCATCGAGAAGAACGGGTTGGTCGCGATGTCGTCCGCGTACACGTCGGCGTACACATCCAGGACGGTGCCGCGGATCTCCGCCAGCCGCTCGCCGGTGTAGTAGCTGGTCGTCAGGAGATCTACGGACATCTGGCCACCGCCTCGTATCGTTGCGAGAGTTCCGCGGCACCTGGCGCACCGCGGTCGAGCAGGTCATCGCGCAGCCGTTCCAAACGCGCGACGATCCGGCCCCGCTGACCAACCCCACTCGTCCGCTTCCCTGGTGGCCGACGGGCGGAATCAGGCGCTAGTAGCCCCCGCCGAACCCCCCGAAGCTCCCCCCGTAGCCCCCGCCGAAGTCCCCTCCGATACCGCCGTAGTCGCTGCCCGACGGGCCGTGGCGGTACTGGGAGCCGGAGCCGCGCCCGGGTGGCTGGGGCGGGCGGGGAGGTGGGATGCGCTTCGGGGAGCGCCAGGTGAGGTCCGTGACGTTCAACCACCACTCCTCGAAGGACGCCGGGTTGTCCGGTGCCGAGCACTCCGTGGCCACCGCCTGCTGGGCCGCCTCGTCCCACTCGGCGTGCGGGATGCCCTCCTGGCCGAGGCGGACCAGGTCGGTCTCCAGGTCCCGGGCGGTCAGCGGCGCCTCGGAGCGGCGTGGGCCGAGCGGCTGAGGGGTCGCGAGGGGTACGTCGTGCCGGTGAATGTAGACCGTCGTACCGGCCGCGCCGACACCCCAGCCCCATACGGCGCGTTTCGCCATCGCCCGGTACCGGGCCTGGCGTTCCCGAAAGTTCCGTCGGCGTTCCAACTGTTCCGCCTCCCAGCGGAATCTGCGTGTCTCCCGCGCGAGGCGTTCCTCCTCCTTGTGCGCGGCGAGCCGGCGCTCTATCTCCTGGCGTACCGGCAGGTACTCCCCCTCGGCGGCGGCCAGCTCGGCGCGGAACCGCTCCTTGGCTCGTATCATGCGCCGCCGCGCGCCGGGCAGATACCGGTGCAGTCCGTGGTGGGTCACCGCCCGGCACGCCCGCTCCGCCTCCGCGACCCGTTCCCGCAGGCGCTCGGCGGCGGTCCGCCACTCCTCGCGCTCGGCGTCGGTGGCGCGGACGGCGTCAGTGCCCAGATTGCCGGCGCCGACGCGGCCGACCGGGTAGTAGGAGTACGAATGTCCCCACAGCAGTTGTATGTACGAGGTCACCTTCCGCACCTCGACGATTCCGCTCCGCCGCGCCGTTCCCCCCATGGCGCATCACCTCCCCGTCCTCTGGGGATTCCCGACCCCGACCGCGTCAACCGTCTTGACGTGCCCTTGACGAAGTGGGTTCATGGGAGCGCTCCCACCGCACGCTTCACAGCACAGCTCCATGCCCCTGCTCCCCACCAGTCACTTTTGGAGCCGCAGTGAGAACATCGAAAAGCCTGCTGACCCGTCTCGTCGGCCTGCTGGCGCTGATCGCCCTGGCCGTCGCGAGTCCCGGCGCGGCGCACGCCGCCGGGTCGTCGCCCGGCACCCTCGCCACCGGCCTGCACATCAGCGATGGCCGGCTGCTGGAGGCCAACGGGAACGACTTCGTCATGCGCGGCGTGAACCACGCCCACACCTGGTACCAGAGCCGCCTGCAGCAGTCGCTCGCCGACATCAAGGCCACCGGCGCCAACACCGTCCGTGTCGTCCTCGCCGACGGCCACCGCTGGGCCGCCAACGACCCCGCCGACGTCGCGAACGTCATCGCGCAGTGCAAGGCCAACCGGCTGATCTGCGTACTGGAGGTGCACGACACCACCGGCTACGGCGAGGAGGCCGCCGCCGGCACCCTCGACCACGCGGCCGACTACTGGATCGGTCTGAAGGACGTCCTGGCCGGCCAGGAGAACCACGTCATCATCAACATCGGCAACGAGCCCTGGGGCAACACCAACCCCGAGGGCTGGACCGAGCCCACCGTCGCCGCCGTCAAGAAGCTGCGCGCCGCCGGGTTCGAGCACACGCTGATGGTGGACGCGCCGAACTGGGGCCAGGACTGGCAGGGCGTCATGCGGGCCAACGCGCAGTCCGTCTACGCCGCCGACCCCACCGGCAACCTGATCTTCTCGATCCACATGTACAGCGTCTTCGACACCGCGCAGGAGATCACCGACTATCTGAGCGCCTTCGTCGCCGCCCGACTGCCCATCCTCATCGGGGAGTTCGGCGGCCCGGCCGACCAGTGGGGCGACCCCGACGAGGACACCATGATGGCCGAGGCCGAGCGGCTCGACCTGGGCTACCTCGCCTGGTCCTGGAGCGGCAACACCGACCCGGTCCTCGACCTGGCCATCGGCTTCGACGCGAACAACCTCAGCTCCTGGGGGCAGCGGATCTTCCACGGCGTCAACGGCATCGCGCAGACCTCCCGCGAGGCCACGATCTACGGCGGCGGCAACCCCGGCGACACCGAGGCGCCGACCGCCCCGGGCACCCCGGCCGCGTCCGCCGTCACCGCCGGCTCCGCCACCCTCACCTGGGGCGCGGCTTCTGACAACGTTGGCGTGACCGGGTACGACGTCGTCCGCGTCGACGGCACCTCGGAGACCCGGGTCGCCGCCGCCACCGGCACCACGGCCACCGTGACCGGGCTCAGCCCCGCCACGTCGTACACCTTCGCCGTCTACGCCCGTGACGCGGCCGGCAACCGCTCGCCCCGCTCGGCCACCGTCACCGTCACCACCGAGTCGGGTCCGCCCGCCGGATCCTGCGCCGTCGGCTACCGCGCGGTCGGCGAGTGGCCGGGCGGCTTCCAGGGTGAGATCGTCGTCCACAACACGGGCACGGCCGCCGTGGACGGCTGGACGCTGGCCTTCACCTACGCCGACGGCCAGACCGTCTCCACCATGTGGGGCGGTACGGCCACCCAGTCCGGCGGCGCGGTGAGCGTCACCCCCGCCTCCTACACCCGCACCATCGCCCCCGGCGGCTCGGTCACCGTCGGCTTCATCGCGAGCAAGGGCGCCACGAACACCGCCCCGGCGACCTTCACCCTCAACGGCAGCACCTGCACGACGACCGGCTGACCGCCGGCGTCCCGCCGTACGCCCCGTCTGCCGGCCTGCGGGTCGGAGGACGGGGCGTTGTGTGTGCCGGCGCCCCGCGCCTGTCACCGTGCGTGTCCGGGGCGCTGCTCGGAGGTGGCGCGTACCGGCTCGGTCCCGGTAGGTGGACAGTCTCGGCGTGTCCTGGGCGCCGCGTGGTATCCGTGAGGGAGAGAGAAGCGGGGTGATCCCATGATCGACTTCGGTCGGACGACGGGCGAGTTTACCCACCCCAGACTGCAGCCATGCGCCACGCGGCCAACTTTTCTTCCCCTATCGGGTTGAAGTTTTGTAGATCCTGGGTCAGTTGACCGCCCCGGCGTCCTACCCTTCAGAGGGTGAAGCAACTGATGTCCCGAGAGTCCGAGGCCGATTCCGCCGGGAAAGCGCTGCTCCCCGGCACTCTTCCCGAGGCCCTGCGCGCCGAACTCGTCGCGTTCCGCCGCGACTTGCACATGCATCCCGAGCTCGGCAACCAGGAGTTCCGTACGACCGCCGCGATCAAGGAGCGCCTGGAGAAGGCGGGCCTCGCGCCGCGCGTCCTCACCACGGGCACCGGACTCATCTGCGACATCGGCACCGCCGACGGAAGCCCGGCAGACGGCGTGCCCGTGCTCGCCCTGCGCGCCGACATCGACGCGCTGCCCATCCCGGACACGAAGAGTGACTGCGCGTACCGGTCGACCGTGCCCGACCGCGCGCACGCCTGCGGCCACGACGTGCATACGACGGTCGTGCTCGGCGCCGGCCTGGTCCTGGCCGACCTGCACCGCGAGGGGCGACTGCCGCGTCCGGTCCGGCTGATCTTCCAGCCCGCCGAGGAGGTCCTGCCCGGGGGCGCCGCCGACGCGATCGAGTGCGGGGCGCTGGACGGGGTGGGGCGGATCCTCGCCGTGCACTGCGACCCCCGGGTCGACGCCGGGCGGATCGGGCTGCGGGCCGGTGCCATCACCTCCGCCTGCGACCGCCTGGAGATCTCCCTCGACGGCCCCGGCGGCCACACGGCCCGCCCGCACCTGACGACCGACCTGGTCACGGCGGCGGCCCGGGTGATCACCGACGTCCCCGCGCTGGTCTCCCGCCGCGTCGACACCCGCTCCGGCCTCGCGGTCACCTGGGGCCGGATCGAGTCCGGCCACGCGCCGAACGTCATCCCGCAGCACGCCGAGCTGTCCGGCACCGTGCGCTGCCTGGACATCGAGGCGTGGCGGCAGGCACCGGACATCGTGGTCGCCGCGATCGACGAGGTCGCCAACCTGAACCGCGCCAAGTCGGAGATCAACTATGTCCGTGGCGTCCCGCCGGTCGTCAACGACCCCCAGGTCGCCGACCTGCTGCACGAGGCGATGACCGCCCGCCGCGGCCCGGACTCCGTCGAGGGCACCGAGCAGAGCCTCGGCGGCGAGGACTTCTCCTGGTACCTGGAGCGCGTCCCCGGCGCCATGGCCCGCCTCGGCGTCCGCACCCCCGGCGAGCGCACCGTCCGCGACCTCCACCAGGGCGACTTCGACGCGGACGAGTCGGCGATCACGGTCGGCGTGGAGCTCTTCACGGCGGCGGCACTGCTGGACGCGGCGACACGGGAGGCGTGAGCCCGGCGGATGCCCGAAGGGGGCCCGTCCGGGCCTCCCGAACCAGCTATTTCATGCCCGACGGCTCAACCCGCACGCTGCCGCCGTGTGTCTCTCCGGTCACTGTGATCACGTGGGTCACCGGGGCCCCCGGCACCGCGTGGCGTGAGGCGTTGTCGCGGATTCGGCCGCCGTAGGTGGCGATGCCGGTCAGGTCCACGGCGATTCCGGGCGGCACCGTGAGGCGCACGCTGCCGCCGGCCGACGAGAGCCGGAGGGTGCTCCGGCCGCCCTCCGGCAGTCGCGCCAGGGTGTAGTCCAGTCGCGCCGAGCCGCCGTGCAGTTCGAGGTGGATGACGCGTGGCACCACCCAGGCGCCCTCCCGGCGAAGGCGCTGGCCGGCCGTGACCCACCGCGCGACCTCCTCGTCCACCGGGGTCGGCGCGGCCGTGCGGACGGCCGGTGGGGCGGGCGCGGTGACCGGCAGGTCCTCGGTGAGCGGCTCCAGGTCCGCGTAGGTGCGCGCGGTGAGCGCACGCTCCACGCGCTCCTCCAGCTCATCGATGTCGAGCCGGCCGTCGGCCGCCGCGTCCCGCAGGATCTCCACCATCCGGTCGCGGTCCGCGTGCGAGACACGCAGCAGACGCGGATCGCGCTCGGCTCGGCCGCCCGGCTCCTCGATGCCCATGGCCCCGTACCTTACGACGCGGACCACCCCACCGACACCGCCGCCAGCCGGTGCACATCCCGGGCCGTGCCCGTGACGCCGGACAGGAAGCCCTGGGCGCGGGGTGAGGCGTGGGCGGTGAGCCAGGTGGGGTCGATGTCGCAGACCGCGATGCGCACCTCGGTGCCGGTGAGGGCGAGGGGGAGGGTGTGGACGACGGTGGAGGGGAAGCTGACCACGGTGGCGCCGATGGGGCCACGCCGGGCGATGAGTTCCAGGGGGAGTTCGGGGCGGACCACCTCCAGACCGGTCTCCACGGCCAGGCGGTGGAGTTTGTCGGCGCGTTCGCGGCGGTGGGCGAAGTAGCGGGTGGCGCCGTGTGCCCTGGCGAGGGCGCGGACCGCCTCGACGTACGCGTCGGCGTCGACCACGCCGGTCTCCACCAGGGAGGTGCCCACCAGGTCCGCGCCCTTGGTGACGCGCGGCGGGCCGAAGCGGGCGCGGGTCCAGGCGAAGGCGTTGCGGGTGACCCGCACGCCCTCGGGGGTCTCCCGGACCGGCATGGCGGAGAAGACCTCCACCTGGCGGTCGCCGCGAGGCGTCAGGCGGCGGCGCGCGGACGCGGACACCGGGGCGAACAGGACGTCACGCGGGCCCGGGCGGCCGCCCTTGCGGTGCCAGCGCACCAGGCGCTCCCCGCGGGCGAGCTGGGCGACGAACTCCATCGTCGCCGTGCCGTCGTCCACGACCACCAGCTCCGGCGCGCGGGTGATCGTCAGCAGCAGCTGTACGTAGCGGGAGAACGGGTCTCCCATGACGACCCGGTCCGCCCTGCGCAGCAGCCCGCTCAGGGAGCCGATCGTGCGGAAGGGGGCCGCGGTGCCGCCGCGGGCCTCCTCCCAGCGCACCTCGTGGCCCTCCTCGCGGGCCAGCTCCGCCATCCGGCGCAGCTGGCCCCGGGTCATCGGGTCGGTCGGGGACAGCACGACGAGGGTGAACCCCGCGCCGGGCTCCTGTCCGGGCGGGAGGTTCCGGGCGTGCGCCCACTCCAGCACGTTCAGGAGCTGTACCGGGCTCTCGACGAAGGCGAGGGTGTGGGGGGTGCCGTGGGTCCCGGCGTGGGGGCTCATGCTCGTACGACCATCCCGTCGTAAGGACCTGCTGACAGTGAGGGCTCAGACCGTGACCGGCTCGCCCGCCGCCGCCGCGATCTCCGCCTCGGCGACCACACCGGCGACGCGGCGCAGCTTCTTCATGGGGGCCAGCTCGGAGTCGTAGACCTTCTTCACGCCGTCACCGAGGGACGCCTCGATGGTGCGGATGTCGCGGACCAGGCGGGTGAGGCCCTGCGGCTCGACGGAGGCGGCCTGGTCGGAGCCCCACATCGCGCGGTCGAGGGTGATGTGGCGCTCGACGAAGGCCGCGCCGAGGGCGACCGCGGCGAGCGTGGTCTGCAGGCCGGTCTCGTGGCCGGAGTAGCCGATCGGGACGTTCGGGTACTCCTTCTCCAGCGTGTTGATGACGCGGAGGTTCAGCTCCTCGGCCTTTGCGGGGTAGGTCGAGGTGGCGTGGCACATGAGGATGTTGTCCGAGCCGAGGACCTCGACGGCGTGGCGGATCTGGCGCGGGGTGGACATGCCGGTGGAGAGGATGACCGTACGGCCCGTCGCGCGCAGGGCGCGCAGGAGTTCGTCGTCGGTGAGGGACGCGGACGCGACCTTGTGGGCGGGCAGGTCGAACTTCTCCAGGAAGGCGACTGCCTCGGTGTCCCACGGGGACGCGAACCAGTCGATGCCCTTCTCCTTGCAGTACTCGTCGATCCGGCGGTACTCGTCCTCGCCGAACTCGACGCGGTGCCGGTAGTCGATGTACGTCATCCGGCCCCAGGGCGTGTCGCGCTCGATGTCCCACTGGTCGCGCGGGGTGCAGATCTCGGGCGTGCGCTTCTGGAACTTGACGGCGTCACAGCCGGCCTCGGCGGCCGCGTCGATGAGCTTGAGGGCGTTCTCCAGCTCGCCGTTGTGGTTGATGCCGATCTCGCCGCAGATGTAGACGGGCCTGCCGGGGCCTACTTCGCGCGAACCGAAGGTGCGGAGGCGGGAGTTGGTGCTCATGGCGGAGATGTCCTTACTTGCTGGGGGATTCGAGAGAGTCGAGAGAGGGTCCGAGGATCCAGCCGGCGATCTCTCGGATCGCGCCGTCACCACCGGGGAGGGTGGTGACCGCGCGTGCGGCGCCGCGTACGACGTCATGTGCGCTCGCGACGGCCACGGGCCAGCCCACGAGGGCGAAGCACGGGAGGTCGTTGACGTCGTTGCCGACGTAGAGCACGCGCTCGGGCGCGATGCCCTGTTCCTCGCACCACTGCTTGAGTGCGAGGTCCTTGCGGTCGATGCCGTGCAGCACGGGGAGCCTCAGCTTCCGTGCGCGGGCGGCCACGACCGGGTTCTGTTCCGTGGACAGGATCAGCAGCTTCAGGCCGCTGCGCCGCAGGGCGGCGATGCCGAGTCCGTCCCCGCGGTGCACGGAGACGAACTCCCGTCCGTCGGAGTCGATCAGCACCCGGTCGTCGGTCTGGGTGCCGTCGAAGTCGAGGACGACCGCGTCGATGTCGGCGGCGGTCGGGAGGGCGCGGGGGCACTCCGCGTCGAGGAGGGGGGCCAGGGCTCGGGCCCGTGCCAGGTCGTGCGGGTCGTCGATCTCCAGGACGCGGGCGGGGTCGGTGCGGACGAGTTCCGTGCGGCCGAAGAAGCGGTGGCCGTGCTTGCGGAAGCCGACGGCGTCCATCGCGTAGGCGGCGCCGGTCTCCAGGTAGTCCTGGGGGCGGTCCTGGCGGCGGGGCCGGTACGCCTTGTCGTGGTTGACGCCCGTGCCGCCCTCCGAGTCCGCTGTTCGCCACACGAAGCCGTGGAAGGGGGCCACCGTGACCGCCGTGTCGGCGCCCTGCTCGGCGACCGCGGCGGCCACCCCGTCGATGTCCTCGCGGGCCACGAACGGGCTGGTGCACTGCACGAGCAGCACCACGTCCACGGCGGCGGCGTGCAGCGCCTCGTGGGTGTCCATCGCGTGCAGGACGGCCGCCTCGGAGGTCGCGGTGTCGCCGGCGATGGCGGCGGGGCGCAGCACGACCTCGGCGCCGGCCGCGCGGGCGGCGGCGGCGATGGCCTGGTCGTCGGTGGAGACGACCACGTCCGTGACGAGGCGGGTGGCCAGGCACTCGCGGACGGCGCGGGCGACCAGGGGGACGCCGCCCACGGGCGCGAGGTTCTTGGCGGGGACGCCTTTGGAGCCGCCTCGGGCGGGGATCACGGCGAGGATGCGGGTCATTGGGGGCTCCCTGTTGTCGTTCGCGTGCGGCGCCGCTGTAGCTGGTCGCGCAGTTCCCCGCGCCCCTTTGGTCGGACCGCTGGCCCGGCGTTCACAGGTCCCCCATCCGGCGGATGACCGGCGCCACCCGCTGCACCCCGTGGCGGTACGCACCCCGTGCCGCCCTGCGCACGATCCGGCGGACCGGGCCCGGCTGCTTGTCGGCGGCGGGGGCGCCGGGCAGTGGCGTGCCGTCCGGGGCCAGGTGATGGCGGGCGAGGATGCCGGGGAGATAGCCGGGGGCCGTCTCCGGCGTGTAGTACGGGGTCAGCGGCGGGAGTTGGGCCGCGAGCAGCTTGGTGACGCGCTCGCGGGCCGCGTCGTACGCCCCCTGCGCCGCGACCCCCTGCCGCGCCACCCACTCCTCGTCGGCCACCGGCAGGTGCCCCGCGTCGAGCTGGTCCCAGGAGGCCAGGCACCCGGAGCCGATGAAGTGGTGGTTGCCGAGCGCCTCGCGAATGCCCAGGTCGGTGAGGACGACGGTGGGGATACGGCGGTGCAGGGACTCCAGGGCGGCGGTGGAGCTGACCGTGACCATCAGGTCGGTGCGGTCGAGGACCTCGCCCATGTTGCCGTAGACCAGGCGGAAGTTGGGCGGCGGGTCGAGCTTCCGCGCCAGCTTCTGGTAGGGCAACTCCTCGATGTGGGTGGTGTGTTCGCCGGGCTTGGAACGCAGCTTGAGCAGCACTTCGCGCTCGGGGTGCAGCCGCGCGTGCCGTACGAGCCGCTCCAGCAGGTAGGTACGGTCCCTGCGCGTGTCCGGCACGGAGGGCTGTGCGGCGAACACGACGGTGCACGGGGCGGTCTCGCCGGTGTGGGGCGCGCCGCCGAGGAAGGGCAGGGCGACTTCGGTCACCGAGGAGGCGTCGGCGCCGACACCCTCGTACACGGCCCGGAACCGCTCGGCGTCCTGACGGGAGTTGGCGAGCACGAGGTCCGCGCCGTGCCGGAGCAGCAGGCCGTCGGCGAGCTTCTCGTAGACGACGCCGACATAGCCGGTGACGACCACGGGACGCTTCTCGCGGCCCTGCCAGGTCCGCCGCAGGCCGTGCAGCATGGCCTGCACGCCGCCGCCGACCAGGGCGAGGACGACGATGTCGTACGACTCCTGCCCCATGGCGCGCAGGAACTCGACGGCGGTGACCTCACGCAGCGAGTCGGCGCGCACGCCCACCTCGGCCAGTTGGCGTGGGGTGGGGGTGGCGCGGCCGCGCAACAGGTACCCGTCCAGCGCGGGGTCGCCCGGGGCGATGCGGCCGGCGGTCAGGGCGCCCCATTTCCAGCGGGTGTCGGAGTCCGCGAGGACCGCGATCCGCAGGGGCTTCGAATTACTCGGTGGCACGGTGAAGACGTTAGAAAGCGAAATCCAGTCGCGCGCCAACCACAAGCCAACAGTAAGTTAACAACACCTCGCCGATTTCCGAATCGGCCGACCTCGGAGTCGACCAGTAGATTGGATGCACCGATCCGACACATCGAGTTCACCCCCTGGACCCCCACCAGCAATATGCGGCGCCGCGCCGCGTCATAGGGTTTCCGCGTGCCAAAGCTCTCCGTCATCGTGCCGTTCTACAACGTGCAGCAATACGCGCCCGACACACTCGCGAGCCTGCGTGCGAACGCACGTGAGGACTTCGAGTTCATCCTGGTCGACGACTGCTCCACCGACGCGACCCCGGACATCCTCGCGCGCGCGGAGCGTGAACTGCCGGGCGCGGTGGTCGTCAGACACGAGAAGAACGGGGGGCTGGCGACCGCGAGGAACTCCGGCATCGACAAGGCGCGCGGCGAGTACCTGACCTTCCTGGACGGCGACGACTGGCTGGCGCCCGGCTACTTCCCGAAACTTCTGGCCGCCATCGAGGAGCTGGGCTGCGACTTCGTGCGCACCGACCATGTGCAGTGCACCGGCCGGGCGCGCAGCGTCCACCGGGTGCCGCACGGCCGGCGCAACACGGTGATGAACCCGCGGGACGCGATCCTGCCCGCCGACCGGTCCACCTCGGTGGACTACCCCTATGCCTGGGCCGGCATCTACCGCCGCCGCCTGGTCGACGAGGGGTGGCTGCACTTCACCGACGGACTGCGCACGGCCGAGGACCGGCCCTGGATCTGGCAGCTCCACCGCAAAGCGGAATCATTCGCCGTGGTGAGCATGCTCGGCGTCTATTACCGGCGCGGAGTCGCCTCTTCGCTCACCCAGATCGGTGACGTGCGCCAACTGGACTTCATCCGCGCGTTCGACGAGGTGATCGAGGAAACGTCACAGGATCCCGAGGCCGGTAAACTGCTACCCAAAGCCGTGCGCACCTATTGCGCCATCATCAGCCATCACCTCGACTCGATCGAGAGGTTCGAACCCGCCGTGGCCCGGAAATTGCGGTCCCTGAGTGCCGCCGCTTTGAAGAGAATGCCGCAGGACGTGCTCAGCGAGGTCATGGACTCGATGGACGTGGAGCGCGCGAGTGTGCTGCGCCGAGTGCGCCGCAGGCCGGTCACGGCGCGGACGGTGGCCGCCTGATGTCCCGTACGACCCGGATCTTCTGTGTCTCGACCCTGTACGGGGCCGCGACCCTGGCCGCCGCGCTCGACGCCGGTCTCTTCGAGCCGACCGACCGCAAGCTGCTGGTGGTCAGCAACAACGCGGCCACGCCCGAGATAACACCGTCCGTCGACATGATGCCGGGCTTCGCCCGCATCCGTGAGCGCTTCGACGAGGTGGTGTCCTGGAACGAGGCCATCTCCCCCTTCCACCCCAGTGGTTGGAGCCCGCGTCCGGATGACATCCCGATGTGGGAGCGGTATGTCCGGATGCTGTGGAACCTCGGCGACGACGAGGTCCGCCTGGCCGTGGAGTCCATCCAGGTCAACCCCTCTCTGGCGCTGTGCCAGTTGTTCATCGGCGCCCCCGTCGACGTCTACGCCGACGGCCTGATGAGCTACGGCCCCACCCGCAACAAGATCGATCCGCTGGTCGGCACCCGGATCGGCCGGCTGCTCCATCTCGACCTGGTGCCCGGCCTCACCCCGCTGCTGCTCACCGAGTTCGGTGTGCCGCCGGTACTCGTGCCGTCCGAGGCGTTCGTGAAGGTGCTGGGCGAACTGGCGGACGAGGAAGACGAGTTGACCGCTCCGGCCGAGCAGCCGGCGCTGCTGCTAGGGCAGTACCTCTCGGCGCTCGACATCATCACCGACGCCGAGGAAGAGCAGCTGCACCTGGGCATGGTGCGCGGCGCCGTGGCGCTCGGACACCGCACGATCGTCTTCAAGCCGCACCCTCTGGCGCCGGCCCGCTGGTCGCGGCTGCTGGAGGACGAGGCGAAGAAGCTGGGCGCCGAACTCACCCTGCTCGACCGGCCCGTGCTCGCGGAGGTGGCCTACCAGCGGCTGAAGCCCGCGCTCGTCGTGGGCTGTTTCTCCACCGCGCTGTTCACCGCGGCCGCCCTCTACAACCTGCCGGTCGCGGGGGTCGGCGCCGACACCGTGCTCGCCAAGCTCGCGCCGTACCAGAACAGCAACCGGGTGCCGCTCACCATCGCCGACGTACTCCTGCCGGACCTGACGGACCGGGCCGCGGTGGAAGGCTGGGAGATGCCGTCGCGGGAGCAGGTGGACGAACTCTCCGCGCTGCTCAGGGCCGTCGGCTTCGCGATGCAGCCCAAGATCTACCCGGGCCTGCGAGGCGAGGCGGAGAGCTATCTCTCGGCGCATCTGAACCCGCGCACCTGGCGCTACTTCAAGCGCCGCCGCCTGGCGTCGCTGGCCCTCCCCGGCGCCGTACCGGCCCAGCTGTCCTTCATCCCGCGCAACTCGGCCGTACGCCGACTCGCGCGCCGGGCACGGGCGTTGAAGCGGGCGGCCATCAAGCAGAAGGCGGACGCCAAGCAGTAGGGGGAGCGGGCGGTTCACCCGATCGTCATCTTTCAGCACCCCGCGAGTCAACCGCTCCACACTCCTCCCCAGTGGGAGACGCATAGCGTCCGAACACCTTTCCACAGACGCCCACGGAAGGCTTCAGGATGAGCGCGGCTGACCAGGCCACGGTGCCGGTACCCCCACCGGCACCCGAGCCGGAACTCTCCCTGTCCGAGCGGCCCGCCGTACGGCCCCGGGCGGAGAGCCGACTGCGCGCCCTGGACGGACTGCGGCTGCTCGCGGCCCTGATGGTCTGCGTCTACCACTACGCCGGCCGGGGCGGCACGGTCTCGGAGTCCTGGAGCCAGTCCCCGCACCTGATGTTCCCGAGCCTGTCGCAGATCGCCACCTACGGCCCGCTCGGCGTGCAGTTCTTCTTCGTGATCAGCGGCTTCGTGATCTGCATGAGCAGCTGGGGCCGGAGCATGGGCGACTTCTTCCGCTCCCGGGTCTCCCGCCTCTACCCCGCCTACTGGGCGGCGATCCTCCTGATCACCGCCGCCTGCTTCGTCCTGCCCGTGGTCCAGAAGCCGCTGCGCTCGGACGAGTTCCTCGTCAACCTCACCATGCTCCAGCAGCCGATGGGCGTACCCCGGGTGCTGGGTGTCGACTGGACGCTCTGGGTCGAGGCGCGTTTCTACGTCCTGTTCGCGCTGTTCGTGGTCTGGCGGGGCGTCACCTACCACCGGGTGGTGCTGTTCTGCTGCCTGTGGACGGTGGCCGGGGTCTTCGCCGCGTTCGCCGACCATCCGCTGGCCGATGAGCTGGTGATGCCCGAGTACGCGCCGTACTTCATCGGCGGCCTCGCCCTCTACCTGATCCACCGCTGCGGCAGCGACTTGCTGCTGTGGGGCATCGTGGCCACGAGCTTCCTGCTGGGCCAGCGCTACGCGGTGACGAACCTGTGGCACCCCGGCGCCGACGGCGACTTCCACCGCAACCCGTACGTCATCCAGCTGATCGTCCTCGCCGCCTTCGTCGCCGTCGCCGCGGTGGCCCTGGGCTGGCTGAACTGGGCGAACTGGCGCTGGCTGACGGTGGCCGGGGCGCTGACGTACCCCTTCTACCTGATCCACGAGCACCTGGGCTGGTTCTTCATCCGGGTGCTGCACCGCGAGTACGGCGTGAGCCCGTACCTGACGCTGGCCCTGACCATGCTGTCGATGCTGGGGATCGCCTGGCTGCTGCACAAGTTCGTGGAGAAGCCGTTCGGGCCCCGGCTCAGGCGCGCGCTGGTCGTACGGCCGCGTAACTCATGACACCTCGGACGGAGGGCGAACGACCTTGCACAGCGACAGACCCCGACGCGGAAGGTTCCACGTGAGATGGGGTTCACGAGGATGACCGAGACATCGACCCCGGCTCCGCCCGCCGCGACGGGCGGGCGGAGCCCCGACGGGCCGACCACCCCTCGGCTGCGCCTCACCTCCCCTGCGGGATGGACCGCCGTCGTCGCCACCACGGCGCTGCTGACGTACACCACCCTCACGGCCGGCATCTTCCTCGACATCCGGTACGTGCTCGCCGCGCTGCGCGTGACGGGGGAGGACGGCATGTCCCCCTCCGAGGTGTTCGCCCACCGGCCCTTCTTCTACCGCTGGCTGATCGCCGGGCTGGACGCCGTCACCTTCGGTTCGTTCGCGGTGAGCGAGGCCCTCATGCGGCTCGTCGGCCTCGCCCTGTGCGTGGTCGCCGGTCTGCTGCTCCACCGGGCCCTGCGCCGCCGTATCCCCGAGCGGGACGCGCTGCTCGTCGCGGGCCTGGCCGCCCTCACGCTCGCCTTCGCGCCCGTCATCGACTATCTGCAGCCGGAGTGGTTCGCGATCGTCTTCGCGATGATCGCCATCGCCGCCGCGCTCGGCGTCGAGAAGCACTGGCAGGCGGTGGCCCTCGCCGCGGTCCCGCTCGGTCTCGCCGCCCTGCTGAAGTACTCCACCGCGGGCACCGCCCTGATGGCGCTGCTCGTGGTGTTCGCCGTGGACCGGGTGCGGGCCCTGCTGCTCGCCGCCGCCGCCGGCGTCGCCACCGTGGTGCTGTTCGGCGTCAGCATCTGGTCGGGCTCGCGGGAGCTGCAGTGGGTGCGCGACATGCCGCACATCAACGTCAACCAGCTCGGCGGCAGCCAGCCCGTCGTCATCTCCGACCTGCTCGACCGGACCGCCCAGTACGTGGGCGACCGCACCGTCCTCACGCCGGTGCTCGCGCTGCTGCCGGGCGCGCTGCTGCTGGTCGCGGCCACGCTCGGCTCGCGCCGGGAGCGGGTCCGGGTGGCGGTCCTCACCGTGCTCCTGATCCTCGTCGCCCTGGGCGTCGTGATGTACCAGGGCAACTTCTTCGCGTACCACGGGGAGAGCCTGCCCGTGGTGGCGGCGGCGCTCACCGGCCTCGCGATCGGCCGCTGGTACGGCAGGCACGGGCGGCCCCCGCTCGGTCTCACCGTGGTGGCGCTGCTGTTCGGGGTGCTGACCCCGATGATCGAGCTGGTCCGCGACGACGTGTACACGGTGGATCTCGCGTGGTACGCGTACGGCGCGGCCTTCGCCGCCGCGCTCGTCGACGTGTGGCGCGCCCGTGGCGCCCGCCGGCCGCGCGTGCTGCGTGTCCCGGTCGCCCTGCCGGTCCTGGCGCTGGTGGCGTGCCTGGCCGCCACCGTGTGGCCGTCGTCCGGGGTGCGGGTGGTCCAGGGCCACCTCGTCACCACGAACACGGAGCTCAAGGAGCAGGCGCAGGCGGCCCGGACCGCGGCCGAGCAGGTGAACGCCGAACTCCGGCCCGGCGAGGAGGTCATGTACCTGGCCTTCGGTCTCCAGGCGTACTACGTCGGCCACCCGACCTCCTGCCGCTACCCCTTCCCCACCTTCCTGAGCGTGACCAAGCGCCTCCCCGAGGTCGCCGACCTCACCTCGACCAGGGAGAACGTCCGCTGCATCACGCAGGAGCACCCGGCCGAGCACATGGTCTACCAGCCGGGCTGGATGTCGCTCGCGGTGGTCGACCCGGCGATCGCCCACGACATCCGGACCACCTACAGGTGCCCCAAGCCGGAGGGCCGCCAGCTGACGGTGTGCACCCTGCGCCACCCTGAATAGGCGCCCGACGACCACGGCCCCGGCGGGAGGTTGACCCGCCGGGGCTTACTTGTCGTGTACGACGCTCAGGCCACGCCCGCGATCCGCGCGGCCTTGTGCCCCAGCTCCACCGAGTAGCTCTGTCCCCGGTCCTGCGGGTAGATCTGCGCCATCGTCGCCAGCGTCACCTTGCTGAGGTGCGTCTGGTGGCCCGGGATCAGCGCCTTGTACTCGGGCGTGACCACGGGCTGGGCGAAGGGCGCCTTGGAGAAGTGCCACTCCTGGATCCAGGAGCGGTCGAAGTCGGGGTTGAGCCGCTTCAGGTACGGCAGGTAGCGGTCGAGCAGTTCGGCCGGGTCGGTGGTGAAGCGCCAGTCGTCGCGCTCGACGTAGTTGCCGACGTAGAGGATGTGGCGTCCGCCGTACTCGGCCGGGGCGATCATCTTCGTGTGCTCGACGACGGCGAGGAACGGGAAGTCCGGCTCGTTGATGTTGAGCCAGTAGTACGGGATGGCGCTGCGGTCCAGTTCGAGGACGAAGCAGGTCGCGCCCAGGTACTGGTTGCGCCACACGGCGTCGTCGGCGGGGGCGTCGGCGGCCTTGGCGAAGGCGGGCTGCGGGGTGGTCGCGATCAGGTGGTCGAAGGTGTACTCGGCACCGTCGGCGGTGCGGACGGTGACCGGGCCCTCCTCGCTGTCCTGCCGGATCGTCTCCATCCGCCTGCCGAACTCGACCTTGCCGCCGTGCTCGGCGATACGGTCCCGCAGGGTGGCGTAGACCCGCTCGAAGCCGCCGTCCAGATAGCCGAGTTCGAAGGTGCGGCAGTGGACGCGCGCCCACAGCCAGGCCATGGAGACCTGGTCGGCGCGGTCGCCGAACTTGCCGCGCAGCAGCGGCTCCCAGACGGCCTCGGTGGCGCGGCGGCCGGCCCACTTGTTCAGCCAGCTCAGCGCGGTGCGGTCGTTGAACCGCTCGCCGTCGCGTACGACCTTCAGCACCGCCGAGGAGAGTCCGAAGCGGATGCCGGCGGGCAGGCCGTACAGCGGGGAGCCCAGCATCTGGAGCGGGGTGGAGAAGGGGTGCATGCGACCGTCCCGGTAGACACCGGTGGTGGTCTTGTGGAAGCGCAGGTCGCCGCCGAGGCCGAGTTCCTCGATCAGCTCGATCATCTGCCGGTCGCTGCGGAAGATGTGGTGGTAGTAGCGCTCCAGCGGCACTCCCCCGACGGTGATCGACGCGGCGAGGCCGCCCAGTTCGTCGGCGGCCTCCAGGACCGTCACCGCGTGGCCCTGCTTGACCGCGTCGTACGCGGCGGTCAGACCGGTGGCTCCAGCGCCGATGACGCCGAGATTCATGCGAAACTCCACTTTCTGTTGAGCGCGAACTGGAAGACCAGCACCAGGGGCAGCGAGCCGGCCTTCACCAGGTTCGGGTCGATGCCGAGGCCCCGGGAGAACACCGCGAGCAGCACGAAGGTCAGGGCGATACCGGTCAGACCGACGGCGTAGAAGCGCAGGTAGCGCACCAGCAGACGGTCCCGCTTGCTGAAGGTGAACAGGGCGTTCAGGACGAAGTTGTTGGTGATGCCGAGGCTGGTGGAGAGCGCATTGGCGGTCTGCTCGTGCATCCCGACCACGTTGTAGAGCAGCAGGAACGCGCCCAGGTCGAGGAGGACGCCGCTGCCGCCGACGAGGGCGTATGTGATGAGCTGCCGGAGGTCGCGCGTACGGGTGCCCGTGTCCTCCACGGTGTCAGTCGTCATGGCCGCCGGTGCCGTCGTCCTCGACCAGGACGGTGTGGGAGATGACCTCGCGCACGGTGTACAGGGGTCGGCCCTGCACCTCTGCGTAGGTCCGCCCGATGTAGCTGCCGAGCACGCCGAGGGAGAGCATCTGCACGCCGCCCAGGAACAGCACGACGACCATGAGCATGGTCCAGCCGGAGACGGTGATGTCCGGGGCGAACACCTTCATGGCGAGCGCGTAGACGATGCCGGCCAGGGAGAGCGCGAGGACCACGAAGCCCAGCTTGGTGATCATCCGCAGGGGTGCGGTGGAGAAGCCGGTGAGGCCGTCGATGGCAAGGCGGGCCATCTTCTTCATCGGGTACTTGGTCTCGCCCGCGAACCGCTCGTCGCGGTCGAAGTGGACCTCGGTCTGCCTGAAGCCCATCGAGGCGACCATGCCGCGCACGAACCGGCTGCGCTCACGGAAGCGGCGCAGCTCGTCGGCGGCGCGCCGGTCCATCAGCCGGAAGTCGCCGGTGTCCACCGGGATGTCGACCTCGGTGGACGACCGCAGCAGCCGGTAGAAGAGGTGCGCGGTGGTCTTCTTGAAAAAGGTGTCCTGCCGGCTGCGGCGCCGGGCGTGCACGATCTCCGCGCCGTCCCGCCAGGCGTCGATCAGCTCGAGGCTGACCCGCGGGGGGTCCTGGAGGTCGGTGTCCATGACGATGACGGCGTCGCCGCGCGCCTCGTCGATACCCGCCGTGATGGCCATCTGGTGACCGAAGTTACGGGCGAAGTCGATGACACGGACACGCCGGTCGTTCTTCGCTATGTCCTCGAGAATGGCGAGCGTTCCGTCGGCCGAGCCGTCATTCACGTAGATCATTTCGTAGGTGAACTCCGTGCGTTCACCCAGAGCCGCCACGAGTTCCTCATGGAAGTGGCGAATCCCGTCCTGTTCATTGAAGACGGGCAATACATATGAGACGAGCGCGGCGCCACCACGCTGGCGGGGCACTACAGAATCCTGCGCCCGGCTGGATATGTCTGGCATTGGATGAAGCTATGGGCGCGACGTGAACCAGCAGTAAACGTGCAATGAGCGTTCCGCTGCGGTGAGTCGACGTCGCGCCCTGACCGGGCGGCTGGTTCAGGGAGTTACCAGATCCACCGCTGATCGGTGTTGGTCGAGCACGTCCATTGGACGACCTTGGTGCCGTTGGTGGGGTCGGAGCCGGGGACGGCGAGACATTTGTCGCTGTTCAGATTGCGCAGCCGGCCGACGCTGTCGCGGATCCAGATCTGCTCGCTGTTGCCGGTACAGGTCCACTGAATGGCCTGGATGCCATTGTCCGAACTGGCCTGCGGGATGGCCAGACATCTGTTGCTGTTGAGGTTCCGCACGAGATAGCGGTCGCCGTTCCCGCCCGCGACCTTGTCCAGGCGCCACTGCTGTTCGCTGTTGCCGGTGCAGGTCCACTGGATCAGCTTGGTGCCGTTGTCCGTACTGGCCTGGGGGACGGCCAGGCACCTCGCGGTCGACTGGTTCTTCAGCGGGTGGGGGGCGGCGACGGCGGCGTCGACCCAGGCGGCCAGGTCGTCGGCGCGGGAGGCGATCGCACCGGTGCGGGTCTCCTCGGTGCCGAGGCATCCGCCCTGCCAGGAGCGGCTGTTGACGGCGACCAGCTGGTCGCCGCCGGCGCCGGCCCGGACCACCGGGCCGCCCGCGTCGCCCTGGCAGACCGCGGCGCCGTCCTGCCCGTCGATGTCCAGCTCCAGGGCGCGGACGCCGGTGACGGTGAACGCGCCGGTGTGCAGCCGGTCGGGCACCCACTGATCGCCGGTGCGGCCGTAACCGGCGGCGGTCAGCTGTTCGCCGGCGACGGGGGCGCCGGTGCCGAGGGCCACCGGAGTGATGCCCGTGACCGGCGCGGACAGCCTCGCCAGCACCAGGTCCCGGTCGGTCCGGGGGACCAGTTCCACGACGGTACGGACCTGGCCGGACGTCGTGGTGAGATCGGTGCGTCCCACGGTGACCCTGGTGGGGCGGGAGGGCGGGCCCGCGGGAACCGGCTGCGTGGGGTCCTCGGCGAAGCAGCTCGCTGCGGTGACGACCCACCGGGCCTCGACGAGCGCACCGGAGCAGGCCCGTTCCGTGTCGCCCACCTCGATCTTCGCGGTGTAGGCCCGCTGCCCGCCACCGGCCGCGTCACCCACCACGGCCTGGGCCGGACCGGCGACGAGCGTCCCGGCCCCGACGAGCACACCGGCAGTCCACGCCGTGTATCTCGCTGCCCTATTCATACGCTTCTCCCCCATTGCGACTTTCCATCCGCCTTTTCAGCTATTTGCTGTATCGAAATCTATCTCGACGAGGTCTTCATTCATGTGTACGAAACGTGAATTCCCGTTGCCGGGCACTACGCCGTCCAGCACTCCGCCTGACCTGTGTGATGATCACGCGAGGGGGCGAAAAAAAGAGAGTGCCCCCTAAACCGACCATTTCGGAGGAGGGGGTATGAAGAGAACGCAACGGAAGCCACGCCGTGGAACGCCGTTCGGGCTCCTGGGGAGCACGGCGCTCACCGTGGCGCTGACCATGCTCGGCACGATGGCCGTCACCACCACCGCGCAAGCCGAGACCACTGCTGAAGAGACGACGACCGTGAGCGAGCGGGGCCAGGTCGTCGCGGCCTGGCGCACCGGCGGCCGGGCCACCCGCACGGCGGCAGAGGCGGCGCTCGTCGGCTCGGACGCCGAGGTGCACGCGTTCCTGGAGACGGGGCTGCGGATCGCGGCCGAGGAGGACGAGCGCTTCCAGGTCCTGCGTCTGCTGAACTCCCAGGGCCCGGGCGTCCGTCAGGCCGCGCAGGAGGCGCTGGGCGGCACCGCCGCCGACGTGCACACGTTCCTCGCGACGGGCTGGCAGGCGCCGTACGCGGACGATCTGCGCGTGGCCGTGCTGCGGGAGATGAGCACCGGCGGCCGGGCGGTCAGGACCGCCGGACAGGCCGCTCTCGACGCCGGCACCCAGGAGGCCCTGGAGAAGTTCCTCGCCACCGGCCTGCAGCGGGCGACCGCCGAGGACGAGCGGGTCGAGCTGCTGACCATCATGCAGGTCGGCGGCGCACAGGTGCAGCAGGCCGCGCAGGAGGCGCTGGGCGGCACCGCCGCCGACGTGCACGACTTCCTGGAGACCGGCCAGTACACCGCGCGCGCCCGCGACGAGGAGATGAGCTCCGTCGCCGAACTCGCCCAGGTCGCCAGGACCGCCGGCGACCGGGCGAAGAAGGAGACCGAGGCGGCCAAGGAGGCGTCGGAACGCGCCGTCCAGGCAGCCAAGCTCGCCAAGGAGGCGGCGCAGCGCGCTGCCCAGGAGACCGCCGCCGCCCAGAGCTCCTCACAGAAGGCCACGCAGGCCGCCGGCCGTGCGGCCGACGCCGCCACCGCCGCCGCGAGCGCGGCCCGTACCGCGATCCAGGCCGCCAACACGGCCACCGCCGCCGCGCGTACGGCGGCCAACGCGGCCTCCGCCGCGGCCTCGGCCGCCGCTGCGGCGGGCGAGGCCGCGGCCCGCGCCTACAACCAGGCGACCGCCGCGTCCAAGGACGCCGGACAGGCCGCCGCCGCCAAGGTGGCCGCGCAGGCCGCCCGTGACGCGGCCTCCCGGGCCCGTACCGGAGCCGCCGCCGCGCTCAAGGCCGCCGAGGCCGTCGCCGAGGCCGTGACCTCGGCCCGTGCCGCCGCCAGCGCGGGCGCCCACGCAGCGGCGGCGGCGACCGCCGCGGCCGAGGCAGGCCAGTACTCCAACGTGGCCGCCGCCGAGTCGCAGCGCGCCGCCGCCGCGGCGGCCCAGGCCCGTGCGGCCGCGGCCACCGCCGACCGGGCCGCCGGCACCGCCGAGGCGCTCGCCACCAAGGCGGCCGCCGCCGCCCGCGAGGCGCACACGGCGGCCAACGACGCGGCCAAGCATGCCGACGCCGCAGCGGCCGCGGCCGAGGACGCCGCCGCCCACGCCGGCCAGGCCATCGACTACGCCAACAAGTCGACCGCGCGCGCCACCGCCGCGCAGGCGGCCGCCAACGTGGCCTCGACCGCCGTCGAGAAGGCCCGCGCGATCTTCGACGCCGCCCGCGCCACCGAGGCCGCCCGGCTCACCAACGAGAAGGACGAGGGCATCCTCTCCGCCGAGGAGACCAAGCGCGAGGAGGACGCGGAGAAGGCCCGGCTGCGGTGGGAGCAGATCGAGGCGCAGCAGCGGGACGCGGAGACCCGGACCCTGCTGGCCGAGGCCACCGCCGCCGGGGTGGATCCCGCCGTGGCGGCGGCCAAGGGCCGCAAGGCCGCGCTGCGGCTGCTCACCACCGGCGGACCCTGGACGGTCCGCGCGGCCGAGGACGCGCTGTCCGGCAGCGACGACGACGTCCGCACCTGGCTGACCTCCGGCCGCGCCGTCGCCGAGGAACAGGACGACCGGGCCCGCGTCGCCGGGCTCGCCGACAGCGGCATCACCGGGATGAAGGAGCCCGCCGAGGCGGCGCTGGCCGGAACCCACGCCGATGTGGTGCGGTTCCTCGACATCGGCCAGCACACCGTCCAGGCCGACGACTACCGGGTGAAGGTCCTGGAGATCGCCGCCGCCGGGGGCACCGCCGTCAAGCGCGCCGCCGACGCGGCCATCGACGCCGGGACCACCGAGGCGCTGCGCGAGTTCCTCGCGACCGGGCAGTACACCGCCCGCGAGGAGGACGACCGCCTCGCCACCCTGAACCTGCTGCAGACCGGCGGCCCGCAGGTCAAGGCCACCGCCGAGGTCGCGCTCGCCGGCCCGACCTGGATGCTGCACGACTTCGTCGCCGGTGTGCAGTACCGCTCCGCCAAGCTCGACAACGACGCCGCGACCCACGTCGCCGGCGTCCAGAAGCTGATCGCGGGCGCAGCCCGGACGGCCGCCCTCGCCCAGCAGAACGCCGCCCTGGCGGCCGAGGCCGCGGCCAAGGCCCGCAACGCGGCGGAGGAGGCCACCGGCTACGCCCAGCAGGCCGATGCCTCCGCCAAGGAGGCCCAGGGCTACGCGGACGCCGCCACGCAGTCCGCGCGCGAGGCCGACGCGTCCGCCGCCAAGGCCGCCGAGTCGGCCCGGCTGGCCAGGAACGCCGCCGACCAGGCGAACAACGCCGCCGCGTCCGCGACGAAGTCCGCCCACCAGGCCGCCGCTTCCGCCGCGCAGGCCCGCACCTACGCGTCCCTGGCGTACGCCTCGGCCGAACGGGCCCGCGCCGCCGCCATCGCGGCGGCCAAGGACGCCGCCGAAGCCGCCCTGGCCGCGGCCGAGGCTCTCACCATCGCGGCGCAGAAGCAGATGGCGGACGACCAGGCCCGACGCGAGGCCGACGCTCCACCGGGCGGCGAGGGCGCCGGCAGCGTGGACGCGCTCCAGGAGTACGAGAACGGCGTCTTCCTGCTGGACTTCGACGGCACCTGCTACCTCAACGGGGTCGCGCTCCCCGACACCCTGGGGATCGGCTCCTGCCAGCGGCTCGCCGGCGACTTCGACGACTGGATCGGGGACTGGGCCGGGAACATCTTCTGGGACAAGCTCAAGAACCGCGACGACGCGGGCGCGATCCTGCTGGCCGCGTACTGCAACTACGAGGACACCCGGCCCTTCATCGGCCACAGCAACAAGGGCAAGTGCGGCCCGGAGCTGCTGAAGCTGCTGGAGCCCGCCTACGGCAGCATGATGGCGCCGTACTACCTGGAGAGCGGCGTCGGCTCCGGCCTCGCCAAGCTGTTCAGGAAGTTCGGCAACAAGCTCGGCATCAAGGTCAAGCCGCCGATGAACGGCCTGGCGCACAACCGGGCGCTGTTCGAGCAGTACAAGGACATCCTGCTCAAGGACATGGCCAAGCCGCAGGTCACCAACTCCGACCTCGCCCGGCACGTCGACTACCTGTTCCGGGCGAACGCGAGGATCGGCAACGGCAGCACGGCGGCGGCGGTCCGCTTCGAGCTGGCCACCGGAGGCCGGGTGGGCGGCGCCAGCCACTCGCAGAAGGCCCGCGACTCCATCACCTACCTGCAAAAATGGCTGACGAACAACCCGACCGCCAGCGCCACCGACCGGTCGGCCGCGGAGCAGCTGATCCGCGACATGACCAACGCACTGAACGGAAAGTAATGCCGACCCCCGACTGGTTCCGTCACCTGCTCGCCGTCAGCGATGTGCTGGCGGACCGCGACCGCGCCGAGATCACGAGTTGGCGGGGCGGGGTGGACGACACGGACGACGAGGACGACGTGCCGCCGCTCTCGCTGCGCCTGGCGGCGCTGGCGACGGCCTTCGCCGAACGGTCCGCCGAGCTGACGCCCGAACAGACCGGGGAGATGTTCCGGATCCTGGAGGAGGTCCAGCGGTCGGGCGGTGAGTACGACCGTACGGCCGTCGCCACGGGCTTCTTCGAGGCGCTGCTCAACGCCTGGGACAACGGGTTCCCCCTCCAGTCGGTCTGGGGTCATGTGGGCCCCGAGTCCCGGGCCCACTGCCTGGCCTGGAACGAGTTCGCCCACATCGACTCACCGGACTGGATGCGCTGACCGGCGCACCGGACGACGTGAACGGCCCCGGAGGGTTCTGCCTCCGGGGCCGTTCACGTAGGTGCAGGCGGGGCGTCGGCCGCGGTCACCCGCAGCGTGGTCACTTGTTCGGCCCGCGTGAAGGAGGTCGTACCGACCCAGAGCGTCCGGTCGCCGGACTCCGAGGCGTCCTGCCGGCGTCCGCGGCCGTGCCGACGCCGGGTGGAAGGGCCTGGTCCTACTTCGTGGTCCGGATCTCCACGAGCATGAACTCGCGGCCCTGCTCGTCCGCGCTCTCCCCGACCGGGGTCCAGCTGTTCTTGGCGACGTCGAAGGACTTCTCCACGGTGCCGGTCGTCATATCGACCTGGGTCGCGTAGTCGTTTCCGCGCACGCCGTAGACCGACGGGATCTCCAGGGTCAGCCAGCCGGACGTACCCGTGACGTCGAAGCAGATCTTGTCCTGGCTGCGGGCCCACACCTCCAACTGGCCGGTCCCCGTCGCGCAGTCGGCGAGGAGGATGTGGCCGTCGCCGCGCTTGAGGGTGATGCCCTTCTCGGCCAGGATCCGGTCGGCGCCCGGGTAGTTGAAGCCCTCGACGGCATAACCAGGGGCCTCGTCGGCGACGGTCCGCACAGAGTTGTCGACGCTCTCGGCGGACGCGCCGCCGCTCACCACGAGCCATGCCAGAGCGCCGGCCGCCGCCGCGACGCCCAGAGCGTTCCGCCCGATTCTGTGTGCCTTCATGACCGTCCTCATTCGTCGGGCCGGCCACCGGCCGGAACAATGGACAAACGCGGACGCGAAGGCCACCTTTTCGCTTTGCCCCCGACACCCCCGTTATGAATCACTCCGAGCTTTGCCCACAGATCAATTGCGCACGGGAACGGAACATGGCGTACCGGTGAACGGCGCCGGCCCAAAGGCCCTGGCCGCGCTCGTACAGCCAGACACCGACGCCCTGGACGTACCTGAGCCCGGCCTTCCGGGCTCAGGCCGGCTCAGAACACATCGCTGGGCACATAAGTCCCCCAGACGTCCCGCAGCGCGTTGCACACCTCGCCGACCGTCGCGCGGGCGCGCAGCGCGTCCTTCATCGGGTAGAGGACGTTGTCGTCGCCCTCCGCGGCCTTCTTCAGGGCGGCCAGGGCGGTGTCGACGGCCTGCTGGTCGCGCTCGGCACGCAGCCTGGCGAGCCGCTCGGCCTGCTGGGCCTCGATGGCGGGGTCGACGCGCAGGGGCTCGTAGGGCTCCTCCTCGTCGAGCTGGAAGCGGTTGACGCCGACCACGACCCGATCGCCGCTGTCGGTCTCCTGGGCGATCCGGTAGGCGTTGCGCTCGATCTCGTTCTTCTGGAAGCCGTGCTCGATCGCGGAGACCGCGCCGCCGAGGTCCTCGACCTTCCGCATCAGCTCCAGCGTGGCGGCCTCGACCTCGTCGGTCATCTTCTCGATGACGTAGGACCCGGCGAAGGGGTCGACGGTCGCGGTGACGTCGGTCTCGTAGGCCAGCACCTGCTGGGTGCGCAGGGCCAGGCGGGCGCTCTTGTCGGTCGGAAGCGCGATCGCCTCGTCGAAGGAGTTGGTGTGCAGGGACTGCGTCCCGCCGAGCACCGCCGCGAGGCCCTGGACGGCGACGCGGACGAGGTTGACCTCGGGCTGCTGGGCGGTCAACTGGACCCCGGCCGTCTGCGTGTGGAAGCGCAGCATCATCGACTTGGGGTTCTTGGCGCCGAACTCGTCGCGCATCACCCGGGCCCAGATCCGGCGGGCCGCGCGGAACTTGGCGACCTCCTCCAGGATCGTCGTACGGGCGACGAAGAAGAAGGACAGGCGGGGCGCGAAGTCGTCGACGTCCATGCCGGCTGCGACCGCCGTACGCACGTACTCGATGCCGTCCGCCAGCGTGAACGCGATCTCCTGCGCCGGTGAGGCACCGGCCTCGGCCATGTGGTAGCCGGAGATCGAGATCGTGTTCCACTTCGGGATCTCGGCCTTGCAGTACTTGAAGATGTCGGCGATCAGCCGCAGGGACGGCTTCGGCGGGAAGATGTACGTCCCGCGCGCGATGTACTCCTTCAGCACGTCGTTCTGGATCGTGCCGGTGAGCTTGTCCGCGCTGACGCCCTGCTCCTCGGCGACCAGTTGGTACAGGAGCAGCAGCAGGGCGGCGGGCGCGTTGATCGTCATCGACGTGGACACCTTGTCCAGCGGGATGCCCCCGAACAGCACCCGCATGTCGTCGACCGAGTCGATCGCCACGCCGACCTTGCCGACCTCGCCGTGCGCGATCGGCGCGTCGGAGTCGTGGCCCATCTGGGTGGGCAGGTCGAAGGCGACCGACAGGCCCATCGTGCCGTTGGCGATCAACTGCTTGTAGCGGGCGTTGGACTCGGTGGCCGTGCCGAACCCGGCGTACTGGCGCATCGTCCACGGCCGGCCCGTGTACATCGTCGGGTACACACCACGGGTGAACGGGTACGACCCCGGCTCGCCCAGCTTGTCCCCCGCGTCCCAGCCGACGAGGGCGTCGGGTCCGTAGACCGGTTCGATCGGCAGCCCGGACTCGGACTCGCGTGCCATTCTTGCCTCCGCGCTCATTGGTTACTCGCCAGTACGGCCGACTCCTCGCCACGGACTGTAGCTGCGGCCGTGCGCCCGGTGGAGTGGAGCAGGCTGGGACCTTGCTCACAACGATGCCGTGTCGTTCGCAACCAGTCACGCACGGGCAGCATCTCCAGTGAAAGTGAGCAGGCCGGTGCGGCGGGCCGGTGAGACGACGGGGGGCCGTGATGCGTACCAGGGGCATGGGCAGATCGGTGACGGCCGCAGCGGGCCTCGCGGCCCTCGCCGTGCTGTGCGGCTGTACGGGCCGGTCGACGGCGGCCGGCGGAGAGCCGCGGCAGCCGGTGCGGGTCGAGGTCACACCGCCGGCGCCGGGCACGCCGAGCGCCGCCCCTGCCGATGACAGGCCGAGCAGCGCCCCCTCTCCCAGTCCCCCTCCCACCCCCACGCCGGCCCGCGTGCTCTGGCAGCCCGGTGACAAGGGGCGCGACATCCGCGAGCTGCAGGCCCGCCTGCGCCAGATCGCCTGGCTGTACCACGGCCCCACGGGCGAGTACGACGACCTCACCGAGCAGGCGGTCCGCGGCTTCCAGGGCAAGCGCGGGCTGCCGAGGACGGGGAGGACGGACACGGTCACCTGGCAGCGGCTGCTGAAGATGACGCACGAGCCCGGCCAGTGGGACCTGTACCTCATGGGCGGGCAGGAGGCCGCCCCGCCGGACTCCCGCTGCCTGACCGGCCGGGTGCTGTGCATCGACAAGACGTCCCGCACCCTGCGCTGGATGGTGGACGGCCGCACCCTCTCGACGGTCGCGGTCCGCTTCGGCTCCCAGTACACGCCCACCCGCGAGGGCGTGTTCCAGGTCTACTGGAAGTCCCGGCACCACGTGTCCACCCTCTACGACACACCGATGCCGTACGCCATGTTCTTCAGCGGCGGCCAGGCCGTGCACTACTCGGCCGACTTCGCGGCCACGGGGTACGCCGGTGCCTCGCACGGTTGCGTCAACGTACGGGACGAGGCGGCGATCGCGGAGCTGTTCGCGCAGATACGGACGGGCGACAAGGTCGTCGTGTCCTGGTGAGCTGGGGCGGGGGGGGGGGCCGGGGGGCCCGGGGCCCCCCCCCCCCCCCGCCGCGCGCGCGGGGGGGGCGGGGGCCACCCCCGGGGGGGGGGGCCCGGCCACAACAGCCTGGATTGAATTGTTGGTGAGTGGCGGGACTAAC
>NZ_JBIRZZ010000001.1:0-241083 GCF_044391385.1 Streptomyces sp. NPDC018693 | reverse complement strand
CGTGGGGGGGGGGGGGGGGGGGGGGGGGGGGGGGGGGGGGGGGGGGGGGGGGGGCCCCGGGGGGGGGGGGGGGGGGGGGGGGGGGGGGGGGGGGGGCGGGGGGCCCGGGCCCCCCCCCGCGCCAGGTGCACGAGCCGTAGGTACGGGGGGAACCCCGGCTCTGTGCGAGGGCCGATGACCAGTCGGCTCACTTGTTACTGCGTAAGGGGGTCGGAAAACGTCACACCTGCGCCGAAAAAATCTCAACGACTTACGAACCCGCAGGTCAGACCCGATTCTGAGGCACCTCCCGGGCCCGAATCCCCGCCCCGGCCAGTGTCCCGAGGCCGGTCAGGGGCCGGGGTGGTCGGGCTTGCCGCCTCCGGCGCCGGGGCGCCCGGTGCTGCCGCCGTGGGCGCCGTTGCCGCCGTGACCGCCCTGGTGGCCGCCCTGCGCGCCGGTGGCGGCCTGGTCGCCGCGGCCGTCCTGGCCGCCGGTGCCATCCGTACCGCGCGGACCGCCGCCCGTGCCGCCCGTGCCGCCGGTGCCTCCCGAGTGGCCGGTCCCGCCGGTACGGCCTGTCCCGCCGGTGTGGGAGTCCTGCTCGCCCCGGTCTTCGCCGCCGTCGCCCTTGGCCTTGCCGTCGAGGACGTGCGCGCAGTACGCCGGGACGCGCGTGGAGCCGCCCGCCGTGCGCTCCAGGGTGCGCCGCCGTTCCAGGTCCAGGCTCCGGCCGTCGCGCAGGTCGCCGCAGGCGGAGGTGATGTCCTTGGGGACGGCGCTCTTGCCGTGGCCGCCGTTCCCGCCCGGCGCGGGATCCCCGCCCGCGGAGTCCTCCTCCCCGTCTCTCGCCCCGTCCGGCGCCGACGCGCCGGCTTCGGGGGACGGGGAGCGGTGCGGGCCGTCGGGCCCGGGCGTCACGACGGCCGGGACGGACGCCGCGGGCTCCGGCCCGGTCCCCTCGAACGGCCTGGGCAGCACCCCGGTACCGGCCGCCACCGCGACCCCGCCGACCATGCCGGCGACCAGCGCGGCAGCCAGCCCGAACCGCACGGGCCGACCCCAGCGGGGACGCCGTACGTCGAGCCGCCGGCCCCCGCCGATACGGAACAGACCGGCATCCGAGCCCTGCGACCGGGCCACCGCCGGCTCAGCGGCACGGTCCGCGTGTGCCGCGCGGAACGCGGCGAGGGCTGCGGCCTCGCCGGGCAGTTCGGTCTGCTTCTCCCGGGTGGCCGGCACGGGCGGGTTGGCCACGGCGGCGAGGGCGTCGAGGGTGCGGGCGAGACGTTCGGCCTGGTCACGGGCTGTCGGATCGACGCCGTTGTCGGGTGACTCCCCGCGCAGCAGACGCTCCGCGGTCTCCGGGTCCAGCCAGCGGGCGGGGGTCCCGGGGTCGTCCCCGGGGAAGACACAGCGCTCGTCGCCCATCACATGTCCCTCTGCGTCCGCGACCGCGCGTGCGTCACACCCGCGGACGTCACCGCGCCGGTGCGCGGCCCTCGCTGCGGCGGCAGCGCGTCGAGCACGCCGGCCGTCTCCGGATCCTCGCCGATCAGCTCGGCGAGCTTCTTCAGACCGCGGTGCGCGGCGGTGCGTACGGCGCCGGGCCGCTTGCCGAGCGTCTCGGCGGCGGTCTTGGCGTCCAGCCCCACGACGACCCGCAGCACGACGGCCTCCGCCTGGTCCTGCGGCAGCCGTGAGATGAGGGCGAGCGTGCGGTTGGTGGCCAGCGCCTCGATGGCCTCACCGGCCGTGTCGGACTCGGCGGCCCGGCCGCTCAGCTCGGTCTCGTCACCGCCGATCGCGGGGCGGCGGCCGCGCATGCGGATGTGGTCCAGGGCGCGGTTGCGGGCGATCCGGGCGGCCCAGCCGCGGAAGCGGTCCGCGTCCCCGCTGAACCGCTCCAGGTCGCGGGCGATCTGCAGCCACGCCTCGGAGGTGACGTCCTCGGCGTCGATCTCGCCGACCAGCGTCCGGACGTACCCGAGCAGCCGCGGATGCACCGCGCGGTACACGGCGCGAAACGCGTCCTCGTCCCCGTTCTGCGCCGCCAGCACCGCGGCTGTCAGCTCGGCGTCGTCCCCCAGCACCCTGTTCCTCGATCGATGGTCGCGGTCCGCGCCCGCGTGTCCTTGCGGTGGTCGGGCCGCCCGCAGTCACCCCCCGCAGTCCGGCGCGAAAAGGCACGTTACGGCGTGAAACCGCGACTCGTCCATGTCGGTCCGCCCTGCAACCATCTCGTGATTCGATCGGTGCCGCGCGGGGTGTGACACAAAACGCACCGCCGACGCTGTAGGAAGTACGGACCGCTGCGCGGTCCGTGCCGCGCGACGGCCGGGGCCTCTCCTGTGGGGGGTGGCGGCCCCGGTCGTCTCCGCGGTGCATCGCTTCGACCTGGGACGAGCACCGGCCGTCGGCCGCACACACTCGGAAACCGATCGGTTTATATTTCGTCGAAGCAGAGTTAACCTCGCGGTATGACTACCCGGACGAAGCCAAGCCCCAGGGAGCGGCTGCTGGAGGCAGCGGCCGCACTCACCTACCGAGACGGCGTCGGCATCGGCGTCGAGGCGCTGTGCAAGGCGGCCGGGGTGTCGAAGCGCTCCATGTACCAGCTGTTCGAGAGCAAGGACGAACTGCTGGCGGCGAGCCTGGAGCAGCGCGCCGCCGCCTACGCGGCCGGGCTCCTGCCCCCGGCGGACGACGGCCGTTCCCCCCGCGAGCGGATCCTGCACGTCTTCGAGCAGGTGCAGGCGCAGGCGGGTGCGCCCGAGTTCCGCGGCTGCCCGTACCTGGCCGCGCAGATCGAGCTCAAGGATCAGGACCACCCCGCGAGCCGGGTCGCCCACCAGGTGAAGAAGAACCTGACGGCCTTCTTCCGCGCCGAGGCCGAACAGGGCGGCGCCGGCGATCCCGACCTCCTCGCCCGCCAGCTCAGCCTGGTCTTCGACGGCGCCAGCGCCCGCGCCGGCATCCAGGCCGACAGACTGACCGGGCTCGTCGGACCCACGGTGACCACCCTGCTCGACGCGGCGGACATGCGCTGACGCCCGTCGCTTCATGTCAGCCGGGGGGCGCCCGGCTTGCGGACCTACGGATTTCTTCCCGGGACGTCTGCCGCGTTGCCCGCGCGCTGCGTGGCGGCGGTGCTCGGGTGCGCCGCCGGCGGTGTGGCGGGCTGAGTCGGAACGGTGGGCGTGACGGCCGGGGGTGCGGTCGGGGCGACGGCCGCGGCGGGTGCCGAGGGTCTCGACGTGCCCGTTCCGGGCGTCTGCCGGGCGCAGAACGCGTCGACCTTCTCCTCGCCGCCCGCGACGGCCACGAGCCGCTCCCAGGCGGCGGCGTCCATCGCCTTGCCGCGGCCCTCGACCAGCTCGTACGCGGCGCACTGGGCCTCGGTGTCCTGAGCGGTGCCGGGGCGGTCGGTGGCGGCGGGGCCCGGGGCGGAGGAGGAGGCCGGGGCGGAGGACGGCTCGGCGGGGGCGGAGGACACGCCGGCCGACGTACCGGGGCGGGCGGGGCCGCTGCCGCCGCCGACGTCGTCGGACGAGCCGGCCGTGCCGATCGCGGCGACGGCGACACCTCCGAGGGTGAGGCCGGCGACCGCCACCGAGAGGGTGGCCTTCACGGAGAAGCGTCCCGCGCGCCGCTGTTCACGGGTCCGCCAGTCGTCCCGGCGCCGGGTGCGGGCGCGGTGCGTCCCCGCGTCCCGGGCGGCGCGGAAGGCGGCCACCGCCCGCCGCTCGCCCTCGCTGCCGTCGAGCGCACCGCTGCCGGTGTCACGCAGGACGACGGCCAGCAGTTCCTCGATCCCGGCCCCGAGACCGGTGTCGTCCATGCCGTACGCGGGGCCTTCGGACGCGGTGGCGCCAGGGTGCGCACGCCGCCGGTGGCCGTGGGCGGCCCCGCCGTCGTCCTGCCGTTCACCCATGTCCGTTTCCGCCTCTGTCCGTTCCGTACGCCGTGCTGCCCGCGCTCACACGCAGCGCGCCGCGGGCCACCCGTGAGCGATCACGCGCCGTCCTTGATCCATACGGGCGACCGCTCTCGCCGTTCATTTCGACTCACCCAGCGTCCGGGGGCCGTCATCCGTCACACCCTCGCCTCCGCCCTCGACCCCGAGCTGGCGGGCGAGCCGCTTCAGTCCGCGGTGCGCGGCGGTCCGTACGGCGCCCGGGCGCTTGCCGAGCACCCGGGCCGCCGCCGGCCCGTCCAGCCCGACCACGACCCGCAGCAGCACCGCCTCGGCCTGGTCGCGCGGCAGCCCGCGCACCAGTTCCAGGGCCCGCTCCGTGGAGAGCGTCTCCAGCGCCTGGTCGTGTGTGCTCTGCGACCCGGGCAGCTCCAGCACGTCCTGTTCGAGCGCCGTGCCCCGGGGCCGTACCCGCAGCCGCCGCAGGTGGTCCAGCGCGCGATGCCGGGCGATGGTGGCGGTCCACCCGCGGAACCCGGCCCCGTCGCCCTTGAACCGCCCGAGATCGCGGGCTATCTCCAGCCAGGCATCGGACGCGACGTCCTCGGCGTCGTCGCCGACGATGCCGCGCAGATAGCCGAGCAGTCCCGGCTGCACGATCCGGTACGCCACCGCGAACGCGGCCTCGTCGCCGCCCTGGGCCCGCGCCACCGCGGCGCCCAGTTCCCCGTCGTACGCGTGAGCGCGCCGGGGTTCCCCTCCCTGGCCCAAGACTGTCCTCGTTCGTGCGGAGTTCGTGGCGGGTGCGTGGTCCCCGCGCCGCGCAGGCGGTCCGGCCGCGGTCACGCTCCCACGGTCATCAGCGTCGCCGCTCACATAAACGTCACAGAGCACCGGCGGGACCGGCGCGATCCACCCCCGTGGGACCGTGCCGGTGCCGCCGGTGTTTCCCCCGGTCAGGCCGCTGCCCTCCGGACCCTGCCGTGGAGGGTCAGGAAGAAGGTGTGCAGGGACTCTTCCGGCCCGCCCACCTCATAACGGTTGGCGACCTTCCCGAGGGGGTTCCAGATCCGCCCGTCCGGCATGCGTACGCCGACGGACTGACCGAAGTAGGCACGCTGCTCGGCGTCGAAGTCGACCCAGACGGCTCCGGCCCGCCGGACGAGCACCTCGCCGACGTAGGCCCCGAGCGCGACCAGGGTGTCGTGGGCGTGCTCGCGGTCGCCCCCGCCCTTGCGCAGCCCGTCGACGAGGAAGTCGACGATGCGCAGACTGGCGACGGAGTAGTCCAGCGGCAGCCGGCCGCGCACGCCGGCGCGCGCCACGAAGCCGGCCGCCCGGGCTCTCATCGCGCCCGCGTCCTGCAGAGCCATAGGGTCCGTCCCCCTCCTTGCCGTCGAAGGGAACGCCGAGCCAGTGTTCCCCCCGCCTGCCCCAGCGCTCACGGGCCCGAAAACATCACAGGCAACAGCTGTGTCACTGGTCACACGTCGTCACGCACGGCCTTCGGGGCCGCGCTGACGGTGGACGACGGGAACTGGCCGACGCGGCCGAGCGGTTCGCCCCGGTGCGCCCCGGAGGCCCTATCCGCGCCCTCCGCCGCGGCTCGCGTCCCTGCACAGCAGCCGCAGTGAGCCGTGGCCCGCGAAGCAGCGCCGGGCCTCGTCGAGCGGGTCCCAGAAACGGCCGTCGGGGGTGCGTATCCAGTGGTCGCCGCCCGTCACCCACCACTCGGCACCGGTCTGACGGACGATCACCTCACCGGCGTACGCGCCCAGTCCGCGCAGGACGCCTTCCATGGCGGCGTACGGCGTGCCCTCCCGGCGGATGTCGTCGATCATCCGGTCGACGCGCCACAGGCTCTGCGCCGAGTAGTCGAGGTACAGCCGTGCGCCCTCGCGCATCGTCGCCACCGCGTCCGCCGCCCACCGCACGGGCTTCACGGCGGCCTGCGGCCGGTCCTGCTGCCGGGTCGTCTCGCTCATCGCACTCGTCACACACGGAAGAGCGACGTCAGCCTGTCATTCGTCACCTGCCGCAGGCTCCTGACGCGGAACCGGCGCAGGACCGCCCCACCTCCCCCGCACCACGGACACGCCATGCCCCCCCGGTGTGACGGTCCGCCGCCGCCGTGCGCTGCCCAAGTGATGAGCGCGTACTTCCACTTCCGTGCCGTACCGCCGTCGGCGCTGCGCAACAGCGCGACCTGGCTGCGGAAGCTGTTCGACGACGACTGGGACACCGTGCGGCACCGGATCGACCGGCACCGCGAGGAAATACTCGACGACCACTACGACGACCACCAACTGTTCTACACCCACGGCACCGACGCCGACCCCCGCGCCCAGGTGGTGCTCGGCGGTCAGCGGGTGTACACGGCCGACGCCGGGCAGCCGCCCTTCCTGCTGCTGACGGCGGCTCAGACGGTCCGGGTGGCGGCCTTCCTGGCCGATGCCGACTTCGACGCCCTGTGGCGCCCGGCCCGCGCGGATCTCCTCCCCCACTACGGCGGCCCCGCCCAGGAGCCCCGTACCAGAGCCGTGTTCGCCTCCGCCCACCGTGACCTGACGGCCTTCTACACGACGACCGCCGGGTACGGGGACGCCGTGGTGAAGTGGCTGGTCAGGTAGAAGAGCCCCGTCACCCCACGGCCCGCGCCCGCCGTGACACCACCGCGCGCAGCACCCGCCGCCCCTCCGTCGACACGTCCAGCGCCCGGCGCAGCCCGCCCGGCCCGTGCTCGGCGAGGACCTCCAGGACGGTCAGCTGGCGGCGCAGTTCGGCGGCGGCCAGCGGCGGCATCCCGTCCGTACGGCCCGCGCGGCGCGCGTCGACCGGGTCGGGGTCGTCGGAGGGATCGAGCAGCCGGTGGATCTGGAGCGCGGCGACCGAGCAGGCGTCGGCCCAAGTCCGCAGCTCACCGCCGGACCGCTCGGCCGGTACGGCCTGAAGCATCCGCCGGGCGAGCTGCGCGGCCTCGTCACCGGGCTCCTCGGGCCCCTCGCCGAGCTTCCCGCGTATCTGCTCCACCAGCTCGCCCCAGGCTGCCGGGTCGGCGCCCACCGCGAGGTTGCCCCACAGCGGCCGCAGGGCCTCGTCGTCGCCGCCGAGCAGCGGCACACACCGATCCAAACAAGCCAACCCGCTGGCGGCCAGTCCGCGCTCGTCGGCCTGAGCGATCAGTTCCACCAGGCTCATCACGCCTCCCTCGCCGGGGCGCCATCCCTTACGGAGCCCGCACTTCCCCTTACTGCGTGCGACAGCGCCGGAGTGTCACAGGAGCACCACGCGCCGCTGTCTCACCAATGAAACCGTAGCTTTTCAGCCACCGTCAGCCAACGGCCGGGGTCGGCAGGACTCCTCCGGCCACCGGCCCGCGCATCGCCTTCGCGTGCTGCATACGCGTCAGCCGCAGCACGAGGACGATCGCGAGCACGGCGGCGACCACGTCGGCCAGGTCCGCGAGCATGACCTGCGCGACGGCCCTGCGCAGTTCCTCGGCCTCCTCGGCCCGCTGGTACGCCCTCGACACGAACCGGTCGGCGGTGAGCGAGATGATCCACATCGTCCACCAGCCGTTGAGCAGCCCGTGCCCGGACGGCCGCTCCGGGTCTCCGCTGGCGTCCCAGATGTCCAGCGCGACGCGGCGCGGGTACCACAGGCTCACGATCGGTACGATCCACCCGGCGATCGCCCAGCCGCGCTTCTTGGCGTGCCCGAACGGGTTGAACACCTCGGCGTTGACCCGCACCCGGTAGAACCAGCACACGAACACCACGGCGCTCGCCACCAGGGCGACCGTCTGCAGCACGCCCGCCGTGACGAACAGCGTGTCGGTGAGCTCGGCCCGCCGGTACAGGCCCGGCCCGGCCTCACCTTGCACGATGTCGTCCCAGACGCCGTAGGCGAAGAGGTCCACGCCGATCGCGAACAGATCGGTGAGGACGACGGCTCCGAGCAGCGCGACCGCCGCCCACCCCAGCCCGACCGGCGAGCGCAGCTGGGCGAAGGGCGCGACCGCGGGCACGGGAAGCGGCGCCGGCGGATGCGCGTCCGCCGCCTCACACTGCCGGCACAGCTCGTTCCCCGGCGCCACGTCGAACCGCCGGCAGCGCGTACACAACACGGTGGATAGTCCCCTCCCCAGGTCCGCCCCCCGGACCACATGAAGCGGAACCTACGGTTCAGCAGCCGCGCCGGTCCACGCCCGTTACCGACTCGTCACCCCAGCCGCCCGGCCAGCGCCCGGAAGTCGGACCACGACAGCTCGGGCTTCCCCGGATCCCACAGCTTCTGCACGGTCGCCCGCAGCGGCATCCGGATCCCCGCCGCCACCTGCTCCTGGGTCTGCGACTTCGGCAGGTCGCACCAGACCGCGAAGATCCCGCCGAGGATCTGCTCGTCGTACGACGACGACACCGCCACCGTCCCGCGCAGCACCCTCGGGTTCCACTGCTCGTAGATCCGCTGCCCCGTCGGATAGACGAAGGTCTGCGGCTGCCCGAGCACGTAGTACAGGAACTCGTCGTTGTAGTTGACGACCTTCCGACCGGCGCTGAGGTACTCCACCGGTTTGCGCGCCCCGATCTCCTTGCCGGTCCAGTACGCGACCCGCAGGTCGTCGGCCGGCTGCACGACCGTGTTCCGGAAGAAGCCGTCGTTCCACGCCGACATGGTCCGTCCGTGCGCGCGGACGGTCTCGGCCCGGTCGTTGAGCCAGCCGGTGGCCAGGTCGGCGACCCCGGCGCCGGAGCCGTACCTCGCCCGCGCGGCGGCCGCGAGCTGCGGATAGGAGCGCTCCGGGTCGGACACCATCAGGGCCCGGTACTCGTCCCCGCCGAGGTGCCACTGCCCGCCCGGGAAGAGTTCGGCGTACTCGTTCAGCAGGTCGTCCACCATCTCGCCGGCCGCGTCCTTGGAGATGTCGATGGCGCCGCGCACCGGGACCCCCTGCGCGTTACGCAGCTGAAGCTCGGGATGGGCGGCCAGGACGGCCCCCAGATGCCCCGGCGAGTCGATCTCGGGCACGACGGTGATGTGCCGCGCGGCGGCCAGCTCGACCATGCGTCTCACCTGCGCCTTCGTCAGGTGTTGCCGCGCCACGATCTCCGGGTGGGTGTCGGACTCGATCCGGAACGCCTGGTCGTCGGAGAAGTGCAGCTGGAGCTGGTTGAACTTCAGGTCACCGAGCTCCCGCACCCGGTCCTCGATCCACCCGGCGGTGAAGTGCTTGCGCGCGATGTCGAGCATGAGCCCCCGCACCGGCTTGGCCGGCTCGTCCCGTACGACCCCCTCCGGCGCCGTACCGCCACCGCGCACCTCCTGCTTCAGCGTCCGCGTCCCGTAGAAGACCCCGGCGTCCGACGGCCCGCTGATGGTCACCCGCCCCCCGCGCACGGTCATGGTGTACGACTCCCGGCCGCCCCGTCCGTCACCGTCCAGCGCCAGGCGTACGTCCCCGGCCCGCGCGTCCGCCCGCTCCCCCGCGTAGGTCAGCCCCAGCTCACCGGCGATCAGCCGCCCCTCGTCGACCAGCTCGGCGTCGTCGACGACGACCCGCTGCCCGGCGGCCGGCCGCCACCCGGGCCCGCGCTCGGGGGTGTGCGACCGTACGGCGGGTATGGTCCGCGGCGCCTTCGAGAGGGGGTAGGTGCGCGTGGGCGACGGACCGGGCGCCCGGGACGGCGTCCCCGAGGGACTGACCGACGGCTGCCGGGCCGCCGACGACGCCGTGCCCGTACCGCCGCCCGTGTCCGGCGACGACGCCCACACCCCGAGCCCCGCTCCGAGCCCGACCGTCGCCACGAACACCCCGACGACCAGCGCCCGCCGCCTCGTCCTGCCGTCGCCCTGCGCCCGGCGCCTGTGCCTGCTCACCCCGCCAACCTACGACCGACCGCCTCCGAAGGTGTCCACCGAGCGTTCCGAAACTCTCCCGTTCGGGTGAATTCCCGGCAACCGCAGGACGCCTCATGACCGTTCTGGATAGCGTGGTGTCCCACCTTTCACAGCATCCCCTGCCACACCAGTACGTGACGCGAGGATCCACGCTGCCCGCCCACCGTTTCCCCCACCCCTCCGGCCGAATCTCCATACCGGCCCTGCCGCTCCTCGCGGACTTCAACGCCGCTCCTGCCCCCGAGGCCCACCGGCTCCTCCTCACCTGTCTCCGCAGCCTGCGCTGGGCCCACCGCGTCGCCGCCCACCGCCCCTACCCGACCCCGGACGCCCTCCTGGCCGCGTCCGACGAGGCCGCCTACGACCTGACGTCGACGGACCTGGCGGAGGCCCTGGCCGCCGAGACCCTGCCGACGCTGCCGACAGGAACGTACGAAGCGGCCCATACGGCCCTGAGCGCCGCACACGCCGCATATGAGTCCAAATTCGGCCACGCCTTCGTGATCTGCCTCGACGGCGTCCCCCCGGAGGAGACCTTGGACCGGATTCTGGGAGGAATCCGGTCACGATTGACAAACGATCCGGAAGACGAGCGGGTAGTTGCGTCGGAAGAACTCCGGCGCCTTGCAAAAGAACGGCTGGCCCAACTCCTGAGGGGCGCGGGGCTCTGACGATGTGCGGCTACCGCCGCGTGGGCGCGACCAGCCACAACGGCGCCGCACAAGACTGCTGACTACTCCGTGCGTGCATTCTTGAATGCCAGTTTGATCACACCGTTGACCCCCCGCTAAGCCCAGCGGCAGCGCGTCGCTACGATGCTGGGGGCCGGTGGACCGTACCCGGCCGGGCCCGACCGACAGCACAAGCCGGCGCGGCCCTAGTCCCCGCTCCCGGAGGGTTCTTCCGTGCCGGCTGGAACGCTGTACCGCGGCCGGGAAGGAATGTGGTCCTGGGTGGCTCACCGAGTCACCGGCGTCCTCATCTTCTTCTTCCTGTTCGTCCACGTGCTCGACACCGCTCTCGTGCGTGTCTCCCCCGAGGACTACGACAAGGTCGTAGCCACGTACAAGACGCCGATCGTCGCCTTGCTGGAGTACGGCCTCGTCGCCGCCGTCCTCTTCCACGCGCTCAACGGCCTGCGCGTCATCGCCGTCGACTTCTGGTCGAAGGGCGCTCGCTACCAGAAGCACATGCTGTGGACGGTCGTCGGTGTCTGGGTCGTGCTGATGATCGGCGCGATCTACCCGGTGCTCGGCCACGCCGCTCGTGAACTGTTCGGGGAGTGACGTCGATGGCCACCACTGAAACCACCGCGTCGGGCATCGGCCCGGTCGAGGACGCGACCGGCGGCTACAGCGTCGACAACCCGGCGCCCCTGATCGAGGCCCCGCGCAAGCGCACCAAGAAGACCGGGCGCTCGACGCGCGGCAACTTCGAGATGGCCGCCTGGCTGTTCATGCGCCTGTCCGGCGTCGTCCTGGTCGTCCTCGTCATCGGCCACCTGCTGATCCAGCTGGTGCTGGACGGCGGCGTCTCCAAGATCGGCTTCGCGTTCGTCGCGGGCCGCTGGGCGTCCCCGTTCTGGCAGGTCTGGGACCTCCTCATGCTCTGGCTCGCGATGCTGCACGGCGCCAACGGCCTGCGCACGGTCATCAACGACTACGCGGAGCGCGCGAACACCCGCCTGTGGCTGAAGGGCCTGCTCTACACCGCCACGGTGTTCACCATCCTGCTGGGCACGCTGGTGATCTTCACCTTCGACCCGAACATCCGCTAGGCACGGGGCTGCGAGAAACATGAAGATCCACAAGTACGACACCGTCATCGTCGGCGCCGGTGGCGCGGGCATGCGCGCGGCCATCGAGTCGACGAAGCGCAGCCGCACCGCCGTGCTGACCAAGCTCTACCCCACCCGCTCCCACACGGGCGCCGCGCAGGGCGGTATGGCCGCCGCGCTGGCCAACGTGGAGGAGGACAACTGGGAGTGGCACACCTTCGACACGGTCAAGGGCGGTGACTACCTGGTCGACCAGGACGCCGCCGAGATCCTGGCGAAGGAGGCCATCGACTCGGTCCTCGACCTCGAGAAGATGGGCCTGCCGTTCAACCGCACCCCGAACGGCACGATCGACCAGCGCCGCTTCGGCGGTCACAGCCGCAACCACGGCGAGGCCCCGGTCCGCCGGTCCTGCTACGCGGCGGACCGCACCGGCCACATGATCCTCCAGACGCTGTACCAGAACTGCGTCAAGGAGGGCGTGGAGTTCTTCAACGAGTTCTACGTCCTGGACCAGCTGATCACCGAAGAGGACGGCGTCAAGAAGTCCGCCGGTGTGGTCGCCTACGAGCTGGCCACCGGCGAGATCCACGTCTTCCAGGCCAAGGCGGTCATCTACGCCTCCGGTGGCTGCGGCAAGTTCTTCAAGGTGACGTCCAACGCGCACACGCTGACCGGTGACGGCCAGGCCGCGGTGTACCGCCGGGGTCTGCCGCTGGAGGACATGGAGTTCTTCCAGTTCCACCCGACCGGCATCTGGCGCATGGGCATCCTGCTGACGGAGGGTGCCCGCGGTGAGGGCGGCATCCTGCGCAACAAGGACGGCGAGCGCTTCATGGAGAAGTACGCGCCGGTCATGAAGGACCTCGCGTCCCGTGACGTCGTGTCCCGCTCCATCTACACGGAGATCCGTGAGGGCCGCGGCTGCGGTCCCGAGGGCGACCACGTCTACCTGGACCTGACCCACCTGCCGCCGGAGCAGCTGGACGCCAAGCTCCCGGACATCACCGAGTTCGCCCGTACGTACCTCGGCATCGAGCCGTACACGGACCCGATCCCGATCCAGCCCACCGCGCACTACGCGATGGGCGGCATCCCGACGAACGTCGAGGGTGAGGTCCTGGCGGACAACACGACGGTCGTGCCGGGCCTGTACGCGGCCGGAGAGGTCGCCTGTGTGTCGGTGCACGGCGCCAACCGCCTCGGCACCAACTCGCTGCTGGACATCAACGTGTTCGGCAAGCGGGCCGGTATCGCGGCGGCCGAGTACTCGCAGACGGCGGACTTCGTCGAGCTGCCGGAGAACCCGGCGCAGTTCGTGATCGACCAGGTCGAGCAGCTGCGTTCGTCCACGGGCACCGAGCGGGTGGCGACCCTCCGCAAGGAGCTGCAGGAGACCATGGACGCCAACGTCATGGTGTTCCGCACCGAGCAGACGATCAAGACGGCGGTCGAGAAGATCGCCGAGCTGCGTGAGCGCTACAAGAACGTGGCGATCCAGGACAAGGGCAAGCGGTTCAACACCGACCTGCTGGAGGCCATCGAGCTGGGCAACCTGCTGGACCTGGCCGAGGTCATGGCCGTCTCCGCGCTGGCCCGCAAGGAGTCCCGCGGCGGTCACTACCGCGAGGACTACCCGAACCGCGACGACGTCAACTTCATGCGCCACACCATGGCGTACCGCGAGGTGGGCGACGACGGTACCGAGTCCGTCCGTCTCGACTACAAGCCGGTCGTCCAGACCCGCTACCAGCCGATGGAGCGTAAGTACTGATGGCAACCCCCGTTCTGGACAAGGCGGAGGCGGACGCCCAGGCCGCGTCCCCCTACATCACCGTCACCTTCCGCGTCCGCCGGTTCAACCCGGAGGTCTCGGCCGAGGCGACCTGGGAAGACTTCCAGCTGGAGATCGACCCGAAGGAGCGCGTCCTCGACGGCCTCCACAAGATCAAGTGGGACCTCGACGGCACGCTGACCTTCCGCCGTTCCTGCGCGCACGGCATCTGCGGCTCCGACGCGATGCGGATCAACGGCAAGAACCGCCTCGCGTGCAAGACGCTGATCAAGGACATCAACCCGGAGAAGCCGATCACGGTCGAGCCCATCAAGGGCCTGACGGTCCTGAAGGACCTGGTCGTGGACATGGAGCCGTTCTTCCAGGCGTACCGGGACGTGATGCCCTTCCTGATCACGAAGGACACCAACGAGCCGACGCGTGAGCGTCTGCAGTCGGCCGAGGACCGCGAGCGCTTCGACGACACCACGAAGTGCATCCTGTGTGCCGCCTGCACGTCCTCGTGCCCGGTCTTCTGGAACGACGGGCAGTACTTCGGCCCGGCGGCCATCGTCAACGCGCACCGGTTCATCTTCGACTCGCGTGACGAGGCCGGCGAGCAGCGCCTGGAGATCCTGAACGACCGTGACGGCGTGTGGCGTTGCCGTACGACGTTCAACTGCACGGACGCCTGCCCGCGCGGTATCGAGGTCACGAAGGCGATCGCCGAGGTGAAGAAGGCGCTGATCACGCGCCGCTTCTGAGCGCTCGTACCGCGTTCGTCCGCGTTCCGCCACGGCGGTCCGGGCCCCGTCTCCGGTTTCGTACCGGGGGCGGGGCCTTTTCGCGCCAACGCCAACTGCGTTGGCCTGTGGGACAGTTGAGGTAGTTGAGCTTTCAAGTCAGGCTGGGCGCATGGCATTCCTGAGAAAAGCGGCCGCCGCCCTGTCGGCCACTGCTGCCGCACTCCTCGCGATTCCCCCCGCTGCCTCCGCGACCCCCGCCCCGCACCCGACGGTGCACGTCCGGGAGACCTTCGACCGTCTCCCCCTCGGCCCGGTCACGGCGGGCCGCGGCTGGACGTCCGACACTTCGCACGGCTCCCTGACGGTGGTCCCCTCCAGTACCGGTCACGGCCGTGAACTCGCCGTCCGCACCCAGGGCAACGGCCGTGCCTTCCTCGTCCTGAGCGACCTCGCCCCACCCGGCAACAGCCTGTGGGGCCGCGTCCGGCTGCGCGTGGACGCCTTCCCCACGGCCCCCGACTGGGCGCACTGGACCCTCGCCGAGGCGTCCGGCTCCCCGACCCTGGTCCGCCCGCTCGGCGGCCAGTACGCGCCCACCGACGGGGGCAACTTCTGGGGCGTCGGCTCGGATCTCGGCCCCACCGGCGACTGGACGAACTGGCGGACCTCGGCGCCGGCGACGGCGGGCCGGTGGAGCTGTGTCGAGTTCCATCTGGACGCGCGGGACAACCGCGTCACGGTGTACTTCGACGGCGTGGTCCAGCCCGACCTCACGGTCTGGACCGACCAGCACGGCGGCACGTCCGATCCGTTCGTCTTCCCGACCTTCGACCGTCTGAAGCTCGGCTGGCAGCTCTACCAGGCGGACCCGACTCCGTCGTCGTACGAGATGCGGATGGACGACATCGCCGTGGGCCCGCGCCGGGTGGGTGGCTGCGGATGACGCAACGGCGAGGGCCCGCGCCGAAAGTGGAGCGGGCCCTCGCCGTACCGGTCGTGCCGGGTCAGCCGCGCAGGACGCGACCCTGCTTGTCCGTGCGGTCGTTGCTGGTCAGGAAGAGGATGCCGTCGATCAGCGCCCAGATACCGAGACCACCGCAGGTGAGCAGCTGGGCGACGCCGACGCCGACGGAGCCGACGTAGAAGCGGCCGATGCCGAGCGAGCCGAGGAAGAGCTGGAGGATACCCGCGACGATCTTCGACTTGTCGGAGTACGGGCGGCCCTGCGGGTCGTAGCCGTAGGGGGCGTCAGGGGTGGGGACGGTCATGAGAGCTTGCTCCTGGGATGACATTCGAAATCCCGGAGTGGATCCACTCCGGGGGCCGGGGAGCGCGCGCGGCAGCATGTGACCATGACTCGGTCGCCCCCCGTTCAGGCGTGAGCCTAGAGAGACGGACGGGGCGAACGGGAGGGATGTGGGCTGATCGTTCCTGTTCTGTGATCAGATTTTCGCCAAGTTACCGTCAAGAATGGCCCCAATGGAGCTTGAGCGATCAACCTTCGGTGCCTAGACGGCGTTGCGCACCACGGTCCACGTCACAGCGAGGGCCAGGATCAGGACCTGGGTCCGGGGCCGGAGGTTCGGCCGCCAGCGCCGACCGCGCAGGCCCTCCCACATCCACCGGCCGAGCAGGGCGAGGGCGAAGGGCGAGGCGAGCAGCAGGGCGCGGTTGTCGAGCCAGGCGGCGGCGAGGTCGCCGTGCATCAGGTCGTACGCCATGCGCGTGCCCCCGCAGGCCGGGCAGAGCAGGCCGGTGACCAGGCGGAAGGGGCACTGGGGCAGGACGTGGCCCGGTTCGTGCGGGTTGGTGGCGTAGACGTAGGCGCTGCCCGCCACGCCGGCGGCGAGCACCGCGAGGGGTGCCGCCGCCGGATGCCGCACCAGGGACAGCGGTGAGGGACGAGGCGCGTCGGCCACGTCAGCCACGCAGCACCCGGCCGTTGGAGTCGGTGGTGTTGCTGCTGGTCAGCAGGATGATGCCGTCGATCAGCGCCCATATGCCGAAGCCACCGCAGGTGAACAGCTGGCCGAGGCCGAGGCCGACGTGGCCGATGTAGAACCGGCCGACGCCGAAGGTGCCGAGGAAGAGCTGGAGGATCCCCGCGACGATCTTCGACTTGTCGGAGTACGGGCGCCCGTAGGGGTCGTAGCCGTAGGGGGCGTTGGGGTCACCGGTGTAGGTACCGGGCGGGACGGCGCCCGCAGCGGCGTAGCCGCCCTGCGGGTAGCCGGCCTGCTGCTGGTAGCCGGGCTGCTGGTAGCCCTGCTGCGGGTAGCCGTAGGGGCTGCCGGCCTGGCCGCCCACGTACGGCCCCTGACCGGCGTTCGGATAGCCGTACCCCGGCTGAGGGGGCTGTTGCGGCTGCTGCGGCTGTTCGGTCACGGTGACTACTCCCCGAGGCCAGATGATCGGATGTGACAGTTAAGTGAGTTCAGGTCATCTTGCAGGAGAAAGCCGTCCGGTGAGAAGCCGGGTCCGGGCGGGGCGGCAACGCCTCCCATTCCACCGCTTTCGCTCCTTTCATCACTATCCTGACGTTATGTCAGATGACCAGTCCTACGAGCTGCTCGGGTTCGACAACGTCCTGCTGCCCGTCGGGGAACTCGGCGAGGCCGTGGGCTTCTACGAGCGCGCGGGGTTCACGACGGCGTTCCGTCTCGACGAGGCCGGGATCGCCCTGCTGAAGGTCGGCGCCGAGACGCCCGGCATTCTGCTGCGCCAGGAGGACGGGCTCGGACACCGCCCGCCGTCCTGGCCCTCCGCACGCGTGTGGATCGAGGTGCCGGACGCGCGCGTGGCCGCGCACCGGCTCGCCGCCGCCGGGATCACCCCGCTCGACGAGCCGCTCCCCGCGGCCACCGGCTGGACCGTCGAGTTCGCCGACCCCTGGGGGAACATCCTCGGCCTCACCGACTACACCAAGCGGCCCGAGCTGGGACGCAGGTAGGGAGGGCCCGCGCCACTGACTAGGCTCTCGTCCGTGTCCGCGAAGAACGACGGCCCCGACAAGGCGCCCCCCGGCCCCGCACCCAGCAAGTCCGAACAGACCCGTGCGCTGATCCTGGAGACCGCGATGCGGCTCTTCCAGGAGCGCGGCTACGACAAGACGACGATGCGGGCCATCGCCCAGGAGGCCGGGGTCTCCGTCGGCAACGCGTACTACTACTTCGAGGGCAAGGAACACCTGATCCAGGGGTTCTACGACCGTCTCGCCGCCGAGCACCGGCAGGCGGTACGGGCCGTCCTGGACCGGGAGACCGACCTGGAGGCACGCCTGGCCGGGGTGCTGCGGACCTGGCTGGACGTGGCGACGCCCTACCACGAGTTCGCCGTGCAGTTCTTCAAGAACGCCGCCGACCCCGACAGCCCGCTCAGCCCCTTCTCCCCCGAGTCCGAGCACGCGCGCGTGGAGGCGATCTCCGTCCACCGCGAGGTCCTGGCGGGCTCCAGGGCCAAGGTCCCGGACGAACTCCGCGACGCCCTTCCCGAGCTGATGTGGCTCTCCCAGATGGGCCTCGTCCTGTACTGGATCTTCGACCGCACGGAGGGCCGCGAGCGCAGCTACCGCCTCGCCGAGCGGGGGGCGAGACTGACCGCGCGGGGCGTGTCCCTGGCCCGCTTCCGCGTCCTGCGGCCCCTGGTCCACGACGTGCACGAGCTGTTCACGGACTTCCTGCCGGGCATGACGAAGGTGCTGCCGGATCCGGGGGCCAGGGGCGGCCGGGGGGACTGATCCACTTTCGGGTGAAGCGGCCGTGACGGGACACCGGGGGGTGCGGGCTGCCTACGATGACGGCCTCGACACCAGCCCCAGGAGGCACGGGATGCCCGCGCCGCCTACGCCGAGGCCAAGGTCCCGGTGTACGTCGTCGTCGACCGCAGGCACCAGCGCCTGCACGTGCTCACCGAGCCGGCCGGGAGCGCGGACAACAGCCACCGCGTCCACGCTCCCGGCGAAACCGTCACGCTGCCGGGCACGATCGGCGCCGAGGTCACCCTCGACGTTGCCGAAACCATCAAGGCCGGGCAGGCGAAAACGGCTGATTGACCGCGTCCACCACGATCGACGGCGCGGCGGTGCGCCATGTCGATGTGAGCCGGCTGGTGCGGCACAACCCCGCCGACACCCACCACGGCGAGGTCACCTTCAGGCCCCCGGCGAGGGCCTGAAGGTGACGGTGCTGTTACCGACGCGCCCCGCCGAGGGCGGTTCCGAGGGTGACCAGGGACAGGCCCTAGATCCAGGTGAGCTTCCAGAGGCGGAAGATGCCGTTGCCGTCCGCGAGGTACTGGCCGCCGCCGACGTCCTCGCTGGTGATGACGTACTCCTTGCGCTGCCACAGCGGGATGACCGGCACGTCCTCCGCGACGGCCTCCTGGAGCTTGCGGAAGTCGTCGTCGACCCGGGCGCGTTCGGCGTACTGCTGGCTGGTCTGGATCAGCCTGTCGACCCGCTTGCTGCTGTAGCCGGTGTTCATGGTGGAGTCGGTGCCGACGAGCGGCGCGCCGAAGGTGTCCGGGTCGGGATAGTCGGGGAACCAGCCGACGGCGTACGCGTCGAGCTTGCCGGTCGCCCACCGCTTCTGGAAGTCGGTCCACTCGTAGCCCTGGACCGTCACCGTGAACAGCCCGCCGGCCTCCAGCTGCCGCTTCAGCTCCTTGGCCTCCGCCTCGGCGGCACCCCGGCCCGCGCCGTAGCCGTAGGTGAAGCGGACGGGGATGTCGACGCCGGCCTCGGTGAGCAGTTCCCGCGCCTTCTGCGGGTTCTGGTCCGGGTAGTTGTCGAAGAACGACGTGGTGTGACCGGTGATGCCGGTCGGGATCAGCGAGTACAGCGGGTCGACGGTGTTGTCGTAGACGCTGCTCGCGAGCCGCTCGCGGTCGACCAGCCAGGCCAGCGCCTGCCGGACCCGCACGTCGTGCAGCGGCGACTCGGAGCGGGTGTTGAGGTACAGGTTGCGGGTCTCGGCGCTGTCGGCCTCGGTGACCCGCTGGCTGGGGTCGCTGGTGTTGAGCGAGGCGAGCGTCTTGGGCGGCAGCTGCCGGGTGGCCACTTCCACCTCACGCTCCTGCCACGCCTTGTCCAGGTCCGCCGAGTCCTCATAGAAGCGCAGCTCGACGGAGCGGCCGGTCTGTACGGCGCCCTTGTAGCGGGAGTTCGGCTTGAGGACCGCCGACTTGCCCTTGCTGTAGCTGCTCAGCACGTACGGGCCGGTGCCGTCGACGTCGTCGCCGGCCCGCAGCTCGGTCGCCGGGTAGCGGCTGCTGTCGACGATCGCGCCGGCGCCGGTGGCCACCTTGAACGGGAAGGTGGCGTCCGCGGACGACAGCTGGAAGGTGACCTTGTCGCCCTTCGCCTCCACCGATTTCAGCGTGGAGAAGAGCGAGGCCGGACCGACCTCCGAGTCGATCTTCATGAGCCGGTCGAAGGAGTACTTCACGTCCTCCGCGGTCATCTCCCGTCCGCTCGGGAACTTCAGACCGCTGCGCAGCTCGCACTGGTACGTCGTCAGGCTGCCGCCGCTGAACGCGCACTCCTTGGCGGCGTCGGGCACGGGGGACACGCCGCCCGTGTCGTACGTCAGCAGCGACTGGAACACATTGCTGAACAACGCCCAGGAGCCGGCGTCATAGGCGCCTGCCGGATCCAGAGAGGTGATGTTGTCGGTCGTGCCGACCGTGATGGTCCTGCCGTCATCTTGCTTCTGCGGCAACAACTGCCAGCCGCCCACTCCGACGACCGCCAGGACCAGCAGCGTCACGAGTATCCGCATGCGAAACGATCGCATGGTGGTGTGCCTACCCTTCCCGGGCCCGCGATGGAGCCCGGCAACTACAAATCAGCCACTCCCCTTTAGTGGCGGGCACACCTAATCACACCTGTTTCGTGCGGCGGAAGAGGAATCGGGCGAGATGAGCAACACCGTACCGACGCACTGTTTCAGGGAGTTTCACAGGATGGCCGCAGCGGCGTCATATATCCCGACATCAGGGGACGTTCGCGATGCTCACGCCCGCGGTGACGCCAGCTGGATCACCGTGATGTCCGAGGGTGCGCCCACCCGGGTCGGCGGCCCCCACGCGCCCGCGCCACGGCTGACGTACAGCTGGGTGTCGCCGTAGCGGTCCAGGCCCGCCACGGTCGGGTTCGCGGCGGCCGCGAGAAGGTTCCCGGGCCAGAGCTGGCCGCCGTGGGTGTGGCCGGACAGCTGGAGGTCGACGCCGTGGCGCACCGCCTCGTGGACCTGGACGGGCTGGTGGGCGAGGAGCACGCACGCGCGTGCGCGGTCGCGGTCGCCGAGCGCCTTGGCGAAGTCGGGGCCCTGGCCCTCGCCCTCCCCCGCCAGGTCGTTCACTCCGGCCAGGTCGAACCAGGGCATCTCCGTACGGGCGTTCTCCAGGGGGCGCAGCCCGAGCCGCCGCACCTCCTCCACCCACTGCTCGGCACCCGAGAAGTACTCGTGGTTGCCGGTGACGAAGAAGCTGCCGTGCCGTGCCTTCAGCCGGGCGAGGGGCGCGGCCGCCGGGCCCAGGTCCTTCACGCTGCCGTCGACCAGGTCACCGACCACCGCGATGAGATCGGGCTGCGTGGCGTTGATCGTCTCCACGACCTTCTCGGCGAAGCCCCGCCCCAGCACCGGACCCAGGTGAATGTCACTGACCACCGCGATCCGGTAACCGTGCGCGGCCCGCGGCAACTTGGCCAACGGCACGGTGACGCGCTTCACCCGGGGGCCGCGCAGCACGCCGTACGTGCCGTAGCCGACGGTACCGACGGCCGCGGCGGCGGCCGTACCGGCGATGACACGGGAGACGAAGAGACGGCGGGAGGGGGCAGGGGTGGGGGTGGAGGTGGGCGCCAGGGGTGCCGCCTGCGGGGGAGCCACCCCGTCAGCCCCGGGCCGCGTGACCGACCCGCCCGCGGACACGGCGGCCTCTTGACGGATCGGCTCGGCGTCACCCAAGCCCTCGGCCCGCGCACGCCCCGCCGCCCGCTTCTCCAGCCACCGCCGCAGCAACGGTCGTACGACCTCCCCCGCCACCACCGCCAGCAGCAGGTAGACCGACAGCGCCAGCCACAGGAAGCCCGGCCAGGCGAGCGTGCGCTGAAGCCAGAACGGCGCCCCCGTCCGCTCGGCCACCAGCGCCCCGACCGCCGCCGCCCACCCGCCCGCGACGAGCACCGCCCCGCCGCGCCGCACCCAGCCCGGTCCGGCCGTCGTATCGCGGAACAGGCGGCGCCACAGGTACCAGTTGGCCGCGACGACGACGGCCACTACGACCAGGGCGATCAGCACGAGCAGGAAGGCCATCAAGTTCTCTCCCCAGGAGACGGACAGGGCGGCGTCGGTTATGACGTGCGGCGCAGCGCGCGCAGTCCGCGCAACCCGATGCCGCCGATGACCGTCCCCAATACGAAGGAGACGACGGCCAGCACCAGATGCACCCAGAAGAACGCGGTCGGCTGCCCGTCGTCGAACGCCTGTCCGCTGCTGTCCTTGATCAGGTTTTTGACGAAAGTGACCCAGATGACCCAGCTCCACACCCCGAAGGCGAGCAGGAACCAGGAGACGGGGCGGCTGAGCTTCATGCGTTCAGTATCTCCGCCGGGTGTCCGGTTCCGGGACCGGGGTGGGGAGGGCGGCGGGACTTCCCGTCGTACGGCAGGTACTTTCTCCGTCGTGCCCGCACCCATGAAGCGCTCCGGCAGGCGATCCTTGCAGGTCACCTCCGCGACCCTCGTCTCCCTCGCGTCCCTCGCTTCCCTCGCGCTGACCTCGCCCGCCGCCGTGGCCGCGCCGGGCCCGTCGACGACCCCTTCGGCCGGTCCCTCGGCGAGCCCGTCCGCGAGCCCGACGGTGACTCCCCCGGCGAAGATGTCCCTCGTCGGCGGCGCCCGCCTCGGGCAGCCCGGCACCCAGGTGGACCTCGCGAACGGCGCCCCGGTGCTGCCCAAGGACATCACCGCGCGCTCGTGGATCGTCGCGGACGCCGAGTCGGGCGAGGTGCTCGCCGCGCACAACGCGCACTGGCGGCTGCCCCCGGCGAGCACGCTGAAGATGCTGTTCGCGGACACCGTGCTGCCGCGTTTCCCGAAGACCACCCAGTACAAGGTCGAGCCGAAGGACCTGACCGGTGTCGGGTCGGGCTCCAGCCTGGTCGGCATAAAGGAGGGCGAGTCGTACAGCGTCCACGACCTGTGGCTCGGTGTCTTCCTGCGCTCCGGCAACGACGCGGTGCATGTGCTGTCGTCGATGAACGGCGGCGTCGCCAACACCGTGAAGGAGATGAACGCGCACGCCGAGGAGCTCCAGGCCCTCGACACCCACGTCGTCTCCCCCGACGGCTACGACGCCCCCGGGCAGGTCTCCTCCGCGTACGACCTGACGCTGATCGCCCGCTCAGGGCTGCAGAAGAAGGACTTCCGGGAGTACTGCTCGACGGTGCGGGCCAAGTTCCCCGGCGAGACGAAGAAGGACGAGAAGACCGGGAAGACGACCCGGGGTTCGTTCGAGATCCAGAACACCAACCGGCTGCTGTCGGGTGACTACGACATGTCCCAGTACCAGGGCATCGCGGGCATCAAGAACGGCAACACCACCAACGCGGGCGCCACCTTCACCGGCGTCGCCGAGCGCAACGGGCGCGTGCTGCTCGTCACGGTGATGAACCCGCAGAAGGAGGAGCACAACGAGGTCTACAAGGAGACCGCGGCGCTCTTCGACTGGGGCTTCCAGGCGGTGGGGAAGGTACGCCCGGTGGGTGAGCTGGTCCCGCCCAAGGGCGCCGCGCAGGCCGGCGCGCAGCCGGGCACGAACAGCACCTCCGGGGCCGATGCCGGGGCCGGTGAGGCCGGCGGCGCCGGGAACGCCTCCGGCGCGCCGATGGCCGCCGCCGCCACCGAGGACGGCTCCAGCGGCGTCGGTGTCGCCCTCGCCATCACCGGCGGTGTGCTGGTGCTGCTCGCGGGCGCCGCGTTCCTCGTCAACCGCCGCTGGCCGCTGCCGGATCTGGTACGTCGTCGGCGCTGACCTCGTCGTCCGGCTCGGGTGCGCTGCCGGTCGCCGTCCAGGCGGCACAGAACAGCACGAGTTTCGACGTGAAGTTGATCCACAGCAGCAGGGCGACGGGCACGCCGAACGCCCCGTACATGCTTTTGGTGGCCACGCCCTGCATATAGCCGCTGAGCAGCAGCTTCAGCAGTTCGAAGCCGATCGCGCCGAGCAGCGCGGCGACGATCAGGCGGCGGCGGGGCGGCTCCACGCCCGGCAGCAGGGTGAGGGCGTAGAGCAGGAGCAGGAAGTCGGCGAGGACGGCGACGGCGAACGCGGCGACGCGCAGCAGCCAGCTGCCCCAGCCGTGTTCGTCCAGGCCGAGGCCCTGCGCGACCCGGCCGACCGCCCAGGAGGCGACGGTGGACGCGGCGATCGTGAGGAGCACGGCGCCGCCCAGTCCGACCAGGACGCCCGTGTCCTTGACCTTGCGCAGGACGGGGTTCTCCTCGCTGTCCGGCAGCTCCCACACCGCGCGCAGGCACTCCCGCATCTGGCCGACCCAGTTGATGCCGGTGAACAGCAGCACGGCGCCGGCGATGAGGCCGACGGTGCCGGCGTTCTGGACCAGGGCGTCGATGTTCAGCTGGTCGGAGATGCCGGGGACCTGTTCGGCGATCTTGTCCTGGAGGTCCTGCTGCTGCTTCTTGCTGAGCGTGGCGGCGGCGACCGCGGCGGCCACGGTCAGCAGCGGGAACAGCGCGACGAAGCTGATGAACGTCATCGCGGCGGCCAGCCGGGTCCACTTCACCCGGTCCAGGCGCTCGTACGACCGCCACGCGTGCGTGGCCGTCAGCCGCGTGACGTGCGGCCCGATTCCGGGGAGCTTTTTCAGCCAGTCCATGATCCGACTCTGCCCTGCTCGCGGAACACCCATGTCCGGGTACCCCAGAACCTCAGCGCCGTGGCCAGCACCATGCCGATGCCGGCGCCGGAGACGGTGTCCGCGCGCTGGGAGGTGAGGCCGAGCCCGTAGTGGCTGACGGCGAGGCAGAGCAGTTGGACGAGGGCGCCGGCGGCGTTCACCGCGAAGAACACCGCGAACTGCCGCCAGGGGGAGGAGTGGCGGCCCCGGTAGGTGCCGAGCGCGTTTCCGGCGTACGCCACCGTGCAGCCGGCGAGGAACGACAGCGCCTTGGCGGTGAGCGGGTCGAGGGCTGCGGGGCCGCGCAGGGCGGTGAAGACGGCCAGGTCGGTGGCGTAGGCGAGGAGGCCGACGGTGGCGAAGCCGAGGGCCTCGCGGCGGCCGATCGGCGGGGTCCCGGATCGCCGGGTCACCAATTGGCCACCGCCAGGCCGTACATGGCCAGCCATGCCACGCCGATCAGGGCGAGGGCGCGGTCGCCGAGGACGACCTCCTCGGGCTCGCCCGCGGTGCCTCGGTCGGCGAAGACGGCGTAGCGCAGGACGGCCAGGATGAACGCCACCACGGACAGCTGACGCCACGGCAGCACGCTCGCGTGCGGCACGCCGCCCTCCTCCAGCGCCCACAGGCAGTAGCCGAGCACGGCGACGCCGGCCGCCAGCTGCCACACGAAGCGCAGGTAGCCGGTGGTGTACTCGGTGAGCAACGCGCGCGTGGCGCCCGCCTTCCCGGCCATCTGCACGGCCTCCGAGTACCGCTTGGCGGACACCATGAACAGCGCCCCGAAACCGGTGGTGATCAGGAACCAGCGCGACAGCGGGATACCCAGCGCAAGTCCGCCGACCATCGCCCGCATCATGAAGCCGGTGGTGACGACGACGAGGTCGATGACCAGGACGTGCTTCAGGCTGACGCAGTACGCCAGCTGCATGCCCAGGTAGGCGGTCAGCAGCGCCGCCACGGCCGGGGTGGTGAACCACACGGCGAGCGCCGGCGCCAGCACCGCGAGCACCCCGCCGACCCCGTACGCGACACCGACCGGCACCTGTCCGGCGGCCACCGGACGATGCCGCTTGCTGGGGTGCGCCCGGTCGGCCTCGGCGTCCCGGGCGTCGTTGACCAGGTAGACCGCCGCAGCACACGCCGTGAACAGCGCGAACACCAGCCCCAGTTCGGCGAGCACAGCCCACTCGAACAGCTCCCCCGCCGCCGCAGGCGCGGCCACGACCAACACGTTCTTCACCCACTGCTTGGGCCGCGCGGTACGCAGCAGCCCACCCAGGAGCACACAGGCACGCGAAAGCGCACCCTGCGCGCGCCGCTCCAGAAGTGCGCCGGCACGGGTGCCGGCGTCCGGCGGCTGTGACGTGACACCGCGAGGCGCGCCGGAGGGCACACGCGAAGGGCTCGCGACGCGGGCCGCTCCCCCGGCCTGGGCCGCACTGCCGGCGTGCGCCACTCCCCCGGCCTGCGCCGCTCCCCCAGCGCGGGCCGTGTCCGCGAGGCGCGCGGTGTCGGTGAGGCGCGTGCCATCAGTCATATGCGCTCCCTTGTGCGCTGCGCACACCCTTTGCCATCCAGCGCGCTCCTGCGCGCGCCGTGAGCGCTCCCAGTGCCGCGCCCGCCGCGACGTCCGAGGGGTAGTGCACGCCGACGACCAGGCGCGAGAGGCACATCGCGGCGGCGAGCGGCGGGGCGGCGTACGCGCCGAGCGCGCCGTAGGCGACGGCGGCGGCGGTGGCGGAGGTCGCGTGGGAGCTGGGGAAGGAGTGCCGGCCGGCGGTGCGCACCAGGGGCTCGACGTGCGCCGGGCGCGGACGACGCACCACCCTCTTCACGCCCATGCTCACGGCGTGCGCGCCCGCGGTGAGCGCGGTCGCGCGCAGCCACGCGCCGCGCCGCGCGCCGTCCACGGCGGCCGCCGCGAGCCCGGCCGCGAGCCACAGCGCCCCGTGTTCACCCGCCCAGGACAGGGCGCGCGCGGCACCCGCGACGCGCGGGTCGGCGCCGCAGGCGCGGAACGCGGAGAGAAGCCGGTGGTCGACTCCGCGCCGCGTCTCGGTCGCGCCCTTCTCGCCCATCTCGCCCATCTCAGCCATCTCGTCCATGAGGACTCACTGTTCACGCCCGGGCCACCAGAACTCCGGCAATATTGAGCGACATCCCATTAATCACCCATTTCGGGGAGCTGTTAATGTTTCACGGGCAATCGATGACATAGCGCGCGATACGGTCACCCGTATGCCTGCCGAGACCGCTTCCGTCACTGGATGGGGCCGCACCGCTCCCTCCGTAGCCCGTCTGATCCGCCCCAGGACGTACGAGGAGGCCGTGGCCGCGGTCCGGGACTGCGGGGCCCGCGGCGGCATCCCCAGAGGGCTGGGACGGTCGTACGGGGACGCGGCGCAGAACGCGGGCGGCGACGTGTTCGACATGACCGGCCTGGACCGGATCCACGCCATCGACGCCGACGACGGATCCGTGCTGTGCGGCGCCGGCGTCTCCCTGCACCGCCTGATGGAAGTGCTGCTGCCGCTCGGCTGGTTCGTCCCGGTCACCCCGGGCACCCGCTACGTCACCGTCGGCGGCGCGATCGGCGCGGACATCCACGGCAAGAACCACCACGTCTCCGGCTCCTTCGCCCGCCACGTGCGCTCCCTGGAGCTGCTCACCGCCGACGGCACCATCCGCACCGTGCGCCCCGGCAACCCCCTGTTCGACGCGACGGCGGGCGGCATGGGCCTGACCGGGGTGATCCTCACGGCCACCGTGGCGCTCCAGCCGGTCGAGACGTCCCTGATGACGGTCGACACCGAGCGCGCCGACGACCTCGACGACCTGATGGCCCGCCTGACCGCGACCGACGACCGCTACCGGTACTCGGTCGCCTGGATCGACCTCCTCGCGCGCGGGGCGGCCACGGGCCGCGCGGTACTCACGCGCGGCGACCACGCGCCCCTGGACGCCCTCCCGGAGGGCACGCGCGCGCGGCGCGACCCGCTGGCCTTCCGCCCCGCCCGGCTGCCCGCGGCCCCGGCCTTCCTGCCGGAGGGCCTGCTCACCCGCCGCACCGTGAAGCTCTTCAACGACCTCTGGTACCGCACGGCCCCCCGCGCGCGTACCGGCGAGCTGCAGCGGATCTCCGCCTTCTTCCACCCCCTCGACGGCGTCCCCCACTGGAACCGGATCTACGGCCGCGGCGGCTTCGTGCAGTACCAGTTCGTCGTCGGGTACGGCCAGGAGGAGGCCCTGCGGCGCATCGTGGGCCGGATCGCCGCCCACCGCTGCCCCTCCTTCCTCGCCGTCCTCAAGCGCTTCGGCGACGCCGACCCGGGCTGGCTGTCCTTCCCCCGCCCCGGCTGGACCCTCGCCCTGGACATCCCGGCCGGGCTGCCCGGCCTCGGCGCGTTCCTCGACGAGCTGGACGAGGAGGTCGCCACCGTCGGCGGGCGGGTCTACCTCGCGAAGGACTCCCGGCTCCGCCCGGACCTGCTCGCCGCGATGTACCCGCGCCTGGCCGACTTCCGCGCCCTGCGCGCCGAACTCGACCCGCGCGGGGTGTTCGTCTCGGACCTGGCCCGCCGCCTCGACCTGTAGGCACTCCGGGTCGCCCGGGAACCCGGGCGAGCCGGCCATCCGTTAGGAGCAGCAGTGAAGGACGCCTTCGGCCTCCCCCAGTCCCTTCTCGTCCTCGGCGGCACATCGGAGATCGCGCTGGCCACCGCCCGCCGGCTGATCGCCCGCCGCACACGCGTGGTGTGGCTCGCCGGCCGCCCCTCCCCCGCCCTGGAGGAGGCCGCCGAGGAGCTGCGCGCCCTCGGCGCCGATGTCCGTACGGTCGGCTTCGACGCGCTCGACCCGGCGGCGCACGAGACAGCCCTCGGCAAGGTCTTCGCCGAGGGCGACATCGACCTCGTCCTGCTCGCCTTCGGCGTCCTCGGCGACCAGGCGCACGACGAGCGCGAGCCGGTCGCCGCCGCGCGCGTGGCGCAGACCAACTACACGGGCGCGGTCTCGGCCGGCCTGGTGTGCGCCCGCGCGCTCCAGGCGCAGGGCCACGGCTCCCTGGTCGTGCTGTCCTCCGTCGCCGGCGAGCGGGCCCGCCGCGCGAACTTCATCTACGGCTCCAGCAAGGCCGGCCTGGACGCGTTCGCCCAGGGCCTCGGCGACGCCCTCCAGGGCACGGGCGTGCACATCATGGTCGTACGCCCCGGGTTCGTGCGGTCGAGGATGACGGCCGGTCTGCCCGAGGCCCCGCTCGCGACGACGCCCGAGGCGGTGGCCACGGCGATCGAGCTGGGCCTGCGGCGCCGCTCGGAGACGGTGTGGGTGCCCGGTGTGCTGCGCGTGGTGATGTCGGCGCTGCGGCACCTGCCACGCGGCGTGTTCCGGCGGCTGCCCCTGTAGGGCGGCGGGTCAGCGGGCCGGCAGGGTGTCCTGCTGGTCCGCCGGCGCGGACGCCTGCGGCGGTACGACGGGGCTGCCGAAGGCGTACTCGCGCAGCTTGCGCCAGACGCCGTCCGCGCCCTGCTCGTAGAGGGCGAAGCCGGTGCAGGACCAGTCGGCCTCGTAGTCGGCGAGTTCCTCGTAGGCGCGATCCATGGCGGCGTCGTCGATGCCGTGCGCCACCGTGACATGCGGGTGGTACGGGAACGGCAGCTCACGCGCCATGGGACCGGAGGCGTCCCGGACCTGCTGCTGCAGCCGGGCGCACGCCTCGCCGCCCTCGACGACCTGCACGAAGACCACCGGGGACAGCGGCCGGAAGGTTCCGGTGCCGGACAGCCTCATCGGGAAGGGCCGCCCGGCCCCGGCGACCCCGACCAGATGCGCCTCGACGGCCGGCAGGTCGGCCTCCTCGACCTCCGTCGGCGGCAGCAGGGTGACATGGGTGGGGATGCCCAGAGCCGCGGCGTCGCCGAAGCCCGCGCGCCGCTCCTGGAGCAGGCTGCCGTGAGGCTCCGGGACCGCGATCGACACGCCGATCGTTACGGTCCCCACGTCATCTCCCTGTGGTCGAGGTCTTCGTCTTCGAGGTCTTCGTATGAGAGGTCGGCTATCGACTGTACGGCCACCGCCGCCGTGTTGCGCGGCGGCGGCCGTGTGCTCTACGGCTCAGTGCTCGTCGGTGCTGCTCAGTGCTTCGCGGGCAGGAAGCCGACCTTGTCGTACGCCTGCGCCAGCGTCTCCGCGGCGACGGCGCGCGCCTTCTCCGCGCCCTTGGCGAGGATCGAGTCGAGCGTCTCGGGGTCGTCCAGGTACTGCTGGGTGCGCTCCCGGAACGGCGTCACGAAGTCGACCATGATCTCGGCGAGGTCGGTCTTGAGCGCGCCGTACAGCTTGCCCTCGTACTCCCGCTCCAGCTCGGCGATCGACTTGCCGGTGAGCGTGGAGTGGATGGTGAGGAGGTTCGACACGCCCGGCTTGTGCTCGGCGTCGTAGCGGATGACCGTGTCGGTGTCGGTGACCGCGCTCTTGACCTTCTTGGCGGTCGTCTTCGGCTCGTCGAGCAGGTTGATGAGGCCCTTCGGCGTGGACGCCGACTTGCTCATCTTGATCGTCGGGTCCTGGAGGTCGTAGATCTTCGCCGTCTCCTTGAGGATGTACGGCTTCGGGACGGTGAAGGTCTGGCCGAACCGGCCGTTGAAACGCTCGGCCAGGTCGCGGGTGAGCTCGACGTGCTGGCGCTGGTCCTCGCCGACCGGGACCTCGTGAGCCTGGTAGAGCAGGATGTCCGCGACCTGGAGGATCGGGTACGTGAACAGGCCGATGGTGGTCCGGTCGGCGCCCTGCTTGGCGGACTTGTCCTTGAACTGGGTCATCCGGGACGCCTCGCCGAAGCCGGTGAGGCAGTTCATGACCCAGGCGAGCTGGGCGTGCTCGGGCACGTGGCTCTGGACGAAGAGCGTGCAGCGCTCCGGGTCCAGGCCGGCCGCGAGCAGCTGCGCGGCGGCGAGGCGGGTGTTGGCGCGCAGCTCCTTGGGATCCTGCGGGACCGTGATCGCGTGCAGGTCGACGACCATGTAGAACGCGTCGTGGGTCTCCTGCAGCGCCACCCACTGACGGACGGCGCCGAGGTAGTTGCCGAGGTGGAACGAGCCTGCGGTGGGCTGGATTCCGGAGAGCACGCGAGGACGATCAGAGGCCATGCCCCCCATTCTCTCAGGTCGCGCGGCCCGATCCGGAACTGACCGGAAACAGGTGGGAACCGATCCGCCTCCGGCGGTGTAACAAGAGCGTGAGGACGCGGGAGGGGGGCCGCATCGTCGATGAGGCCGCGGTGATCGCCCGTGTACGCGCCGGAGAGCCGGAGGCGTACGCGGAGCTGGTGCGCGCCCATACGGGCATCGCGCTCAGGGCGGCCGCGGCGCTAGGGGCGGGTGCGGACGCGGAGGACGTGGTGCAGCAGGCGTTCGTCAAGGCGTACTGCGCACTGGGGCGGTTCCGGGAAGAGGCTGCCTTCAAGCCGTGGCTGCTGTCGATCGTCGCCAATGAGACGAGGAACACGGTGCGGACGGCGGCCCGGCAGCGCACGCTCGCCGGACGTGAGGCAGCCTTCGTGGAGGCGGAGCCGCTGATACCGGAATCGGCGGATCCGGCGGTCGCGACCCTGCAGACCGAGCGCCGCGCGGCGCTGCTGTCCGCCCTGGAGAAGTTGAGCGAGGAGCACCGCCTGGTCGTCACCTACCGCTATCTGCTGGAAATGGACGAGTCCGAGACGGCCCAGGCCCTGGGCTGGCCCCGGGGCACGGTGAAGTCCCGGCTGAACCGCGCCCTGCGCAAGCTCAGCCGCCTGCTGCCGGACTTTCAGCCTCGGGAAGGAGGTGATGAGCGTGAGTGAGCCGGACAGGCCGTTCGGCGGCGGGCCGCAGGACGAGCGGGGTTCCTGCGGCGGTGAGGGCGCCGGGTCGCGCGGGCGGGCCTCCGGGTTGCCGGAGGAGCTGCGGGCGCTGGGACGGTCGCTGGGCGGACCGGGGGACGGAGCCGAGGCGGACGGCGGCGCGGACGGGGCCGAGACCATGGTGGAGCGGGTGCTGGGTCAGATACTGGCCGAGCGGCTGCCGGTGCCGGAGCCCGAGCCCCCGGCCATCCGCGACCGGCTTCGGGCCGCCCGGCGCTGGACGCGGACGCGGTGGCGTTCGCTGACGGCGTCCCTGTGCGGTCTGCTGGCGATACTCGCGCTCACGCCTCCGGTGCGGGCCGCGGTGGTGGACTGGTTCGACTTCGCGGGCGTCGAGGTGCGGTACGACCCGTCGGCGACCCCCGACCCGGACGCCGAGGTGCCCGGCTGCGGCCGGTCGGTGTCGCTGGCCGAGGCGGCGCGGCGGGCCGGGTTCGAGCCGGTGGTGCCGGCCTCGCTGGGCACCCCGGACGCGGTGTCGGTCACGGCGGAGCCGGGGCAGCGGTTCCTGGTCAGCCTGTGCTGGCGTGAGCAGGGGCGTGTGATCCGGCTGGACGAGTATCCGGCCCGCCTGGACATCGGCTTCACCAAGGCCATGCGCGAGCAGCCGGAGTGGATACCGCTGGGCGAGGTGGACCCCGAGGGCGGGGCGGACGAGGTGGCCCTGTGGTTCGCGCGCCCGCATCTGCTCGGCTTCTGGATGATCGACGACAGCGGTGGGCGCTTCGAGCGTGAGGAGCGGACGGCCGGACCGACCCTGCTGTGGGAGCAGGGGGACGGCACCGCCTCCGTGACGCTGCGGCTGGAGGGTGTCACGTCGCGGGCGCGGGCGGTCGAGATAGCGATGTCGCTGCGCTAGCGCCTCGCACCCGGCACCCGGCAGAGGCGAGACGTTCCGAAAACTCCTCGCGGGGAGTGGGAACCCGGTCGGGTCGGGCGGTGTACCAGGAGTGACAGACGGCTCGCGGGCGAGCGGGCCGCAGGGGATCGCCGGGCTTGGGGGTTCGTATGCGTGGATGGCGTGGTCGTTTCCGTCGAGTGGCGGGCGCGGCAGGGGCGTTGGCGGCCGTGTCGGCGCTGGTGATGTGGGGCGCGGCACCCGCCTCGGCGGGCGGCCCGACGAGTGTGCTCCTGGTCGCTCCGGGCAGCTCGGAGGCAACCGGTCTGTACTACGCCGACGAGCGGTACAAGGAGCTGGAGGGCCTGATCGACTCGACCCGCTCGGGCACCGCCCGGACACCGGATGCGGCCGACCTCACCCACGCCCGCCAGATCAATGTCACGTGGATGATCCACGACATAACGCCCTACCGACTGGACCAGGTCTTCCCGGTACTCGGCGGAGAGGACGTGTGGATCCGCACCTCCGATCTGCCCGACTCGGTCAGCGGCTACTGGCATCGCGCCCCCGCTCCGACCCAACTGCGCGCGCTGCTCACGGAGTTGGGCGTGATGGGCCCGGTGTCGGACGAGGGCTCCGGTGGTGCTGGTCGCGACCTGCTGGAAGGCGACACGGCGGAGACGGGCGCCGGGAGCACGGCGGAGACGGGTGCCGGGGGGACGCCGGAGTCCGCGTCGGCGGCCGCCGCCCCCGCGCCCAGGGGCTCCGGCGCCTCGCCGGACGCGGGCACCAACTGGTGGTGGACCCTGCCCGGCGCGGCGGCCGGCGGGGCCCTGGCCCTCGCCCTGCGCCCGCCGATCGCCCGGCGGTGGGCGGACCGGGCGCAGGCGGAGCCGGGACCGAGGCAGGAACTGCTGGACGTGTGAGGGCCGACGAAGGCGGCCGTGACTGGGAGGGGAGCGGATGTGAGGGGGACCGGATGGACACACATGGGGGCGAGACCGGCGCACTGGAGAAGGGGCGGGCACCCGTGAGGGGGAAACGGCGGGCGTCGATGCCGCCGTGGGCGGTCCTGGCCACGGTGCTGGCGATCGGCTCGGCTCTGTTCGGACTGCCGGTGAGCCAGGCGGCGGCCGCACAGGTGAGTGATGAGCAGGAGCTGGGCATCCCCGACGTGGCGATCGTGACCAGGAGCGACACCGGCCGGACCACGGCCCTGCGATCGGGCAACTCGCTGTTCGCCCTGGTCTGGCAGCTGTTACAGCCGACGTACAGGGGAACCACGCGAGTGTCGCAGGCGTGGGACGAGGGCAGCTATCCGGCGGTGCGGGCCACCGTGGTGTGGGCGCTGACCGGTGTGGGGGGCGGGCCGGGGACCGGGGGGCCTCCGGGTGGGCAGGCAGTCCTGGAGCAGCATGACCAGCTGTTCCTGGCCGACGACGGCACACCTTGGGTGCGCTCGGATGCCGCGCCGGATGTCGAGGACGGCGACATCCGCTGGCACCGGACATCGCGGGCGACGTTCGACCAGTTGGAGCGGTTGGGGCTGGTGGGTGCCCCGCCGCAGCGGCACCCCACCCCGAAGCCCGCCCCGGACCGGGCCGACGCCCTCCGCTGGGCCATACCCGGCCTGGCGCTGGGCACGGTCCTCGGGGCCGCCGGCACCGCCCTGATACGCCGTGCGGCGATCCTGCAGGACGCGGGACCGCCGCGCAGCGAACCACGGCAGGAGCTGATCGACCTCTGAGCGAACCGCGGAGGTTCGCCCAGGTCGGGGCTCGGACTATGTCGGGGCTCAGCCCAGGTCGATCTCCGGATACAGCGGGAAACCGGCGACGAGGTCGGTGGCCCGGTGGGAGATCTCGTCGGCGACCTTCGCGTCGAGGACGTGGGCGGCCTTGGAGGGGGTGCCCTTGGCGGTGGTGCCGGGCTCGGTGGTGGTGAGGACGCGGTCGATCAGACCGGCCACCTCGTCCATCTCGGCGGTCCCCAGGCCGCGCGTCGTCAGCGCGGGCGTGCCGATGCGGATGCCGGAGGTGTACCAGGCTCCGTTGGGGTCGGCGGGGATGGAGTTGCGGTTGGTGACGATGCCGGACTCGAGGAGGGCGGCCTCGGCCTGGCGGCCGGTGAGGCCGTAGGAGGTGGCCACGTCGATCAGGTTGAGGTGGTTGTCCGTGCCGCCGGTCACCAGGGTGGCGCCGCGGCGCATGAGGCCCTCGGCGAGGGCGCGGGAGTTGTCGACGATGCGCTGGGCGTAGTCGCGGAAGGACTCCTGCCGCGCCTCCGCGAGGGCGACCGCCTTGGCGGCCATGACGTGCGGCAGCGGGCCGCCGAGGACCATCGGGCAACCGCGGTCGACCTGGTCCTTGAGGGAGTCGTCGCACAGGACCATGCCGCCGCGCGGGCCGCGCAGCGACTTGTGGGTGGTGGTGGTGATGATCTGCGCGTGCGGCACGGGGTCGAAGTCACCGGTGAGCACCTTGCCCGCCACCAGGCCGGCGAAGTGCGCCATGTCGACCATCAGCGTGGCGCCGACCTCGTCGGCGATCTCCCGCATGATGCGGAAGTTCACCAGGCGGGGGTAGGCGGAGTAGCCGGCGACGATGATCAGCGGCTTGAACTCGCGGGCCGAGGCGCGCAGCGCGTCGTAGTCGAGGAGTCCGGTCGCCGGGTCGGTGCCGTAGGAGCGCTGGTCGAACATCTTGCCGGAGATGTTCGGGCGGAAGCCATGGGTGAGGTGGCCGCCGGCGTCCAGGGACATGCCGAGCATGCGCTGGTTGCCGAAGGCGCGGCGCAGTTCGGCCCAGTCGGCCTCGGAGAGGTCGTTGACCTGGCGGACGCCCGCCTTCTCCAGTGCGGGGGCCTCGACGCGGGCGGCGAGGACGGCCCAGAAGGCGACGAGGTTGGCGTCGATGCCGGAGTGCGGCTGGACGTAGGCGTGGCGGGCGCCGAAGAGCTCGCGGGCGTGTTCGGCGGCGAGGGACTCGACGGTGTCGACGTTGCGGCAGCCGGCGTAGAAGCGGCGGCCGACGGTGCCCTCGGCGTACTTGTCGCTGAACCAGTTGCCCATGGCCAGGAGGGTGGCCGGGGAGGCGTAGTTCTCGGAGGCGATCAGCTTGAGCATCTCGCGCTGGTCGGTGACCTCCTGGCCGATGGCGTCGGCCACGCGCGGCTCGACGGCGCGGATCACGTCGAGGGCGGCACGGAAGGCGGTGGACTCGTTGGAGAGGGGTTGGTCGGACATGTCGTCGGCCTCCGGGTGGCGTAACAGGTGTCGGTCACGATGCACGGCTGGCCCAGGCGCACGGCACTTGTTCACTCATGGGCCGCTCCCCGATGGTCCGTCCCATCCCAGCGCGCCAGTCACGACCCGCCGCCAGCCTACCGGGGACCCAGGCCGCCCAGGGCTCCACGTCCACCATGCGAGCGACGCGCCGACCCTAGAGGATCACATGCGGAAGGAAGCGGGCGTACTCGTCGGTGACCAGTCCGGACGACTCCCGGATGCCGAGGCCGGCCGACTCGTTCTCGACGACCCAGGCGCCGAGGACGACGTGGTTGGCGTCGAAGGCGGGCAGGGGTGCCAGTTGCTGGTAGCAGCAGGGTTCGTCGCGGATGACGGGGTCGGCGCCGGGGTGGTGCACGGTCACGCCGGCGCCCTCGCGGCCCAGCAGCGGCTTGGCGACGTAGCCGCCGGTGGTGGCGAGGTCGCGGGGGCCGTCGAGGTGGGCGGGCAGGAGGTTCGGGTGGCCGGGGTACAGCTCCCAGAGGATCGCCAGCAGGGCCTTGTTGCTCAGCAGCATCTTCCAGGCGGGCTCGATCCACAGGGTGCTGCCGGTGCCGCCGCCGTTGTCGAGGGTGTCGAGGACGTGGCCGGCGAAGCGGTCCTCGGTCATCCACTCCCAGGGATAGAGCTTGAAGCAGCTGCGGATGAACCGGAGGTTGTTGTCGACGAAGCGGTCGGAGAGCGGGTCCCAGCCGATCTCCTCCATGGAGATCCAGTCGGTGTCGAGGCCGGCCTGTTCGGCGGTCTCCTTGAGGTAGGCGACTGTCATCAGGTCCTCGCCGAGTTCGTCGGCGGAGGAGTGCGCGAAGTGCAGCGGGCTGCCCGGCGGGAGCAGCGGTGCCTGTCGCTTCCAGGCGGCGACGAGGCGTTCGTGGAGGGAGTTCCACTGGTCGGCGCCAGGGAAGCGTTCCTCCATCCAGAACCACTGGGCGCTCGCCGCCTCGACCAGGGAGGTGGGCGTGTCGGCGTTGTACTCCAGCAGCTTGGCCGGGCCGGTGCCGTCGTAGCGCAGGTCGAAGCGGCCGTAGAGGGACGGGAGTTCGGCACGCCGGTGCCATGCCTCGGCGACCGCCGACGCGACGCGCGGGTCGGTGATGCCGAGGTCGGCGAAGCGGTCGGCGGTGACGACGTGGTCGGCGGCGGCGAGGCACATGCGGTGCAGTTCCTCGACGGTCTCCTCCAGCGCCTCGACCTCGTCGAGGGAGAAGACGTAGTACGCGCTCTCGTCCCAGTAGGGGCGCAGCTCGCCGTCCGGGTAGCGGGTGAGCGGGTAGATGACGCCCTGCTCCTCGACGGTCTGCTGCCAGCCGGGGCGCGGTGCGATGGTGCGGCGTTCCATGGGTGTGCCTCCGGCTCAGCCGCCGGAGCTGCCGGAGCCGCCGAAGCCGTCGCGGTCGATACCGCTGCCGCCGCTCGACGAGCCGCCGGAGCCCTTGCTGGGCTTGGTGAAGGAGCCGCCGTTGACCCAGCCGCTCTTCTTCTTACCGCCGTAGTACCAACTGGCGTTGGAGGTGGAGGACTTGCAGTTCTTGTCGGAGACGACCTTGTAGCCGCGCCCCAGTTGGTAGCTGTCGCGGTCGACGCAGCGCTTGTCCGCGTCGGACGAGCATGCCGTGAGGGCGGTCGCCAGCAGCCCCATCCCGCCGAGCACGACCGTGCCGGACCGCAACCGCCTGCGTGTCTGTTCCGCCATGTCCCCGTCTCCCCGTTGTCCCCGTTGGCTGTGCATATGTTTCTGATGGTTCTTGTGGTGCCCGTGGTTCCCGTGCGTTGTCCGGCGGACAGCCTAGAGATCGGCCGGAAACAGTCCACAGGCACCCCCGTCCCCGCCAGGATCGGTCACGGCAGGACGCGGCACAACGCTTCCAGCGCCCCGGGCCATCCCCGGTCCGACGGCACCCCGTACCCCACCACCAGGGCGTCCACCGGCTCGGTCGTGGCGGCCGCGTGGCGGAAACGGGAGAGGCCCATCAGGGCCAGCCCCTGCCAGGCGGCCGCGCGGACCACCGACTCCTCGGTGCCGGGCGGGAGTCGGAGCACGGCGTGCAGCCCCGCCGCGATACCGGTGACCCGGACGTCGGGTGCCTGGGCGGCGACGGCCTCGACGAGGGCGTCACGGCGACGCCGGTACCGCAGCCGGGAGGCGCGCACATGACGGTCGTAGGCGCCGGAGGTGAGGAACTCGGCGAGGGTGAGCTGGTCGAGGACCCCGGTGGACATGCCGCCGCCGAGCCGGGTGACCGCGGGCGTGAGGGAGGGCGGCAGCACCAGCCAGCCCAGCCGGAGACCGGGGGCGAGGGACTTGCTGGCGGTGCCGAGGTGGACGACGTGGTCGGGGTCGAGGTCCTGGAGCGCGCCGACGGGCTGACGGTCGTAGCGGAACTCCCCGTCGTAGTCGTCCTCCAGGACCAGCCCGCCGGTGCGGCGCGCCCAGTCGACGACGGCCGACCGCCGCTCGGGGAGCAGCGCGTCCCCCATCGGGAACTGGTGGGCGGGGGTGAGCAGCACCGCCCCGCCGTCGCTCAACTCCCCGACGACCGTGCCGTGTCGGTCCTGGGGCAGCGGTACGGTGCGCAGTCCGGCGCGTTCCAGGATGCTCCAGTGCGGTTCGATGCCGTACGACTCCACGGCGAGGCGGCGCACTCCGCGCGCGTGCAGTGCCTCGCCGAGCAGCCGGATGCCGTGCGCGAAGCCGGAGCAGACGACGATGTGGTCGGGGTCGGCGCGTACGCCCCGGGCCCGGGAGAGGTAGCCGGCGAGGGCGGTGCGCAGTTCGACGCGGCCACGCGGGTCGCCGTAGCCGAGGGCGTCGTTCGGGGCGGCGGTCAGGGCGCGGCGGGCGGCCTTGAGCCATTCGGCGCGCGGGAAGGCGGCGAGGTCGGGGGTGCCGGGCTTCAGGTTGTGCGCGGGGCGGCCGGGCTCCCGGCGGTGCGCCGCCCGCTGCTCGGAAGGCCGGGGCGCGACTCCTCGTTCGGCGACCCGGGTGCCCGAGCCCTGCCGGGCGGTGAGCCAGCCCTCGGCGACGAGGTCGGCGTACGCGTCGGCGACCGTGTTGCGGGCGATGCCCAGGTCGGCGGCGAGGGAGCGGGAGGACGGCAAGCGGGTGCCGGGGGCGAGCCGGCCGCTGCGGACGGCCTCGCGCAGGGCGTCGGTCATCCCTCGCCGCACCCGGGGGCCGGTGGGCTCCAGATGCAGGTCCACGCCCAGAGTGGCCCAGGAATCACGCATGGAAATGGACCATACTCCTGGGCTGCTTCGCTCCTAGGGTCGAGGCATGACCACCTCCGAGATCACCGAGACCCCGCACACCGCCGAAACCCGGTACGCCGCCGAAACCGTGTACGCCGCCGAAGAGCCCGCCCGTCTGAACTGGTCGCAGTACGCCCCCGAGGTCTACAAGGCGATGGTCCGGCTGGACGCGGCCGCCCGGCAGGGCCTCGACCCGGTGCTGTACGAGCTGGTGAAGATCCGTGCCTCGCAGATCAACCACTGCGCGTTCTGCGTCGACATGCACTCCAAGGACGCGCTCGCGGCGGGCGAGAGCGTGGAGCGGATCGTGCAGCTGAGCGCCTGGCAGGAGTCGCGGCACTTCTACACCGAGAAGGAGCTCGCGGCGATCGAGCTGACGGAGGCGGTGACGGTCCTCACCGACGGTTTCGTGCCGGACGCGGTGTACGAGCGGGCCGCCCGGCACTTCGAGGAGGCCGAGCTGGCGCAGCTGATCGCCGCGATCGCCACGATCAACGCGTGGAACCGTTTCGGGGTGACCACCCGTATGGTGCCGGGCCACTACCACCCGGGGCGGCACAAGTGACCACCCGTACCCGTCTCCTCGACCGCGAGGTCGCCCGTGCGATGTCCGCGGTCAGCGCCGCCGCGAAGCGGGGCCTGGGCGACCCCGCGCTCGCCGAACTGGTCGTCATCCGCGCCTCGCAGCTCAACCACTGCGCGTTCTGCCTCGACATGCACCTCACGATCGCCCGCGAGCACGGCGTGAGCGAGCGGCAACTCGACCTGCTGGCCGCCTGGGAGGAGGCCGGGGACGTCTACGACGCACGTGAGCGGGCCGCGCTGGCGCTGACGGAGGCGATCACGGTCCTGACGGACGGCTTCGTGCCGGACGCGGTGTACGAGCGGGCCGCCCGCCACTTCGACGACGAGCGGCTCGCCCATCTCGTCGGACTGGTCGTCGCCATCAACAGCTGGAACCGGGTGATGGTCGCCCGCCGGATCCCGCCCGGGGGATACACGCCATGAGCAGGGGCACCATGAACAAGGCCGACACGAGGAATGCCGACACAAGGAAGGTCGACACGTTCCGCGCGCTGCACCGCCGTCCGCCCGGCGATCCGCTGGTGCTGCCCGGTCCCTGGGACGCGGCCGCGGCGCGCGCGTTCGTCGACGCGGGTTTCCCCGCGCTGGCGGTCCCCAGCGCGGGGGTGGCCGCCTCGCTCGGATACGCGGACGGCGAGACTCCGGCCGGGGAGATGTTCGCGGCCATCGCCCGTATCGCGCGGGCGGTCGACGTGCCGGTGTCGGCGGATGTCGAGGACGGGTACGGGCTGTCGGCGAAGGAGCTGGTGGAGCGGCTGCTGGAGGCGGGGGCGGTCGGCTGCAACCTGGAGGACTCCGCGCACGGCGTCCTCCAGGACCCGAGGGCCCACGCCGACTGGCTGGCGGAGGTGCGGGCGGCAGCCGGGGACCGGCTGTTCGTCAACGCGCGCGTCGACACGTTCCTGCGCGGGGTCACCGACCCGGACCGGGCCATCGAGCGGGCCGCGTTGTACGTGGCGGCCGGCGCCGACTGCGTGTATCCGATCGCGGCGCCGCCCACCGTGCTGCCGCTGCTGCGCTCCGGCGTCCAGGGGCCGGTCAACGCCCTCTGCAACCCGACTGACGGTCCGTCACCGTCCGAGCTCGCCGAACTCGGCGCCACCCGGGTCACCTTCGGCCCGTGGCTGCAGCGGCTGGCGACGACGGCGCTGCGGGAGATCGCGGCGGACCTGAGGATCACGTAGGGCGGTCAACGCGAAGAGTCCCACCCCGCCTTGCGGGATGGGACTCTTCCGGACTCTTTCGTGGAGCGCTGGGCAGGTCTTGCACCTGCATTTCCCCGCAGGAAGCGGGGCGTCTTGCTTTGGACCACCAACGCACAGTCGGCTTCCGGGAGTTCCGGCGGCCGGTGTGTGATCAACTATAGCCCACACCGGCCACCGGAGTCACATCACGCCAGCTCAGATGAGGCCGAGACCGCGAACCGCGTCGCGCTCCTCCGACAGCTCCTGGACGGAGGCGTCGATGCGGGCGCGGGAGAACTCGTTGATGTCCAGGCCCTGGACGATCTCGTACTTGCCGTCCTTGCAGGTGACCGGGAAGGAGGAGATCAGGCCCTCCGGGACGCCGTAGGAGCCGTCCGACGGGATGCCCATGGAGGTCCAGTCGCCCTCGGCGGTGCCGTTGACCCAGGTGTGGACGTGGTCGATGGCGGCGTTGGCGGCGGAGGCGGCCGAGGACGCGCCACGGGCCTCGATGATCGCCGCGCCGCGCTTGGCGACGGTCGGAATGAAGTCGTCCGCGAGCCACTTCTCGTCGTTCACGACCTCGGCGGCGTTCTTGCCGGCGACCGTGGCGTGGAAGATGTCCGGGTACTGCGTCGCGGAGTGGTTGCCCCAGATGGTGAGACGCTTGATCTCGGAGACGGCGACGCCGGTCTTCTTCGCGAGCTGGGTCAGCGCGCGGTTGTGGTCCAGGCGGGTCATCGCGGTGAAGCGCTCGGCCGGTACGTCCGGGGCGGCGGCCTGGGCGATCAGGGCGTTGGTGTTGGCCGGGTTGCCGACGACGAGGACCTTGATGTCGTCCGCGGCGTGGTCGTTGATGGCCTTGCCCTGCGGCTTGAAGATGCCGCCGTTGGCCTCCAGGAGGTCGCCGCGCTCCATGCCCTTGGTGCGGGGGCGGGCGCCGACGAGGAGGGCGACGTTGGCGCCGTCGAAGGCGACGTTCGGGTCGTCGGTGATGTCGATGCCCTGCAGGAGCGGGAACGCGCAGTCGTCCAGCTCCATCGCGGTGCCCTCGGCGGCGCCGAGCGCCGGGGTGATCTCCAGGAGGCGCAGCTTGACCGGCACGTCCGCGCCGAGCAGCTGGCCGGAGGCGATGCGGAAGAGCAGGGCGTAACCGATCTGGCCGGCCGCGCCGGTGACGGTGACGTTCACGGGAGTGCGGGTCATGGCGTTCTCCGTATGACAGCTGGCGGTGGGGCTGATGATCGATCTCTCGGCGTCAAGAGATCTCGCGGTCAGGCTACAGGGTGGCCTTTCGCCGTGTGCGAGTGCGGGCCGTCTGTGGCCTGTCGCACCCACGCGGCGGTGCCGCATATCGGACACGGGTCCCGCGCCCCTGGATTCACCCACCCTCTGTTGACGAGGTACACCCCTCCTGCCCCGACGCCAGCCTCACGCAGGCCCTCGCCTCCGCAGGGCTGCGTACGGCGATCATCGGGGTGTACGCGATGGTGTCGCCGACCGTCGTGATCGCGTCCCTCTGCCTGACCGTACCCACGATCACCTGCACCGCGTCCCCCGGTGCCGCCTGTGTGATCCTCGCCCACGCGGCGCCGCAGGTCCTGCTGTAGCGGACCTCCACGAGAGTGGTGCGTACGGTGACGCTCCTGGCCGTGGTCACCCGGTCGCCGCTGCAGCCCATCGCCTCGGCGTCCTTGCCGTTGCAGCCGGCATCGCGGCACTGGACGCCGGGCGGGAGGGACGCGCTCGGGCTCGCCAGGGGGGAGGGGGAGCGTGTCGTACCGGCGGCCGCCGGGCTGCCGCTCGGGCCGCTGTCGGTCAGGAGGAACGCGCCCGCGGCGACGACCACGACGCCCACCAGGGCCGCCAGGAACGTCCATACCCGGTGACCGTGCGCCCGGCCGCCGCTCTCCCTCGGCATGGACGGCGACACGCCCGTACGGCCCGCGATCCCGGGCCTTACGGGCGCCTCCGCGCGGAGTGTCCTCGGCTTGAGCGCGTCGGCCTCGGGCGGTGGCCCGAACTCCCCCAGGGCTGCCCGTGCCCGCGCGATCCGCGGGGACTCGACCGCGCCGTCCTGTCGTGGCTCCGCCCGGCTCCAGGCCCGCTCGGCCAGCTCCCACATGGCCGTCAGGTGGAAGGGATCGGTGCCGGTGGCCTCCGCGAGGGCGATGATCGCCCCCTTGGGCGCCAGCAGCCGACCGTTGAGATAGCGCTCCCAGGACGTCTTGCTGTACCCCGTGCGGTCGGCCACCGCCGAGAGGCTCAGCCCGCTACGGTCCACGATCCTGCGCAGCTGTCCGGTGAACTCCCGCAACTGCGGATCGAGCTCCTGCGGCAAGGCCCTCCACCGAGGCATCGAACCCCCCTCTCCCCGGATGGGACACGTTAGCCCCGATGTGCCGTCAATTCGCTCCACATCCGCGAATTGTCGACGCATCGACACAAACGGTCACAGACGCCCGGTCACCCGAGCATCCGGTCACCCGAGCACCAGCGCGCCCACCACCGCCGTGCCGAGCAGTACCAGGAGCAGCAGGACCGCGGTGAGCAGCAGCCGCCCCGCTCCGGTACGGCCGGTCGGGGGCGGCGGCTCCTCCGGCCGCTCCCACCAGGGCACGGTCGGATCGTCCTCGTAGCCCTGCTCGGGCGCGTCCGTCTGCCCCCGCGCCGGACGCGGCCACGCCTCCACCGCCAACTCCCAGCGCACCACCTGCCGTTCCGCGTCCGCGCCGGTCAGTCCCGCGACCCGGCACAGCGCGGCCACCGCCTGCCGGGGCGGTGGCTGTACGGCGTTGAGATAGCGCTGCCAGGAGGACTTGCTGTAGGCGGTGCGGGCGCCGAGGGAGGCCAGGCTCAGGCCCGTCCGGTCCTTCAGTTCCCGCAGGTGCTCCACGAAGTGCCGTACCTCCGGCGGCAGCTCGTCCGGCAGTGGCTGCCAGGAGCCCATCGCGCACCCACCTCCACGGCGTCCCTCACGTCACCCGGTCCGATGCGGGGGACGAGCGCCGGCGGCCGTTCGGTTCCGTAGCGGAACGGTCACCTCCGTGCCACAGCGGGCTGACAGCCGTTGAACAGCGACTTCGCCGTGGGGAAGCGTGGAACGCGTCGGCGGCCCGCCCTCGCTCGGGGGAGGGGACGGGCCGCCGCGCAGGTCGGTTCAGCCACCGCGTCGGTTCAGCTGCTGACCGTGAAGTGCAGGGTGTCCTTCAGGAAGGGGATCTTCAGCCACGGGTCGGGCTGGGCCATCATCGCCAGCAGGACGATCACGGTTCCCAGGACGCCGTACGTCACGATGTCGGTGAAGCGCGAACGCACCGCGAGCATGCCGACGCTCGGCAGCAGCCAGCGCAGCACCGCGCCGCCGAGCAGGGCGGCACCGACCAGGATGGTGCCGATGCGGAAGACGTCGAGCGCGGTGAGCAGCAGCCCGAGCCCGACCGTGGCGAGCACGGCCAGCATCGGCCACTGCCGGGCGGGCGCCGGCGCGTCCCGCGGCGCCGCCCGGCCGCCGCCCTCGGGGCGCGCGGTGTCCCGGGTGAACCGCGGAAACCGCCGCGTACCGCGCCGCCGCGCCGCACCCGCACCGTTCCGTGAGGCGTCCGACTCCTCGACCCACCACGCGTCCCGCCGCGCTCCGCGCCGACGCGTGACCCCGTCACCGTCCCGCTCGGCGCGCCATACGCTCCGTCGCCGAGCGGACTCCGTGCCGCCCTGCGCGGCGTCCCGCTCCTCGCCTCGCCCGGCGATCCGCCGCCGAACCGAGTCCGTGCCGCCCCGCGCGACGTCCCGCTCCTCGCCGCGCCCGGCGATCCGCCGCCGGACCGACCCCTTGCCGCCCCGGGCGGTTTCCCGCTCCTCGGCCCACCACGCGTCGCGCCGCCGCGCGGATCCTCCGGTGCCGCCCCGCCGCGACGACGGCTCCCCGTCGCCCCGCGCCTCAGCCGACACTGCGCTCCGCCGCCTCGACCACGTTGACGAGCAGCTGGGCGCGGGTCATCGGGCCGACGCCGCCGGGGTTCGGGGAGATCCAGCCGGCGACCTCACGGACGTCCGGGTGGACATCGCCCACGATCTTGCCCTCGGCGCTGCGGGAGACACCGACGTCGAGGACGGCGGCCCCCGCCTTGACGTCCTCCGCGCGGACCAGGTGGGCCGAGCCGGCCGCCGCGACGATGATGTCGGCCCGCTTCAGGTGCGCCGACAGGTCCCGGGTGCCGGTGTGGCACTGCGTCACCGTGGCGTTCTCGCTGCGCCGGGTCAGCAGCAGCGGCATCGGCCGCCCGATGGTCACGCCACGGCCGACGACCACGACCTCGGCGCCCTTGGTCTCGACACCGTACCGGCGCAAAAGGGTCAGAACGCCATTGGGTGTGCAGGGCAGCGGCGCGGGCTCGTTGAGCACCAGGCGGCCCAGGTTCGTGGGGTGGAGCCCGTCCGCGTCCTTGGCCGGGTCCATCAGTTCGAGGATGCGGTTCTCGTCGATGCCCTTGGGCAGCGGGAGCTGGACGATGTACCCGGTGCACGCCGGGTCCTCGTTCAGCTCGCGGACGACCGCCTCGATCTCCTCCTGGGTGGCCGTGGCGGGCAGTTCGCGCTGGATGGATGCGATGCCGACCTCGGCGCAGTCACGGTGCTTGCCGGCGACGTACTTCTGGCTGCCGGGGTCGTCCCCGACGAGGATCGTGCCGAGACCGGGCGTCACGCCCTTCTCCTTCAGAGCCGCCACGCGGGCGGTCAGATCGGACTTGATCTCGGCTGCGGTGGCCTTGCCATCGAGAATCTGGGCGGTCATGCCCCCCATCCTCCCGGATGACCGGCCCCGGGTTCCAATCCGGTTCCCCTCCCACGTCGCCACGCATTGCACTTGCACAACATCCGGCGACTGCCGCTGGACACATTCGTCCCCTTGCAGAACGATTGACGTGGTCGACGCACCGTTGATCGACGCACCGTTGATCAACGCATCGACACGCAGTGCCGCGGGCAGTACGGGGGGACGGGACCGCACAGTCGACATTCCTCCGCGCCTGTGCCTAGCGTCCCCCACAGGCAGACGGAGGAAGGACCGCCATGAGCTTCGGCGACCCGAACAACCCCTATGGACCGCCGCCCCAGAACCCGCAGCAGCCGGGACAGCCCCAGCAGCCCGGTTACGGCTACCCGCAGCAGAACCAGCAGCCGCCCGGCTACGGCATCCCCGCGGCACCGCCGATCTCCCAGCCGTACCCCGGCGGCCCCGGCGGTCTCCCGCCCATGACGTCGATGCCCGGCACGGTGTCCGCGGCCCGGATCATGCTCTGGGTGATCGTCGGCCTGAACGTGATCGGCGCGTGTCTCTTCCTGCTCGCCGGCATCGCGGGCTCCAACGCGGACAACGTCGACGACTCGGAACTGCGCGACATCCTCGGGGACATCCCCTCCGGGCAGATGTACTTCTACAGCGTCCTCGCGGTGGCCTGGTTGATCTGGGCGGCCGTTCTCGCCGTGAAGTTCAAGACCGGTGGCAACAGCCTGCGCATCACCACGCTGGTCTTCGGCGTCCTGACCGCGATCCTCGGCGTCTTCCCGTTCTTCGGCATCGGCATCGTCCACCTGGTCCTCGGCATCCTGATCGCCGTCTTCGCCGGCAACTCCAACGGGCAGGCGTGGTTCAACCGGCCGCGCTACTGACGCGGCACTGAACATTGCGCAAATTCTCAGTGGCTCCTCGGTGAACGCCCCCTCCCCCTGGTCCGACGCGCCGCGCAAAGGCGTGAGTGTCGCTTGAGCAAGCCCTTACCCTGTCCGTTCGGACCAGGGGGGAGGCCGATGTCGATGACCATGTCGACGACACACAGCATCATCGTCGTACCACCGAGCTGCGAGGGCCCCGTCGGGCAGTTGAGGATCGGTCCGGGCGAGCGTCTCGCCTTCGGCCGGGCCGTCGCCGGCAACGATCTGGTGATCTCGCACGACGGGGTGTCCCGTACGGCCGGGGAGATCACCGCGGACCGCGCGTTCTGGACCCTGAGCAACCACAGCGCGGAGCAGACCTATGTGGTGGAGAACCCGGAAGGGGCGGGCGAGCACATCAAGGTGGCGCCCGGCCGCCAGGAAGCACCGATCCCGTTCGAGTTCTCCCGGGTGGTGCTGCCCGCCGCGGGCGACCTGCTGAGCTTCGACGTCTGGGCGCCGCGCCACAGTTACCGGTCCCCCGCCACCCACCCGTCGGGCGGCTTCGGCGGTGTCACGGCCCCGGCGTTCGCCCTCGACCGCACCAAGCGCTACTTCGCCGTCCTCGCCGCCCTGTGCGAGCCCCGCCTGCGCGGCGCCCCGCACGCCCCGCTGCCCACGGTCGACGAGGTCGTCGAACGGCTCCGCCCCACCTGGCCGGCGGCCGCCCGCTCCTCCGTGTACTGGAACATCGACTACCTCGCCGTCAAACTCCGGCTGCGCCCCGACCCGGACAGCGCCCCGCCCGGACAGCGCCTCAACGGCAAGAAGGAGACCTTGGTCTCGCTCGCCCTGCGCTTCGACCTCGTCCGCGAGGACGACCTGATCATGCTCGCCGGTGTCGCGCCGAGCGGGCTGGCGTCATGACCGGGGACGCCCACGAGGAGTCGTACGCCGTCCCCGTGCCCAGGGGCTACCGGGTCGGCCGCTGGGAGGTCCGCGAGCCGATCGCGTCCGGCGCCTTCGCGACCGTGTACCTCGCCCGGAACACTCTGCTGGGCACGGAGTTCCCGGAGTACGCCGCCCTGAAGTTCCTGCCGACCGGCACCCGCACCCCGCGCCAGCTGCACCACCTGCGGGAACTCGCCGAGCGCGAAGTGGACCTGCTGAAGCGGCTGCGCACGCCCCGCCTCATCCGCATGTTCGAGACCCTCACGGTCGAGGACCCCGACCTTCCCGACCTCGACGGCGCCACCGTCCTCGTCCTGGAACGCGCCGAGGGCTCCCTGGACACCGTCCTCGACCACGCCCCGGTCCCCTCCTCCGGCCCCGCCCTCCTCGCCCAGATCTGCGAGGGCCTGCACCAGCTGCACCACGCCCGCTGGGTCCACGGCGACCTCAAACCGGGCAACGTCCTGCTGATGAAGGACGGCTCGGTCCGCCTGGCCGACTTCAACGTGGCCGCCCGCCTTGAGGGCACCCACGCCTACTCCGCCTCCTTCGCCACCCCCGACTACACCCCACCCGAACTCCTCTGGCCCGAGGTCAGCGCCCGCGGCACGCTCACCCGCCCCAGCGCCGACATCTGGGCCTACGGCGTCCTCGCCCACGTCGTCCTCACCGGCACCTACCCCCTCCCGGGCGCCACCCCCCAGGCCCGCACCGACGCCGCCCTCCGCTACGCCCGCGGCACGGAGGAACTCCGCCTCTCCCCCGAACTCCCCGACGCATGGCGCCACATCATCGCGGACTGCCTCGGCCGCACCCACGAGCAACGCACCGACTCCGCCGCCCTGCTGCGCCGCGTTCAGGAGGCCGCCGGCACCACCCGTACCGCCCCGCTCCCCCGCCTGCGCCCCCGCCGACGCCGCCGCGCCGCTCTCCTCACCACCATCACCGCCGCCCTGCTCGCGGCCGTGGGGACGACGACGTACGTCCTCCTGCGCGACGACGGCCCCGCCTACGGCTACCACCGCTGCCCCTTCGGCTCCGTCTGCTTCTTCAGCGAGCCGAACGGCACGGGCGAGATGTGTGCCTGGGAGAAGGACGACCCCGACTGGCTGGCGGGGCCGGACGTGTGCGCCTGGACCGCGGACCGCCCGGTCAGGTCGATCTTCTACAACGGCGACGAGTCAACGGGCCTGGGCGGCGTCGCGTACTACCGCGGCCGCGACTTCACACCGGTCGGCCTCGACATCACCCGTCCCAACTCCCGGATGCGCACCGGCTGCACGGGACAACACGCACAGGGCAACCTGGCGGGCACGTACGCACCGCTGTCGCACCGGTTCATCGAGCACTGCTGAGAATCAGGGCGACGTGAACCTGGAAAGTTCCAGGTTCCTCACGCTCCCGCCCCGAGTGAGGATGTCTCCCGCACCGCCAAGTCACCAGCAGTGAAGAGGTAGGAGCATGTTCCACATCACGCGCCGCGTGACCGTCGGCCTCCTGGCAGCCTGCGCAGCCCTCGGCGTCGCGGTGGCCCCGGCGTCAGCGGCGGACTACCCGACGGACCATTTCGTCGTCGCCAAGACGAACTCGACCACCTGGGGCGACATCACCTGGTACAACCGCACCGCCAACATCAAGGGGACGGTCTCGGACCACACGACCGGCTACAGCACGGCGATCTTCGAAGCCTTCGCGGGGTCGACGAAGATCGACTCCGAGACGCGGTCCGCCAATGACACGAGCAGCCTCGGCGAGTGGCGCGACTTCAACTTCACGATCGGCGACCCGGACCTCGTCGGAGGCATCGACCGGATCAAGATCACCCTCTGCACGTACTACAGCTCGGGAAGGGTCTGCTCGGACCCCGAGAACTACTCCCGGGGCTGACTTCCGCGCCTAGAGGGAGTCGATGAAGAGGGCCCAGGCCCCGTCCCCGAAGAGGAGGGCGGGGCCTTCGGGGTTCTTGGAGTCGCGGACGGGGGTGATGCCGGGGAGGTTGTCGGCTACTTCGACGCAGTCGCCGCCCTCCTTGTTGCTGTAGCTGCTCCTGCGCCAAGCGCCGAGGTTGAGGTCAATCCCCCTGCTGGACTTCATGTCTGTAGGTCCTCGCTACTTCTTCGACCAAGGCCAGGGACTCCGCGGGCGGCAATGCGACGGCCCTGAGCAAATCGTACCGGTGACGGTACTCCCTGACACGGGAGGGGAAGTCGATGAGCTTCCCGTCAAAGTCGCCTTCGGTGTACACGACCGGAGGGGCATCGGGGAAGGTCATCACCTTGACCAAGGCGTACATGAGAGGGCACCAGACTGTCGTTTCCGGCACGATCTGCAGAACGCCCGAGTTGGAGCCGATCACGTCGATGACGTGCTCCAACTGCTCGGCCATCACCGCCGGTGGAAGCGGCGTTCTGCGAATGACCGACTCTCGCATGATCACCCAGTAGTCGGGAGGGTCGGCACGTTCCCACACCTTCTTACGTGCCATCCGCGCACGGACGAGTTCCTCGATCTTCTCCGCAGACGGGCCCGTCTCCCCGTACTGGATCAGCCCCCGCATGTACGACGCGGTTTGCAGCAAGCCGGGAATGACGATGGGCGCCCACTCCTCAATCGACGCCGCCTGCTTCTCCATGTCCGGGACGTCCGCGTAGTACCAGGGATGCCCCGCCCGCCTCGCCTTGGCTGCGTCTTCACACCGGCGTTTGAAGAACCCGTCGGTCTTCAACCGATCATCAACATGGATGGCCAGATCCAGCGGCATGCCCCGCTCCCCCCGCTCGATCTGGCTGAGCAGCGAGATCCCCCGGAAGCTGCCATCGGCCAACTGCTCCAGCGTCAGCCCCGCCAGCTCCCGTCGGTAGCGCAACTCTGCGCCGTAGAAGCAGGGAACGCTGACCGACGCGTCGGGATCCTTCTTAGCGGGCACGCCTAACCACCGCCATTTCCAAGTTGCCCTTGCACACCCGAAAGCCCTTCAACGGTACGCATATTGGCGACAGGCTGTGAGCCATTCGTCACATTCAGCAGACCGGAAAGGCACCCCACCTTGCTCCCCCACCGCCAGGAAACCGACCTCTGCATCGAGGAACTCCGCGCAGCCCTCGCCGCGCACGGCATCACGCTCCCCTCACTCACCGTCGACCTGCCGACGTTCGCGAGCAGGTACACCCACCCGCCCCTCGTAGAGCTGGGCCGCTGCCCGGTGGAGATCGCCCGCGCCCTGACCGCAGTACTGCGCAAGGCGGCCGAGGGGTGACTCCGCTCGTGCTCGATCTGCTCGCGCTCCCGAAGGCGGTCCCCGAGGTCCGCCGGGCGGTGCGCGAACACCTGGGCACGCCCTGCCCGGAGGCCCAGCTCTGCGTCAGCGAACTACTCGCGAACGTGATCGACCACGTCGGCGAGGGCACCCCGGTCACCGTGCGCGTCTTCCGCGCGTCTGACGGCCGTACCCGCCTGGAAGTCACCGACCCCGACGTACGCGCATGGCCGGCCGTGCGACGCCCAGCCGCGGACGACGAGTCGGGGCGCGGGCTGATGCTGCTGGACGCGGTCACACGTCGCTGGGGCGTGTGGCTGACACCGGCCGGCAAGACGGTCTGGTGCGAATTGTCCACCTGATGCGCTTCACTGGCCTCGGCCGCAGTGTCCGACGGTACGTCAGCGGCGGCAACCAGAAAGGTCGGCCCGAACACGTTCGGCTACGCCGCCAACGGCCGCTACAGCTTCTACATGGACGGTGCCTGGCGCCTCGCGAGCTACAACTCCCGTTCCTGCAGCTGACCGCGGGCGGCCGACGCGGGACTGCGCTCCTGATACCTGAAACGTCATAGGTACCCACACTTCGTCACCCTCGCCAACATGGCCATGACGAAACAGCACGCTGAACCAGCAGTCCCAACAGGGAAAGGACACATCCCATGACTCTTCGTACCGCACGCACCCGCCTGGGCGCCGCAGTCGTCGCCGCACTCGCCGCCGGCGCCCTGGCCGTGAGCACCTCACCGGCCTCGGCCTCGGCCTCGGCCGGCTACATCAACGGGGGTGGCGACTACACGAACGACTTCGGTGACGAGGGGCTGCTGTCCACCACTTCGTCCTACCGGAACTCGACCGCCACGTGTCTGTGGCAGCAGATCCTGTGGGCGGAGGGCGCCAACGAGTCGAACGGTACGGACTTCGACTTCTCGGACATCGACGGCATGTTCGGGCCGAACACAGAGCACGCCACCAAGAGGCTTCAGGTGACCTGGGGCCTGGCCGACTCGTTCAACGACGCCGACGGCAAGGTCGGCAGCAACACGTTCGGCTACGCCGACAGCAAGCTGCGGTACGTCTCGGGAAGCACGGCTTCGGGCGAGTACCTCCGGGTCAGGTACGACGGCGCGCTGCACGACCTCGACTTCCTCCGTGCCACCAACGGCCGCTACATCATCTACACCGCGAACGGCACATCGTCCGGCGGCGGCCCGGTCTACGCCTCGTACACCGCCAACTACTGCGACTGACCGCCACAGGGGGGACACATGCAGCTCAGCAGACGTGCCGCCGGGCTCCTCGCCGGAGCCGGCCTGGTCGCCGGTGCCGTACTCGGTTCGGCCGCGCCCGCGCAGGCGTACTCGCCGAACCCGCGTACAACGAGGCCGGGCGCAAGGTCCAGGTCGGCGGGGTGAAGTCGGCCGGGACCAGCAGCGCCACCGTGGACTACAACACCTACGACATGGACCTCGCGGAAGGCACGAAGCTCGTCATCGAGCTCTTCGACGACTCGGGGCTCACGGACAAGTTCGCCACGGTCAATTCCGCGGTGGCCTGAGCCGTCACAACACAGGTACCACCACACGAGGAAGTTCAGCCCGTGCATCCCGTAGCCCGCGTCTTGCAGATCCTTTTCCTGCTCGGCGGGCTCGGGATGTTCGCCTACCACTACCCCCCGGCTCCGGGACACGCCCCCGCCCCGGGGCGATAGCCTCACCCCCAACTGGTGTGACATCAGTGAACGTTGAGTAAGCAAGAAACAGTCGGGGGACTCATGACAGACCAGGCCGCCCTGCGCAGCGCGGGTGCGCTGCCCCTGGAGGTGGGGGATCCGGGGGCCATCGGGGCGTATGTTCCGCTCGGCCGGCTCGGGAGCGGCGGTATGGGCCGGGTGTATCTCGCCCGGCCCGCCGACGACCGGCCCGGCCTCGCCGCCGTGAAGGTGATCCGGCCCGAGTACGCCGACGACCCCGAGTTCCGGCGCCGGTTCGAGCGGGAGGCCGCCGTGCACGGGCGGGTCGACACCCCGCACGCGCCCGCCCTGCTCGGTACCGGGTTCGACGACTCGCTGCTGTGGATGGCGACCGAGTACGTGCCCGGCCTCAACCTCGCCGACGCGGTCCGCGACTGCGGCCGGCTCGCGGCGCCGGGGCTGTGGCGGCTGGTCGCCGAACTGGGGCAGGCGCTCGCCGCGCTGGCCGGCGCCGGTGTCGTACACCGGGATCTGAAGCCGTCCAACGTGCTCCTCTCCTCCCAGGGCGCCCACGTCATCGACTTCGGCATCTCGCAGGCCGCCGACGCGAGCGCCATCACCACGACCGGCTCCCGCGTCGGCACGCCCGCCTTCATGTCGCCGGAGTACCTGCGGGAGGGACGCTGCGACACCGCCTCCGATGTGTTCTCCCTCGCCGGCACGCTCATCTACGCCGCCACCGGCAGCGCGCCCTTCGGCGCCGGCACCGGCGTCGATGTGATGCACCGGGTCGCCTTCGAGGAGCCCAAGGCCGATGTCATGGCCCAACTGGCCTCCGTCGACCCCGCGTTGTCGTCCCTCCTCGCCGCCTGCCTCGCCAAGGACCCCGCCCACCGGCCCACCCCGCCGCAGCTGATCGGCTCCGCCCACGCGGCCGGACACGGTGGTACGACACCCTGGCAGGAGCCGCTCGGCACCCGCCTCCTCGAACGCCGGCGGGGCTACGACGCCCTGGCCCACGCCCCGGCCCACCAGACCGCCCACTTCCGCGCCCCGACCCAGCGCGTCACCACGCCCCACACCCCGGCCTCCTTCGGCCCGGCGACACCGCCGGGGGCGTACGGGACCCCCTACGGGGCGTACGCGTCGACTCCGCCCGGGCAGTACGGCGGCCACCCGTCGACCCCGCCCGGGTCCTACGGTCCGCCCGCTCCGGCCGTCACCATCGGCTCCGACCTGAACCGCGGCGCCCGACGGCGGCGGGCGACCTACCTCTCCCTGGTCACGGGGCTCGCCGTGGCCGCCGTAGCAGTCGGGGCCTTCCTCATGCTGCGCTCGTCACCCGGCGACGACACCGGCGACGACACCGCCGCCGGCGCCTACCCGACCGCTTCCGGCGACGCCACCGCGGACGACGCCCTGACCTCTCCCCTGCCCAGCATTTCGGCCTCCCCGTCCGCCTCCGCCTCGCCCTCCGACGAGGCGAAGAGCTCCGAGAGCCCGAAAAGCGAAGGGGAGAAGACGGAGAAGGAAGAGGAGAAGCGGCAGGACGCGGGCACCGGTGGCGCCGAGCCCACCGTCACGGTCACCGCCGCCGCCCCCGCCCCCGCCCCCGCCCCCGCCAAGACCAGCGCCGCCCCGTCCGAACCCGACTGGCTCACCCACTGCACGCACTACTCGGGCAGCGAACTCACCCGCTACGGCGACAAGAACGTCCGCGTCACCCAGGTCCAGTGCATGCTGACCAAGCGCGGCTACAGCGTCGGCAACGCGGGGGTGGACGGCCAGTTCGGCCAGGACACGCTGACCGCGGTGAAGAGGTTCCAGGCCGTCAAGGGCCTGGAGACGGACGGCGAGGTGGGCCCCCTGACCTGGGCGGCGCTGCGCGAGTCGACCTGACCCGCGCAGCCGGCCCGTGGGTGCGGCTCAGTGGAAGAAGTGCCGCGTCCCCGTGAAGTACATCGTGACGCCGGCCTTCTGCGCGGCCTCGACGACCTGTTCGTCGCGGACCGAGCCACCGGGCTGGACCACGGCCTTCACGCCGGCCTCGGTCAGGATCTCCAGGCCGTCGGGGAAGGGGAAGAAGGCGTCGGACGCGGCGTACGCCCCCTGGGCACGCTCGGCGCCGGCGCGCTCCACCGCCAGCTTGGCGGAGTCGACGCGGTTGACCTGGCCCATGCCCACGCCGACCGAGGCGCCGTCCTTGGCGAGCAGGATGGCGTTGGACTTGACGGCGCGGCACGCCTTCCAGGCGAAGGCCAGCTCGGCCAGTTCGTCGGCGGTCAGGGCCTCGCCGGTCGCGAGGGTCCAGTTGGCCGGGTCGTCGCCGTCGGCCTGGAGGCGGTCGGTGACCTGGAGCAGGACGCCGCCGTCGATCGGCTTGACCTCGACGGGGTTGGCCGGGCCCTCGGGGCAGCGCAGGACGCGGATGTTCTTCTTCTTGGTGAGGGCTTCGAGCGCGCCGTCCTCGTAGTCGGGCGCGACGATGACCTCGGTGAAGATCTCGGCGACCTGCTCGGCCATCTCCTTGGACACCGGGCGGTTCACGGCGATCACGCCGCCGAACGCGGACAGCGGGTCGCAGGCGTGCGCCTTGCGGTGGGCCTCGGCGACGTCCGCGCCGATCGCGATGCCGCACGGGTTGGCGTGCTTGATGATCGCGACGCAGGGCTCGGCGTGGTCGTACGCGGCACGGCGGGCGGCGTCCGTGTCCGTGTAGTTGTTGTACGACATCTCCTTGCCGTGCAGCTGCTCGGCCCTGGCCAGGCCGGTGGCGCCGGCGTCGACGTAGAGGGCGGCGGGCTGGTGCGGGTTCTCGCCGTAGCGCAGGGTGTTCTCGCGGTCCCAGGTGGCGCCGAGGAAGTCGGGGAACTGCGAGTCGTCCACCGGGGCGTACGACGAGGCGAACCAGGAGGCCACCGCCACGTCGTACGCCGCCGTGTGCTGGAACGCCTCGGCCGCGAGCCGCTTGCGGGCGGGCAGGTCGAAGCCGCCGTCGCGCACGGCCTCCAGGACGTCCGTGTAGCGGGCGGGGCTGGTGACCACGGCCACGGACGGGTGGTTCTTGGCCGCCGCGCGGACCATCGACGGGCCGCCGATGTCGATCTGCTCCACGCACTCGTCGGGCGAGGCACCCGAGGCGACGGTCTCGCGGAAGGGGTAGAGGTTGACGACGACGAGGTCGAACGGCTCCACGCCGAGCTCCGCCAGCTGCCGCTGGTGGTCCTCCAGGCGCAGGTCGGCGAGGATGCCCGCGTGGACCCGGGGGTGCAGGGTCTTCACCCGGCCGTCGAGGCACTCGGGGAAGCCGGTGAGCTCCTCGACCTTGGTGACGGGGACGCCCGCGGCGGCGATACGGCCGGCCGTGGAGCCGGTCGACACCAGCTCGACGCCGGCCTCGTGCAGCCCGCGCGCGAGGTCCTCCAGCCCGGTCTTGTCGTAGACGCTGACCAGTGCGCGACGGATCGGCCGCTTGTTGCTCTCGGCGGTCACTGGATAACTACCTTTCGTCCCTCAATGCGATGGCCGTGGCGGGCGAGCCGCCCCACGACCTCGACGAGCAGCCTTCGCTCGACTTCCTTGATGCGCTCGTGCAGCGCGCTCTCGTCGTCCTCGTCCCGGACCTCCACCACGCCCTGGGCGATGATCGGCCCGGTGTCGACGCCGTCGTCGACGAAGTGGACGGTGCAGCCGGTGACCTTGGCGCCGTACGCGAGGGCGTCGCGCACGCCGTGGGCCCCGGGGAAACTGGGGAGGAGGGCCGGGTGGGTGTTCACGAACCGGCCGCCGAAGCGGGCCAGGAACTCCTTGCCGACGATCTTCATGAACCCGGCGGAGACGACGAGGTCGGGCGCGTACCCGGCGACCGCCTCGGCGAGGGCGGAGTCCCATTCCTCCCGCGTGCCGTAGTCCTTGACCTTCCGCACGAAGGTGGGGATCCCGGCGCGCTCGGCGCGGGCGAGTCCCTCGATGCCGTCCCGGTCGGCCCCGACGGCGACGATCCGCGCTCCGTAGGACTCGGCTCCGACGCGCTCGATCTCGTCGAGCAGGGCCTGCAGATTCGTACCGGATCCGGAGACCAGCACGACGAGGCGCTTGGCCACGGTGAGCCCTTTCTCGGGTGAACGTCTTTGTATGGTCGTACGAATGCTTCACGCCCCCGGATACGGGGAAGTCTACGAACCGGCCGACCGTCAGCAACGATACCGGCACACCGGAAGGCCCCCTCGGGACGGGGGCGTGGCCGGAAGGTAGCGTCTGGGACGAGCCGGTCCGGGAACGCGGTGGTCGTGCCGTGCGTTTCCCGGATGGACGCTCGTGGAATTTCCTCGTGGAATTTCACGGACGCCCACGGAAGCTCACCACAGCTCACGGAAGCTCACGCCGAAGTCACCTAGGGGAAGACGCTCTCTTGATGCCGGACCGCAGCCTGCGACTCCTCACGTTCCCGCCGCTCCCCGCCCAGGCCGGGGACCGTGGCGCCGTGCTGCTGCGGGAGCGGCCCGGCTCCCCGCCCGAGACGGGCGAGGCGGGCGACGGCCGGCGCGACGGCGACCAGCAGGACGACAACCCCTTCGCGCCGCCGCCGGAGGGCGCCCCCGACCGGCCCTGGCAGCCCCGCCATCCCTCGCCGGGCGGCGACCAGGGGCAGCAGGGCGACGGCTCGCCCTGGGGCAGCCAGTGGAGCGACCGCCAGCCCGGCCGGTCCCCCGGCGGCTTCGGCCAGCGTCCCGGCGACGGTCCGAGCGGTTCGAGTGGGTCCGGTGGGTCCGGCGGGTCCGGTGGCACGCGCTGGGACCCCACCGACCCCGCCCAGCGCCGGGCTCGGTATGCGCTGCTCGGCGGCATGTGGGCGTTCTTCTTCGCCCTCTTCAGCTGGACGTACCTGGCGCTGCTGCTGGGCGCGCTCGCCTTGTACTGGGGCATCAGCGCCCTGCGCGCCAAGCCCCGCACACCCGACCCCGACGCGCCGGCCGCGCCCGGCAAGGGCCGCCCGCAGACCACCGCCGCGATCAGCGGCCTGGTCACGGCGTCCCTGGCGCTGACCGTGGTCGCGGCGGGCTTCACGGCCCAGCTGGTCTACCGGGACTACTACACCTGCAAGCAGGACGCCCTCACGAACGAGGCGCGGCAGCAGTGCAGCGACCACCTGCCCGAGCAGCTGCGGGGCATTCTGGACGACGAGGGCTGAGGTCCCGTCTCAGTCGCTCCCGGGTTCGGCGGAAGGCGGCCGGCGCTCGGTGGGTTCGGTCGGCTCGGTGGCTTCGGTGGCTTCGGTGGGTGACTCTGCCGCGTCCTTGAGGGCCGCCCAGCGGGCCCGGCGGGCGGCCTCGTCGTCGTGCCAGGGCTGCTGCTCGTAGGGGGTGAGGGGCAGGAAGTCGTACGGCTCGAAGGTGGGGTCGGTGTCGGGGGCGAAGTCCAGGTCGAGGTCCGGTTCCGGATTCGGCTCGGGCGTGCGCGGGGCGCCGATCGTCGCCGTGTCAGGGGTCGGGGTCGCTACGGCCGTCTCGGCACCGTCCGCGTTCTCGGCGCCGTCCGCGCCCTTGGCTCCGCGTCGCCGGCCCCGCCAGATCCGTACGCCGTCCGTGCCCTTGCCTCGGCGTCCCCTGGCCCGCCAGGCCCGTACGACGAGCGCCGTCGGGACCGCCGTCACCGTGAGCCAGGCCAGCGCCGCCGCGCCGACCTGCCACCACACCGGGCCGAAGCGGGCGAGCGCGCCGACCCCGAGCGGCCCGCCGGCCAGCGCGCCCAGCCCGCTCATCGCGGCCGCGCAGAGGGCGGCGGCGAGGAGGACGGTGAGGGTGGTACGGCCGGCCGACCAGACAGTACGGCCGGACGACTCGGCCGGACGACCGCGGAGCCACGGGGACTCGGCGGCGGATCCGCGGAGCTCCGCGGCACGGCTCGGCAGGTCGGCGGCACGGCCGGCCGGCCCAGCGATGCCGCCGGTCGACCATGCGCGGCGAACCCCTGAATCCTCCACCGAACGTCCCGCGCTTCCTCCTCCCGGTGTCCCCTCCTCCCCTCGGGTCGCCGCCCGCGCCACGAACCACCCCACGATCACCCCGGCCACCACCGGCACCGCCCCCGCCGCCCAGTTCCACGGCGTGCCGGGGCCCGCGTCGGGCACGGCGGCCAGCAGCGGGAACGGGGGCAGCAAGGGCGCCGGGTCGGAGTAGAGCGGGGTGACCGGGTGCCCGGTGCCGAGGGTGAAGCCGGGGCCGAGGGCATAGGCGGCGCCCCACAGCGCCGCGTTGGGTACGAGCGCCACGCACAGCAGCAGCACCGCGAACCGCCCGGACCACCCCTCCGTCAGCCGGAGGAAGGTCACGCACGCCGCCCCGCCGTGCCACACCGACGACGCCGCCACCAGCCCGGCCCCGCCCCCGACGAGCAGCGCGACCCCGGCCCCCGCCGCCCGCGCCGCCGTCCCCAGACCCGAGCGGCCGGCCGACCCGAGCAGCAGCCGCCGTACCCCACCGGGCAGCAGGAGCAGCGCGCTGTCCACGGGGTCGCGGGGACGGCCGTACGCGGTCCATACTCCCACCCCGGCGGCCAGGACCACGACCGACGGCAGCGCGGCCGCCGTCCAGGGCCACGAGGGGCGCAGGTCGCCGCTTGCCGCGTACAGGGCGGCGCCCGCGCCGACGGTGAGATAGCCGAGGACGACGCCCGTCCACGCCGTACGGGCGCTCGCCGCGGCCCCGTCCTCGTCGGCGAGCGCGGCGTCCCGTGCCGCCCGGTGCACCAGCCAGACCGGCAACAGGAACAGCAGCAGCGGGGTGACACCGACCGGGGCGGGGACGCCGGAGAGCGTGTCGGCGCGGACGAGTTCGGCGCCATGGGCGAGCAGCCACAGCGCGGCGGCGATGTGCAGCGCGCCGCCCGGCCCGCTGTCGGGGTAGGGCGAGCTGATCCACAGCACCATCACGAGCACGGCGAACGAGCCGAGCCCCAGGCCGGCCGCGAGCACACCCCCCAGGATGCCCGCGACCAGTCCGGGTGATCGGTCGCGCGGCCGGGTGAGCAGGGGCGGCGGGGACGAGCGGCGAGCGGTCATCGGGAGCACGCCCGTCATGCTCCCAACGACACACGCCTTCCCGTCGTAACAGGCGAAGCCCCGTTGTGTCGCTCAATATGTGTTTATGTGCTTTTTCCTACGGAAGGGGGCCCGGTGACACAGAGTCCCGCCACCCCGCTCCCCTCTCCCAAGGAGCGCCGACGCCTACGCGAGGCAGGCTCGCTGACGCAGGCTCAGGTGGCCACGCGGCTCGGTGTCAGCCGGAAGACGGTACGCGCCTGGGAGACCGGCCGGACGACCCCGCACGGCCGCAGGCGGGAGGAGTACGCGGCACTGCTGGCGTCGCTGAGGGGGCCGACGGAAAGTCAGCCCTCGGCAAGCGTCAGCCTGCTGAAACCGGAGGAGCCCGCCGAGGAGAGGCACGCGGCCACGCCGGAACCCTCCCCCCTGACGGCTCCTCCCTTGACCCCCGCTCAAGCCTTCGACGCGCTGTACGCCTTCTGCGCCCCCGCCCTGGTACGGCAGGCATACCTCCTCACCGGCCGCCGCGAACTCGCCCGCGAATCCGTCGAACGGGCCTTCCAGCACGCCTGGGACCACTGGCCCGAGGTGGCCCGCGACCCCGACCCGGCGGGCTGGGTGCGGGCGGCGGCGTACGAGTACGCCCTCTCCCCCTGGCACCGGCTGCGCCCCCGCTACCGCCACCCCGAGCCCCCGCCGGCCGACGCCGCCGACCGCGCGCTCCTCGACGCGCTGCTGAGGCTTCCGCCGTCGTACCGCCGTACCCTCGTCCTCTACGACGGGGTCGGCCTCGACCTGCCGGAGACCGCGGCGGAGACGGAGGCGAGCACACCGGCGGCCGCCAACCGCCTGCTCCACGCCCGCGAGGAGATCACCGCCCGCCTCCCCGACCTCGCCGACCCGGCCCTGCTGCACCGCCGCCTCGCCGAACTCGCCTCCTCGGAGCGCCTGCGCGCCGCCAGACCCCCGACGGTCCGGTTCACCAGCGAACGCCGGGCCCGCTTCTGGACCCGCGCGGCCATCGCCTTCACCATCACGATCATCGGTGCCACGGCCCTCACCGTCCGCACGGCCCCCACGGCCTACGAACCCCCTGTCCCACCCGGCGAAACGGTCCAGGGCGTCCCCAGGAAGGCCGCCCCCGGCACCCTCTCCGACGCGGAAATCTCCCTACGCGCCAAGCTCAGGTCACATACCGCCCACGGCCCCCAACGCCTCGCACCGGAGCCCCGATAGCCGCATGGCTGCGGGCGGTGGGCGCAGCGGGACCCCGCCGGCGCGGGCGAGCGAAAAGGCCGGCGGGCCCGCCCCCCGCAGGGAACGGGCCCACCAAGGCTCAGCCGAGGCTCTGCCAGGAAGCTCAGGCGCTGAGAATCTCCCGCGCCAGCTTCGCCGTCTCGGTAGGCGTCTTGCCCACCTTGACGCCCGCGGCCTCAAGGGCCTCCTTCTTCGCCTGCGCGGTACCGGAGGACCCGGAGACGATGGCACCGGCGTGGCCCATCGTCTTGCCCTCGGGCGCCGTGAAGCCCGCGACGTAACCGACGACCGGCTTGGTCACGTTCTCCTTGATGAACGCCGCGGCACGCTCCTCCGCGTCACCACCGATCTCACCGATCATCACGATCAGCTCGGTCTCGGGGTCGTCCTGGAAGGCGGCCAGCGCGTCGATGTGCGTGGTGCCGATGATCGGGTCACCACCGATACCGACGGCCGTCGAGAAGCCGATGTCCCGCAGCTCGTACATCATCTGGTACGTCAGCGTCCCGGACTTCGAGACCAGACCGATACGGCCCGGCTTGGTGATGTCACCGGGGATGATGCCGACGTTCGAGCCGCCCGGCGTGATGATGCCGGGGCAGTTCGGGCCGATGATGCGGGTCTTGTTGCCCTTCTTGCCGGCGTACGCCCAGAAGGCGGCCGTGTCGTGCACGGCGATGCCCTCGGTGATCACGACGGCCAGCGGGATCTCCGCGTCGATGGCCTCGACGACCGCGTCCTTGGTGAACTTCTCCGGCACGAAGATGACGGAGACGTTGGCGCCGGTCTTCTCGATGGCCTCCTTGACGGTCCCGAAGACGGGTACCTCGGTGCCGTCGAAGTCCACGGTCTGACCCGCCTTGCGCGGGTTCACGCCGCCCACGACGTTCGTGCCGTCCCCGAGCATGAGCTTGGTGTGCTTCATGCCGGTGGCGCCGGTCATGCCCTGGACGATGACCTTGCTGTCCTTGTTGAGCCAGATAGCCATGGTGTTTGGTGTCCTCGTCCTGAGTGCTTACTTGGCGGCGGCGGCCAGCTCGGCGGCCTTGTCGGCCGCGCCGTCCATGGTGTCGACGCGCTGGACCAGCGGGTGGTTGGCGTCGGTGAGGATCTTCCGGCCCAGCTCGGCGTTGTTGCCGTCGAGGCGGACGACGAGCGGCTTGGTGACCTCCTCGCCGCGGTCCTCCAGGAGCTTCAGCGCCTGGACGATGCCGTTGGCGACCTCGTCGCAGGCGGTGATGCCACCGAAGACGTTGACGAACACGGAGCGGACGTCCGGGTCGCCGAGGATGATCTCCAGGCCGTTCGCCATCACCTGGGCGGAGGCGCCACCGCCGATGTCCAGGAAGTTGGCGGGCTTCACGCCACCGTGGTTCTCACCGGCGTACGCGACGACGTCGAGAGTCGACATGACCAGACCCGCGCCGTTGCCGATGATGCCGACCTCGCCGTCGAGCTTGACGTAGTTGAGGCCCTTCTCCTTGGCGGCGGCCTCCAGCGGGTTGGCCGCGGCCTTGTCGTGGAGCTCCTCGAAGTCGGGGTGACGGAACTCGGCGTTGTCGTCCAGCGACACCTTGCCGTCGAGGGCGATGACCTCACCGGAGGCGACCTTGGCCAGCGGGTTCACCTCGACGAGGAGGGCGTCCTCCTTGATGAAGGTGTCCCACAGCCGGACGAGGACGTTCACGACCTTGTCCGCGACCTCGGCCGGGAACTTCGCGGCCTCGACGATCTCGCGGGCCTTGGCCTCGTCCACACCGTCGATCGGGTCGATCGCGATCTTGGCGACGGCCTCCGGACGGGTGGCCGCCACCTCCTCGATCTCCACGCCGCCCTCGACGGAGGCGATGGAGAGGAAGGTGCGGTTCGCACGGTCGAGGAGGAAGGAGACGTAGTACTCCTCGACGATCTCCGGAGCGGTCTCGGCGATCATCACCTTGTGGACCGTGTGGCCCTTGATGTCCATGCCGAGGATGTCCGTCGCGCGGGCGACGGCCTCGTCCGGGGTGGCGGCGAGCTTGACGCCGCCGGCCTTGCCACGACCACCGACCTTCACCTGCGCCTTGACGACGGACTTGCCGCCCAGACGCTCGGTGATCTCGCGCGCCGCCTCAGGCGTGTCGATGACTTCACCGGCCAGCACCGGTACATCGTGCTTGGCGAAGAGGTCCCTCGCCTGGTACTCGAACAGGTCCACGCGCTTCCGTCCCTATCAGTGATCTCGCGGTTCGTTGGATGCGTGGGCGTGCCGCGAGGGCAACGTGACGACCGCATGTGTCACAAGGGAAGCGCACACGGTGTCCGAGCGCGCGGCATGTCCGTCTCGCAGGTTATCGCTGCTTACGGGAGCCCTCTAAATCGCGAGTCACACCTGAGCGGTGATACCTGTCACATGATGCCGCCCTCACTGACACAGCGTGCCGCCCGTGAGGTTCCCGGCGAGGTCCCACCGGGTTGGGGTCGACCCGGTGAGACCCCCGTGCCCAGCCCGTAGGGGCTGTCGCGGGCCGGCCGTCCCCACCCCGACGAGGACGACCCACCCCATCCGCGGCACACCACCCGGACGGATCCGACGGCTTTCGGCCGTCCGGGTCGGCGACTCCGCGGAGCCTGTCCGGCCAGCGGGTCGACGCCCGAGCGGACCGTTCCGGTCAGACCCTGGACGAACGGCGCGACCCGACCGGTGACCCCATACCCGAAGGCGTCGCCCTGCCCGGCCACCCCTCCGCCACAGCAGCACGGCGTCCGCGGTGTCCTGGGCGACCTGACCGGCCGGCCCGGCGGCACACGACGGCGCGTCGGCGACGACCTGACCGGCGGCCCACTGAACACCGGCGACGGCGTGCCCGGCCGGCCCTTGGGCCTCCGGGACCGCACCCACGGCGACTCCCTGAATCGGGGACCGCACCCTCAGTGGCACCGTGAACCCCGGGGACCACATCCCCGGCGACTCCCGAAACCCCGAGGGCCACACCCCGGCGACTCCCGGGACCCCGGCGACGATCCCGCCCGCGGCCGGCTGCACCCCGGAGGCGGCACCTGCGGCGACCCCCTGAGCGTTTTCCCGCACCGTCTTGTCGGCATACACAGGTCAACAAGTGGTCAGCCGACGGCGGCCGTGGACCGGCCCCGCCCCGCCCGGGACAGCGGCTCATCCTCACCCTCCGTCCGGTATCGGCAGCGGCCGCTTCTCCACCGCCGCCGCCATCACCTCCGGGAAGAGGTCCGGCGTGCAGGCGAACGCCGGTGCCCCGAGCGCCGCCAGCGCGGCCGCGTGCTCCCGGTCGTAGGCCGGTGCCCCCTCGTCCGACAGTGCGAGCAGCGCCACGAACTGCACGCCCGACGCCTTCATCGCCGCGACCCGCCGCAGCATCTCCTCCCGTATGCCTCCCTCGTAGAGATCGCTGATCAGCACGACGACCGTGTCCGCGGGCCGGGTGATCTGCGCCTGGCAGTGGGCGAGCGCCCGGTTGATGTCCGTACCGCCCCCGAGTTGCGTGCCGAACAGGACGTCCACGGGGTCGTCGAGCCGGTCGGTGAGGTCGACGACGGCGGTGTCGAAGACGACGAGCCGGGTGCTGATCGACCGCATGGAGGCGAGCACCGCCCCGAACACCGACGCGTACACCACCGAAGCCGCCATGGACCCCGACTGGTCGATGCAGAGGATCACCTCCTTCTTCACGGCCTGCGACGCCCGCCCGTACCCGACGAGCCGCTCCGGCACGACCGTCCCGTACTCCGGCAGGTAGTGCTTGAGGTTGGCGGCGATCGTGCGGTTCCAGTCGATGTCGTGGTGGCGCGGCCGGCTGACCCGGGCACTGCGGTCGAGGGCGCCGGTGAGGGTGGCCCGGGTACGGCCGGCGAGCCGCTTCTCCAGGTCCTCGACCACCTTGCGGACGACAGCCCGTGCCGTCTCCTTCGTCGCCTCCGGCATCGCCTTGTTGAGCGAGAGCAGCGTGCCGACGAGGTGCACATCGGCCTCCACCGCTTCCAGCATCTCCGGCTCCAGCAGCAGCGTGGACAACCCGAGCCGCTCGATGGCGTCGCGCTGCATGACCTGGACGACGGAGGAGGGGAAGTACGTCCGGATGTCCCCGAGCCAGCGCGCCACCGACGGCGCCGACGCCCCGAGCCCCGCCGTACGCTCCCGCCCCGACGGTGCCCCCTTGTCGCCCCGGCCGTAGAGCACGGCCAGCGTCCCGTCCATCGCCGCGTCCCGCCCGGACAGCGCGCGCCCGGTACCGTCCGCCGCGTCGCCCCCGAGCACAAGCCGCCACCGCCGCAGCCGCTCCTCAGCGACGAGGTCGATCTGCCTCTCCGTCATGCCCCCACCCGCGCTTCCGTCTCTTCCTCCGGTATCCCGAGTTGTCCGCCCGGAGCCCCGGCCCTTTCCTCCCACGCCCCGAACCGCCCCTCCGGAGCCCCGGCCCCTTCCCCTCGCGCTCCTAGCAGCAACCGCACCACCGGCAGCACGGCTTCGGCGCGCGTGAGGTCGAGGTCGGGTGCGAAGCCGGGGGTTGCGGCCCCGGTGCCCGCAGCGCCGCCCCGCTGCCCCGGCCCGCGCCGCAGCAGCTCGCCCAGTGTCCTGCGCACCCCCGTCTCGTACGCGGAGAACGTCCGCCGCAGCAGCGGCAGCACGTCCGTGAACGCCTCCGCCGACACCCCGGTCAGCCACTCGTCGACCAGCGTGAGCAGCCGCTCGTCGTGCAGAAGCAGCATCCCGCCCCCGGAGCCGCCCCCGACGAACCCCTCGACCCACGCGGCCGCGTCCCCCGTCGGCGTCCCCACCGACAGCGCGAGCCCCATGAACCGCGCCGCCTCGTCCCGCCCCAGCTCCCCGCAGTCCAGCAGCAGCCGCACGGCCCGCCCGCGGACGACCCCGGGGACGCTCTCCCGCACCGCGAGCATTCGCAGCACGGCCCGCCAACGGCCCCGTATCGCGGGCGCGTCAGAGCCGCCGCCGTCTGCGCCCACGTCCCCCAGCAGCCCCACCGCCCCGTGCACCGCCTCCACATGGCGGCGCATCTCCTCCGCCGCGTCGGCGTCGAGACCGGCGCAGGCCGGGGGCAGCCCGACGAAGATCCGCTCCGCCAGGCCCGCCGCGACCTCGGCCAGCGCACCGGTGTCCGTGCCCCGGACATCGCCGTAGCGCAGGGAGCGGACCAGGGCGGGCAGCGCCTGGGCGAGATGCCCGACGTCGGTGTCGAGTGCCGCCCGGTCGGCGAGGACCCGCATCACGGCGGGCAGCGCCCGCGGCAGTTCGGCCAGCAGACAGCGCTCGGCGAGGGCGGTGACCTCGGCCAGGTCCGGCGCGCCGACGGCGTCCGCCTCGGCCTTGGCGGTGGCCGCCGCGAGCACCGTCGTCCCCCACACCCCGGCCTCCGCGACCCGCACCGACAGCTCCGGCTCCCAGCGCAGCCGCCAGGTCTCCCGGAACGTGCCCGTACTGCCCCGCGAGGCGGCGGGCTCCCCCCACGACACGCCGAGCAGCCGCAGCCGGTGCAGCAGGCGGCTGCGCTCGGCGTCGGTCTCCTTGCGCAGGTCCAGCTCCACCTCCCGCTCCCGGGCCTCCGGCTTGAACCGCAGCCGCCGCTGCAGCCGGTCGAGATCACGCTGCAACGGCACGGCGGGCGCCGTCGCGGGGACCTCGCCCAGCACGTCCCCCACCTCCAGCCGGTCCCGCACCAGCGCCAGCGGCACGTCCGAGCCGTCGCACATCACCGCCCGCACGGCGTCGGTGGTCTCGCTGAGCCCGGGCAGTGGCCGGCCGCGCAGCGCGGCGAGTGTCTCCGCCAGCCGCACCGCCTCGATGACATGCGCCGAGGAGACGATCCGGCCCTCCTCCCGCAGCAGCCCGGCGACCTTGGTCAGCCACCGCTCGACCGGCCGGTCCGGCACACCGAACAGATGCCCGTACCACCCCGGTGAGGTGATCCCCGCCCCGTACCCACCGGCCCGCGCCAGCCGCCGGTGCGTCCACGGCACCCAGGTCATGTCCGCCTTCACCTTGGGCAGCCCCTTCAGCAACGCCCGGTCGGCGGTCACGGCCGTCCGCCGCCGCAGCGCGGGCACATGCCAGGCGCCGCACACCACGGCCACCCCGCCGTCCCCGAACTCCCGGAGCGCTGCACGTACTTGGAGCCGCATATACGCCTCCCGCACGGCATCCCGCCGGTGCCCCCCGCCGCCGTACGCCTCACGCAGCGCCCCCATCACCTCCTCCAGCGCGACGAACGGCGCGAACGGCTCCGCCGGCCCCGGTCCCCGGTGCTCGACGACGTCCTCCCACCACCGCTCGGGATCGTCATGTCCGGCGGTCTCCGCGAGCACTGCCAGCGGATCGACCCGCACCCCCTCTTCCTCCTCTCCTCCCTCAACGCTCTCCCACGCCAGCGAGTAAGCCGCCGGCAGATCGATGAACCGGGCCGGCACGCCCCGCTCCAGGGCCCAGCGGATCGCGACCCACTCGGGCGAGAACTCGGCGAACGGCCAGAACGCGGAGCGCCCGGGCTCGTCGACGGCGTGGGCGAGCAGCGCGACCGGCGGCCGCATGCCGTCGTCGGCGGCCAGCGGGATCAGCGCGTCGGCCTCGGGCGGCCCCTCGATCAACACCACGCTCGGCCGCGCCGCCTCCAGCGCCCCCCGCACGGCCCGAGCGGACCCGGGCCCGTGATGCCTCACCCCCAGCAGCAACGGCCCAGCCCCCGCCCCCCACCGCCCGGCACCCTCACCACCCGTCATCCCGCCCTCCCCCACACCACCGCGACTCCTGCCTCCCCCCGACGCACCACCGCCCCTTCCGCTGCCGTCCCCCGACACCCCGTCATCCACCGTGCCGCCCCCAGCCACACCGCCACTCCTGCCGACCCCCGTCGCACCACGGTGACCGCTCCCCCTGCCCTCCGACGCACCACCGCCACTGCTCCGGCCGCCCTCCCCCGACGCCGCGTCACCAGTCATGTCACTCCCGGCCACCCCGCCACCAGCCCCGCCCTCCTCGACGCCTCCGATTCCGCCTCCGACACTCACCACGGCCCCTCCCCTCGCCGCCCCGATCCCCCCTGCGCCGACCAGCACCAACACCGCCGCCCCCGTTCTCAGTCCGGCTCCACCCGCTCAGCCACTCAGCCGCTCACTTCACGGCAAGCCCGATAGAAGTCCGTCCACCCTTCACGCTCGCGGACCACCGCCTCCAGGTACTCCTGCCAGACGACCCGGTCGGCGACCGGATCACGGACGACCGCGCCGAGGATGCCGGCCGCGACGTCACCGGGCCGCAGGACGCCGTCGCCGAAGTGGGCGGCGAGGGCGAGGCCGCCGGTCACCACGGAGATGGCCTCGGCGGTGGACAGCGTGCCGCTGGGCGACTTCACCTTCGTCCGGCCGTCTGCGGTGACCCCGTCGCGCAGTTCCCGGAAGACCGTCACCACCCGGCGGATCTCGTCGATGCCGTCGGGCACGGCCGGCAGGTCGAGGGAGCGGCCTATCTGGTCGACGCGACGCGCGACGATGTCGACCTCGGCCTCGACGCTTTCCGGCAGCGGCAGCACGACCGTGTTGAAGCGCCGGCGCAACGCGCTGGAGAGGTCGTTGACCCCGCGGTCGCGGTCGTTGGCGGTGGCGATGAGGTTGAAGCCGCGCACGGCCTGCACCTCCTGCCCCAGCTCCGGTATCGGCAGGGTCTTCTCCGACAGGAGTGTGATGAGGGTGTCCTGCACATCGGCCGGGATGCGGGTGAGCTCCTCGACGCGGGCTGTCATGCCCTGCGCCATGGCCCGCATGACGGGGCTGGGGACGAGGGCGTCGCGGCTGGGGCCGTGGGCCAGCAGGTGCGCGTAGTTCCAGCCGTACCGGATCGCCTCCTCCGGGGTACCGGCCGTGCCCTGCACGAGCAGCGTGGAGTCGCCGCTGACGGCCGCGGCCAGGTGCTCGGAGACCCAGGTCTTGGCCGTCCCGGGCACGCCGAGCAGGAGCAGGGCGCGGTCGGTGGCGAGCGTGGTGACGGCGACCTCGACGATGCGGCGCGGCCCCACGTACTTCGGTGTGATCACGGTGCCGTCCGGCAGGGTGCCGCCCTGGAGATAGGTGGCGACCGCCCACGGCGACAGCTTCCAGCGCGGCGGGCGCGGGCGGTCGTCCTGCGCGGCCAGCGCCGCGAGTTCGTGGGCGAAGGCGTCCTCGGCGTGCGGTCGCAGCGCCTCGGTCGGCTCCTTCTCCGCCACGTCCACGGACATCGGCTCCACAGACACAGACACAGCTGGTCCCCCTCTCCAGCTCGGCCGGTTCGGTTCTGGCATCCACCTTGCACCACACCACTGACAATCCACGCTGACCTGCGGAAACACCCTCGCGGCGGCGCGGGCCGGGCCGATTGTCAGTGGGGGGATCTAACGTCGACGGCATGACTCAGCAGGGGGTGCGCTGGACCGCGGACCAGGTGCTGTCACTGGCGCCTGACGAAGCGTCACGCAAAGCGGGAGGCAAGCTCGGCTCGGCCGGTGTGTGGTCGGAGGCGGGCAGCAGCGGGGAGGGGGCGGTGTGGGGCGTGTGCAAGGGGAGCGGCCGGACGCCGTACCGGACGGTGGTGGACGTCGCGGACACCGTGTCCGGCCCGGCGTACCGGTGCAGTTGTCCGAGCCGCAAGTTCCCGTGCAAGCACGCGCTCGGGCTGCTGCTGCTCTGGTCGGGCGGGGACACGGCCGTGCCGGCGGGCCGGACGGCGCCGGAGTGGGCCGAGCAGTGGATCGCGGGCCGGCGCGGGCGTTCGGCGCAGCCGGATATAGAGGAGAAGGGCGACGCGGGTTCCGCCTCCGGTCCCGCCGTTCCGGAGGCGGCGCGCCGCCGGGCGGAGCGCCGCGCCGAGCGGATCACGGCGGGGGCGACCGAGCTGGAGCAGCGCCTGGCCGACCTGCTGCGCTCCGGCCTGGCCTCGGCCGAGCAGGCGGGGTACAGCATGTGGGAGGAGACGGCGGCCCGAATGGTCGACGCGCAGGCTCCCGGACTGGCGGCCCGGGTGCGGGAGTTGGGGGCGATCCCGGGCTCCGGTCCCGGCTGGCCGGTGCGGCTGCTGGAGGAGTGCGCGCTGCTGCATCTCCTGGACCGGGGCTGGTTGCGCCGCGACCAGCTGCCGGAGGGCCTCGCGGCGATCGTCCGTTCCCGCGTCGGCCTGACCGGCTCGGCGGACGGCCCTCCGCTGCGCGACCACTGGCTGGTCCTCGCCCAGTACGACACGGCGGACACGAAACTGACCACGCGCCGTATCTGGCTGTACGGCGCCGACTCCGGCCGCACGGCACTGCTCCTCTCCTATGGCGCCGTCGGCCGCGCCCCGGACCTGGCGCTTCCGGTCGGCCTTGCCCTGGATGCCGAGCTGTCCTCCTACGCGGGTGCGGGCCGCCTGCGGGCGGCCCTGACCGAGCGACACGCCCCGCCCGTGCCCACCGCCGTACGGCCCCCGGGTGTGTCGACCACCGAGGCGGTCGCGCGCTACGGCGCCGCCCTGCGCGACGACCCCTGGCTGGACTCCGTCCCGGTGACGCTCGACGACGTCGTCCCGACCCCGGACGGCAAGTCCTGGCAGCTCGCGGACGCCACCGGGGACACCGCCGTGCCGATCACGCCGGGTGCCGCGTCCCGCCCGGGCCTGTGGCGCCTGGTCGCCCTGTCGGGCGGCGCCCCCGTCAAGGTCTTCGGCGAGTGCGGCCACCGCGGCTTCACCCCACTGACGGCCTGGCCACCGGCCCCCGGTGAGGCGGTGCCCCTGTGCTGACCGACCTCACGCCCCCATCGCTCCACACCGACAAGCGGACCGCCGCCCGCCACGGAACCGCTGCCCCCTGCATTGCTCCCCGCTGACAGCCCAGCCGCCGACCACCACCAACCCGCAACCCCAGCGCCCGGCCAACCCCGCACCCCCTCTGCTCTCCACAGACACCGCCCCCACCGACACCCCAGCCGCCAGCCACCACGAACCGGCAGCCCCGGTCCCGACCACCCCGCGCCCCGCCCTTTCCCATAAAAGCCACGGCATACGTCCCGACCCAGGGGACACCCGGCCCCGCATGACGGTTCGGGCACCCCGGGCATCCGACCGAAAGGATCCCCATGAACGGCACCACGGCCGCGGCCCCGCCGGGCGCCTGGGAGGAGCTGGTCACCGCGGCGCTGCTGGGTACGGACCGGCGTACGCCGCCGGGAGTGGCGCCGGGCCCTCACGCCCCGCTGGCCCTGCTGGACGCGGCGGCCGCCGAGACCGTACGGCGCCGGGCCGGTCTGCGGCCGGGCCGGGCCGCACGCCGCCCGGATCCGGCCCCGGAGGACCCACGTCCGCCGCTGCCGCGCGCGGCGGCCCGACGGCTCGCCCTGCTGCTCGCCGACCGGCCCGGTGCGGCCGTCGGCGGTCGCCGCGGCACCACGCCCGACCTGATGGAGCTGCTGCCCCAGTGGCTGGCGGCGGCCAACGCCCACGGCTACGGCGCGCCTCCGCAGGCGCTGCCCGCCCTGCTGGACGCGGCCCGCGGGCGTACGGATCTGCGGCCGGCGGCGCTGGAGTTCGCGGGGCCGCGTGCCCTGTGGCTGGCCCGGCTCAACCCGGACTGGCGGTTCGCCCTGCGCGCCACGCCGGGCGGCGGGGCGGCCCTGCCGGGCCCGGCGGAGACCGACCGGATCCGGCGGCTGTGGCAGGAGGGGCTGTTCGCCGAGCGGGTGGCCCTGCTCGCGGCGCTGCGTTCGCACACCCCGGACGCCGCGCGTGAGCTGCTCGCCGAGACCTGGGCGACGGAACGGGCCGAGGACCGGCTGATGTTCCTCGACTCGCTGCGCACGGGCCTCGGCCCACGCGACGAGCCGTTCCTGGAACAGGCCCTCGCCGACCGTTCCCGCAATGTGCGGGCGACCGCCGCAGAGCTGCTGTCGGCCCTGCCGGAGTCGGCCCTGGCCGCCCGGATGGCGGCACGCGCCGCGACCTGCGTGGCCATCGACCGCACGGGGGCCGCACCGGCGATCGTCGTGGAGGCGCCGCACGCGTGCGACGCGGGCATGGAGCGCGACGGGGTGGTGCCCAAGCCTCCGGCCGGGCGGGGCGAACGGTCGTGGTGGCTGGGCCAGTTGGTGGAAGCGGCCCCGCTGGCCACCTGGCCGGCGCGCCTGGGCGGCCGTACGCCGGAGCAGATCGTGGCGCTCCCGGTGGCCGACGACTGGCTGCCCGAACTGCACGCGGCGTGGTGCAGGGCCGCCGTACGGCAGCGGGACGCGGCCTGGTCGCGGGCGCTGCTCGGCGCGCCGTCGGCGCCCGAGGCGGGCGGGCCGGGCGCGGTGTCGCTGGCCGAGCGGGCGAAGCTGCTGGGCACCCTGCCCACCGGCGAACGGGCCGGGTGGGTCGCCGGTTTCATCGCGACGCACGGCCTGTCGGAGGCGTTCCAGCTGCTCGGGGTGTGCGCGGTGCCGTGGGCCGCGCCGCTCGGGCGGGCCGTGGTGGACGCGCTGAACATCGCGCGGGACGCGGGCAGTTACCCGTGGAGCTTCAGCGGGGTCATGGGTCTGGCCGAGCGCTGTCTGGACCCGTCGGAGGCGAGCCGGCTGGACGCCCTGCTCGCCGTACCGGACGAGCCGGAGGACGCCTCGCCCGGTGCCGGTGGCTACTGGGCGGAGGCGTTCCAGAGACTGGTGACGACGCTGCGGCTGAGAGCGGTCATGCAGGCGGAGCTGACCGGCCTCGGGGACGCGGGGAACTGCGGGAGCGACGCACCGGAGCCCGCACCATGACGGTGGCGGAATCTCAGCCCGAGACGGCGGTCTGCCGCACGTTGGCCCGGACCCAGTCCACGATCGACTGCGTGGTCGCCCCGGGCGTGAAGATCTCGGCGACGCCCTTCTCCTTCAGCGGCGGGATGTCCGCCTCCGGGATGATCCCGCCGCCGAAGACGAGGATGTCCGCCGCGTCCCGCTCCTTGAGGAGTTCGATCACCGCGGCAAAGAGCGTGTTGTGCGCCCCGGACAGGATGGACAGGCCGATCGCGTCGGCGTCCTCCTGGATCGCCGTGTCGACGATCTGCTCGGGGGTCTGGTGAAGGCCCGTGTAGATGACCTCCATACCGGCGTCGCGCAGCGCCCGCGCGATCACCTTGGCCCCGCGATCGTGGCCGTCGAGCCCCGGCTTGGCCACCACCACGCGGATCGGACCGGCTGCCACACCCATCACTGCCTCCATGAAGCGACTACATCCATCCGTACCGGATCCTGCTGAATCCATGCACACCGAGTCGTACCGACGGACACCCCGCACCACACCGGGCGGGGAAGTGAACGAACGTTATCGCCAGCATCCCGCACCCGGCAGTTTCACGGTGGAGACCGAGGGGGAAATCACACGGTGGGACACGTTCACCGCGCGTCGCTCCCCTTCCTGGCAGGGGAGCGACGCGCAACGGGAGCCGCGAAGAGGTCGTCGCACCACCGCGCCGCAGGCCGCGCGCCGCGGTGGTGCGACGCATCGGCGCAGGCACGACGGATGCGCCTGGCGCGCCCCGTCGGCCTCTCCGTCCGCGGCCTCCCACGAGGGCACACGGGGGACGGCGGCGTCCTGCCGTGTGCCGACAGGAGGTCGGCCATGAGGATCACCCGGGCCTTCGAGCCCTTTCTTCCGCTGTGTGAGCGCATCCTGCCGGGCAGGCTGACGGGACTCTCCATGACCCTCCTGAAGGCGACCGCCCTGGAACTGATGATCCTCGCGGGCCATCTCGTCCTCTATCCGTCGGGCATCACCCAGGAGCGGCGGACGCCGCCCGCGCTGCCCGCGGAGGACGGCGGCGAGGAGCCGGCGGCGCTGCCGACGCAGGGCCCGCCCCCGGTGGTCCTGCTCCACGGCTTCATCGACAACCGCTCCGTCTTCGTCCTGCTGCGCCGCAGCCTCGCCCAGCACGGCAGGCACCAGGTGGAGTCACTCAACTACTCCCCGCTGACCTGCGACATCCGCACGGCGGCCGAGCTGCTGGGCCGCCACATAGAGGGCATCTGCGCCCGCACGGGCAGCCGGCAGGTCGACATCGTCGGGCACAGCCTCGGCGGGCTGATCGCCCGCTACTACGTGCAGCGGCTGGGCGGCGACGTCCGGGTGCGGACGCTGGTCACGCTGGGCACCCCGCACTCCGGCACCCGGGTGGCGCCGCTGGCCGACGCGCATCCCATCGTGCGCCAGATGCGCCCCGGTTCTGCGGTGATCGAGGAGCTGAAGCGGCCCGCGCCCGGCTGCCGCACGCGGTTCGTCAGCTTCTGGAGCGACCTCGACCACATCATGGACCCGCTGGAGGCGGCGTGTGTGGACCACCCGGACCTGCGGGCACTGAACGTCCGGGTGACCGGAATCGGCCATCTCGCCCTCCCCGTGCACCCCGCGGTCGCGACCGGTATCCGGCAGGCCCTGGATGACACGGAAGCCATGGCGGCCGACCTGGACGGCGCGGCACAGGCGCAGGCGCACACAGGCGGTCTGACGGTCGCCTGACCCACCCAACTTCGAACAGCATTCGAAAATAGAACCAAAGTCGTGCCCGCAGTCCCCCGAAACACGGCCGATTGCCCGTTTCCCCCGGCCACGAAACCCGCCGAAGATTGTCGTGCCCGCGTACCGCCGGGTACAGTCACCGCACTGCTCTGGCAGCCCCTGTTGTCGAGGCGAAAGAGAAGTTGGTGAACGACCGTCACCCGTCGGGGACCATGACCACCCCGGCTCCGGCTTCCGAAGCCGACTCGGCGCCCTACGCGTCGTACGGCACCCAGGAAGCCCAGTACGACGGCTTCACCTCGTACGACACGGGCTACGACACCAGCGCCTACCCCACGGCGGGCGCCGACACCGGCGCCTATCCGACCGGCACCTACGACGCCGGCGGGTACGACACCACCCAGTGGTCGACGGGCAGTCATCACACCCTGAACTACGACCCGTACGCGGCCCAGCACCACGCCGCCTATGACACGGGTGCCTACGACGCAACCGCCTGGTCCGCCGACTACCAGCAGCTGCCGACGATCCCGCAACAGGCGACGGCGCCCGACAGCAGCGGCCAGTGGGACGCGAGCGCATGGCTCCAGCCCGACCAGTCCGGCACCCCGGCCGACCAGACCCAGCAGTGGGAATGGGGCACGCAGTCCTTCGACACCGGCGCCTACGACGCCACACAGTGGAACACCGACGGTGATCCCACGCCGGGCGCCGACGCGTACGAGCAGTCCGGCGAACCGTTCGGCCGGCAGTCGCCCGACACCTTCGAGCAGACCGACGGCGAGTTGGCCGCCACCGGCGAGCTGCCCGTCGTGGAGGAGCTGCCCCCGCTCGACGGGCCGGACGGGCAGCTGCCCACCGTGTCACTCCTCGACGAGCAGGAGGAGGCGACCCCGGCGCCGGCCACGCGCGCGGCCTCCCGCAGTGGAAGCCGCTCCCGGCGCCGTACGCCCGCGAAACGTTCCGCGCTGCTGACCGTGGCCGTGCCCTCGGCGTGTGTGATGGGCGTCGCCGGTATCGCCGCCGCCTCGGTGGGCACCCTCACCGGCGACGACAAGGACACCAACACCACCGCCTCGGACGCGCAGCCGGTGAAACCCACCGCCGCCGCCAACGACAAGCTGGACACTCAGCTGCTGGGTGCGCGGGAAGGCGCCAGCGACTTCCGCGACCGGGTCAGCCGCGAGCAGGAACGCATCGACCTCAAGGCGCAGCAGGAGCTGGAGAAGAAGAAGGCGGCGGCGGAGGCGGCCCGCAAGGAGCGGCTGCGCCCGAAGTACGCCCTCCCGGTCGCCCGTCAGGGCCTCAGCGCCTACTACGGCCAGTCCGGCGTCAACTGGATGTCCATGCACACCGGCATCGACTTCCCGGTCTCCTACGGCAGCACGGTGATGGCCGCGACCGACGGCGTCGTACGGACGCAGTGGAACAGCGCCTACGGCAACATGATGATCGTGACGGCGAAGGACGGCACGGAGACCTGGTACTGCCACCTCTCCAGCTACCGCGTCCCCTCCGGTACGAAGGTGAAGGCCGGCGATCCGATCGCGTACTCGGGGAACTCCGGCAACTCGACCGGCCCGCACCTGCACTTCGAGGTGCGGTTGCCCGGCGGTTCGACGATAGACCCGCTGTCCTGGCTGCGCAGCCACGGTCTGGACCCGACGTAGACACGACGACGTACAACACCGACGACGTGCAAACGCCGCCTGGGATGGGATGAGCCCCCGCTGCCTTCAGCGGGGGCTCACCTGTGTCAGAGCTTCTCCACCGGCGCGTACCGCAGCAGCAGCCGCTTCGGCTTGGCGTCGCCGAAGTCGATCGTCGCCTCCGCGTTCCCGCCCGTGCCCTTCACCGCGACGACCGTGCCCAGGCCGAACTGGTCATGGGTGACGCGGTCGCCGACGGCCAGGGCGACCACCGGCTTCTCGCCGGTGCGGCGCGTGGCGAAGCCGGACGCGCCCGACGCCGAGGAGCGGGAGCGCGACGACGACAGCGAGGCCGCCACGCCCGCGGTCGGCGGCGCCAGGGTGGCACCGGTGCGCTTCCAGTCCACATGCGTGGGCGGGATCTCCTCCAGGAATCGGGAGGGCGGGTTGTACGACGGCTGCCCCCAGGCGCTGCGCACCGCCGAACGGGTGAGGTACAGCCGCTCACGCGCACGCGTGATGCCGACGTAGGCCAGGCGGCGTTCCTCCTCCAGCTCCTTGGTCTGACCGAGGGCGCGCATGTGCGGGAAGACGCCGTCCTCCATGCCGGTGAGGAAGACCACCGGGAACTCCAGGCCCTTGGCGGTGTGCAGAGTCATCAGGGTGATGACACCGGAGCCGTCCTCGTCCTCGTCGGGGATCTGGTCGGAGTCGGCGACCAGGGCGACCTGTTCCAGGAAGTCGGCCAGCGTGCTCTGCTCACCCTCCCCGCGCTCCTGCTCGAACTCCAGGGCCACGGCGGCCAGCTCCTGGAGGTTCTCGATGCGGGTCTCGTCCTGCGGGTCGGTGGACGCCTGCAGCTCGGCGAGGTAGCCGGTGCGCTCCAGCACGGCCTCGAGAACCGTCGCCGGGCCGGCGCCCGACTCGACGACCGTGCGCAGCTCCTCCATGAGCGCGTTGAACCGCTTGACCGCGTTGGTGGACCGCGCGGCCATGCCGTACGCCTCGTCGACGCGCTTGAGTGCCTGCGGGAAGCTGATCTTCTCGCGCTGGCTCAGTGCGTCGATCATCGCTTCGGCGCGCTCGCCGATGCCGCGCTTGGGCACGTTGAGGATGCGGCGCAGCGGGACGGAGTCCTCCGGGTTGGCGAGCACCCGCAGGTAGGCCAGGACGTCCCGGACCTCCTTGCGCTCGTAGAAGCGGACGCCACCGACGACCTTGTAGGGCAGACCGACGCGGATGAAGACCTCTTCGAAGACACGGGACTGGGCGTTGGTGCGGTAGAAGACGGCGACGTCGCCGGCCTTCGTCTCGCCCGCGTCGACCAGGCGGTCTATCTCGTCGGCGACGAACTGCGCCTCGTCGTGCTCGGTGTCGGCGACATAGCCGGTGATGCGCGCGCCCGCGCCCGCGTTGGTCCACAGGTTCTTGGGGCGGCGGGACTCGTTGCGCTCGATGACCGCGTTGGCGGCGGAGAGGATCGTCTGGGTGGAGCGGTAGTTCTGCTCCAGCAGGATCGTCGTCGCGTCCGGGTAGTCCTCCTCGAACTGGAGGATGTTGCGGATGGTCGCGCCGCGGAAGGCGTAGATCGACTGGTCGGCGTCGCCCACGACGCACAGCTCGGCGGGCGGGACGTCGTACTCGCTGGGGGGTACGTCGACGGGGTGCTCGCTGGTGCCGACGAGTTCGCGCACGAGCGCGTACTGGGCGTGGTTGGTGTCCTGGTACTCGTCGACCAGGACGTGCCGGAATCGGCGGCGGTAGTGCTCGGCGACGTCCGGGAAGGCGCGCAGCAGGTTGACCGTCGTCATGATCAGGTCGTCGAAGTCGAGCGCGTTGGCCTCGCGGAGGCGGGACTGGTACAGCGCGTACGCCTGGGCGAGGGTCTTCTCGAAGCCGTCGGACGCCTGGGCGGCGAAGTCCTCCTCGTCGATCAGTTCGTTCTTCAGGTTGCTGATCTTGGCGCTGAAGGACTTGGGCGGGAAGCGCTTGGGGTCGAGGTCCAGGTCGCGGCAGACCAGGGCCATCAGGCGCTTGGAGTCGGTGGCGTCGTAGATCGAGAACGACGAGGTGAAGCCGAGCTTCTTGCTCTCGCGGCGCAGGATGCGCACGCACGCGCTGTGGAACGTCATGACCCACATCGCGTTCGCACGCGGGCCGACGAGCTGCTCGACGCGCTCCTTCATCTCACCCGCGGCCTTGTTGGTGAAGGTGATCGCGAGGATCTGGCCGGGGTGCACATTCCGGTCGGCGAGCAGATGGGCGATGCGGTGGGTGAGCACACGGGTCTTGCCCGAGCCGGCGCCGGCGACGATGAGCAGTGGGGTGCCGGAGTGCACGACGGCGGCGCGCTGGTTCTCGTTGAGCCCCTCGACCAGGGCGGCGGCGTCCAGGGCGGGGCGCGGGGCGCCGTCGCGATAGTAGGCGTCCCGGTCCGGGGGCACGTCGAACTTCCCGCCGAACAGATCGTCCGGAATCGGCTCCGGAGCGTGATCGTCCTCGGGCGGCGGCGGGGGCTCCTCCCCGTGCCCGCGGGGGGCCTGGAGGTCCGCCAGGAAGCTGTCGTCAAAGAGGCTGCTCATCGCTCTCCGAGTCTAGGGCTCCCCACTGACAACCGGCCGCCGTCCCGGGAACATCCCGGGATCCGGGCGAGGATCCGTGGGTGAGGCTCCTCACCTCACCCTGAGGGGCACCGCTGTCACCGTCCGGAGCCGCCCGAAAAAGGTCACGGAAATGTATCGGGCATATCACCCATCAACCTTCACAGGGGCCACACGAGTTGGCTACCGTGCCGGGCAGGCCGTACGACACCCACCGGCGAACGTCGCCGGGCCGCGCGGCCTCCGCCGAGTCCGGCGCGCCCCCTCGCGGCAGCCGGAGCCGGGGACCCACCGACCTTGGGGTGAATCGGCACGACTCCCCTGCGGGGACGAGCCGTAGGGCAACCCTTCCGAACCATCCGCCCGAACCCGACAGCTAACTCGGTAGGCGGAACATGGAAGGAGTCGCCTCCCTTGGCGTCGCAGCACCGCAAGCCGCGCTTCGGCGGCACGCGCGTGGCCGGGATACGCACCCCCGCCCTCGCCACCGCCGCTCTGACCTCCGTGGCCCTGCTCTCCCAGACGGCGAACGCCGCACCCTCCGACGACGACAGGCCCAGCCTGGAGGAGGTCGAGAAGAAGGTCGACGATCTCTACCGCCAGGCGGAGTCGGCGACAGAGAAGTACAACGCCGCCAAGGAGAAGACGGCCAAGCAGCGCAAGCAGGTCGACAGCCTCCTGGACGACGTCGCCCAGCGCACCCAGCGGCTCAACCAGGCGCGGGAGAAGCTGGGGTCCTTCGCCGCCGCCCAGTACCGCACCGGCGCCGTCGTGCCCGACACGGCGACCTTCCTGCTCGCGGAGTCCGCACAGGACTACTTCGACACGGCGCAGCTGATGAGCCGTCTGACCGACCGCCAGAAGAGCGCGGTCGACGACTACTTCACCGAGCAGTCGGAGACGATGAAGAAGCGCCAGGAGGCCACCCAGAGCCTCCAGGCCCTCACCGAGACCCAGAACGAGCTCAAGACCGCCAAAGCCACCGTCCAGAAGAAGCTCAGCGACGCGCGCGTGCTGCTGGCGGAGTTGACGGCGGAGGAGAAGGCCCGGCTGGCCGAGATCGAGCGCCAGAAGCAGGAGGAGGCCGCCCGCAAGGCCGCCGAGCTGGCCAAGCGGCAGGCGGAGGAACAGGCGGCCCGCGAGGCGGCGGCCCAGGAAGCGGCCCAGCAGGAGAGCAGCACATCGACCTCCTCAGGCTCTACCTCTACCTCTACCTCTACCTCTGCCTCGGACTCCACCTCCACCGGCTCCACGTCCACCGACTCCTCGTACGCCACCAAGGCCGAGAAGGCCCTCGCCTTCGCCCGCGCCCAGATCGGCAAGCCGTACGTCTGGGGAGCCACCGGCCCCGACTCCTACGACTGCTCCGGCCTCACCCAGGCCGCCTGGAAGGCCGCCGGCGTCACCCTGCCCCGCACCACCTGGGACCAGGTCAACGCCGGCACCACGGTCTCCCTCTCCAACGCCCAGCCCGGTGACCTCGTCTTCTTCTACGACGACATCAGCCACGTCGGCCTCTACATCGGCAACGGCATGATGATCCACGCCCCCAAGCCGGGCGCGTACGTCCGCGAGGAGTCGATCTACTACGACGGCGAGTCATCGATCCACAGCGTCGTCCGCCCGGCGTAACCGGGCACGCACGTACGCGCGCGTGCGGTGGCTTGTGCGCCGCACGCGCGCGGATCAGCTGCGGCGGTACGGGCGCGGCCCGGTCAGGTCCACAGCACGGCGATGAAGATGTTCGCCGTGGTCAGTAGCCCGACCAGGCCGAACAACCGCTTGTCCACCTTCTCCTCGTCGCGCTGGACGTACACCAGCCCGAGGATCACGATCAGCAGCGCCAGCTTCACGCCGATCTTGACGTTGTTGACGTGTCCGTATTCCGACTGGTTGAGGCCGACCAGGACAACGCCGGTGATCAGCATGGTGGCCGCGCCGTGCAGCATCGCGGGGACGAAGCGGGCGGTGCCCTCGCCCATCGCCTTCATCTGGGTGAGGAAGCCGCCGAGGAGCGCGCCGATGCCGATGATGTGCAGGCCGACGAAGAGATGGATGAGTACGTCCATGAGGCCGGATGCTAATCAGCCGGGTGGGTCTCCTCCGACACCGGCCCACCCTTGTGTGAGCCCGCACATAGGCACCCCCTAGCAGCCCGCCGTTCCCAGCAGCCCCGCATTCCCCGCTTCGGTCAGCGCGTCGCGCCAAGTCGTCACCCTCGACACGCCACCGTGATCACATGCGGCCACGGTGCGGTCCACTCATGTCATTTCCACACATCGCGTTACCAAGCCGACATCACCGGGCCTAGCGTCCTGCCCCAGGTGACCGGCTCCCCACCGCCGCCCGGGCCAGGGGCGGCAGCCGGACGCCACCGCCGAGGGTCCGGCGGCGCCCCACTCCCCCCGTGCGGGGCGTCGCCGGACACATCGACACTCCTCGTACCGAGGCGGTCGTACGAAAGGACGTGCAGTCCCACGTGGCAGCGCACCGCAAGTCCCGACAGCGCTCGCTCAGCGGCAATACGGCCCGTACCGCGGCGACCTTCGCCCTCGCGGGCGCGGCGACCGCGACCGCCTTCGACGGCACCGGGCACGCCGCGCCGGCCCCGACCCCCGCGCAGGTCAAGGCCAAGGTGGACCAGCTGTACCAGGAGGCGGAGGCCGCCACCGAGAAGTACAACGGCGCCAAGGAGAAGGCACAGCAGGCCGAGCAGCGCCTCAAGACACTGCGGGACGAGGCGGCGCGCAAGGAGCATCGGCTCAACTCGGCTCGGGAGGCGCTGGGTTCCATGGCGGCGGCGCAGTACCGCGCCGGCGGGCTCGACCCGGCCATGCAGCTGGCGCTCTCCGACAACCCCGACCGCTACCTCGACGGCGCCGCCTTCGCCGAACGCGCCAACGACCGGCAGTCCGCCGCCGTCGCCCGCGTACGCGAGGAGCTGCGGGAGATCGAGCAGTTGCGCGGCGCCGCCCGTATCGAGCTGGACTCGCTCCGGTCGCGCCAGACGGAGCTGCGGCAGCAGAAGGAGACGATCACCGGCAAGCTGGACACCGCCCGACAGCTGCTGTCCCGGCTGACCGCCGAGGAACAGGCCCGGATCGCGGGCGGCAGCGGCGCCGACGGCCGCGCCTCACGGGACTCGTCGAGCGGGCCGCGCGACAGCCTGCGGGCCCCCGCAGCGGCCACCACGCAGGCCCCCAACTCCCGTACGGCGGCGGCCATCGCATACGCCCAGTCCAAGATCGGCAGCCCCTATGTCTGGGGCGCGACCGGCCCGAACGCCTTCGACTGCTCCGGACTCATCCAGGCCGCCTACCGCTCCGCCGGAATCTCCCTGCCCCGCACCACCTACGCCCAGATCGACGCCGGCCGCCGCGTCTCCCGCTCCGAACTCCTCCCCGGTGACCTGGTGTTCTTCTACTCCGGCATCAGCCATGTGGGCCTCTACATCGGCAACGGCATGATGATCCACGCCCCGAACCCCTCCTCCTCTGTCCGCGTGGCTCCGCTCGACGAGATGCCGTTCGCCGGGGCGACACGGGTGGTGTGAACCGGCAGGCCCCCCTCAAGTGCCGCTGTGGCGGGGTCCGTTCGGGTGGCGGCCGGAGCCCGCGGCGGCCCACCCGAGGCGGCGGCCATGGCACGATCATGGTCCGGTGGCACGGTAGCGTCACGACCGTCCCGCCCCGTCCCACCGCGCCCCCGCCCCGCGAGAGAGTCCCGATGCCGAGCTCCACGCTGCCGCCGCCCCCTCCCCCGCCGCACTTCCGCGTGTGGCCGGACCGGGCCGCGCTGCTCGCCGACCGGGCCTGGGTGCTGGAGGAGCTGCGCCGCCGGAGCCTCGGCGTGCACCGGGTGTTCCTGCTGTGGCTGCTGGCCCTCGCCGCGATCATCGGCTGGGCTCTGCTGGTGCTGCCGCTCCAGCAGTTCGAGGAGAGGGACCCGACGGGCCTCCTCCTCGGCCCGCTCTTCGCGCTGCTCGGCCTCGCCGCGCTCACCCCGTCCGTCGTCGCCGTCACACGCGCCATCCGCCGCGACCACCAGACGCGTCGGCTCCTCGACGCCTGGCTCGCCCTGGACCGCCACCCGCAGACCGACGCCCGCCTCCGCTCCCCCGGCCTCAGCCTCTTCTGGCTGCTGTCCTCCTTCACCCTCGGCGCGATCGGCCTCTGGGCGGCCTTCACCTCCGCCGGCACGGCCCCCGACCGCACGACCTACGCCCGCGCCGCCCTCGGCATGGGCATCGGCACCATCCTGTGGCTGACCGGCCTGATCGGCGCGATCAACGCGGTACGGCACTACCGCTGGGCGCTGCGTGCCCTGGGCGCCGCGCCGGTCAGACCAGGCGCCGGGCCGTCGCCCAGCGGGTCAGCTCATGACGGTTGGACAGCTGGAGCTTGCGCAGCACCGCCGACACATGGGACTCGACCGTCTTCACCGAGATGAACAGCTGCTTGGCGATCTCCTTGTACGCATAGCCGCGGGCGATGAGGCGCAGTACCTCACGCTCCCGCTGGGTGAGCCGGTCGAGGTCCTCGTCGACCGGCGGGGCGTCGGTGGAGGCGAAGGCGTCCAGCACGAACCCGGCCAGCCGCGGCGAGAAGACGGCGTCGCCCTCCTGCACCCGGAAGATGGAGTCGATGAGATCCGAGCCCGTGATCGTCTTCGTCACATAGCCCCGCGCACCGCCCCGGATCACCCCGATCACATCCTCCGCCGCGTCCGACACGGACAGCGCCAGGAACCGCACGGGCCGCTCGGTGTCGGCCATCAAGGTGGCGCACCGGCGCAGCACTTCGACCCCGCCGCCGCCCGGCAGATGGACGTCGAGGAGAACCACCTCGGGCCGGGTCGCGGTGATGACCGTGACCGCCTGGTCGACGTCGGCGGCCTCACCGACGACCTCGACACCGGTCTGCTCGGTCTGGCCGATCTCGGCCTGTACGCCCGTGCGGAACATACGGTGGTCGTCGACGAGGACCACGCGCACATGGCGCGCGCCCGCACCGCCGGTCGTCTCCGCGGGCTCCGCGTTCGTCTCGGTCGGATCGCTCATCAGGTCTTCTCCGCCCTCTCCATCTCCAGCTCGACCTCCGTGCCGCCATCGGGCACCGCCCGCAGCCGCGCCGTACCGCCGTTGCGCTCCATGCGGCCGATGATCGATTCTCTGACACCCATGCGGTCGGCGGGTATCGCATCGAGGTCGAAGCCGGGGCCGCGGTCGCGGACGGACACGAAGACCGTCTTCCCCTCGACTTCGGCGAAGACCTGTACGGCGCCGCCCTCGCCACCGTACTTCGCGGCGTTCACCATCGCTTCGCGCGCGGCCTGCATCTGCGCGCCGATCCTCTCGTCGAGCGGGCAGTCGCCCACCACGACGACCTCGATCGGCACGCCGTGCTTGTCCTCCACCTCAGCGGCGTTGCACCGGACCGCGTCGGCGAGGGTGTCCGGCTCGTCGGACTCGTCCTTGCCGGTGCCCTCCGGCTTGTACAGCCAGGTGCGCAGGTCGCGCTCCTGGGCCCGGGCGAGACGGCGGACCTCACCCGCGTTCTCCGCGTTGCGCTGGATCAGGGTGAGGGTGTGCAGCACCGAGTCATGGACATGGGCCGCGACCTCCGCCCGCTCCTGGGCACGGATACGCATCAGGCGCTCCTCCGACAGGTCCTGGGTCATCCGGACGAGATACGGCCCGGCCAGGAGCGTTATCCCGACGAGGACCGCGAGGGCCGCCTGGAGGACCGAGCCGAGGTGGGCGGCGGAGCCCTGCAGCACGAAGATGCCGACGACACCGGCAGTGACCAGCAGGACCCCGCCCACCGTACGCAGCAGAGTGAGGGTGCGCCGGCGGCGGCCGGCCTCGATCCAGCGGGCGCGGCGGGCGTTGTCCGCCTGCCGCCACACCAGCGCGACGCCCGCGCCGACGAGAACGGCCGGGAGCAGGTATGCCTTGGCTCCGCCGCCCAGATCGACGTTGCCCACGAAGACCATGGCCACGACGACCATGAGGAGCAGGGCGACGATCTGGCCCTTGTCCGGTCTGCGGGCGACGAGTCTGCGGCGGCCGTCGGGTGAGACCTCCGTGCCGACGAGGGACGGCGGCTTCTGTGCCTCCACGCCGCCGACACCGAGCGGGACGAAGAACCAGAACGCCGCATACAGCAGGGCGCCGAGGCCGTCCGCCATGAACAGGCCGACGAAGACCAGCCGCACCCAGATCACGGGCAGCCCGAGATGCCCGGCGAGCCCCCGCGCCACACCACCCAGCCAGCGTCCGTCGCTGCTGCGGTAGAGCTTGCGCGGCGGCCGCGGTTCGACGAGTGGCGCTGCTGCGGCTTCCGGCATGCCAACGATGGTCACACGGCGGGCCGGGCCGGGGCATCAGGGTTGGCCCCCGAGACGCCCCTGATCTCCCCGGGCCCCGCGCCTCGAACGCCTCCCCGGCCGGGCCTCAGGGCCGATATCAGGGTCCGACCAGGGTCGTTCCGACTGCCGCCGCGGCGGCTCACCCGCCACCATGGACGCATGGCAGACCACCAGCACGCCGCGGACGCCGCGCCCGACGGGGGCACCGCGCCCGACGCGGCCACCCCGTCCACCGCGCACGCCGCCGGCGCCGCGGGTGAGAAACCGCGCGCGCACGAGCGGGCGGGCGCACGCACGGAGAAAGGTGCGCCGGAGGGGTCGGGAGCACGGGTGGAGAACGGTGTGTCCGAGGGGCCTGCCGGGTGTGGGGAGAAGAGCGTGTCCGAGGAGTCCGGCGGACACGGAGAGAGGGGTACGTCCGAAGGGGCGGGCCGGGGCGGAGAGGTTGGCGTGACCGAGGAGACAGTGACTGACGGGGTGAACGCGGGGGCGGGGGCCGCCGCGGCGGCCGATTCCGGTACCGGTGCGGCCAGTGCCGTCGACGGGGGCGACCGCGGCGATGGCGGCGGCGATGCGCCGCGCAGGTTCCGGCGGGAGCCGGAGCACAAGATGCTCGCCGGAGTGTGCGCGGGACTGGGCCGGCAGTGCGACATGGATCCGGTGATCTTCCGGATCACCCTGGCCGTGCTCTCGGCGACCGGCGGCATCGGCCTCATCTTCTACGGCTTCGTCTGGCTCTTCGTGCCGTACTCCGGCGACGAGGAGAACGAGGTGCGCAAGCTCCTCACCGGCCGCGTCGACGGTCAGGCCCTGGCGGCGGTGCTGTTCGCGCTGGTCGGCTGCGGGGTGTTCCTGTCGATGATGAGCAACGGCGGGGTGCTGACCTTCGCCGTCGTCCTCTCCCTCCTCCTCGCCGGCGCCGGCTACTGGTCGCAGCGGCGCGGCGCCCCTGAGCCCGACCCCTCCCCCAGCGCCCGGCAGCGTCCCGGCCGGGCGAACCCGATAGCCGCGCAGGCCGCCGCCGACGCCCCGCCGGAGGCCAAGGCGCCGCCGGTGCCCGCGGCCTACCCCTCCTGGTGGCGCGACCCCATCGTCAAGGACGGTACGCATGTGGGCGGCACCGGCTATCTGTGGGGACCGCGCGACTCCCGGGACCGGGACATCGCGGCGGCGGTCGACCTCGGCCTCGACTCGTCGTACGGCCACGGCCCGCCGTACGGCCACGGGCGTCAGGGCGAGGACATGCGGGTCCCGCGCCCCCGGCCCCCGAGACCGCGCGGCCCTCGCTGGATCGGCGGCTGGCTGTTCCTGCTGGCGCTGCTGGCGTGCGCCCTCACCACCCAGCTGACCTGGGACGATCGTCCGCTCGGCGAGAGCCTTCAGACGGGGCTGTCGGTCGCGCTGATCGTGCTCGGGGTAGGGATCGCGGTGAGCTCGTTCCTCGGGCGCACGGGAGCCGGGTCGGTGTTCCTGGCGGTCGTCACAGCCACCCTGCTCGCCGCTTCCACCGCGCTGCCCGAGGACATCGACACCCGCTGGATGGAGCGGACATGGCGTCCGGCGGCGGTGACGGACATCCAGAGGTCGTACGACCTCGGCACCGGCGACGGGACGCTGGATCTGTCCCGCGTGAAGCTCGGGCAGGGGCAGTCGGTGTCCACCGAGGCGGACGTGGGGCTGGGCCGACTGCGGGTGATCGTGCCGGCGGACGTGACGGTGAGGCTGAACATCGAGGTGGGATTGGGCGACATCCAGTTGCCGGGTGACGACGACAAGGACGTGGACGTGAAGCCGGGCAGACAGAAGACGGTGACCCTGCCGCCCGCCTCGGGCGGCAAGGGCACCGGGACCCTGGACCTGGACCTCCAGGTCGGGGCCGGACAGGTGGAGGTGACCCGTGCTGCGTCATGAGTTCCGGCCCGGCAGGCTGGTCGCCGGCGCGTTCTTCGCCCTCGGGGGGATCGTCTACGCGGGGGACGCGGGCGGGCTGTGGGAGACACAGTGGTTCGCGATCATCCCGATCGTCATGGCCGGCCTGTCCCTCGCGGCCGCGACCGCCCTCCTGGCCCGCAGCATACGCAGACGCAGACCGTCCCCGAAGACCGAGCGGGAGTGAGTCCTGTTGCCAGGACTCACGCTCAGCCGAGCGCCCCGAACGGTGTTGGGCGTTCTGGTCCCACCACAGCCGGAAAACCCCCACCGGAAGGAGGTGTGAGGCGGCAGGCGGACGGCCCGGCGCCCGGTGTCAATGGGCCGCCGCTGGCCCGGACCGCTCAGGGCCTGGCACCGGACTGCCCGGCCGCCGGCGCAACCAGCCCGCTGTCCAGCCGCAGCCGGTCTCGCTCAGCCCCGGCGTCTCGTGCGCCACACCGCGTCCAGTGAAAGGACGGGTGCTCCCGCGAGGATGAGAGGGATCCAGGCCATCAGGTAAGGGAGGTCGTTGCCGTAGTAGTAGGGATCGGAGGCCCAGCTGACGGTCAGCCAGAGGCTGAGGGAGATGAGGGCGCCGCCGAGGGCGGCCAGGCGGGTGAGGAGGCCGAGGAGGGTGCCGATGCCGACGGCGAGTTCGCCGCAGGCGATGGCGTAGCCGAAGCCGACGGGGCTCTTCAGGGCGAGGTCGACCAGTGCGGGGATGGCCGCGGAGTCGCGGACGGCACTCATGGTCTCGCCGATGGACCCGGCGCCGGAGTCCTTCATGAAGACGCTGTCGGTGAGCTTGTCGAGGCCGGCGTAGATGAAGGTGATGCCGAGGAAGACGCGGAGCGGGAGGAGGGCGAAGCGGGTGGCGTTGTCGCGCCAGTCGCGAGGGCCGTTGGGAGGGGGAAGCTGGGTGTCCGTACGCATGCTGTGAGTCATCACCCGCGACCGCCTCTCACCCAACCTGTTGAATCCCTCAACTAACCATACGTACGAAGGGAGTGATGTGTTCAAGAGGCGGGACCGACGATCATTCAGATCGCGTCGATCGATCCGTCACGTCGATCAGTCCGTCACGTCGATCGGGTAGCGGTTCGTCTCCACGCCGGCCGCGGTGACGACCTGGACGTCGACCCGTCCGGGTTCCACGTCGGCGGGGACCGGCACGGTGAGGACCGCGTCGGTGGGGTTGCTGAAGCCGCCGGTGACCGGGACCAGCGGGACGTGGACATGGACCGTGCCGATGCGGACGACCATGCGGGAGAGGCGGTCGGCGCTCTGGGCGCCGGGCGGGACGAAGCCCGCGCCGCGGATCTCGATGTCGTCGCCGGTGCGGATGGGTGCGTCGAGGTCGCCCGCCTCCCGGGAGCGGACGACGGAGAGGATGACGGGACGGCCGCCCTCCGCGTACTTGCCGGCGAGGTAGGTCGCCGCCGAGACCAGCACCACCACGGCCAGCCCCCAGGGCAGGTCGGGCAGTTGGTCGGGGCGGCGGGCCAGGCGGACGGCGGCGAAGGCGAGGGCGACGGCGCTGATCACGACGTACTGGATGTCGGCGAAGGTGCCGCGGCCGGAGTCGTCGGTCAGCAGGTCGGCGGCCCGGGGCCGGTCGGCGCGCACCTTCTGCAGGCGCTGGGAGAGGACCCGCAGCCCGACCACCCTGCGCACCAGGACGGCGATCCCGCACACCACCGCGAGGACGGTCACCACGCCCGCCCCGCGGGCGAGGTCGAGACCGGCGATGAGCGCGTCGCGTTCGGCGTGGCCGGAGGCGGCGGCGAGACGGCCGACCAGGACCAGCACGGCGTAGGCGACGAGCAGCACCCACGCGGCGGCGACCGCGCGGGAGGTGGACAGGCGGTTGTCCTCGCCGATGACGGGGGCGAGCGCTCCGCCGCGGGTGCGGTGGAGCCAGGAGGCCGTGGTGAGGGCGCCGGCCGTCAGCAGGGCGGCGAGCAGTCCGGCGGTGCGGGCCGCCGTCCAGCCCGTGCCGATCGCGGTGAGGGCCTGGACGAGGAGAAGGACGACGACGGCCGCCCACACCGTGCAGGCGGTGCGGAGCCAGAGGCGGGCCAGCCATGCCTCGCCCTCGGCGCGGCCGCGTTGGGCGACGAGTTCGGCGGACTGGGTGAGTTCCTCCGAGACCCACTGCCGGGAGGCGGAGGCGGAGTGCGCCACGGCAGCCGGCAGGCCCTGTCCGGCCGCGAACTCGTCGCGTCTGAGCAGGAACGCGGCCACCGCGCGGCGGTGTCCCTCGCGTGCCCCGTGCGGGCAGTCCCCGCAGGTGCAGCCACCCGCGTGCGCGTCCGTGTACGCGCCCTGTCTCGCCTCCTGCACCGCCACGTGCGACGCCTGCCTTCCCAACGAGCCCAACAAGCCCAACGAGCCCAGCGACCCAGAACCGATGGCGGCCTTCCGAGGATCCGGCCACCGCCTGCAACACCGGTGCGACGAGAGCGAATTGTGCCCTACCGGACACCTGTGGCGCCCGTCAGGTCCGACTGTCAGACACCTCGTGGGAGTGAAGCCCGGAGCGCCGTGTTGACCCGGCTGCGAGAATCTCCGTATGGCCGAGATCATCCAGCGTGACGGGACCTGGGCCTTCGACGGTACGACGGTCAGGATCACGCCGGGACTCCACCGCTCCGTGCCGCTGTTCCGGCAGACGTACGGGGAGATCACCGTGCCGCTGGAGGCCATCTCCGGCGTCGTCCACGAGCCCGAACGCAAGCGCGGGCGGGTGCGGGTGCGGATGCGGCTGCGGGAGGGGGCCGACCCCCTGCTGCAGGCGACGGGCGGGCGGTTGCCGGACGCGGCGGATCCGTACCGGCTGCTGGTGGACGCCGACCGGTCGGGGGTCGCGGAGTACGTCGTGGACGAGATCCGGCAGGCGCTGCTGCTCGACGAGGTCCCCAAGGAGCCGACGACGGCCTATCTGCTGCCGGGCCCGCCGGTGCCGGTCTCGGTCCGTTCCTCCGACGGCACGGTCTCCTTCGACGGCACGCGGGTGCGGATCGACTGGGCGGACAGCGCGGACCGGGTGAAACGGGCGACCGGGCCGCGGATCATCGGCGTCGACGACCTGGTGCAGGTCGAGTGGCTGCCCAACTCCGGCCAGGAGGACGGCTTTCTGCGGTTCGTGACGCGGGAGACGGTGTTCTCCAAGCTGCCGCCGGACAAGGACCCGTACGCCCTGGACCTGTGGGGCAGCGTGCGCCGCGATCTGCTCACCGCGCTGGTCGCTGCCGCGGTGACCGCCCGGCTGCCGCATCCCTCGACGAACCCGGGCGGCGGCCGCGCCGACCGGCCCCCACCCGCGGTCGCCGGACCCCAGGCGTGGGCCACCGGCCATCACGACGTACTGCTGCGCCGACTGCGGGAGTTGGGTGAGCTGCACCGGGAAGGGGTGCTGACGGACGAGGAGTTCGCGATGACGAAAGCGATCGTCCTACGGGGCTTTTGACGCTTGACGCGGTCAGCTCAGCAGGTCCGGTTCGCTTCTGCTGATGTCCTGCCACAGGGGCTGGTAGTTGATCCACGCCACCAGGTCGCCGCCGAGCTGCTCGCGGGTGGCCACCGCCTGCCGGTGGTCGATCAGCACCGGTCGTCCGGCTGCCCGCGCGGTCAGCTGCACCTGGCTGGAGCGTTCCATCGACAGGAACCACCAGGCGGCCGCGTCCACCGAGTCGCCGACCGTCAGCAGCCCGTGGTTGCGCAGCACGAGCGCCTTGCGGGAGCCCAGCGCGGCCGCGATGCGCCGGCCCTCCTCGGCGTCGACGGTGACGCCGGAGTAGGCGTCGTAGAGCGCCATGTCCTCGTAGAAGGCGCAGCTCTCCTGGGTGATGGGGTCCAGCAGTTCACCGAGGGCGGCCAGGGCGCGGCCGTGGACGGAGTGGCAGTGGGCGACGGCGACGACGTCGGGCCGGGCGGCGTGCACCTGGGCGTGCACGGTGAAGGCGGCCTGGTTGACGTGGTAGCGGCCCTCGACGACCTGGCCGTCGGCGTTGGCCAGCACCAGGTCGCTCACCGTGACGTGCTTGAAGGGCATCCCGAACGGATTCACCCAGAAGCAGTCGCTGTACTCGGGGTCGCGGGCGGTGATGTGTCCGGAGACGCCGTCCTCGAAGCCGTACCGGCCGAAGATCCGTACGGCGCCCGCGAGCCGTTCCTTGCGGTGCCGGCGCTCGTCCTCGACCGAGTCGTGCATCGGCGGCATCGCGAACTGCAGCCGGTCGGTGGGCAGCGGGGCAGGCGGCGTGGGCCCGGGCATCGGTCCTCCAGCGCTGGGGGGTGTACGGGCGGAAGTTACCGCCGGGCCGTGCATGAGGACAGGCAGTTGCGTGAAGATGACGTGTGCAACCCTCGCCGGGGCTCGCCGGTCTGGTGTGCGGAAGCAGAAGTTCAGCGTCACTTTCCAGCCAGGAGCCCCCGTGAGCCTCGCGGACCGCCGCGTCACCGCCCTCATGCGCCAGATCGCCACCCAGGACGTCATCGAGATCGTCCCCGACGACGGACAGATGCAGACCATCAGCGCCCTCGTGTACATAGCCGAGGCTTACGGCTTCCGGTACGCGGACGTCGCGCGGGTCGGCAAGGACAAGACCCTGCACGTGTATCTGGTCCGCGACACCGACCCCCGGGCGCAGCAGCGCGCGGCGGCCAACGCGGCCGCGTTTCCCCAGGCGGGCGGAGGCGGCCCCGTGCCGGGCATGTACCAGGGTTCGCTGACTCCCGTCCCCGAGGCGCAGCACGACATCGACCTGATCACCACGCTCATCACGTACGACTCTCTCGGCGCGATGAGCCGCAGGGAGCTGCGCGTCATGGCCGGGGGCTGCGCTGGCCTGTTCCTGCTCCTGGCCCTGCTGACCGGCAAGTACGCGGTCATGCTTCCGCTCGCCGTGCTGATCCCGGCGTTCCTGCTGGGCGCCCTCCGCGTCAACACGGCCCGGCGCGCGAAGCTGGCGCAGCGGCTGACGGCCGCCGGATGCGCTCCGGTCCGGGACGAGCAGGGCCGGGAGCGCTACGTACGGCCGGTGATGCACGGGGTCTGATACCGGGACGGGAAATCCGGACAGAGGGTGTCGGGTATGGGGGTCACACTCGTCGTATGACCTCTGGAACCGTCGGCTGGGCCGCCTTCTCGGCCACCGAGCCCGAACTCGCGAAGATCGTCGAGGAGCGTTTCGGTGCCTTCACTCATCATGTCCTCGCCACTCTCCGCAAGGACGGCTCGCCCCGTACGACCGGACTTGAGGTGCGCTTCCTCGGCGGGGAGCTGTGGCTCGGGATGATGCCGGACTCGGTGAAGGTGCTCGATCTGCGGCGGGATCCCCGTTTCGCGCTTCAGGCGAACCCGGGTGAGGGGACCGGGATGGGCGGCGGGGACGTGCGGATCAGCGGCCGGGCGGTCGAGGTGACGGACCCGGCCGAGAAGCGGGCGTACAGCGAAGAGGTGGAACCGCCGGAGCCGTTCCACCTCTTCCGCACCGAGCTGACGGAGGTCGTGCGGACCTACGTCGAGGACGACAAGTACCTCGTCGTGCAGGTGTGGACGCCTGGTGAGCCGGTGCGCCTGATCAAGCGCACCTAGGGATTACTCCCACTCGATCGTGCCCGGGGGCTTGCTGGTCACATCGAGGACGACTCGGTTGACGTCCCGGACCTCGTTCGTGATGCGGGTCGAGATCCTCGCGAGGACGTCGTACGGCAGGCGTGACCAGTCGGCGGTCATGGCGTCCTCGGAGGAGACGGGACGCAGGACGATCGGGTGGCCGTAGGTGCGGCCGTCGCCCTGGACGCCCACGCTGCGGACGTCCGCGAGCAGGACCACCGGGCACTGCCAGATCTCGCGGTCGAGGCCGGCCGCCGTCAGCTCCTCGCGGGCGATGGCGTCGGCCTCGCGGAGCAGGTCGAGGCGGTCCTTGGTGACCTCACCGACGATACGGATGCCGAGGCCGGGGCCGGGGAACGGCTGGCGCTGGACGATCTCCTCCGGCAGGCCCAGCTCCTGGCCGACCATGCGGACCTCGTCCTTGAACAGCTTGCACAGCGGCTCGATGAGCTTGAACTCGAGGTCCTCCGGCAGACCGCCCACGTTGTGGTGGGACTTGATGTTGGCCGTGCCGGTGCCGCCGCCGGACTCGACCACGTCCGGGTAGAGGGTGCCCTGGACCAGGAACTCCACGGCCGGGCCCTCGTCCGCGATGATCTCGGCCTGCGCCTGCTCGAAGACGCGGATGAACTCGCGGCCGATGATCTTCCGCTTCTCCTCGGGGTCCGAGACCCCGGCGAGCGCCTTGAGGAAGCGCTCCTCGGCGTCCACGACCTTCAGCTGGACGCCGGTCGCGGCGACGAAGTCCTTCTCGACCTGCTCGGTCTCGCCCTTGCGCATCAGGCCGTGGTCGACGTAGACGCAGGTCAGCTGGGAGCCGATGGCCTTCTGGACGAGGGCGGCGGCCACGGCGGAGTCCACGCCGCCGGAGAGCCCGCAGATGGCGCGCTTGTCGCCGACCTGCTCGCGGATCGCGGCGACCTGTTCCTCGATGACGTTGCCGGTCGTCCAGGTCGGCTTCAGGCCGGCGCCACGGTAGAGGAAGTGCTCCAGGACCTGCTGGCCGTGCGTGGAGTGCATGACCTCGGGGTGGTACTGGACGCCGTAGAGCCGCTTGTCGTCGTTCTCGAAGGCGGCGACCGGGACGACGTCCGTGGAGGCCGTGACGGAGAAGCCCTCGGGGGCGGCGGAGCAGGCGTCGCCGTGCGACATCCAGACGGCCTGCTCGGCGGGGGTGCCCTCGAAGAGAGTGGAGGACGACTTCGAGACGTGCAGGTCCGTACGGCCGTACTCGCGGGCGCCGGTGTTGTCGACGGTGCCGCCGAGGGTCTGGGCCATCAGCTGGAAGCCGTAGCACATGCCGAAGACGGGGACGCCGGACTCGAAGAGCTCGCGGTCCAGACGGGGGGCGCCCTCCTCGTACACGGACGAGGGGCCGCCGGAGAGGATGATCGCCGCCGGGTTCTTGGCGAGCATCTCCGCGACCGGCATGGTGCTCGGGACGATCTCGCTGTAGACCCGGGCCTCGCGGACTCGACGGGCGATGAGCTGGGCGTACTGCGCGCCGAAGTCGACGACCAGGACGGTGTCGGGGGCGGCGGCAGCGGGAGTCGCTGGTGACACGGGAGCCTTCCGGCGGTGGGGCGGGGTCTCTGTGCTGGCCAATTCTACCGGGGGTGCCGTCGGGCCCGGTCCCCGCCGCTGGGGGCTCTGCCCCCAGCCCCCGGCCTATGCCGACCCTCCACCCGTTTCCAGTGGGCGAGAAAGGTGCCCGGCCGCTTCCAGCGGGTGAACAGGTGCCCCTCGACCACCCCATCGGCCATGGCATACTGGCCCCATGCTCACGCACTCGACCTTCCTCTTTACCTATGGCATCCGGCCCGCCGGCTGCCATGGTCGTGCTGCTTGAGCGAATCGCCAAGCGACTTCCCAGGCGCCCCGGGCCGACAAGGCCCGGGGCGTCTGGCGTTTTCCGGGTCCTGTCGCTCCGGGGGGCCGCCCACCACCTGCCCACTACCTGTACAGGAGCCCCCGATGACGACCACCGCGACGGAGAAGACCGGCGCTCGCACCCCTGAGGCCGCGGATGTGATCAGTGGTGCGCGTGAGCGCATCGACGCGCTCGACGACCGGATCATCGGGCTGATCCAGGAGCGGATGGCCGTGTCCGCCGTGATCCAGGAGGCCCGGATCACCTCCGGCGGCCGGCGCGTGAACCTCTCCCGGGAGATGGAGGTCCTCGACCACTACCGCGAGGCGCTGGGCAAGCCCGGCACCGCCCTCGCGATGACGCTGCTGGAACTGTGCCGCGGTCGCATCTGAGTTCGGGCCGCCTCTCACCCGTACGGCCCGTGACCGCCCCCGGACGGCTTCGTTGGTACCGGTGTCCGTGCCAGCCAGGCGCGGGCCCGGAAGAACCACGCGTGGCTCGCTGGAGCGTGAGACGTACGGATCGTGCCGTGCGTCGTGGGACCTCGCTCCAGGGAAGTGACCGGACGGCAGGGGACAGCAGCCCGGTCACCCAAGAGAACGGTCGGCCTCGGGGACGCTCGGGGCCGGCCGGCGGACATTGCAGAAATGCACGAAAGCTGGGTCAAACGGTTGCGGGCACCGGGTTCATCCAGCACGATGCGTACACATATCGGTCCCACCGCGGTCCATGTCAGCGGCGCAACCCCCCGGCGCCGCTCCCCCCAGGCACCGGCGCTGCCCTGACGCCGGTGCTGACGAGAAGGAAGGGCCCCGCGGATCCGTCCCGCGGGGCCCTTCCTCATGCGCTGCAGAATCATGGGCCGCAAATCCAGGCGCCGCAGACTCATGTGCCGCAGCCTCATGCGTCGCAGAGGCCACCGCGCACGGCGTGACGCAGGTCACACGCGAAAACCCTGAGAAAGCGCGCAACCATCCCCGGGCTTCACGGATCAAACCACGCGTAACACGGGCCACGCCCGTGCTCCCATACGCCACGGATCCCTTTGAGGTCTTCCATGAAGCTTCGCCGCGCCATGGTCACAGCAGCCGCGACGGCCGTCATAGCGCCGCTCGCCCTGCTGTCGGCGCCGAGCGCGTTCGCCACGGACGGCACGCAGTCCTCGGGTACCTCCGCGTCGCAGGATTCCTCCTCGACGTCGTCGCAGACCGAAGACCCGCAGTCGTCCGGCACCGACCAGCAGTCCCCCGACGACGAGAACACCGGCACGCCCGGCTCCGAGGCGGGCTCCCAGACCGAGGACTCCCCGTCCACCGGCTCCGAGAACAACACGGGCACGGGGGACGAGCAGGACCAGAACCCGTCCACTCCGTCCACTCCGTCGACGCCTTCCACCCCGTCGACCCCCTCCACCCCGACCACTCCGACCACCCCGGAGCAGGACACGCCCGGCGACGAGGACGACGACCTCCCGTACTGCGAGGACGTCGACGAGGAGTACGAGGAGGCGGCTCTCGACTCCGAGATCTCCGGCCTGCCCGGCAAGATCGTCGCGGGCAGCGGCTGGCACAACTTCTCCCTGAAGGTCACCAACACCTCGAAGGCCACCCTCAAGGAGGTCGCGGTCTACGCCGAGGTGGAGAACTTCGAGATCGACGACCCCAGCAAGTACCTGTCCCCGTACGTCGAGCTGGAGTTCCTCAACCCCGAGACCAAGAAGTGGGAAGAGATCCGGGACTCCTACGAGGACGAGGACGGCAACACCCAGGAGTGGGCCGGCGGCTACTTCTGGGGCGTCGAGTCGATGAAGCCGCAGGAGTACATCAAGGCCCAGCTGCGCCTGAACGTCCACAAGGACGCCCCGGTCGGTGACGGCTACTCCTTCGGCACCGGTGCCTACATCGACACGGTGAACGGCCAGGAGTGCATCGCCGAGAGCTACGGCACGGACGCCTACTTCACCGTGCTGGCGCCGGGCTCCTCCAACGAGGACCCGGGCGAGGCCGAGCCGGGCGACGGCTCCAAGAAGCCCACCCCGGAGACCAAGCCGCAGGGCGGCGTCTCGCAGCTGCCCGTCACCGGGAGCCTCGCCGAGACCGGCTCCAGCTCCGCGCTCCCGCTGATCGGCACGGTCGGCGGTGTCGCGATCCTCGCCGGTGCCGGTGTGGTGTTCGCGGTGCGTCGCCGCAAGGCCGACGCCAACGCGTGAGCTGATCCACTGACAGCAGAAGGGACCTGCGCTCGGAGGGGGGCGCAGGTCCCTTCTGTCGTTCCCGATCCGACCACTTCTTCTACGTCTTCGACGTCTCCTGCTTCTTCGTCGGCACCGTCGGCATCCCCAGGAACGGCAGCCGCAGCGCGCCGAACGCCTCCGGCGGGACCGCCGGGGACTTCGGCTCGACCGGCTGGAGACGGACGTACGCCGCGCCCTGCGGTGGGCGTGGGTCCTCCTCGCCCTTGTTCGGCCAGTACGACATCGCCCGCTCGGCCTGGGCCGTGATCGTCAGGGACGGGTTCACGCCGAGGTTCGCGGAGACGGCGGCGCCGTCGACGACCGAGATGCCCGGGTGGCCGTAGAGGCGGTGGTACGGGTCGATGACGCCGGTCTCGCGGGAGGCGCCGATCGGGCAGCCGCCCAGGAAGTGGGCGGTGAGCGGGGTGCCCATCAGCTCGCCCACGTTGGAGCCCGCGAAGCCGTTGATGTCGGCGGCGATCGCGGAGGCCGCCTCCGAGGCCGCCCTGATCTGCTTGGGATGGGGCGCGCCGTGGCCCTGGCGGGCGGTGAGCAGGCCCCGGCCGAGCCCGCCCGGCTTCAGGTACGTCGTCAGCGAGTTGTCCAACGACTGCATCACCAGGCCGATGATCGTCCGCTCCGACCAGCGGCGGTTGGACAGCGAGCGCAGCACGAGGAGGGGGTGGCGGGCCGCGTTCGCCAGCCAGCCGGCGACTCGGGAGGAGCCGTCCGCGTACGGGACCTGGAGGATCGACAGGCCGCCCATCGCGTTGGAGCCCTTGCCGTAGCGGACCGGCTCGATGTGGGTGTTCTCGTCCGGGTGGACGGAGGAGGTGATGGCGACGCCCCGGGTGAAGTCGACCCGCGGCTGCCCCGTCGCCCTGCGGTAGCGGCGGTTGTCCGTCTGGGCGCCCACCAGCGCCTCGGAGTTGGTCCGGGTCAGTTCGCCCAGCCGGTCGGAGAGGTAGGGCAGTTGGCGGTTCGCCTTCATGCGGTGCAGGAGGGTCTGGGTGCCGTAGGTGCCCGCCGCCAGGACCACGCGCCGAGCCGTGAACGTACGGCCTTTCGCCTTGCGGCGGTTGTCCGTCGGGAGGGTCGCCACCGCGTAGCCGCCCCGCGAGTCGTCGGTCACCGAGACGACCGTCGTCATGGGGTGGACGGTCGCGCCCGCCTTCTCGGCGAGGTGCAGGTAGTTCTCGTTGAGCGTGTTCTTCGCGCCGTGGCGGCAGCCCGTCATGCACTCGCCGCACTCCGTGCAGGCGTTGCGGGTGGGGCCCGCGCCACCGAAGTAGGGGTCGGGCACGGGTGCGCCCGGCGCGGCCTTCGCCGATCCGTCGGCGTCCTTGCCGTCGCCGAAGAAGACCCCGACCGGCGCCATGTGGAAGGTGTCGCCGACGCCCATCCGCTCCGCGGCCGCCTTCAGGTGGACGTCGGAGGGGGTCGTCGTCGGGTTCAGCCGTACGCCGAGCATGCGCCGGGCCTGGTCGTAGTACGGCTTCAGCTCCTCCTGCCAGTCGGTGATGTCCCGCCACTGGGGGTCGTCGAAGAAGGGCTTCGGCGGGACGTAGAGGGTGTTGGCGTAGTTCAGTGAGCCGCCGCCGACGCCCGCGCCGGCGAGGACCATCACATTGCCGAGGAGGTGGATGCGCTGGATTCCGAACAGGCCGAGTCCGGGGGCCCAGAGGTAGTTCCTCAGGTCCCAGGAGTTCTTGGGGAGGGTGTCACGGGTGAAGCGGCGGCCTGCCTCCAGCACACCCACCCGGTAGCCCTTCTCGGTGAGGCGGAGAGCGGTCACCGAGCCACCGAAACCTGATCCGACGACGATGACGTCGTAATCGTAGGCGTCGTTGCTCACGGGCACTCTCCCCACTACCGGAACCGGAACGCCTTCATGAGCCTCAGGCTGCGGCTCATGAACCGGGCGTACTGCTCGTCGTCCATCCCCAGCGACGGCGCCATCGGCAGCAGGCGCTGAAACGCCACCGTCTGGGCCTCCGTGTACTTGAGGATGCCCTCGGAGCCGTGGCGGCGGCCGAGGCCGGAGTCCTTCATGCCGCCCATGGGGGACTGGACGCTGCCGTAGGCGGGGGCGTAGCCGTCGTTGATGTTGACGGTGCCGGAGCGCAGGCGGGCGGCGATCTCGCGGCCGCGCCCGGCGTTCTTCGTCCAGACGGAGGAGTTCAGGCCGTACGGGGTGGCGTTGGCGTGCTCGACGGCCTCGTCGTCGGTCTTGAAGCGGTAGATCGAGACGACCGGACCAAACGTTTCCTCCGTGCAGACGGACATGGTCGGGTCGACGTCGTCGAGGATCGTGGGCTCGTAGAAGTACGGGCCGATGTCCGGGCGGGCGACTCCGCCGGCCACCACCCGGGCGCCCTGGGCCACGGCCTCCTCGACATGCCGGGTCACCGTCTCCAGTTGGCGTTCGCCGACCAGGGAGCCCATGTCGGCGCCGTACGCCAGGGAGGTGCCGAGCCGCATGGCCTTGGTGCGGGCGGCGAAACGCTCCACGAAGGCGTCGGCGACGGACTCGTGGACGTACAGCCGCTCGATGGAGATGCACAGCTGCCCGGCCGAGGAGAAGCAGGCGCGCACGGCGCCGGCGGCGGCCTTCTCCACGTCCGCGTCGTCCAGGACCAGCATGGCGTTCTTGCCGCCGAGTTCGAGGGAGACACCGACCAGGCGGGCGGCGGCGCCCCGGGCGACCTCGCGGCCGGTGCGGGTGGAGCCGGTGAAGGAGACGTAGTCGGCGTGCTTGACGACCTCGGGGCCGACCACGGGGCCCTCTCCGAGGACGACCTGGAAGACCTCGGCCGGCAGGCCCGCCTCGATGAGGAGGTCGCGTGCCCACAGGGCCGTCAGACAGGTCTCCGTGTCCGGCTTCATCACCACCGCGTTGCCCGCGACGAAGGCGGGCAGGGCGTCGCCGACCGACAGCTCCAGCGGGTAGTTCCAGGGGGCGATCTGACCCACGACACCGCGTGGGTGGCGCAGTTCGGTGGCCTTCGTGAGGGCCGGTACGGCGCCCGCGTGCCGCTTCGGTCTCAGGTACGCGGGGGCCTTGCGGCCGTAGTGGCGGGCGGCGACGGCGACGGCCTGGACCTCCTCGTGGGCGTGCAGGCGGGCCTTGCCGGTCTCCAGCTGTATCAGGTCCAGGACTTCGGCCTGGCGTTCGAGTACCAGGTCGTGGAAGCGCAGGAGGACCGCCGCGCGCTGCCGTACCGGGATCTGCGCCCAGACGGCCTGGGCGGCACGGGCCCGGTCGTAGGCGGCGGCCACGTCCTCGGGCGTGGACTCCGGCAGGTCGGCGAGCTTCTCGCCGGTGAACGGTGTGTGGTTGGCGGTCCGGCCCGAGCCGGCCACGCCCTTGGTGAGCTGGGCGACCAGCTCCGGGGTGACCACGTCGGCGGCGGTGCGGACGCCGGCCGGGGCGGGGGCGACGGGGTTGGTGCCGGTTGCGGCCTTCTCGGGAGCCTGCGCTTCGGTCATGAGGCGCAGGGTATGCGGAGGGACAGGCTTTGTGTACCCGTCGGTAATACGACTTCACCGAGTGCTTACATCCCGCCAGCGGCCACTGGCAACGAATGCGCTGATCAGGGAGGTTGTACGGCGGTTGTACGGCGGTCGTACGGTGGCGAGGCGGCTGGAAATCAGCTGTTCGGGTACTCCAGGATCCGCAGCCGGTCGTGGGCCGCCTCGAAGAGTGCCGCGACCTCTTTCCCCTCTGCCTCGCCATGCGCCGACTCGACCCGCAGTTCGTACTGTCGTTCGTCATCGGTGACGATCAACAGCTCGATGAGCCGGCGCCGGAGGCCCTCGTCCTCGCCATAGGTGGATTCGGACCGTACGGCGTCCCAGCCTCGGAAGGTGGTCGAGGTGTGCCGCGTGGTGGCGTTGTCGTAGATCTGCTTCCAGGTGCGCGCGTGTTCCGCCGCCTGGCCCATGAGGGTGCCCGGCGCCGTCTCCCACTGGGTGAGGCGCACCGTGACCTGGTCGTTCGAGTACTCGACCGTGCGGGGTTGGACCTTCGCGCTGCCTGAGCGGGCGAACTCCTGGTATTCGGCGGGGAGGTACAGGGTCGCGCTCATGTTCGGTTCGGGGTGGGCGAGCCAGCCGGCGGGAGCGGGGCTCGGTGTGGCGGTGGCGCTGGGGCTGGGGCTGGCGCTGGGCTTGGGGGAGGCCGGGTTGCCGGTGACCGCGTCGCTGTCCGCGCCGATGAGGAACGAGGTGCCGAGCGATATGCCGCCGACCAGGAGACCGCCGAGGAGGGCCAGGGGGACGGGGCGGCGGTGGAGCGGACGACGCAGGGACACCACCGGCTCAGAAGCCGCATCAGGACCGGTTCTCTCCGCCCCCAGCCGCACGGTCCGGATGTCGTCCCCGAACTCCCGCAGCTCGGAGGAGTCCTGGGGCTCCGGGTCCCCCGACGGCGCGTCCGCCGACGGCCAGTCACCCGGCTCCGACAACGTTTCCTGCCCCGCACACGCCTCCCCGTTCACCGCCGCCTCCAGAGCCGCCTCGGCCTGCGCCGCGTCCGGGCGCCCGGCGGGGTCCTTCGTCAGCAGCCGGGTGAGGAGGGGGCCCAGCGGCCCCGCCTGTTTCGGCTCGGGCGCGTCGGCGGCCAGGATCGCGGCGAGGGTCGACTCCAGCGTCGTACGGCGGAAGGGGGACCAGCCCTCCACGGCGGCGTACAGCAGGACCCCCAGGGACCACAGGTCGGAGGCCGGGCCGGCGCTGCGGCCGGACATGCGCTCGGGGGCGACGAACTCCAGGGAGCCGACGAACTCACCGCTGGCGGTGAGGGATTCCTCGCCCTGGACATGGGCGATGCCGAAGTCGGTGAGGACGACGCGGCCGTGCGCCCCGAGCAGGACGTTGGCCGGTTTCACGTCCCGGTGGACGATACCGACCGCGTGCGCGGCGCGCAGGGCGCCGAGGACGGCGAGGCCGATACGGGCGGCCTCGGCGGGTTCCAGCGGCCCCCGCTTGAGCACCTCGTGCAGGGACTCGCCGCGGACCAGCTCCATGACGATCCAGGGCAGCCCGTCGAGCCCGTCCAGGGCGTCCGCCGCCTCCTCCTCGACGACGACGTCATGGATGGAGACCGCACAGGGATGGTCGACCCGGGACGCCGCGCGGGCCTCGCGGTAGAGGCGGTGGGCGGCCCGGCGGTGCGACTCGTCGCCGGGTTCACCGGGCAACCGGGGTTGTTTGACGGCGACTTCGCGGTCGACCAGCTCGTCGTGGGCCCGCCAGACGGTGCCCATGCCGCCGGAGCCGATGCGTTCGAGCAGCCGGTAGCGTCCGCCGACTGTCCGGTTCCGGTTCCTGTCGCCTCCGGGGCCCCGGTCGTTGCTCATGCCCCATGAGTACCGTGCGGGGCCCTCGCTTGTCGACGCGGCCCCGGACGGGCACTCAGAGCTCGTCCAGCTCCAGGTGGGCGATCGCCGTGCGGGCCACCTCACGGCCCCGCTCGGTCACATCGCCCTTGCCGGGGTAGGCGACGGTCAGCTTGTACATGTCGCCCGCCACGCTCTTGTAGTAGAGGATCTGCATCTCGCGGGGGCGGGGGTCGGAGCTGTCGTCGGTGGTGTACCTGACGGTGTTCTGGGCGGCGGCGCGGCCGTGGAAGGTCACATCGTCGTCGGTCTCGGTCTCCGGGGCCTTCGGCATGTCGAGCCGGTAGTCGCCGTTCTTCTCGAACGTGCCGTTGTCGGCGTACATCTCGGCGCTCGCGGACGCCTCGATGTCGCCGCCCGTGTCCTCGGCCTTGCGCTCCACCGTCAGGACGACGGAGAGGACGCCGCTGGGGTCGGTGTACGCGACCCAGTGGTCGTCGTCCGTCTCCTTGGGGCGGGTCGGCTGGTAGTCGGTGGGGACGGCGAGCGTCGCCGTGAGGTCCTTCTCGTGGTGGGTGGCCCAGCCGGCGGGCAGCTTGCCGTCGTCGGAGGAGCCGGGGATCACCAGGTACGCCGTGGTCGCCGCCACCGCGACGAGGGCCGCGCCCAGCCCGAGCCACAGCGCGCGGCCCGTTCCCCGCTTCTTCCGCGGGACCTCGACCTCCCGCACGATCTGCGTGGGCTCCGGCGCGGGCGGGTTGGCGGCCGCCTCCAGCAGCGCGCGGACGCGGGCGGCGTCGGGGCGGTGCGCCGGGTCCTTGCGGAGCAGCCCGTTGATGACCTCGGCGAGCGGACCGGAGGCGGCGGCGGGCGGGGCGGGCGTCGCGTTGAGGACGGACTGCAGGGTCGCCGGGGTGTTGCTGCGGCGGAACGGGGAGACGCCCTCGGTCGCCGCGTACAGCACCACGCCCAGCGACCACAGGTCGGAGGCGGGGCCGGGCCGCTGGCCCAGCACCCGCTCGGGGGCGATGTACTCGGGCGAGCCGACGAAGCCGCCGGTGTCGGTCAGGCTGGTCTCGCCCTCGATCTGGGCGATGCCGAAGTCGGTCAGGACGACGCGGTCGTACCGCCCGAGCAGGACGTTGTCCGGCTTCACGTCCCGGTGCAGGATGCCCGCGGCGTGCGCGGCCTCCAGCGCGCCGAGCACCTGGAGGCCGACGCGGGCCGCGTCACGCGCGCCGAGCGTGCCCTCCTGGAGGGCGGCGCCCAGCGAGCGGCCGTGGACCAGCTCCATCACGATCCAGGGCTGTCCGTCGACGATGGCCACATCATGTACGTCGACGACGGCCGGATGGTCCAGGCGGGCGGCCGCGCGGGCCTCCCTGCGCATCCGTTCGAACGCGTTGGCCCGTTCACGTTCGGGAAGATGGTCCGGTACGCGGGGCTCCTTGACGGCGACCTCCCGGTCCACCGTCTCGTCCTGCGCCCGCCACACCGTGCCCATGCCACCGTGCCCCAGCTTGGCCAGCAGCCGGTAGCGGCCCGCGATGAGGCGACCGACACCGGCGGGCGGTGCGGGCACCGATGCCTGGTTCGGCGGTTGGTTCAGTGGTTGGTTCGGTGGTTGCAGTACAAAACTCGTGGTGTCGTCGGCCTGCTGACGGGCTCCCCCGAAGTCGTTCATGTGTCCATGCATATCGCGCCATGCGCACGCGCATCCACCGGGGGTGCGATTTACGAACGTGCCCGTTACGTACTCACGTGCCTACGAACGTGCCGACCGCCACATCGAAGTACTCCCGCGCCTCCCGCACCTTCCCGACCGGCGCCGACACCCACACGTCGTACAGCCGGCCGTCCTCCTCCCAGCACAGGTCGTAGGTGTGCCGGGGGCCCTCCGCCGTGCTGAAGCCGTCCCAGGTGAACTCCCAGAGGGCGGCGGGCCGTCCGCGGTGCGTGGTCCCGGTGACCCGGCCGTCGCGGTAACCGGGGTTGTCGGCGGGGCCCTCGGCGTCCGAGCGCCGCATCACCGCGAGCGGGCCGCCCGGTTCGGGGTCGGTGACCCGGATGCCGAGGCGGAAGGTGCCGCCCGGGGAGAGGTAGAAGACCCGCTCGCCCTGCGGGCTGCGCATGAACTCCTCGGGGACGGCGAGCGTGAACCCGGCGGGGTCGTCGGCGAGCCGGTAACCGGAGGGCGGGACGGTGGACGAGGTGGGGGCGGGGGTGTGGGTGACGGTGACCGTGGGAGCCGGGCCCGTCGACGTCCCCGGAGTCTGCGGCGCCGAACTCGTCGGCGTGCCGCCGCCCGCGCCGCCGTCGCGGTCGAGCAGCAGCGCCGCCGCCGACACCCCGGCGCCCGCCATCGCCGCGACCAGTGCCGCGGCCACCAGCACACTCCGCGTGGAGCGCGGCTCCCGGCCGGCCGCCGGCGGTACGGCACCGGCGTCCGGCCCCGGCAGCTGGGTGCGCTGCGTCGGCGTGTACTCGGTCGGCATCGGCGGCGTACGGCCGGTGTCCTGGAAGGCGCGCAGCAGCCGCTCCGCCTCCACCGCGTCCAGCCGCCGCTCCGGGTCACGCTCCAGCAGCCCCCGTACGACGGGAAGGAGCGGGTCGGCCTGCGGCGGCGTACGGATCTCGGCGAAGACGACCGCGTGCAGGATGCCGCCCAGCGAATCGCGGCGGAACGGCGACTCGCCGCTCAGCGCGGTGCACAGCAGCGCCCCCAGCGACCACAGATCGGACTCCGGCCCGGTGCGGGCGCCGGACATCCGCTCGGGCGCGGTGTACTCGGGCGAGCCGACGAAGGAGCCGGTCTCGGTGAGCGTGGTGGCGCCCGCGACCTGCGCGATCCCGAAGTCGGTGAGGACGACACGGTCGGTGCCGGACTCGATGAGGACGTTCGCGGGTTTGATGTCGCGGTGCAGCACACCGGCCGTGTGCGCCGCGCGCAGGGCGCCGAGCAGGGCGAGCCCGATCCGCGCGGCCTCGTCCGCGCCCACCGGGCCGCGCTCGGCGATCCGGTCGGCCAGCGAACCGCCGTCGACCAGCTCCATCACGATGTACGGGCGTTCGTCCTCCACGACCACGTCGTGCACGACGACGATGTGCGGGTGCCGCAGCTGGGCCACGGCACGCGCCTCGCGCAGGCTGCGGTCGCGGCGGTCACGGGCCTCGGTGTCGGAGCCGCCGGCGTCCTGGACCAGCTCCTTGACGGCGACCCTGCGCCCCAGCAGTTCGTCGGTGGCCCGCCAGACGATGCCCATGCCACCGCGTCCGAGCCGCTCGTGCAGCCGGTACCGCCCCGCGATCACACGGCAGTCGGCATCCCCCTCGGTCCCCATGCGCCCATCATGCCCCACCGGACGGCGCACTTCCGGGGCGGTCACCGGCCAACTCCCGCGGGCCGGTCAGGGCGTGGTGCCCGGCTCCCGCCAGCTGCGCAGCACCGCCTCGTACCACTCGGCCGTGGTGTCCCAGTCGGCGGCGGGCGAGGAGATTTGAAGCTCTCTCCCGGATGAATGAATCCGGGAGATTCCTGCCTACCTTGCGGTGGCGGGTTTGACGCCGTTCGAAGCGCGCCTGACGACTGCCCTCCCGGCAGCCGGGACGAGCGCGTGGCCCGTCCGGTATCGGTGAAGCACGGTGCGGGCGGCGTTGGTGTCGGCGTTGCCTTCCCAGCCGCACGCGGGGTTGTTGCACACGAACTCGGCCTGGTTCCTGCGGCTGCCGGGGGTCACCGTGTGGCACTGGGCGCATTCCTGCGAGGTGCCCGGGGCAGGGACCTCGGCCAGGAGCCCGCCCCGGCGAGCGAGCTTGTAGGCCAAGAGGCGCACGGTCCGTCCCCAGGCTTCGCCGAGGATGGACCGGTTCAGGCCGGCCTTCTGCGCGACCTGCCTGCCCGGCTGCTCGACGGTGCCCTGCGCGGACTTGGTCATGTTCGTGATGTGCAGTGCTTCGACGACCACCGTGCCGTACGTGTCAGCGATGGCGGTGGTGGTTTTGTGCTGCCAGTCCTCGCGTCGGCGCTTGGCTGTCGCGCGGATACGAGCGATCCGGTCGTAGGTCTTGCTCATGCGGCGGCTGGTGCGCTCGCCCTTCTTCCGGTGGCTCTTGCGGCGGGCCGCTCGCTGCTCGTGGTGGAGCAGGCGGGCTTCTTCCTTCTTGCTGAGCCAGGGGCCGTGTTCGGCGGTTTCGCCGTCGGACAGGGCCAGCGGGACGGTGATCCCGGCGTCGATGCCGACCTGAGGGCCGGGATGCGGGCCGGGGGCAGGGGCCAGGGTGGTGACGCGGAAGGCGATGTGCCAGCCCAGGGCATCCTTGACCAGCCGCGCCCCGGTGATCCTGTTGTCCTTGTCCGCGTGCTTGCCGACGGGGAGGTCTTTGGTCCAGCGGAAGCGGACCCGGCCGAGCCTGGGGATGTTGACCATGCCCCACCGGCGGTGCACCCGCACCACGTGCAGGTCGCGGCCCTGCGGGATGTCGATGCTCATCCTCGTGCGGAAGCGGGCCTTGAACTCCGGTGCCCGGGCCCGGCCCTCCCAGCAGTTCTTCCACGCCTGGAAGTACGTTTTCAGCACCGCCTGGGCGGCCTGCGCGGGCAGCACGCCGAGCCAGTCCAGCTCCCTGCGCCCCTCGCGGATGACCGCGTCGGCCGCCGCCAGGGTCCGCTTCGCCTTCGGCAGCATCGTCCACCAGTCGTGCAGCAGGTTCCAGGTGGTGCGCGCCGCATGCCCTTGTGCGTCCAGGACCGCCACCTGGGCAGGGTCGAGCGCCAGACGGGCACGATGCCCGAACTGCCGCTTCACCAGCCCTTGCCAGCTGTCCTGTTGCCCCATGAGCGTCGACGCTAGCTTGGTTTATCTCACCTCGCTGGAAGCCAAACAAAGATGTCAGAACCGGTCGCCACGTGGTCTACAACCTCCATGCCCGCTTGGTGTTTGTGACCACATACCGTCGTGGAGTGCTCACGGAGGCGATGCTGGACCGATGCGAGGAGATCATGCGGGAAGTCTGCGCGGACTTCGAGGCCGAACTGCGCGAGTTCAACGGCGAGCACGACCACGTCCAGCTCCTGGTGCACTGTCCGCCCAAGGCCGCCCTGCCGAGACTGGTGAACTCCCTCAAGAGCGTCTCCTCACGCCGCCTGCGCCAGGAGTTCGAACCCCACGTGCGCCGCTACCTGTGGGGCGGCCGCTTCTGGTCCGGCTCCTACCTCGCCGCCTCCTGCGGCAAAGCACCCCTCACCCTCGTCAAGCAGTACATCCGGCAGCAGCAGCGCCCGACCTGACCACGCTCACTCCGGCTCCGCCGGTATGCCGCCCCGACGCTCCGCGCCGGTTCATGACAGCACCAGACGCCGCGGCGCTACGACCGGATCGGCTTCACCTACGTCGTGAACGCCGGAGCACTACCGGTGAACTTGGTAGATGACGTACTCGGTGCCGTCGCGCGCGATGTACGTCTCCTCCTTCGCGCGGCGCGGCGGGGGGAAGTCGGTGTCCTTCGCCAGCGGGGTCCAGGTGTACTCCCACTCGGAGCCCCTGCGGTCACGGCGATCCGGATGAAGTGCTCGCCGCCGTCGGGCGTGTAGTCGATCTGCTTGAGGTCGCCGTCGTCCGGAGCAGCGATGGGGGATGGTGGGACGAACACGGCACCTTCGTGAATCTTGAAGCGTAGAGAACTCCATGATCCACAGAGGCTCTGTTCGCCTGCTTCCGGGGCTCGCCACCGACATCAACCGACCCAGTTCGGCAGGCGTGATGCATGCTCGGATCTTGGACAGGGGGCGGGTGAAGCTGGACGGACTTCGAGGACGTCTTGCCCCACTCATGTCCGATGGCCGAGTCTCGGATCTGGATCACCGAATTGCGGTGCTTTCGCGTACCGCATGACGAGAGGGACACGCGCATGAGTGACGGTCGGATCTTCCGCGAGGCGTGGATCGCCGGTGTGACCAAGCACTACCCCGGTGAACCGAAGCCCGGCTACATCACGCCTTGGGACGAGACGCCCGAGTGGGAGCGCGAGGCTGCCGCCGCCGTGTACGGACAAGTTCGGGACTTCATCAAGGTCAGCGAAGGGCACGCCACACGGCTCACCCGCGAGCAGAAGGGCCGCTTCGTCGCGATCTGCTGGACCGCGCAGATGTTCAAGCACTTCGAGGAGCCGAAGCCTGGATACGTCGCCGACTGGGCCGACCTCCCGGCCTGGCAGCGGGAGACAGACTCGGACATCTTCGAGCGCATCGAGCAGACCGTCTGAACCCCGAGAACGACGGGGCCCCCGTCCGGACCGCTCCGGGGCGGGGGTGACTCCTTGCGTAGCCATCAAGGTAGCCACGGAAGCGCTGTACCTGCACGTTTGTGCAGGTACAAGCGTTGCAGCGATTCTCCCCGGCGTAATGCTCGCCCAGCTCGAAATGCGCCACAAACCGCACGAGATCCTCCACTTCACCGCCGCTCTGGACCTGATCGCCGACATCACCGGCGCGATCGTCACCGCCAACGCCCTGCACACCGTCGCCGACCGCGCCCGCTACCTGCACTCACGTGGCGCCTTCGGCCTCTTCCTCCGTCAAGGAGAACCGGGCCGCCCTGTTCGCCCGGCTCGACGCGCTCGACTGGGACGAGACCACCAACGCGCACGTCACCGTGCACCGCACCGAGGAGACCAACTCAGGCCGCCACGAGATCAGGATCGTGCGCGTGCAGCCCCTCGGACCGGGCCAGGTGAATTTCCCGCACGCCACCCAGGCCCTGCTCGTGGAGCGGTACGCCACCGGCCGCGGTGCCCGGAAGATCCACGCGGACGCCGAACTCGGCATCACCACCGCCCCGTCCACCGTCGCCGACACCTCCGTCCTCGCCCGCTGAGTACGTGACCAGTGGACCATCGAGGCCCAGCACTTCGTCAGAGACGTGACCTTCGGCGAGGACGCCTGCCGGGCCCGCACCGGCAGCCTGCCCCGCACGCTCGCGACCTTCCGCAGCCTGGCGATCAGCCTCGCCCACCTCGCCGGATGGACCAACAACGCTGCAGCCCACGACCACTACCGCAACCAACCCGCCGTCGCCTTACGCGAACTCGGTCTCAACGGATGAGCACGCATCACGCCTGCCCGGTTCGGACGGGCCGGGCAAACGCCGGAGCCCTGCCGATCATGCACTCACGACCGCTGAAGAATCGAGGCCAATACTCCAGTCGAAGTTCGCTATCGCTGCTGGTCAGAGCCCTGTTTTGGAGTGCACTCGACTGACGCCTCGTCAGCTAGCGGGAGTTCGTGACCTTGGGCACGACGGGCCGTTGTGTTTGTCGTGCAAGACGATGTGCGGCCCGATGACTGGTCGGCGGAACTGGAAGAGTTGCTGGTGCGGATCGGTCACCGGTTCGGGCGGGTGGATCTGCGGCGGCGGATGCGGGCCTATGTGCACGGCCTGCACGGGCCGGTGGGCCGCAAGAACAGCTGGCAGCTGGCCGAGCATGCCGGTCACCGCACTCCCGCCGAGTTGCAGCACCTGCTGAGCCGCGCCTGCTGGGACCTCGACGAGATCCGCGATGACCTGCCGGAATACGTGGCCGAGAAGCTCGGGGACCAGACGGGTGTGCTGATCATTGAGGACACCGGGTTCATCAAGAAGGGCACGGTCTCGGCTGGGGTGCAGCGGCAGTACTCCGGCACCGCCGGCCGCACGGAGAACTGCCAGATCGGCGTGTTCGCCGCCTACTCCAGCGTCAGAGGCCGGGCGCTGGTGGACCGGGAACTCTACGGACCTCCGATCCGGGCCGCTAGGGGCCTCCCCCTGAGTGGTGGACACGCTGATACTGGATCTGCTTGATCCGGAGGAAGCGAGAAGACCGCCGATGGCGATGAAGGACTACTCGGACGAGTTCAAGGCCGATGCCGTGGCCCTGTACGAGTCCACGCCCGGGGCGACGTACAAGAGCATCGCCGCCGACCTGGGCATCAACCGGGCCACCCTGCGTGAGTGGGTGCTGCGGGACCGCGAACGCCGCGGCGCCGCCCCCGCTGCCCCCTCTGCGGGCGGGACGTCGTCGGCCCAGGCCAGGCAGACGACATCGTCCGCCGATCCGGACGAGCGGATCCGACAGCTGGAGGCCCGGGTGGCCGAACTCGAAGCGAGCGAGCGGAAGCTGGCGACCGAGCGGGACATACTCCGCAGGGCGGCCAAGTATTTCGCCGGGGAGACCAACTGGTGAGTCGCTTCCAGTTCGTCGCCGACCACCGGGACGCCTACGGCGTGAAGCGGCTGTGCGAGGTCTTGGGCCTGCACCGGTCCAGCTACTACAAATGGTTCTCCGGCCAGAAGGCGAGGTCGTCCCGGCAGAGCGAGGACCGGCTCCTGGCCGAGCGGATCCGCGAGGTCCACGGCGAGTCCGGCGGCGCCTACGGCTCCCCACGGGTGACCGCCGAACTCCGCGCGAAGGGCCTGCGGATCAACGAGAAGCGGGTCGCCCGCATCATGCGGACGTTCTCCATCACCGGCATCCGCCTGCGCAGACGCGTCCGCACCACCGTCCCGGACCCGGCAGCCTCACAGGTTCCGGACCTGTTCCAGCGGGACTTCACCGCCACCGAGCCGGGGCGGAAATACATGGGCGACATCACCTATCTCCCGCTCGCCGGCGGGGAGTTCCTCTATCTCGCGACCGTGCTGGACTGCTTCAGCCGCAAGGTCGTCGGCTGGTCCATCGCCGACCATATGCGCACCGGCCTGGTCGCCGACGCACGGCTAAGCTCACGCTCGCCGCGTGATCAACGAAGCGTGTCCACCATCACGGGGAAAGGCCCCTACGCCCAGGCGAAGATCCCCGACGCGTGCGCGTTCGCCACCAAGGGCGACCTTGCGAAGGCCATCATCATGCGGGCACTGGCCTCGCCGCTGCCGATCGCCTGGGTGACCGCCGACTCGGCCTACGGCCAGGAGTGGTGGCTGCGCCGCATGCTGGAGGAAACCGGCGTCGGCTACGTCCTGGCTGTGCCGAAGTCCCAACATGTCCACGCCGTCGGCCGCATCGACTTCGCCATCGCCCAGGCCCCCGAGGACGCCTGGGAACGCCACTCCTGCGGGGCTGGCGTGAAGGGGCCGCGCGTCTACGAATGGGCCGCAGCCCGGCTGCCCGCCATCGACGATTTCGACGGTGATGAGCCCACGCATGACCGGTGGGTGCTGGCCCGCCGCAGCCTGGCCCGTCCGGACGAGATCGCCTACTACCTCGCCTACGCGCCGGCCGGTACTCCCGTCGCCGAGCTGGTATGGATCGCCGGGGCGCGCTGGGCGATCGAGGAGGCATTCCAGGCCGCGAAGAACGAGTGCGGCCTGGATCAGTACGAGGTCCGCCGGCATCCCGGCTGGTACCGGCACATCACCCTGGCCATGCTCGCCCACGCCTTCCTCGCCGCGATGGCCGCCGCCGCGGGGACCGAAAGGGGCGGCAGAAACGGTTCCGACGCCCTCGCACCGCTCACCGTGGCGGAAATCCGGCGACTCCTGGCAACTGGCCACCCCACACCGACGCACCTGCGGCACACTGGCCATGCGCTGAACTGGTCCCGCTGGCGCCGCCGTCACGAGGCCACCGCCCGCCGCTGCCACTACCACCGTCGCACCCAAGGTCACGAACTCCCGCCACCTGACGAGGCGTCAGCCGAGTACACTCCAAAACAGGGCTCTGACCAGCAGCGATAGCGAACTGCGACTCAAGCACTAAGCCTGACCTCTGCCAGACCTATCACAGACATTCCAGTCGGGCACGTTGTCATTGGCCCTGCACACCAGAACGTAGACGTTCGTCCCCTCCACCAAGTCGATCGTCTTCGTCACGCAAGTACCCGCAGTACTTCTATTGACAACACTGCCGAACGCGGCACTCGTCTCGTAGTGGTACAGGCCACCCCAGACCGCATACCCGTCTGCGGAGACATCGCAGACCTTCAAAATGTCGCCGCTATGGTAAAATTTCGCGGTCCCCCCTCCGTAGCCCGCCAAGGGGGTATCGGTGCCAGCGTAGGCCGGGCTTGTGCTGACCGCCAACCCAAGCAGCAAGGCCGCAGACACCACCGCGATTCAAGCACTCCGCTTACGCATAGCACCACTCCTGCATTTCCTGACGCCCAGCCAGAGGCGGGCACGGCCGATCATGTCATGTACATGATCGCCACCGATGCGCAACTGTTCGGGCCGCATTCGCTATGGCTCCCGCCAGCCTCGCAATACCGCCTCGAACTGCTCGCGCGTGGTAGGCCAGTCCGAGGCAGGCGAGGCCATGTAGATTGCGTACTCAACGCCGTCCCTGGCCATGTAAATCACATCAACCGCGCGATACAGTTCCGGGAAATCCGTGTCTCTCGCCAGCGCGGTCCACGTGTATTCCCAACGAGAGCTCACAAGATCGCGGTAGTGGTCACGCCAAAGACCCAGCCGCTTGTAGTCGACCAGCCGCTGCCGGAGCTGCTGGTCCAGATCGCGCTGGTGCTCGTAGGGGTCGTCGTAGTCCGGGGAGGTGTCGACGGCGATCCGGACGAGGTGCTCGCCGTCGTCGGGCGTGTAGTCGATCTGTTTAAGGTCACCGTCGTCCTGGTAGACCTTCCGCTTCCAGCCCGTAGACGGCAAGGAAAGGCGGAATCCCAGGGGGTCGGTGTACTCGGCCCAAGAGTCGGGCACGACGCCCTCGGAGGCGGGCGTGCCTGTGACAAACGGCGACGGGCTCGGCGAGGCGGCCGACGGGCTGGCGCCGCCGCTCCTCATACCCCGATCCATCTGCTGTAGCACCACGGCGGTACCGCCGCCGACCAGCGCGGCCACGGCGACCACCAGCGCGAGCGTACGCAGCCAGCGACGCCGGGGCCGCGACGGCGGCTGTGCGGAACCGTCCATCGGAGTGGGGCCGATGGCGGTGACACCGGTCGTGCGCTGCGGCGGCACCGAGGCGTACGGGGTCGGCGTGCCCGGCGGGGTCTGCGCGCCACTCCCGTACGGCGGCGGCGTAGTGTGCGCACCGCTGCCGTAGGGCGTCGGCGCGCCGTGGGTCGTACGGTCCGGGCCCCCGTACTGCGCCGGCACGAACGGCTGAGCCGTCGTCACGTCGGGGCGGCGGCCCCCGGACACGTCGGCGAGCATCCGCTCGGCTTCGGCGGTGGTGGGCCGGGTGGCCGGGTCCTTGCGCAGCAGGGCGGTGATGACGGGGCCGAGCGGGCCGGCGTGGCGCGGCTCGTCGGCCTCCTCCTCGACGACGGCCTGCATGGTCGACAGGGGCGAGGTGCGGCGGAACGGCGAGCGGCCCTCCACCGCCGTGTACAGCGTGGCGCCGAGCGCCCACAGGTCGCAGGAGGGGCCGGGGTCATGGCCGCGGATGCGCTCGGGGGCGAGATAGTCGACGGAGCCGACGACCTCTCCGGTCCGCGTGATCGTCGTGTCGCCCTCGATCTGGGCGATGCCGAAGTCGGTGAGCAGGACCCGGCCGTCGTGGCCGAGGAGTACGTTGCCGGGCTTGACGTCGCGGTGCAGGACACCGGCGGAGTGCGCGGCGCGCAGGGCGCGCAGCACCCACAGCCCGATCCGGGCCGCCTCGGCGGGCTCGACCTTCCCGTCCTCCTTGACGGCGTCGGCGAGCGAACGGCCCTCGACCAGCTCCATCACGATCCAGGGGCGGCCGTCGTGCTCCAGCACGTCGTGCACGGTGACCACGGCGGAGTGGTTGATCCGCGCGGCCGCCCTGGCCTCGGCCCGGGTGCGGGCCAGCAGGATCGCCTGGTCGCTCTCGGAGACGTAGAGCGCGGCGGTCAGCTCCTTGATGGCGACGCCCCGGTGCAGCAGCTCGTCATGAGCACGCCACACTCGCCCCATGCCCCCGCTACCGATGGAATCGGCCAGCCGGTAGCGGCCCGCGAGGAGCTGGCCCTGCATCTGATTCACGTTGCCCCTCAATGGTTTTGACAGGGTCAGCGTAAAGAACCGGTCCGCATCCGGGAAACCGGCGCGGTGCCAGGGAGACCACACTGTGACGGTTGTCGCTTCTGCGGTCGTACGGGAACCGAACCGGCCGTTCCGCTCAGCCGGTGTACTGGTACGTCGACGACGCCTGCTCGTACAGCCGGGTCACCTCGTCCCGTTCGGCCTCCGGGCCGCGCAACTGGATGACGTGGTACCGCCCGTCGAGGAGGATCGCCAGGTTGCGCACGAACAGCTCCCGCCCGTCGCCGCCGGTCCAGGTGAACTGGCCCTCGGCCATGGTCCGTCCGCCCACCGTGGTGGTCCGCAGCCCGGAGGCGGTGGCCCAGCTGGAGTCGCGGTAGGGCTGCAGTTCGCTCTCCCGCTCCCGCTGGTAGGCCATCGGGTCACTGCCGTACTCGGCGGCCGAGTCCCGCCCGGGGACCACGATCAGCTCGAAGCCGGCGTGGGAGTACACGACCTGGCCCCGGCCGCCCCGCGCCGCGCGGTCCCAGCCGTTCGCGACGGCGATGCGGAAGCCTGCCTCGTCCGTCCGCAGGGTGAACCCGTCGGCGACGTCCGCGCCGCCGCCGGACTGGGTCTCGGGTGCGGAACTCCCGCTGTTCTGCGGGGCGGGTGAGGTCTGGTCGTCGGGGCGTGGCTCGCTGCTCGGTGACTGGGGCCCGCCGGCGGTGCCGCCGGTGGCGGACACGCCCCCCGTGCGCTCGGCACCGGCATTGTCACCGGACTTGGGCATGAACAGCATGGCGTACGCGATCGCCGCGGCCAGCGCGAGCAGGATCAGCACCAGCAGCGTGCGGCCGAGGCTGCGTGGCGAACGGGCCGTCTCCCGGCGCTTGTGGCGGGCGTGCGCGGGGAGCCCGGCGCGCCGTCTGCGCACCAGCTCGCCCCTGCGGCGGACGATCGGCAGCCTGGTCGGGTCGGCGGGCGGCGCGGCGATCACATGGGTGCCGGCCTCCGGCTCGGGCGCCGACCGCACGAGGGAGCGCAGCCAGCCGCGCAGCTCCTCGAAGTCGGGGCGCTCCGTGGGGTCCTGACGCAGCAACGACTCCACGACCGGCCTGAGCGGCCCGCACTCCTCGGCGAACGCGGGGGGCTCCGCGCACACCATCTGCACCAGCTCCGCCGTCGACTCCTCCGGGTACGGCGCATGCCCCTGTACGGCCCTGAAGAGCAGGGCGCCGAGCGCCCACAGGTCGGTGGCGGGCCCGATCGGCGCCGCCAGCTGCCAGTTCTCGTGCACCGGCCCGGCCTGCTCGGGCGCCCACCGCTCCGTCACCGGACCCACGACCGCCATCCGCGCCTGCCGCGCCCGCTCAGCGGCCAACGCGGTGGCGGGACCGCGCGCACCGGGCTTCCCGTCGGCGGGGGTTCCCCAACCGGGGGCGGAAGCGGAGCTGCCGGCGGGGCCGACACCTTCCGCACGCGCGGCGGGGACAGCTCCGGCGGAGGAACGGGAGGGGTGGCCTACGCCCTCGACCGGACCCGGGGGCAGGAGACCGGCGGGACGTCGCCCGTGGCCGGGGGCCGGGGGGACGAAGCCGCCTGGACGTCCCCCTTCACCCGAACCCTGAGACACGAACCCGTCAGCGCGCCCCCCTTCACCCGAACTCTGAGACACGAACCCATCGGGGCGTCGCCCTTCACCCGGACCCTGGGACACGAACCCGTCAGCGCGCCCCCCTTCACCCGAACCCTGAGACACGAACCCATCGGGGCGTCGCCCTTCACCCGGACCCTGGGACGCGAAGCCATCAGGGCGTCGCCCGTCGCCCAGGGCAGGGGATGCGAAGCCGTCCGGGGTGCGGGGCTCGAAGCCTGCCGGTACCGGGGGCACCGGACCGGTGGGGCGCGGAACTCCGGCCCCGGCAGCGGGACCCGGCGGTCGGCGGACGCCGTAGGGGTCGGCGATCTGCCCGGGCGGTTCCGCGCCCGCTCCGGCGGCCCCGCCGGACGCGCCGCGCTCACCGGCGGTGCCGCCCCCGGGCGTACCGGCCGTCGCAATGCCTTGGTCCGCGTACGGCGACGACCCGGCAGGGCCACTCCGGGACCCACCGGCCGCGCCAACGCCCGGAGCCCCATACGGCGACACCTCGGCGCCGCCCTCGTCCTCGCCCGGCGTACGCGCCCCGGGCAGTGCGGCTCGGCTGTTCTGCTGGGCCTCCTGGACGCGGGCCGCTGCTCGGGCGCCCGCGCGGTATGCGGCGATGGCGCCGGCTCGGGCCGCCCTGATGTCGCCGTGGGTGTCCGGGGCCCGGGGGGCCGGCGCCCGTGACGCCGCAGCCTCGTTGGACGTGGTCGCGGATGCCGGTGGCAGCCCGCCGGCCGCCCGTGCCTCGATGGCCGCGCGCCGGGCGGCCTCCGCGTCGCCCGCGGTGATCCCCTGCGCGCCGGTTCCGCCGGAGGACACGGCACCGGCAGCCGTCGTACCCGCCCCCGGACCCTGGACGCCCGGAGCCCCCGCACCCGGCAGTGGCCCGTCCTCCGCCGGAACCGGGTCGTAGCCGCACAGCGCCTCCTCCGCCGCGCCGACCGCGAGGCCGGTCAGCATGACGCGGCCGTCGTCGCAGACGAGGACGGTGCGGGCGGTGATGTTGCGGTGCACCCAGCCGTGTGCGTGCAGCACCCGCAGCGCCGTGACCACGTCGGAGGCGACCTCGGCCGCCCGGTACGGCGTCAGCGTCCGCTCGGCGAGCAGCGCCGCCAGCGGCCGCGCGGCCACCAACTCGCTGACGACCCACAGCGAACCGCCGTCGGCGAACACGTCGAAGACCTGGTCGAGCCGGGGATGGTCGGGTATCCGCGCCGCGGCCTGCGCCGCCTCCACGGCCCGCCGCACGGCGGGGTCGGCGGGCCGCCGCGCGCTCGCGGCCCCGCGTACCGGCACCCCGCGCTCCCGTGCCGCCGCGAACCCGTCGGGCAGCCCCTCCGCGTCGAGCACCTCCGCCTCGACGACCTCCGGCAACGGCACCTGCCGGACCAGCACTTCCTGCCCGCTGTAGGTGTCGAAGGCCCGCGTCTCGGTGAGTTCGTACTCCTCGGAGGGCGGCAGCGGCAGGCGGTAGCGGTCGGCGAGCACCCGCCCCGCATAGTCGTCCACGATGCCTCCCCCGGCCGCCCGGTCGGTCAAATCCGTTCGTGTCGCGTTCCGTTCCGCGCGCGCATACGGCTGCGTACGGTCCGCAGGCACTCACGATACGTGCCGGAGGCAACCCGCAAAGAGGGGATGCCGGATATCACTTCTTGGGCTGGAAGGTCTCCGTGAACGTTTCCCAGGCCGTGACCCGCTCCGAGCTGCTCCAGTCGGCGGCCTTCGCCGTGAACATCAGCGCGTACCCCTGGCGGTCGCTGACCACGAAGCCCCGGTCGACGGTCCGGTACCTGGTGCCGTTCTCCAGGTAGCTGAACTCCCAGTCGGCCGTGTTCCAGTCGCGGTACTCCACCGCCTCTATCCGGATCTTCTGGTAGCCGGTGCGCTTCATGTAGCGCGCCTGGTTCTCCCAGTCCGCGACCGGGTCGTCCTTCGGTGTGCTGGTCCAGGCGACCAGCAGCTTCTGCCCGTCGGGGCCGGTGAACCGGTCCCCCGCCGCGCTGTTGCGCTGGAACGACCACCCGGCGGGCAGCCCGATCGAGTAGCCCTGGCCGCCCTTGTACGTCGTCACGGCCGCCGCGCCACCGCCGGCACCGGGCGACACCTGCCGGCCGGTCCCCCCGGTCGCGGTGGCGCCGCTCTCCGGGGCGGTTCCGGTTCCGGCGGACGCGTCTGCCGTCGGGGACTCCTCGGCGGCCCCGTCCGTGTGGGCGCCACCCTTCTCGTCGTCCTTGGTGTCGGCGCTCGCACTGCCGCTCGCCACCGCCCGTGAACCGCCGTCACCGGCGCCGTTGGTGTCGTCGTCGCCGCTCAACGCGAAGGCCAGCACCGTGCCCAGCACGGCCAGCACGGCCACCACCGCGATGATCACCAGCGTCCGCTTCGGCACCACATCGGTCAGCGGCGCCCTGGGCACCGGCCGGGGCGGCGGCAGATCGGCCGGCGGAGTCATCACGGGCCAACCGGAACTCCGGCCGCCGCCGGGACGGTTCGCCTCAGCACCGGCGGCGCCGGAGGAGCTGGGGAAACTCGCCGCGCCCGAGGAGGCACCCGGCACACCCGGGGAGGCCGTCGGCGCCGTGAAGGCGGCAGTGGTGGCAGCCGAGCCGTCCCCCACCGCGGCACCGGACACACCTGACGCACCCACAGCGCCCCGCGTGCCAGACGTAGCCGCAGCACCCGCAGCCGCATTCGCCGCAGCACCTGCCGTACCCGCCGGGGCCCCACTCCCGCCTCCGGACCGCCCCCGGGACGCCGCCGCCGAAGTCGCCGCCCCGGCCGCGACCGCGGCCTTGCGTACCGACCGCAGCGCCCCCCGCAGCTTCTCGGCCGCCTCGCCGCCCCCCGAACTCCCCCTGTCGCCGGGGCCGTCGGGCTGAGCGGGCAGCGGCACGACCTTGGTCGCGTCCGCCGGGTCGGTGTCCCTGGGCCCGGGCGCGTGGATCACCGCGTTGAGCATGGCCCGGGCGCCCGCGTCGTCGAGACGCCGGGCGGGGTCCTTGGTGAGCAGGCCGTAGATGACGTCGCGCAACGGACCGGCGTTCTTCGGCTCCTCCAGCGGCTCGGTCATCACCGCGGTGAGCGTGGCGATCGCCGAGCCCTTGTCGTACGGCGGGGTGCCCTCGACCGCCGCGTACAGCAGACCGCCGAGCGACCACAGGTCGGCCGCGGGGCCGGGCCGGTGTCCGCGGGCGCGCTCCGGGGAGATGTAGGAGGGGGCGCCGACGAGCATGCCGGTGGACGTGATGGACGGGTCGCCCTCGACCTGGGCGATACCGAAGTCGGTGAGCACGACACGGTCGGTGCCGGACTCCAGCAGGACGTTCGACGGCTTCACGTCGCGGTGCAGGATGCCCTCGCGGTGCGCCGAGCGCAGCACGTCGAGGATGGCGAGCCCGACCTCGGCGGCGCGCCGCGGGTCGAGCAGGCCGTCCTCGCGGATGACCTCGGCGAGGGACTTGCCCTCGACCAGTTCCATCACGATCCACGGCCGGTCGTCCTCGTCGACCACGTCGAAGACCGTCACCGCGCTGTTGTTGCGGATCCGGGCGATGGCCTTGGCCTCACGCAGCGTCCGTGTGATGAGCCGGCGCTTCTCCTCCTCGTCGATGTTCGACGGGAACCGCAGCTCCTTGACGGCGACGGTGCGCCCGAGGGTCTCGTCCTCGGCGCGCCACACCGTCCCCATGCCGCCGCGGCCGAGTACGTCTCCCAGCCGGTACCGCCCGGCGAGGAGACGTGCGCTCTTGTCCTGACGGGATGTCCCCGCCCGCTCCGCCTCCGACATGCGTCCCCTCAAGCAAACCGCCCTGACAGAGCCTTCATTGTCCCTCACCCGACAAGTGCTCGATGCCCAGGGGGCCACTGCGGGCACCTACTCGGGGACGTATTCCGGCCAATCCCCACAACACTCTTCGGCCACGCAACAGGGCGCTGGTCACCGGGGACTGAGCGTGACTCACCACAGGCCCGTGCGTGACTCACAAAGGCACGATGTCCGGCGCCCCGAGCCGTGCCGCGTCCGCCGTATGGTCGTCGGGCTGGAGCTGGGACTCCCGCTCGGCCTCGACCCGTTTCTGGTAGTGCTCGACCTCGCGTTCGATCTGGTCCTTGCCCCAGCCCAGCACCGGCGCCATCAGTTCGGCGGCCTCCCGCGCGCAGCGGGTGCCCCGGTCGAAGGTCTCGATGGAGATACGGGTGCGCCGGGTCAGCACGTCGTCGAGGTGCCGGGCGCCCTCGTGGGAGGCGGCGTAGACGATCTCGGCGCGCAGATAGTCGTCGGCGGACTGCAGCGGCTCGGCGAGCGAGGGGTCGGAGGCGATGAGGTCGAGGATCTCCTCGGCCATCGATCCGAAGCGGTTCAGCAGATGCTCGACGCGCACGACGTGCAGTCCGGTGCGGGCGGCGATCCGCGCCCGCGCGTTCCACAGCGCCCGGTAGCCCTCCGCGCCCAGCAGCGGTACGTCCTCGGTGACGCAGTCGGCGACCCGCAGGTCGAGCCCGTGCACGGCCTCGTCGACGGCGTCCTTCGCCATCACCCGGTACGTCGTGTACTTGCCGCCCGCGACGACGACCAGACCCGGCACCGGGTGGGCGACGGTGTGCTCGCGGGAGAGTTTGCTGGTGGCGTCCGACTCGCCGGCCAGCAGCGGTCGCAGGCCCGCGTACACGCCCTCCACGTCGTCCCTGGTCAGCGGCACCGCGAGCACCGAGTTCACCCGGTCAAGGAGATAGTCGATGTCCGCGCTGGAGGCGGCCGGGTGGGCCTTGTCGAGGTCCCAGTCGGTGTCGGTGGTGCCGATGATCCAGTGCCGGCCCCAGGGGATGACGAACAGCACGGACTTCTCCGTGCGCAGGATCAGGCCCGTCGTGGAGTGGATGCGGTCCTTGGGCACGACCAGGTGGATGCCCTTGGACGCGCGCACATGGAACTGACCGCGCGAACCGACCATCGCCTGCGTGTCGTCGGTCCACACACCGGTGGCGTTGACGATCTGCTTGGCCCGGATCTCGTACTCCCCGCCGCCCTCGACGTCCTGCACCCGCGCCCCGACCACCCGCTCGCCCTCGCGCAGGAAGCCGGTCACCCGGGCGCGGTTGGCGGCCTTCGCGCCGTACGCCGCGGCGGTGCGCACCAGGGTGGCGACGAACCGCGCGTCGTCCATCTGCGCGTCGTAGTACTGCAGCGCGCCGATCAGCGCCTCCTTCTTCAGCGCGGGTGCGACACGCAGGGCCTGACGGCGGCTCAGGTGACGGTGGACGGGCAGGCCGCGGCCGTGTCCGCGGGCCATCGACATGGCGTCGTAGAGCGCGACGCCGGATCCGGCGTACAGCCGCTCCCAGCCCTTGTGCTGAAGGGGGTACAGGAAGGGGACGGGCCGGACGAGGTGGGGGGCCAGCCGCTCCAGCAGCAGGCCGCGTTCCTTCAGCGCCTCGCGCACGAGGGCGAAGTCGAGCATCTCCAGATAGCGCAGGCCGCCGTGGATCAGCTTGCTGGACCGGCTCGAAGTGCCCGACGCCCAGTCGCGTGCCTCCACCAGGCCGGTGGACAGACCGCGGGTGACCGCGTCGAGGGCGGTGCCCGCACCGACCACACCGCCTCCCACGACCAGCACGTCCAGTTCGCGCTCGGCCATGGCCGCCAGTGATTCGGCCCGTTGCGCCGGCCCCAGTGCCGCTGTCCTCACCGCTGCCTCCCGCTGTCCGTGTCGTCCTTACCTCATGCCCAGATTCTGACCGGGTTGCCCGACTTCAGCCACCACGCGGCCCCCAACCTGTGGACAACTCCCACGGACCCGGAGCGGGCCGACGGGGCAACACAGCAGATCGCCGAAGAAACACAGCCGGCCAATGCCGCATAACGGTCATATTTACTCCTAGTCTGACATTGCGCTCGCTCATCCTGTCCACCGGGCTTGCGCACCTGTCCCGCTTCGGTTACTGGGAAGGACGGCCCACGCCATGCCCGCAGATCTCGCCGTCATCGGACTCGGCCCGCTCGGCCTGCCGCTGGCCCAGGCCGCCGTCACCGCCGGCATCCCCACCCTCGGCTACGCCACCGGCCCCGAGGTGGGCTCGCTCAGCCCGGCCGAACTACGCCGGATGCTCTCGGGGGGCTTCCGGCCCACCACCGAACCCGCCCAGCTGGGCCGGGTCCGCACCGCCGTGATCTGCGCGCCGGCCCCGCGCGACCCGGGCGGGGGACTCGATCTGAGCCAGGTGGAGAAGGCGGCGCGCACCCTCGCCGGCCATCTGCGCCCGCACACCACCGTCATCCTGGAGTCGCCCGTCTACCCCGGCACCACGGAGGACTTCCTGCGCCCCCTGCTGGAGGAGTCCTCCGGCCTGCGCGCGGGCCGCGACTTCCAGCTCGCCTACTCCCCCAGCCGGGTCGACCCCGGCAACCGCGTCTTCACACCCGTCAACACCCCGAAGGTGATCGGCGGCCTCACGCCCGCGTGCACCGAGTCGGCCGCAGCGTTCTACGGCCGCCTCACCGAGAAGGTGGTACGCGCGCGTGGACCCCGCGAGGCCGAGACCGTGCAGCTGCTGGAGACCAACTTCCGGCACGTCAACATCGCGCTCGTCAACGAGATGGCGGTCCTCTGCCACGACCTCGGCGTCGACCTGTGGGACGTCATCCGCTGCGCGGAGACCAAGCCGTTCGGCTTCCAGGCGTTCCGCCCCGGCCCCGGCGTCGGCGGCCACACCGTCCCGCTGGACCGCACCGACCTCACCGGCCGGCCCGGCGGCCCGCTGCGCATGGTGGAACTGGCCCAGCAGGTCAACAGCCACATGCCCCGCTACGTCGTCCAGCGCGCCGCCACCCTCCTCAACGAGCACGGCAAGTCGGCCCGCGGCGCCCGGATCCTGCTCCTCGGCGTCACCTACAAGCCCGACCTCGCCGACCAACAGGGCACCCCCGCGCGCGAGATCGCGATCCGCCTCATGGAACTCGGCGCCCAGGTCAGCTACCACGACCCGCACATCCCGTCCTGGAACGTCCTGGACCGCCCGGTCACCCGCGTCGACTCCCTCTACGAGGCCGCCGCCGACGCCGACCTGACGATCCTGCTCCAGCAGCACCGCACGTACGACCTCCAGGGTCTCTCCGTGAAGGCGCAGTTGCTCCTGGACACCCGCGGGGCGACCCCGACGGGCGCGGCCCACCGGCTCTGACCACGGCCATGTCCCCGCCCCCGGGAGCGAATTCGCAGATGAAGAGGGCAGCGAACGCCTGCTACTCTGCGGCGACTCTTCGCACAGTCGTGCGCGGAATCCACCGCTCAGTCGTCTCCGGTCCCGTGGGGGGAACCAGCTGTCATGACCCAACCAACTCCGCCGCCGCCGCACCAGCCCACCGAGGGCAACCCGTACGCCCAGCAGCAGCCCCCGGCCGCCGCCCCGTACCCCCAGCAGCCCGCCCCCGGCGCTCCCTACGCCCCGCACCCCACGCCGGGCAACCCGTTCGCCCAGCAGCCGGGCGCCGTACCGCCGCCGCCCGCCCCGGTGCGCAACAACATCGGCCTCGGCCTGGTGGCCGCCCTCGGCACCGCCCTGGTCGTCGCCGGTGTCTACGGCGCCATCATCGGCGCCACCGAGCGCGAGATCGGCTGGGCGGCCATCGGCGTCGGCTTCGCCATCGGCCTGGTGGCCGGAAAGGTCGGCGGCCGCAACCCCGCCCTCGCAGTGATCGGCGCCGTGCTGGCTCTGGGCGCGGTCTACATCGGCCAGATGGTCGGCGTGGCCGTCCTCGTCACCAAGGAGTTCGACCTCGGCTTCACCGAGGTGTTCTTCCAGCACTTCAGCGATGTGCACGAGGTCTGGAAGGAAGACTCCGACGGGATGACCTTCCTGTTCTTCGCGCTCGCCGCCATCGCGTCGTTCTCCGGCGCGAAGAAGGCCGCCGCGTAAGCGCCGCCGCACAGCACGAGGGGCCGGTCACCCACCCCGGGTGACCGGCCCCTTCGCCGTCCTCGGGGCGTCAGTGCCGGTGCTGCGAGTCCGCGACCGTGACCTCGACGCGCTGGAACTCCTTCAGCTCGCTGTAGCCGGTGGTCGCCATGGCCCGCCGCAGCGCGCCGAAGAAGTTCATCGAGCCGTCGGGGGTGTGCGACGGCCCCGTCAGCACCTCCTCGATGGTGCCGACCGTGCCCAGGTCGACCTTCTTGCCGCGCGGCAGCTCCTCGTTGACGGCCTCCATGCCCCAGTGGTGGCCCCGGCCCGGCGCGTCGGTCGCGCGGGCCAGCGGGGAGCCCATCATCACGGCGTCGGCGCCGCAGGCGATCGCCTTGGGCAGGTCGCCGGACCAGCCGACCCCGCCGTCCGCGATGACGTGCACATACCGGCCGCCGGACTCGTCCATGTAGTCCCGCCGTGCCGCCGCCACGTCCGCGACCGCCGTCGCCATCGGCACCTGGATGCCCAGCACACTGCGCGTGGTGTGCGCGGCGCCGCCGCCGAAGCCGACGAGCACGCCCGCGGCACCGGTGCGCATCAGGTGCAGCGCCGCCGTGTAGGTGGCGCAGCCGCCGACGATCACCGGGACGTCGAGTTCGTAGATGAACTGCTTCAGGTTCAGCGGCTCGTGCGAGCCGGAGACGTGTTCCGCCGACACCGTCGTACCGCGGATGACGAAGATGTCCACGCCCGCGTCCACGACGGCCTTGGAGAACTGGGCCGTGCGCTGCGGGGAGAGCGCGGCGGCGGTGACCACGCCCGAGTCGCGCACCTCCTTGATGCGCTGCCCGATCAGCTCCTCCTTGATCGGCGCGGCGTAGATCTCCTGCAGGCGCCGGGTGGCCGTCTCGGCGGGCAGCCCGGCGATCTCGTCCAGCAGCGGCTGCGGGTCCTCGTACCGTGTCCACAGACCTTCGAGGTTGAGCACGCCGAGGCCGCCGAGCTCGCCGATGCGGATCGCGGTGGCCGGGGAGACGACCGAGTCCATGGGGGCGGCCAGGAAGGGCAGCTCGAAGCGGTAGGCGTCGATCTGCCAGGCGATCGAGACCTCCTTCGGGTCCCGCGTACGGCGGCTCGGCACGACGGCGATGTCATCGAACGCGTACGCCCGGCGGCCGCGCTTGCCGCGCCCGATCTCGATCTCAGTCACGATGTGTGGCCTTTCCCTGATGCGTTTCAGCGTCTTCCAGTATCGCCGACGGGCACGACAAGGGCGGCCCCGGAGCATCCGGGACCGCCCTGGTGTGGCCTGGCGACTACTTACGGCTGTAGTTCGGTGCCTCGACCGTCATCTGGATGTCGTGCGGGTGGGACTCCTTCAGACCCGCCGAGGTGATACGGACGAAGCGGCCGTTCGCCTGGAGGTCGGGGACCGTCCTGCCGCCGACGTAGAACATCGACTGGCGCAGGCCGCCGACCAACTGGTGCACGACGGAGGACAGCGGGCCGCGGTAGGGCACCTGGCCCTCGATGCCCTCGGGGATCAGCTGCTCGTCGGAGGCGACGCCCTCCTGGAAGTAGCGGTCCTTGGAGAACGACTTGCGGTCGCCGCGGGTCTGCATGGCGCCCAGCGAGCCCATGCCGCGGTACGACTTGAACTGCTTGCCGTTGATGAACATCAGCTCGCCCGGCGACTCCTCGCAGCCCGCGAGCAGCGAGCCCAGCATCACCGTGTCGGCGCCCGCGACGAGGGCCTTGGCGATGTCGCCGGAGTACTGCAGGCCGCCGTCGCCGATGACCGGGACACCGGCCGCCTTCGCGGCGAGCGCGGCCTCGTAGATGGCGGTGACCTGCGGGACGCCGACGCCGGCTACCACGCGGGTGGTGCAGATGGAGCCGGGGCCGACACCGACCTTGATGCCGTCGGCGCCCGCGTCGACGAGAGCCTGGGCGCCGTCGCGGGTGGCGACGTTGCCGCCGATGACGTCGACGCCGGCCGAGTTGGACTTGATCTTGGCGATCATGTCGCCGACCAGGCGGGAGTGGCCGTGCGCGGTGTCCACGACGATGAAGTCGACGCCGACCTCGATCAGTGCCTGGGCGCGCTCGAAGGCGTCACCGGCGACACCGACCGCGGCGCCGACGATGAGACGGCCCTCGGCGTCCTTCGCGGCGTTCGGGTACTTCTCCGCCTTGACGAAGTCCTTGACGGTGATCAGGCCCTTGAGGACGCCCTCGTCGTCGACCAACGGCAGCTTCTCGATCTTGTGCTTGCGCAGCAGCTCCATGGCCTCGACGCCGGAGATGCCCACCTTGCCGGTGACCAGCGGCATCGGCGTCATGACCTCACGCACCCGGCGTGAGCGGTCCGACTCGAAGGCCATGTCGCGGTTGGTGACGATGCCGAGCAGCTTCTTGTCGCCGTCGGTGACCGGCACACCGCTGATGCGGAACCGGCCGCACAGCGCGTCGGCCTCGGCGAGCGTGGCGTCCGGGTGGATGGTGATCGGGTCGGTCACCATGCCGGACTCGGAGCGCTTGACCAGGTCGACCTGGTTGGCCTGGTCCTCGATGGACAGATTGCGGTGCAGTACGCCGACGCCGCCCTGGCGGGCCATCGCGATCGCCATGCGCGACTCGGTGACCTTGTCCATGGCGGCGGACAGGAGCGGGATGTTGACCCGCACGTTCTTGGAGACGTACGAGGCGGTGTCGATCTCGTCGGGTGCCATGTCCGACGGGCCCGGCAGCAGCAGCACGTCGTCGTAGGTCAGCCCGAGCGTCGCGAATTTGTCGGGCACTCCGTCGACGTTGGCAGTCATGACACCTTCCCCAAATGGCCTTGATCGGTGCGGATGTCCATGCTAACGGGAGATGGGCCCGTCTCATTCCACGGCTGTGGACCGCTCTCGGCTTCGTATGTTCGTACGGAAACAGCTGGTCGCCTGTTCAACCAAGGCGCCGTTCACCGTGCTGTTCCTGCGTTCCTACTGCTCCGCCAGCGCCCGCAGTCTGCTCAGCGCCCGGTGCTGCGCCACCCGGACCGCCCCGGGTGACATTCCCAACATCTGGCCCGTCTCCTCGGCCGTCAGGCCCACCGCGATCCGCAGCAGGAGCAGTTCGCGCTGGTTCTCCGGGAGGTTGGCCAGCAGCTTCTTCGCCCACTCGGCGTCGCTGCTGAGCAGGGCGCGCTCCTCGGGGCCGAGCGAGTCGTCGGGCCGCTCGGGCATCTCGTCCGACGGGACCGCCGTGGAGCCGGGACCGCGCATCGCGGCCCGCTGGAGATCGGCGACCTTGTGCGCGGCGATGGCGAAGACGAACGCCTCGAAGGGGCGGCCGGTGTCCTTGTAGCGCGGCAGGGCGAGGAGGACGGCGACGCAGACCTCCTGGGCGAGGTCCTCGACGAAGTGGCGGGCGTCGCCGGGGAGCCGGGACAGCCGGGTGCGGCAGTAGCGCAGCGCCAGGGGGTGGACATGGGCGAGCAGGTCGTGGGTGGCCTGCTCGTCGCCGTCGACGGCGCGAAGCACGAGGCCGCCGATCGCCCCCTGGGCAGGATTCGCCGCCTCGTCGTCGCGCATCGGTCCATGGTGCCCTGCTGCCGCGCGGCGCGCGGCACCGCGCTCGTCGTTGTGCACCGAAGCGTTATGAGCAGGTGCGCCGGAACTCATACCCTGCGCCCTCCCCTCCCGCTCGACCGACTCGTCCCCGAGGAACTCCACACCTCAAGGATGCGGCATCCGCGCCGAAACGAGCACCGTGCCTCCGAGGGGCGGCTCACACCGCGCCCCGAAAGGGGCGCGGGGCGGTGTCGACGTGCGGCTCCGCCGCGGGGCGTGACCAGCCACCTTCGGCCCGCGGACGCGTGACCACAGGACCACCCGCTTCCGGCAGCGAACAAGGCACCAGGGGAGCGTTACCGCACCAACCCCCACCGGAAGCCCAGCGCCACCGCGTGGGCCCGGTCGGACGCGCCGAGCTTCTTGAACAGACGTCGTGCGTGGGTCTTGACGGTGTCCTCGGAGAGGAACAGTTCGCGGCCGATCTCCGCGTTGGAGCGGCCATGGCTCATGCCTTCCAGGACCTGGATCTCACGCGCGGTGAGCGTCGGTGCCGCGCCCATCTCGGCCGAGCGGAGCCGGCGCGGGGCCAGTCGCCAGGTCGGGTCGGCGAGGGCCTGGGTGACGGTCGCCCGCAACTCGGCGCGGGAGGCGTCCTTGTGGAGGTAGCCGCGGGCACCGGCGGCCACGGCGAGCGCCACGCCGTCGAGGTCCTCCGCGACGGTCAGCATGATGATCCGCGCACCAGGGTCTGCGGACAGCAGCCGCCGTACGGTCTCGACGCCGCCCAGTCCGGGCATGCGCACGTCCATCAGGATGAGGTCGGAGCGGTCGGCGCCCCAGCGGCGGAGGACTTCCTCGCCGTTGGCCGCCGTCGTCACGCGCTCGACGCCGGGCACGGTCGCGACCGCGCGGCGCAGCGCCTCTCGGGCAAGCGGGGAGTCGTCACAGACGAGGACGGAAGTCATGACCGTCCTCCGCAGCTGATGCGCGTCACCTTGTGCCTCCAGGCTGGTACGAATCGTCACCTGTGCGGTCGACCGTCTCGGACACCTGCCCGAGCGTTTGTGTTTTCAACCGCCTCGCACTCTCAACGACGGTCACTCGAAAGAGTTACGGGGTTGCATGCAGTCTTCGGCACTCTACGTGAGGACGCGGACACGGGGCCGACAGGCGCAGCGGACCCTCAAGCTTTCATCACAACCCATGCCCCGTTCAGCCCTATTTCTTCCCCTTTCCTGGTGTCTGAGGCTAGATTCGCAATGAGTCATATTTTCATCTCCTTAGATCGTAGTTGTACGGTCGTGGGCACCGTATCCGCTCAGAACGGCTGCAAGGGGTCACGCAATGGCAGATTTCTCCCGCCTTCCCGGACCGAACGCGGACCTGTGGGACTGGCAGCTGCTGGCTGCCTGCCGCGGGGTGGACAGCTCGCTCTTCTTCCATCCGGAGGGCGAGCGCGGGGCGGCACGGAGCGCTCGCGAGAACTCGGCCAAGGAGGTCTGCATGAGGTGCCCCGTCCGCGCGCAGTGCGCGGCACACGCACTGACGGTCCGCGAGCCGTACGGCGTGTGGGGCGGGTTGACCGAGGACGAGCGCGAGGAACTCATGGGGCGGGCACGCAACCGCCTCGTGACAGCGACGGCGGCCGGTGGCAGAGACGCCGCGTCGAACAACTGAAGGAACGTTTCCCCAACGGAGGGCGCACACCCGGCGCCCTCCGTTTTCACTGCCCCAGAGCGCCGGCCGCCCTCTGCAGCTCGTCCAGCGTCGCCGCCACCGCCGGCACCTGGGCCAGGTCGGGCAGCGTGAGCGCGACGATCTCCCGGCGCACCGCCGGCTCCAGCGTCACCGTCCGCGCGCCTCTGGGCCGTACCGACGCCACCGCGAGCTGGGGCAGCACGGCCACGCCGAGACCCGCGCCCACGAGGCCGACGACCGCCGGATAGTCGTCGGTGGCGAAGTCGATACGGGGCGTGAAGCCGGCGCTCTCGCACACGTCCACCAACTGCCCACGACAGCGCGGGCAGCCCGCGATCCACGGCTCGTCGGCCAGGTCGCCGATGGCCACGGAGTCCGCGCGGGCGAGCCGGTGCCGCTCGGGCACGAGCCCGACCAGACGGTCCGTCAGCAGCGGTCGTACGACGAGGTCCTCCCACTCACCCGGGGCGCCCGCACCGCCCCCGTAGCGGAAGGCGAGCGCGAGGTCACAGTCGCCGGCGCGCAGCTTGTCGACCGACTCGGGCGGCTCGGCCTCCTCCAGCGAGACCCGGGTGCCGGGGTGGGCGGCGCGCAGCGCGGCCAGGGCCGTGGGGACCAGGGTGGAGCTGCCGCTGGGGAAGGACACCAGCCGCACCCGGCCGGCCCGCAGCCCGGCGATCGCGGCGACCTCCTCCTCGGCGGCCGTCAGCCCGGCGAGGATGCCCGTGGCATGCCGGACGAGCGCCTCGCCCGCCTGGGTCAGCCGCATCTCACGGCCGCTGCGCACCAGCAGCGGGGTGCCAACGGACGACTCCAGGGCCTTCATCTGCTGGCTGACGGCGGGCTGGGTGCAGCCCAGCTCCCGCCCCGCCGCCGAGAAGGAGCCGGTGGCGGCGACGGCGCGCAGCACGCGGAGATGTCGGGCCTCGATCACCCTCTGAGCATAAGGGGAGCTTGGGTACGGTGGCGAATAATGCGTCGGCCCTTTGACGTAAGGTCGCTTACGGTGACGTCCATGAAGCTTCTCTCCGTCAACGTGGGCCGGCCGAAGGCCGTGCCGTACACGGACAATCCCGAGGGTCTGACCGGGATCGACAAGCGGCCGGTGCGGGGGCCGGTGCAGGTGGCGGCGCCCGGGCCGAAGGGCGTCGGCGGGAGCGGGCTGGCCGGGGACGCGGTCTGCAAGAGACAGCACCACGGCGGCGACGACCAGGCCGTCTACGCGATGTCCCGCGAGGAGCTCGACGCCTGGGAGCGCGAGCTGGGCCGGACCCTGCCGAACGGCGTGTTCGGCGAGAACCTCACCACCGAGGGCCTGGACGTCTCGGGCGCGCTGATCGGCGAGCGCTGGCGGATCGGGCCCGAGGTGGTGCTGGAGGTGACGTCCGGCCGCGTACCCTGCTCCGTCTTCCAGGGCCATCTGGGTGAGGAGCGGTGGGTGAAGCGGTTCACCGCCAAGGGTGCGCCGGGCGCGTATCTGCGGGTGATCCGGCCCGGTGAGATCCGGGCGGGCGACGCGATCGAGATCGTGCACCGGCCCGACCACGAGGTGACGGTCTCGCTCCAGTTCCGCGCCTCCACCACCGAACGGACCCTGCTGCCACGGCTGTTGGCGGCGGGCGAGGCGCTGCACCCGGAGTCGCTGGCGGCGGCCCGCGCGTACGTCGAGAAACACGCCGGCTGAGCCCCCGTCAGAAGGGAGTGCGTGCTTCCGGCGGGTCTGGCACGAGTCACTACTCTTCAGCCATGACAACGGCTCTCATTACGGGATCGACGGCGGGTATCGGTGCCGCGTTCGCGCGGCGCCTCGCGGCGGACGGGCACGATCTGGTGCTCGTCGCGCGGGACACCGAGCGGCTGCGGCGGCAGGCGACCGAACTGCACGACCGGCACGGCATCGAGGCGGAGGTACGGACCGCCGACCTCGCGACCGACGAGGGCATCGAGGCGGTCGCGGACCGGCTCCGCGACCGCCGCAACCCCGTCGACCTGCTGATCAACAACGCGGGCTTCGGCAACAAGGGCCGCTATCTCGACGTACCGATGACCGATGAGCTGCGGATGCTCAAGGTGCACTGCGAGGCGGTGCTGCGGCTGACGTCGGCCGCGGCCGAGGCGATGCAGGGGCGCGGCCGCGGCGGTGTGATCAATGTGGCGTCGGTGGCAGCGTTCCTGCCGCGCGGGACGTACGGGGCGTCCAAGGCGTGGGTCGTGCAGTTCACGCAGGGCGCGGCGCGGGACCTGGCGGGCAGTGGCGTACGGCTGATGGCGCTGTGCCCCGGTTTCGTGCGCACCGAGTTCCACCAGCGGGCCGGCATGGGAACCGACAACATTCCCGGCTGGATGTGGCTGGACGCGGACAAGCTGGTCGCGGCGGCGCTGGAGGACCTGGCGCGCGGAAAGTCGCTGTCGGTCCCGGACCCGCGCTACAAGGCGCTGATGGGCGCGGCGAAGCTGGTGCCGCGGGGGGTGCTGGGCGGGGTGAGCTCGCGGGCGGGGCGCAAGTACGGCCCGCGGTGAGCGGGTGATGCCACGGCCCGGTGGGAAAATGGGCGTGACGGTACCGGAACCGGGGGGACCGGAGGCGGCACCATGACCTTCGTACAGCTCATCGACTGCAGGACCAACCGGTTCGACGAGATGAACCGGCTGATGGACAGGTGGGTCGAGCAGACCCGGGGCAAGCGGACGGCGACGCACGACATCATCGGCAAGGACCGGTCCGACGCGTCGCACTTCGTCGAGATCGTGGAGTTTCCGTCGTACGAGGAGGCGATGCGGAACTCGCGGCTGCCGGAGACCGACCGGATCTTCCAGGAGATGGTCGCCCTGTGCGACGAGACGCCGACCTTCACGGATCTGGACGTCGTACGGGACGAGCAGCTGAACACGCTGGCCGCGCGGGCGTTCTTCCAGGCCATGGGGCGGATGGAGCCGGAGGCGCTGGCCGACCACTGCACGGACGACTACGTGGACCACGACCCGTCCTACCCGGAGCCGGTGCGGGGTCTCGACGGGCTGCGTGAGCAGTACGCCGGCTGGCGTGAGGCGTTCGACTTCGCGTTCCGCGTCGACGACCAGATGGCTCAGGGGGACCGGGTGTGCACCCGCTGGGCGTGGAGCGCCCGCCACCACGGCGACTTCCTCGGCATCCCTCCGACCGGCCAGGACGTCACCATGACCGGCACGACCTGGCAGCGCTTCCGGGACGGGAAGATCTGCGAGGGCTGGTGGCAGTACGACCGGGCGGGGCTGATGGAGCAGTTGGGGGTGCTCGGCGAGTAGCCCGGGTACGGGCGAGGCCCGGCACCTCGCGGGTGCCGTGCCTCGACGCTGACGTACGTCAGTGGGCGTGGCCGTGGGAGTGACCCGCGGCGGCCGGCTCCTCCTCTTCCTTCTTCTCGACGACCAGGGTCTCGGTCGTCAGCAGGAGGGAGGCGATGGAGGCGGCGTTCTCCAGGGCGGAGCGGGTGACCTTGACCGGGTCGATGACGCCGGCCTTGACCAGGTCGCCGTACTCGCCGGTGGCGGCGTTGTAGCCGTTGCCCTTCTCCAGCTCGGCGACCTTGGAGACGATGACGTAGCCCTCCAGGCCGGCGTTCTCCGCGATCCAGCGCAGCGGCTCGACGGCGGCCTTGCGGACCACGGCGACACCGGTGGCCTCGTCGCCGGTCTTGTCGAGGTTGCCCTCCAGGACCTTCACGGCGTGGACCAGAGCGGAGCCACCACCGGAGACGATGCCCTCCTCGACCGCGGCGCGGGTCGCGGAGATGGCGTCCTCCAGACGGTGCTTCTTCTCCTTCAGCTCCACCTCGGTGGCGGCGCCGACCTTGATCACGCACACGCCGCCGGCCAGCTTCGCGAGGCGCTCCTGGAGCTTCTCGCGGTCCCAGTCGGAGTCGGTGTTCTCGATCTCGGCCTTGATCTGGGCGACGCGGCCGTGGACGTCCTCGGACTTGCCGGCGCCGTCGACGATCGTGGTGTCGTCCTTGGTGACGGTGACGCGGCGGGCGGAGCCGAGCACGTCGATGCCGACCTGGTCGAGCTTGAGGCCGACCTCCTCGGAGATGACCGTGGCGCCGGTGAGGATCGCCATGTCCTGCAGCATCGCCTTGCGGCGGTCACCGAAGCCCGGGGCCTTCACGGCGACCGCGTTGAAGGTGCCGCGGATCTTGTTGACGACGAGGGTCGACAGGGCCTCGCCCTCGACGTCCTCGGCGATGATCAGCAGCGGCTTGGAGGAGTTGGTCTGGATGACCTTCTCCAGCAGGGGCAGCAGGTCGGCGATGGAGGAGATCTTGCCCTGGTTGATGAGGATGTACGGGTCCTCCAGGACGGCCTCCATGCGCTCCTGGTCCGTCACGAAGTACGGCGACAGGTAGCCCTTGTCGAAGGCCATGCCCTCGGTGAAGTCCAGCTCCAGACCGAAGGTGTTGGACTCCTCGACGGTGATGACACCGTCCTTGCCGACCTTGTCCATCGCCTCGGCGATCAGCTCGCCGACCTGCTGGTCCTGGGCGGACAGCGCGGCCACGGCGGCGATGTCGGACTTCTCCTCGATCGGGCGGGCCGAGGCGAGGAGGTCCTCGGAGACGGCGGCGACGGCCGCGTCGATGCCCTTCTTCAGGGCGGCCGGGGAGGCGCCGGCGGCGACGTTCTTCAGACCCTCGCGGACGAGCGCCTGGGCGAGCACCGTGGCGGTGGTCGTACCGTCACCCGCGATGTCGTTGGTCTTGGTCGCCACCTCCTTCACGAGCTGGGCGCCGAGGTTCTCGTACGGGTCCTCGATCTCCACCTCACGGGCGATGGTCACGCCGTCGTTGGTGATGGTCGGGGCGCCGAACTTCTTGTCGATGACGACGTTGCGACCCTTGGGGCCGATCGTCACCTTGACCGTGTCGGCCAGCTTGTTGACGCCGCGCTCGAGGGCGCGACGGGCGTCCTCGTCGAACTTCAGGATCTTCGCCATGGGAGCGGTTCAGCCCTCTCGGAAAACTCGGTTAACGAAATGCGCCCCTCGCCGCCCGGCATCAGCGGGGACCAGGGGCGCAGATCAGGAAAAGCTGGGTGAATTACTTCTCGATGATCGCGAGCACGTCGCGAGCCGAGAGGACGAGGTACTCCTCGCCGTTGTACTTCACCTCGGTGCCGCCGTACTTGCTGTAGAGGACGACGTCGCCGACCTTGACGTCGAGCGGCAGACGCTCGCCGTTCTCGAAGCGGCCCGGGCCCACGGCGAGGACGGCGCCCTCCTGGGGCTTCTCCTTCGCGGTGTCCGGGATGACCAGGCCAGAGGCCGTGGTCTGCTCGGCGTCGAGCGGCTGGACCACGATGCGGTCCTCAAGCGGCTTGATGGCAACCTTGGAGCTGGCGGTCGTCACGATCCGACCTCCCCCTTCGGAGATCTCACGGGGTTAACTGTCTGAGGTGGCGACCAGGTCGATCCGTCGTCGCGGGTGCCGGACCTGCCCGTCGCGTTGTTGGCACTCTCCAGTGGTGAGTGCCAGAGCCGAGACTATGACCGTGATTAGCACTCGGTCAAGCGGACTGCTAATTCGTGGTGGCGCGGCGCTACAGGTAGTCCTCCAGGCGCCCCACCCGCAGCCCTCGCTCCCGCACTTCCCGCAGCAGTCGCGTCGTGCGTTCCCGCAGGCCAGGGCCCAGCTCGTCGGGGTCCACGGCGATGATGTCGCCGGGCAGGAGCCGGTGCGGGCCGTGGGTGAAGCTGAGGTCGGCCGGTCCCATCGAGGCGCGCCAGAGCACCACCGCCGCGATGCCGCAGTCGGCGGCGGCGCGCAGGGTGGTGGTGTCGTAGGCGCCGTAGGGCGGGCGGAAGAGGCGGGGGCGGACGCCGAAGCGGGACCTGAGCTTGTGCTGCTGGCCGCAGATCTCGGCGCGCTGGCCGGCGTACGGCAGTCCGCGCAGGGCGGCGTGGTCGAGGGTGTGGTTCTGCAGGGTCGCGCCCACGGACCGCAGCCGGGCGAAGTGGCCGTACCCGGGGCCGGCCACGCTGTCGGTGAGGAACATGCTGACGGGGAGCCGCAGTTGCCGGACCATGTCGATGAAGCGGGGGTCGCGTTCGGCGCCGTCGTCGTAGGTGAGGAAGACGACCTTGTGGTCGGTGGGGACGCGGTCGACGACCGGCGGAAGGGCCGGGGAGGCCGGGGGGCCGGCCAGGGGGCGGACGTCCGTCGGCCGGGCGCAGCCCGTCAGGGCGGCCGCCGCCAGCACGAGGGCGGCCAACCCGCGGGCCCTCACAGGTAGTCCTCCAGGCGGGCCACGGCGTACCCCTTCGCCGTGACCATGTCCAGGAACCGGCGGACCATCTCGGGCATGGTGCCCTTCCAGTGGTCCCGGCCCCGGAAGTGGCTGAGGACGATGTCGCCGGGGTGGAGGTCGCGGTCCCACTCGCGGTACTCCCAGCGGTCGACGAAGACCTCCTCGTTCCACAGCGGGGCGTACTTCACGCCGCACGTCTTCGCGGCCCGCAGGGTGTCCTGGTTGTAGTTGCCGAAGGGCGGGCGGAAGAGGGCCGGCCGGGTGCCGTAGCGCTTCTCGATCACGTCCTGCATGCCGCAGATCTCACGCTTCTGACGGCTGTACGACAGCGCGGGCAGGTAGGGGTGGTGGAGCGTGTGGTTGTTGAGGACGACGCCGGCCTTCTGCATCTTCGCGAAGTAGCCGTAGTCGTCCTTGACCAGGTAGTCGGAGAGGAAGGCGGTGTACGGCACGTCCAGCTCGGTCATCATCCGCAGGAACGCCGGGTCCTTCTCGGCGCCGTCGTCGATGGTGAGGAAGACGACCTTGTCCTTGGTGGGGACGGTGGTGAAGACCGGCGGCAGGCCGAGTTCCTCGTGGTCGTCGACCTCGAAGCCCTTGCGGGTGGTGATGTGCGGCTTCTTCGGGGGCGGCGCCGGCGGCGTGAGCGGGACCCGCTTCAGTCCCCAGCGCTTGGCCGCGGCGACCCGCTGCGCGTGCGCGGCTTTCAGCCGTTCGGCGTACGCGCTGAGCGCGCGCCCCGGCTGCCCCGGCCCGGCCTGCTGCCCGGCGGCGGGAGGGGCGCCGGAGGCCCCGTCGCCCTCCGCGCAGCCGGACACGACGGCGACCAGGGCGAGCACACCGACCCCGGCCCGCCGCACCGACAACGCCCGCTTTTTATCGTTTTGTCGTACGACTCCCATGGCGCCGGATCCTCCCAGCCCCGCCCCTCTCCCCCGGTCCGACACCGCCACCGGAAGCGCACCATCCACCGACTGGCCCACAATGAGCCGGTGAACGACCTCGCCTCCCTGCTGACCCCCGAGGGCCGTGCCCTCCTCGACGAGGTGCGCGGCACACGCCCCGCCGACGAACTGGCCGTGGCCACGCGGCTGCGCCGCGACCACCCCGCCGACCTGGTGTCCGCGGCGCTCGGCCAGGCCCGGCTGCGGCAGCGGGCGGAGGTGAAGTTCGGCGCCGAGGACGCGCACCGCATGTTCTTCACGCCCAACGGGGTGGAGCAGTCGACGCGGGCGAGCGTGGCGGCGTACCGGGCGGAGCGCTTCCAGGCGCTGGGCGTGCGGTCCGTCGCCGACCTGTGCTGCGGGATCGGCGGGGACGCGATCGCCCTCGCCCGGGCCGGGATCCGCGTCCTCGCCGTGGACCGCGACCCGGCGACGGCGGCGACGGCCCGGGCGAACGCCGAGGAACTCGGGCTCGGGGACCTGATCGAGGTCCGCGAGGCGGATGTGACGGAGGTCGACACGGCCGGCTTCGACGCCGTCTTCGTCGACCCGGCCCGACGCCGGGGCCGGGGCCGTGTCTTCGACCCCGAGGCGTACTCCCCGCCCCTGTCCTGGGCGATCGGCGCGGCCCGCACGGCCCCCAGGGCGGCGCTCAAGATCGCCCCCGGCATCCCGCACGAGGCGATCCCCGACGACGCCGAGGCCGAGTGGATCTCCGACGGCGGGGACGTGAAGGAGGCCGTGCTGTGGTTCGGCACGGAGCCCGGCGCCGTACGCGCCACCCTCCTCCCCGGCCGGCACACCCTCCTCGGCGCCGGCCTGCCCGACCCACCGGTCCGCCTCCTCGGCCGCTACCTCTACGAACCGGACGGCGCCGTCATCCGCGCCCACCTGGTCGCCGACGTCGCCGAGCAGCTGGCCGGCGGGCTCATCGACGCGACCATCGCCTACGTCACCGCCGACGAGCTGCGGCCCACCCCGTACGCCACCCCCTACGAGATCACCGACCACCTCCCCTTCAACGTCAAGAAGCTGAAGGCCCTGCTGCGGGAGCGCGAGGTCGGCGTCCTGACGGTGAAGAAGCGCGGCTCGGCCGTGGAGCCGGAGGAACTGCGCAGGAAGGTCAAGCCGCAGGGGCCGAACTCGGCGACGGTGTTCCTCACTCGGGTGGCGGGCGCGCCGACCATGCTCATCGGCGGGCCCGCGGCATGAAACAGAGCGGGCAGGACCCCGCCTCTCGGCGTGAGTCCTGCCCGTTCCCCGCTTCCCATTGGTCGGCCGACTAGTCCTCGTCGTCCTCGCAGAGGTCCTCAGGCAGCATGTGCCGCGCCACCTCAAGGAGCCGCTCCACCCGCGCCGGAGCCGTCTCGACCTCCTTCACCAGCCAGTAGGCGAGCAGGGCGCTGCCTTTGGACTCGCCGGACAGGATCTCCTGGTACAGCGACCAGGTCCCGGCCCGTACCGCGTCCTTGCACGCCTCGGCGAGGTCGTCGTCGTCGACGATGACGAACGACCAGAGGAGGTCCAGGAACTGGTTCTGAGCCGCCGCCGGGATGGTCCGGTCCGCCAGAGCGGCCATCAGCACCCGGGCGACGGGCACCACGGTCGGTGTCGCCCAGATCTCCTGGAGCACATGGAACTCGATGTCCCTCGGCCTGGCCTCCTCCCGCGTCCGCGCACGGGCCATCCGCAACAGTTCCCCGGGGACGTGATCCGCGGACTTGCACCTGCGGCAGGGGAGCGCGGACCAGTCGTACAGACCGATTTCCAACTCCATGGCATGCACGGCTTCGTACCCTTCCACACCGTGACGTCGTCCTGGACTGGCCCCGCTCGCCTGCTTTCGCACGGCGGATCTTCCTGGACTGAAGTTGTAGGAGTGAGATAAGTTCCCTACGACCACAATAACTTCATAAGCTTTTCATGATGCGGGGGAATGTGAAGATGCAGACGCATGCGCGTATGCGCGGCGTCGGGGGAACCATCGCACTCGCTCTCAGTTCCGCGCTCGCGGTCGGGCTGCTGCCCGCCACCGCGACGGCGGGCGTCGTTTCGGCGGCACCGGACACCCAGAAAGCACTGACCAGCTCTGGGGATTCCACGCTGTCCGAGGACGAGGCACGGGAGCAGGCCGTACGAACCGGCCGCAGCGTGGAGATCACCTCGATGCGCGGGGAAAGCGCCGAGGTGTTCGTGACACCCGACGGGGATCTGGAGAGACGGGAGTACCTACGTCCCGTACGGGCCCGGGTCGACGGTGAGTGGAAGCCGATCGACACGGCCCTGGCGCCGACCGGCAACGGCACGGTCGCGCCGAAGGTGGCCACCGTCGGGCTGGAGTTCTCCGGCGGCGGCACCGACGCACCGCTGGTGCGGATGACCAAGGCGGGCCGCGAGCTGGCGTTGTCCTGGCCCGGCGCGCTGCCCGCGCCCGAACTGGACGGCGCCACGGCGACGTACCGGGACGTCCTGCCGGACGTCGATCTGCGAATGGGCGCGCAGGAGGACGGGTTCACGCAGTTGCTCGTCGTCAACAGTGCGGCGGCCGCTGCCAGTCCGACCCTGGCCGAGCTGCGGCTCAGGCTCGCCGCCGACGGCATGGACATCGAACAGACCGAGGGCGGCAGCCTGGCCGCCGTCGACAAGGGCGCCGGCACTGCGGTGTTCGAGGCGCCAAGGCCGCAGATGTGGGACTCCAGCGACGGCAACGACACGAGCAACAGCAACAGCGCACCTCAGGTCCGTACGGCCGTCTTCTCGGCGAAGGCCACCGGCCCCACCGACGCCGGCCCCACCGAGTCCGCCAAGCTCGCCCCCGTCGGCGTGGAGCTCCCGCCCGGCGGACGCGAGCTGGTACTCAAGCCCGACCCGGACGTGCTCAAGGGCAAGGACACCAAGTACCCGGTGTTCATCGACCCCCAGTGGTACACGCCGCGCGCCACCGCGTGGACGATGGCGTCCAAGTACTGGGCGTCATCCCCGCAGTGGAAGTTCAACGGCAAGCCCGACGCCGGCCTCGGCTTCTGCAACTGGGACTACTGCGCCCCGCACGACACCAAGCGGCTCTTCTACCGGGTGCCCACCTCCAAGTACGCGGGACAGACGATCCTGTCCGCCGAGTTCGTGGTCCGCAACACCTGGTCGGCCTCGTGCTCGAAGCGCGAGGTGGAACTGTGGCGGACGAAGGACATCTCGGACCGGACGACGTGGAACTCGCAGAACGCCTCCGGGTTCTGGATCAAGCAACTGCGGTCCAGCTCGTTCGCGTACGGCTTCACGGGCTGCGCCGCCAAGGACGCCGAGTTCGATGTGAAGGCGGCGGTCCAGGAGGCCGCGAACGGCAAGTGGCCGACGATGACGTTCGGGCTGCGCGCCGGCAGCGAGAGCGACCGGTATGGCTGGAAGCGGTTCTCCGACAAGGCGTACCTGCGGGTGAAGTACAACCGCCCGCCGCGCCAGGTGAAGATGTCGCAGCTCGCCATGGAGTACGGCGGCACCTGCAAGGTCCCCGCCAGCGCACCCCGGGTCCGCACGCTCGGCAAGATCTACGCGAACAACATCACCGACCCGGACGACGACAATATCGCGGTGGAGTTCCAGGCGTCCTGGGACTCCGGTGACGGCAAGGGCATGATCGCCCGCTGGAAGCCCGCCCGGACCGGCTACAAGAAGTCCGGTTCCAGCTTCTCGATCAGCCTGCCTTCGTCGGTCCCGAAGAACAAGACAGTCAGCTGGTACGTCCGTTCGTACGACGGCGCCCAGCACTCCCCCTGGTCCCACGCGGGCGACGCGACCGGCTGCTACTTCGTCTACGACACCAGCGTGCCCAAGGCACCGGCCATCGCCTCGGGCCAGTACCCGGCCTCCGACCCGGAGGACCCGGAGGACCCGTGGCACGACGGGGTCGGCCAGTACGGCACCTTCTCGATCGACTCGCCCGAGTCCGACGTGGTCCGCTACCGCTACGGCTTCAACACCGACCCGTCCGGCTCCCACCAGATCACCACCAGCGGAGGCGCCGCCAAGTCCGTGAACCTGCTGCCGGCCAAGCCGGGCCTGAACTTCGTCACCGCGCAGGCGTTCGACCAGGCGGGCAACGGCTCCGAGATACGCACCTACCAGTTCCGGGTCAAGTCCGGGCAGCCCGAGCGGGCCACCTGGCGCCTCGACGAGCCCGCCGGTGCCACCACGGCCGCCGGTACGACGTCCCCGCGGACCGTGCGCCTGCACGGCGGCGCCACGCTCGGCGCCGAGGGCCGCACGGGCACCGCCCTCCACTTCGACGGCACGTCCGGGTACGCCGACTCCGACCTCACCGTGGTCGACACCTCGGAGAGCTTCTCCGTCGCGGCTTGGGCCCGCCTCGACCGGATGCCGGACAGCGCGGCGATCATCGCCGCCCAGCCGGGCAACCACTCGCCGGGCTTCGAGCTGTACTACTCCTCGTATTACGACCGGTGGGTGTTCAACCAGTACTCCTCCGACAAGGCCGGTGCCTCTCACGCCGTCGCCATGGCCGCGTCGCCGGGAGACGCCAAGGCGGGCGAATGGGCCCACTTGGTCGGCGTGTACGACGGCAAGGCCAAGCAGTTGCGGCTGTACGTGAACGGCAAGCTCGCCGGCTTCACCGCGTACTCCACCCCCTGGGAGGCCCGCCGGGGCCTGCAACTGGGCGCCGGCATCTACAGCGGCACCCGCAAGTCGTTCTTCCCCGGCACCATCGACGATCTGCGGATCTTCGACCGGGCCCTCAGCGCAGCGGAGGCGTCGCGACTCCAGCAGGGCCAGGACCTCACCAGCGGTCGCCCGGCCCGCGCGGTCTTCCCGCTCGACGAGGAGGCAAAGGACTCCGAGACCGTTGGAGCGGCCACCGAGCAGCCACTGACTCTGCACAGCGGGGCCACGGCGGGCGCCGCCGGGGTCGCGGGCAACGCCCTGACTCTCAACGGCACATCCGGGTACGCGGCCACTGGCCAGCCGGTGCTCAACACGGCCGGCTCGTACACGGTCTCGGCCTGGGCGAAGCTCCCCGAAGGCGTCACGACCGGTAACCGTACGGTGCTCAGCCAGAGCGGCACGTACTACAGCCCGTTCTACCTGTCGTACGAGTCGGGGCCGAACACCTGGAGCGTGCGCACCTCGCTGGAGGACGTCCAGGCGGGCAACATCAGTGAGCAGGTAGTGCGGGGCACACAGCCCGCGCGGCCCGGTGAGTGGACGCACCTGGTGGCCGTCCACGACGCCACCGCCAAGCAGATCCGCCTGTACGTCAACGGGCGGCTCCAGGGCACCGACGCGGCGCCCCGGACCTGGGAGGCACAAGGGCCCCTGCAGGTCGGGCGGACCATCTGGACGGGCAAATACGTCGACTACTTCCCCGGAAGCATCGACGACGTACGGCTCTTCGACCGGCCCGTCGCCGACGATGAGGTCCGCCAGATCTTCCAGCGGCGGCCCCTGGTCAAGAGCCGCTGGACGTTCGAGGAGACCACCGGAAGCGGTCCCGTCACCACCCCGAACGCGGTGGCCGGCGGCGGCGCGCTCACCCTGAACGGCGGCGCGAAGAAGTCCGACTCCGCCTTCATCGACTCCGGCAGCCTGGAGCTGGACGGCGTCGGCGGCTACGCGTCCACCACCTCCGTGCCGGTCGACACGAGCGCCAGCTACACCGTCACCGCCTGGGCCCAGGCGGCCGCGCTGCCGAAGAACGGAGTGACACTGGTCAGCGCCGAAGGCTCCACACAAAGCGCCTTCGCCGTCCGGTTCGTCCCGGATACCGCGGAGCCCGAGGGCCTCGGCCGCTGGGAGCTGACGGTCGCGGACAAGGACGGCTCGGACGCCACCGTCGTCCGCGTCGAGAACACCGAGTTCTTCGACGTGCGGGACTGGAACCACCTCGCCGTGGTTTATGACGGCTTCGCCAAGCAGGCCCGTCTGTACGTCAACGGCAACCTCCAGGTGGTCTCCTGCGGCGACAACAATGGCGACGGCGAGACCGACGAGAACGCGTGCGCGGACCGGGTTTCCTGGGCGGAGAACACGCTTGCCTTCAAGGCGGCCAAGTCCCTTCAGATCGGCCGTGCCAAGAACAGCGGCTCGTGGGGCGAGTACTTCCCCGGCCTGGTCGACGACGTCTGGACCTTCCAGGGCGCACTGAGCGACAAGCAGGTCGAGACACTCGCCGCCACCTGGATCGACATGCCGACCGAGGTGCCGGGCGTCGACTGACGGGCCTTCATCTGCTCTTTTCCTTACTCCCGGCCCGTCCCTCCGGGGACGGGCCGGTACCTCCCACAAGGACTGACGATCACTCATGTCTGGAACATCCAGATCGCGCCTGCATTCCGCGGTGCGACGAAGGGTGGCGCTGACCCTGTCCGCCGTCATGGTGGGCACGGTGCTGCAGACCGCCGCCGCTTCCGCGACCATCCCGAACAGCCCGACCACCGGGCGTGACCTGCCCGGCCTGCCGTCGGCCGAGAAGCCCGTCAAGGGCAAGGACATCCGCACGGGCGAGCCCCGCCCCGCCGCCGAGGGCCCGAGGACGCCCCGGGTCGCCCCGAAGGCCGCCTGGCCGAAGGAGGGCGCGGCACTGGTCAGCGTGGACCGGGCGGCCACCGGCAAGACGCCGGCCCGGTTCACCACCCGTACCGCCGACCAGGCCGTCAAGCGGGCCGCAGCCCAGGACAGCGCCGCCCAGGACGCCCCGGTCACCGCCCGCGTCCTCGCCCGCACCGCCGCCGAGCGCGCCGGTGTCAACGGCGTGCTCTTCACCCTGGAGGGCACCGGCACCGTCGACGCCCGCCTCGACTACTCCTCCTTCGCCGAGGCGTACGGCGGCGGTTACGGATCCCGGCTCACGCTGGTCGAGCTGCCCGCGTGCGCCCTGGACAAGCCCGACAAGGCGGAGTGCCGCACCGCGACCCCCGTCGAGACGGTCAACGACACCGAGCGGCAGACCCTGACCGCGCCGAAGACGGCCCTGCGCTCGTCCGGCCCGACGCTGCTCGCGGCCGTCGCCGCCGCCGAGGAGACCGCCGGGAAGGGCGACTACACCGCCACCCAGCTGTCCCCGTCCGCGACCTGGGACACCGACCTCAACACCGGGGACTTCAGCTGGTCGTACGACATCCCGGTGCCGGAGGTCCCCGGTGGGCTGACCCCGGACCTGGGGCTGTCCTACCAGTCGGGGCGGATCGACGGGCAGACCGGCACCACCAACAACCAGTCCTCCTGGGTCGGCGACGGCTTCGACCTGTGGTCCGGCTTCATCGAGCGCCGCTACAAGCCCTGCTCCGACGACGGCGTGAAGAACGCCGACGGGGACAAGCCCGGCGACCTGTGCTGGGGCTACGACAACGCGGTCATCACCTTCAACGGCAAGGGCGGCGAACTCGTCCCCACCGGCGCCGACGACTTCCGGTTCAAGCAGGACGACGGCAGCCGCATCAAGCGCCTGCGCTCCACCGACCGGGGCAACGGCGACAACGACGGTGAGTATTGGCGCCTGACCGACCCCAACGGGGTGCGCTACTACTTCGGCTACAACCGGCTGCCCGGCTGGGCCTCGGGCAAGGAGACCACCGACTCCACCTGGACGGTCCCGGTCTTCGGCGACGACTCCGGCGAGCCCTGCCACAAGACGGCCTTCGCGGACTCCTGGTGCCAGCAGGCGTGGCGCTGGAACCTCGACTACGTCGAGGACCCGCACGGCAACGCGGTCGCCTACTACTACGACCAGGAGAAGAACTCCTACGGCCGCAACCTCAAGGCCAAGGACAACACCCGCTATGTGCGCGGCGGCTCCCTGGACCGCGTCGAGTACGGCCTGAAGTCCACCGACCTGTACGGCACCAAGCCGCTCGCCAAGGTCGACTTCACCAGCTCGGAGCGCTGCCTGCCGGACTCGAAGACGACCTGCACGGACATCGGCAAGGACGCCTTCTACTGGTACGACACCCCCTGGGACCTCAACTGCGAGGCCGGCAAGGACTGCGACCAGGGCCGGCTGTCCCCGGTGTTCTTCACCCGCAAGCGGCTGACCGGTATCAGCACCGAGGTCCTCAAGGGCGACGCCCCCGCCAAGGTCGACTCCTGGACGCTGGACCACCGCTGGGGCAAGGCCGACATCGACTACCAGCTGCTGCTGGACTCCATCCAGCACACCGGGCACTCGGCGACCCCGGCGATCAAGCTGCCGAAGACCACCTTCGGCTACACCCAGCTCGCCAACCGGCTCGACAGGACCGGTGACGGCTACGCGCCGTTCATCAAGTCCCGGCTGTCCACCGTCACCGACGAGTACGGCGGCCAGGTCGACATCAACTACTCGGCACCCGCCTGCTCCTTCGGCGCGCTGCCGACCCCGGAGAAGAACACCACCCGCTGCTACCCGCAGTTCATCGGCGGCGACGCGAACGACGCGCCGGAGCGGCAGTGGTTCAACAAGTACGTCGTCACCTCCACCACCAAGACCGACCGCACCGGCGGCGCGCCCGACAGCGTCACCCAGTACGAGTACCTGGGCGGCGCGGCCTGGCACTTCGACACCGACGACGGCCTGACCAAGCAGAAGCACAAGACGTGGTCGCAGTGGCGCGGCTACGGGCACGTCCGGGTCAAGTCCGGCGGCCAGGGCGGCGCCATGAAGTCGCAGCAGGACACGTACTTCCTGCGCGGCATGGACGGCGACCGCGAGTCCGGCTCCGGCGGCACCAAGAAGGTGTCCGTCTCCCTCGGCTCCGGCGAGGGCGACCCGATCACCGACCACGAGTCGGCGGCCGGCTTCGCCTACAAGACCGTCGTGTACTCGGGCGTCGGCGGCAAGGCCCTGTCGAAGTCCGTCAGCCGGCCCTGGCACCACGAGACCGCGAAGAAGGTCCGCGACTGGGGCACCATCACCGCCAACCTCACCGGCACCGCCCGGACACAGTCCTGGACCTCCCTGGACGGCGGCGCCGGCACCTCCTGGGCGTCGACGGCGACGGAGTCGACGCACGACACCGTGGCCGGCCGGGTCACCCAGGTCAACGACCTCGGTGACACCAGCACCGCGGCCGACGACCGCTGCACCCGCACCACCTACGCCCCCGGCGACATCCTCACCCTCGTCGCCCGGGAGGAGACCGTCCTCGGCGCCTGCTCCCGGACCCCGGACCGCGCCAAGGACGTCGTCTCCGACGTGCGCACCGCCTACGACGGCGGCGAGTACGGCGCGGCCGCGACCAAGGGCGACGCCACCGCGTCCGCGACGCTGAAGAGCCACGACGGCAGCACGGCCACCTACCTGGAGTCCAAGGCCACCTTCGACTCCTACGGCCGGCAGCTCACCACCACCGACCTGACCGCCGACGTGAAGGTCACCGGCACGGGCGCGCCCGTCCGCACGGCCCGCACGGACGGCCGTACGACGACCACCGCCTACAGTCCCGCCGGCGGCTTCCCCACCAAGGTCACCGAGACCAGCCCGCCCGCCACACCGGGCGTCGCGTCGACGGCGCAGACCACGGTGACCGAGTTCGAGTCGCTGCGCGGCCGGCCGTCCGCCCAGGTCGACCCCAACAATAAGCGGTCCGAGTTCACGTACGACGCCCTCGGCCGCTCGCACAAGATCTGGCTGCCCGACCGGCGCACCAGCCAGACCCCGAGCTACGAGTTCACCTACTTCATCGACGAGGGCAAGCCGGCCGCGATCCGCACCCAGACCGTCGACAACAACGGCGGCCAGCGCGCCTCGTACGTCATCTACGACGGTTTCCTGCGGGAGCGCCAGACCCAGTCGCCGGGCCCGGACGGCGGCCGGATCCTCACGGACGTCTTCTACGACGAGCGCGGCCTGACCGCGCGGACGTTCGCGCCGTACCACAACGACCAGGCCGCCCCCAACCGCGCCCTGTTCAAGCCGGCCGACGCACTCACCGTGGAGACCCAGACCTGGCACACCTACGACGGGCTCGGCCGGGAGACGGAAACCCGGGACGTCGCCGGCAACGGTGACGGCGGCGCCGTCCTCGGCATCACCCGCACGATCTACGGCGGCGACCGCACCACCGTCATCCCGCCGGAGGGCGGCACCGCGACGACCGCGATCGCCAACGCCCGCGGCCTGGTCACCGAGCTGCGCCAGCACCACACCCGCAGCGCCGACGCCGCCTACGACACCACCAAGTACGGGTACACCCCGAAGGACCAGCTGGAGAAGGTCACCGACCCGGCCGGCAACAGCTGGGGCTACGGCTACGACCAGCGCGGCCGTGAGACCCAGACGGAGGACCCCGACCGGGGCACCACGATCCGCACCTACGACGACCGCGGCCTCCTCACCACCAGCAAGGACGCCCGCGGTACCGTCCTCGCCCACGTCTACGACGGCCTGGACCGCCGGACCGAGCTGCGTGAGGGATCCGCCACCGGCACCCTGCGCGCCAAGTGGACGTACGACACCGTCAGCGGCGCCAAGGGCCTCCTCGCCGAGGCCACCCGCTACCTCGGCGGCGCCGCGTACACCTCCAAGGTCACCCAGTACGACCGTCTGTACCGCCCGATGCGCACCGCGGTCGTCGTCCCGGAGCGGGAGGGCGCCCTCGCCGGCACCTACGAGACCGGTACCGCATACACGCCGTCCGGTCAGGTCCGGGGCGTCAGCTACTCGGCGGCCGGCGCACTGCCAGGCGGCAGCTACGTGTACAGCTACGCGCCGGACACTCTGTGGCCCGTCTCGGTGCTGGGCAACGGCGTCGAGTCCGAGACCAGCTACTCCAAGACCGGCAAGCCGCTCCAGTACAAGATGTACGGCACCGCGGCCGGGGCCAAGCCGGTCCAGGTGACCAACACCTACGAGTGGGGCACCCAGCGCCTGGCGACCACCCGGGTCGACCGGCAGGACGTGGCCGGCGTCGACCGGCACCACACGTACCGCTACGACCAATCGGGCAACATCCTGTCCGTCTCGGACGTATCCCGCTCCGGCACCGACACCCAGTGCTTCGGCTACGACCACCTCCAGCGACTGACGCAGGCGTGGACACAGGGCGACAAGACCTGCGTCGCCGCCCCGTCCGGCGGCAAGGTCGGCGGCCCGGCGCCGTACTGGCAGTCGTACACCTACGACAAGACCGGCAACCGTCTCACCGAGACCCTGCACGACCCCTCGGGTGACAGCGCGAAGAACACCGAGCGGACCTACGCCTACCCGACCCCGGGCGGCGCCCACCCGCACGGCCTGGACTCGGTCACCACGCGCCGTCCCGACGGCACCAGCACCAAGGTGTCCTACGGCTACGACGCGACCGGCAACACCACCACCCGCGGCGGCCAGTCGCTGGAGTGGGACGCCGAGGGCCATCTGGCCAAGGTCACCGAGGGCGGGAAGGTCACCGAGTACGTCTACGGCGCCGACGGCAGCCGGCTGATCGGCCGCACCGGTTCGGCGACCACGCTCTACCTGGGCCACACCGAGGTCACCCTCACCAAGGGGGCCGACAAGGCGAAGGCGACCCGCTACACCCCGCTCGGCGGCGGCAACCAGGCCGTCAAGTCCGACAACGGGACCATCACCTTCACCCTCGCCGACCACCAGGGCACCGGCCAGCTCGCGGTCGACGCGGCCACGCAGCAGCTGACCCAGCGCCGTACGCTGCCGTTCGGCGGCATCCGCGGCACTCCGCCCACCGCGTGGGTCGGCACCCGGGGCTTCGTCGGCGGCACCGACGAGACCTCGGACACCGGGCTCGTCCACCTCGGCGCCCGTGAGTACGACCCCACGACCGGCCGCTTCCTCAGCGTCGACCCGGTCATGGACCTCACGGACCCGCAGCAGCTCAACGGCTACGCGTACGCCGAGAACTCGCCCATCACCTTCAGTGACAGCAACGGTCAGTGGAAGTTCCTGGACGACCTCGTCAAAAAGGGCAAGAAGGCTGCATCCGGCTTCAAGAACGGCGTCGTCGACGGGTACTACGACGTCGCCGAGGGCTTCTACACAGTCACCGACACCTTCGGATGGACGAAGGGGAACGCCCAGAAGATCAGGAACGACCGCGAGGGCAAGGGCCTGGTCAGCGTCTACCAGACCGTCCGAGGCCCGGATCAGTCCGGCGCCTGGTACAAGATCTCGTACTGGATCGGCAAGTTCCTCGTCCCGTTTCTGCCGGGGGCGAGCGGCACCGGCGCGGCAGCCAAGGTGGCATCGAAGCCGGGCAGCGCCGTGAAGGCTGTCAGGGGCATCCTCGGGAACCTGTTCGCCGGAGCGGCGAAGAAGTCGGAGCCGCCGAGGGCGGCGCCCAAGCCCCCACCGGTGCGGGTCAGTTCGCGGGGCGCGGGCGGGAAGAGTGCGCCCGTCGTGGAGGTCCAGAAGGCTCCGCAGGGCTGGACGCACGCTGGCCAGATGGAAAAGGCGTCGTCCCAGGTCGCCGACTTCGCCCTCAAGAACTACTCGAGGAGTAAGAGGAACAAGACCTATGTCGGCGCCTACAACATCGAGACGGGGGACATCGCCCTCGCCCAGTCCGGTGGGTGCAAGCCCGGTCCCAGCTACTGCGCCGAGGGCAACGCCGTGTGGGCGCTCGGCGGCGACCCCACAAAGGTCCGGTTCACCATCGCCTACACAGTGAAGGAGGAAGCGGGTGGCCATCCGGTGGCGGTGATGAAGCCGGTGTGCAGGAGGTGCCAGGTGGACTTTCGGTCTCCATTCCAGTTTCAATCGGGCGCCGAGCCGCAGGAGGGCGGCATCTGGTTCTACGGGTTTTTCTGAGGGGAAACGATCGATGGACGCCATGGAGTTGGAGCTCAGCCTGTATGACTGGTCCGCGCTCCCATGCCACAGCTGCGAGTCCGCCGAGCATGTGCCCGGGGAGTTGCTGCGAGTGGCCCGTGCGCGGACACCCGAGGAGGCTGTGCCGAGGGACATCGAGTTCCATGTGATTCAGGACAGCTGGGCGACGGAGACCGCTGTCCCGGTCGCCCGGGCCCTGATGGCAGGGCTGGCCGACCCACGTCTGACGCCGACGGCACGACACCACTGCCTCGACCTGCTCTCCTCGTTCGTCATCGTGGATGACGACGACATCGCGGAGGCGTGCAAGGACGCGGCCCGCTCCGGCATATGGACGCTCTACGAGGAAGTACTGTCCGGCCGCGCTCCGGGCACCGCCCTGTTGGCCTACTGGGTCCTGTACGAGGTGGAGACCGTCCCGGCGCGGCTGGAACAGATCCTGAAGGTGGCACGCCATCTGCTGCCGGAGGACCTGCGCATGGACTGACCGCCTGACAAACGAACGGGCAGGACACCCACCGAGAGGGCGGGCGCCCTGCCCGTTCCGTTCCTCCGGCGAGACCATCGAGAACCCAGGCATGGAGTGAAATGACCAAGACGGTGATTCCGGTCAGGCCCCCGGCCGGCGCGGAGCAGTGGATCGTGCACTCCTCCGAGGAGGAGCCGTGGACGATCAGGGTGGTGGCTTCCGACGGGCGATCGTACGAGGCCGGCGGAGCCGATCTCTTCCTCTCGCTTCAGGAGGTGAGGAGACAGACCGAGGAGCAGGGCGTGCTGCTGTGCTGCAACGGTGCCAGGGTCAACGCCCGGCCCTCACCGCAGGCGAGCGCGTTCGGCGGCGGCATGGTGTATCTCCTGCCGTCTCTGCGGAACCCGGGTCCGGAGGATCTGGTTCCGCTGCTCGCTCCGGCTCCCGCCGACCAGGTGGGCACGGTGGCCGAGCAGGAGGCGTTCTGGTCCGCGTACCAGTCGTCCACCCGTTCCACCTTGCGGGCGCTGAGCCCCGTCGCCCCGCTGGTCCGACTCGCCCGCACGGTCCGTCGGCCGCCCGCCTGGGTGCCCGAGGAGAAGGAGGGCGTCACGGTGTGGAGGCGGGTTTCGAGAGGATGAAGGTCATGGACGCCATGGAGTTGGAGCTGAGCCTGTACGACTGGTCCGCACTCCCGTGCCGTAGCTGCAAGTCCGCGGAGCACGTCCCCGGAGAGCTGCTGCGGATGGCCCGCGCGCGGACGCCGGAGGAAGCCAAGCCGAGGGACATCGAGTTCCACGTGCTCCAGGACAGCTGGGCGACAAAGACCGCCGTCCCCGTCGCCCGAGCACTGACGGCCTTCGGCGGGGTCCGGGGCACGCCGCCCACCGCGTGGGTCGGCACCCGGGGCTTCGTCGGCGGCACCAACGAGACCTCCGGTGGTGTCGAAGCCGGGCAGCGCCGTGCAGATCCACGTGTATGACGAGGCAAAGTCGCTTGAGCAGGAGGGCGCATGGGAACGAGCTGCCTACGCTTCGGAGGACCAGTTCTACTTCAACGGGAGGCGCTGATGGCTGATCGTGCGGCATGGCTGCGGGTACTGGCCCAAATGACTGACCAGCCGGGTCGGGCGAGCCTGGGTGCGTGCCCGGACTGCGGCCAGGACCGGCTCCAGGTCAGATACATCGTCCACCCCGACAGCCGGGTCGGGTACGTGCTCCTGTGGTGCGGAGCCTGTCTGCACGGCATCTCCGTCTCCCGAGTCCGGGCACCGGAAGGTATGCCGACATGGTCGATCGACGATCCGGCGTCGGTCGACGGCGTGCCGGACTTCACCCGCCATGAGTAACGCAGGGCCGCGCGATATCAAGCACGCCATGAGTGCCATGGAGTTGGAGATCGGTCTGTACGACTGGTCCACGCTCCCGTGCCGTAGGTGCAAGTCCGCGGAGCACGTGCCCGGGGATCTGCTACGGATGGCCCGCGCACAGACACTGGAGGAGGCAGAGCCGACCGGTATCGACTTCCACGTGATCCAGGACAGCTGGACGACCAGGACCGCCGTCCCTGTCAGCCGGGCCCTGATGGCTGGACTCGCGGACCGAAGCATCTCGCCGGCGGCCCGGCACCAGTTCCTTTACCTGCTCAGTTCGTTCGTCGTCGTCGACGACGACGACATCGCCGAGGCGTGCAAGGACGCGGTACGGGCCGGCATCTGGGCCTTGTACGAGGAGGTGCTCTCCGGCCGGGCCAAGGGCACCGCCGGCTATGCCTACTGGCTCCTGCAGGATGTGGAGACCGAGCCGGCCCGGCTGGAGCGGCTGCTCTTGGTGGCGAGGGATCTGCTGCCGGAGGGCCTGGACTAGCCAACTGCTGAATCGCAAGGGGACGGATAGGACTCACGCCGAGGAGGCGGGCGCCCTGCCCGTTCCGTTCCTCCGGCGAGACCATCGAGAACCCAGGCATGGAGTGAAATGACCAAGACGGTGATTCCGGTCAGGCCCCCGGCCGGCGCGGAGCAGTGGATCGTGCACTCCTCCGAGGAGGAGCCGTGGACGATCAGGGTGGTGGCTTCCGACGGGCGATCGTACGAGGCCGGCGGAGCCGATCTCTTCCTCTCGCTTCAGGAGGTGAGGAGACAGACCGAGGAGCAGGGCGTGCTGCTGTGCTGCAACGGTGCCAGGGTCAACGCCCGGCCCTCACCGCAGGCGAGCGCGTTCGGCGGCGGCATGGTGTATCTCCTGCCGTCTCTGCGGAACCCGGGTCCGGAGGATCTGGTTCCGCTGCTCGCTCCGGCTCCCGCCGACCAGGTGGGCACGGTGGCCGAGCAGGAGGCGTTCTGGTCCGCGTACCAGTCGTCCACCCGTTCCACCTTGCGGGCGCTGAGCCCCGTCGCCCCGCTGGTCCGACTCGCCCGCACGGTCCGTCGGCCGCCCGCCTGGGTGCCCGAGGAGAAGGAGGGCGTCACGGTGTGGAGGCGGGTTTCGAGAGGATGAAGGTCATGGACGCCATGGAGTTGGAGCTGAGCCTGTACGACTGGTCCGCACTCCCGTGCCGTAGATGCAGGTCCGCGGAGCATGTCCCCGGAGAGCTGCTGCGGATGGCCCGCGCGCGGACGCCGGAGGAAGCCAAGCCGAGGGGCATCGAGTTCCACGTGCTCCAGGACAGCTGGGCGACAAAGACCGCCGTCCCTGTCGCCCGAGCCCTGATGGCCGGCCTGGCGGACCGGAGTATCTCGCCAGCCGCCCGGCATCAGTTCCTGGACCTGCTCTCCTCGTTCGTCGTCGTGGATGAGGACGACATTGCCGAGGCGTGCAAGGACGTGGTGCGGGCCGGGACTTGGTCCTTGTACGAAGAGGTGCTCTCGGGTCGGGCCATGGGCACCGCCCTCTTCGCCTACTGGCTCCTGAAGGAGGTGGAGACCACTCCGGACCGAGTGGAGCGGCTCCTTCAGGTGGCCCGGAGCAAGCTGCCGGAGGACCTGTGCGACGACTGACCGGCTGGCTGTCCCGCGCCGGTGGTGCGGCATGACGGAGTGCATTGACCTTTCGGACTACGACTACATGGACTTCCCGCTTCCGCTGCTCTGCGTCGGATGGCTCGGAAGGGACCACGGGATTCAGCAGGGGAATCAGCCCCCCATGTCCCGGGAGGTCGTGGACGCGTTCGAGCGTGCGTCGCTTCGGGTGGTGAGCCGGACACTGGGGGAACACGACTGCGCGTTCTGCCCGGAGGAGGCTGCCGCGACAGGGAACGGGGAGTACCGGTATTACGCGCACGACGGTCTGACGTACACCGCACCCGTCATGGTCAGGCACTATGTGCGCGACCACGGATATCGACTGCCCGCACCCTTGCAGCAAAGCCTCCTCGACACCCGCCCGCTGCCTTGGGACACCCGGGCAGAGCGGCTCGCGGGCCTCGTTGCGGACCCGGCCGAGGACATCATCGCCCGGTGCTTGGCCGTCTCCGACCTGGTCCACTGGCAGGACCGCCGTACGGTCGACGCGCTGGAACTGGCCGCGCTTGACGAGGAGTTGGTCGACCTCGTGGGGCGTGAGATCGGGAGGTCGCTGAAAGAGGCCCTTGAGGGCACGCCAGGAGCGCAACTGAGCACGAATGAGGGGGATTTCCCGCTCGAAGTTCGGGCGGGACTCGTCGGCGACCGGCGTGACCCGGCGGGCCAGGCGCGCCAGTCAAACCGAGATCGTCCCAGGCAGGTTAGGTTTCCTTCTTCGAGCCGACGTGCTGGAGACGGATGATGGAGCAGGACGAGGCCCTGCAACTCGCGGTGGCGTTTCTCGCACACAGCCGGCGCGATGACGAGCCGTCTCTCGCCATCGACGCAGAGCGGGTCCGTGAGAGCAACGGGCTCCTGATCGTGCCCTACAACTCTGTGCAGTACCTCGCCTCGCGTGATGTGAGAGAGCAGCTGTTGGACTGCCGGCCCATCCTCGTCGACCTAGAACGCGGAGACGTGCGGTTCGGGACCCTGGACGAGCGGCATCTTTGGAAGAACCCGAGGCGTTGACCCGAAGGAGGGCGTCCGGCTACTGCGTAGCCCCATTGGCTGCTCGGGCGCTCAGCCCGCACGATCAGGACTGAGCGTGGGCCTGGGCACGGCCTGATAGCCCGCGATCTTCGCCGGTCGCCCGGACGGAGTCCCCCCAGCAGGTCCTGATGTCTCGCTCCGCGCAGCTCATGACAGCTCTCGATGCCCTGGATCGCGCCTTCGCCTCAGAGGAGCCCTTCCTCGTCGAAGGGTGCACCTACTGCTACGGCGAGCAGAACTTTGCCGAACTCTCCGGACCACTGCACCTCATACCCGACGACATGGTGACCTCGGTCGCCATGGAGGTACCCGATCACTGGAACGACTTCCCGCGTCTGTACCGCCGTCTCGTCCCGCGCATCATCCGCGCCCTCGCCACCGGTCGGCTCCACGTCGACGAGGAGCTCATCGCCTCCCGACTGGTCCAGGCGGGCTGGACCACCTGGGACGCGCCCCTGACCGAGGCGCTTCGCGACGTCTGGTCCGCCTGGTGGCAGAGTACTCTGCACACCGAACCCGGCCCAATGCGTGTCAGGCAGGTCCTCAGCCTCATCACCGTCGCCACCAACAGCCTCCGTCCCTGGCTGAACACCTGGACCGCGACCTGTACCCCGGCCGCCGACGCTCAGCTGGCGGACCTCGTCGACGACGTGATGTTCGAGTTCGAGATCACCGACCTGAGCATGGGCTCCTACGGTGAGTACCACGCCACCGCCGAGCTGCTGGGCTGGCTTCTCACCGACGTACGCGACCGCTTCACCGACGCACGTCTCGACGACCCCTTCTTCCTGGAACACCTCCGGACACTTGCTCAGCAGCCCAACTGACGGGCTCGCCGTCGAGCCGACCATCATCCGAACCTTCGTGACCGGGCTCGTTACACAGCCGCCTCCCGTCGGCGCCCTGCGGGATGTCGACGGGAGGAGCGTTCCGGGAAACACGAGCAAGCCGGCGATCGCCGTCACAGCCACCTGCGCGGCGGTCGCTCGCACGGCTCCCGGTGGGTGTACACCGGGGGCGGGAAGCCGGTGCCGGACTCCGGGACGTACTCGTCGTACTCCTGGCCGGGCTCGATCCGCTTGCCGCAGCGCTCGCAGTGGACCCAGTGGCGCGTGCTCAGCCGGTACAGCAGGCGGCCCGTGTCGCACAGATGCCCCGACTGGCCACCGCACGTCGACGCGCAGGCCATGGCGTGGCTGACGGCCCCCGGCCAGGCACGGGTGCCGACGCAGGGGCGGCAGGCACGCGGGAACCAGCGCTCGGGCGGGGCCTGCTCGCCGAGATCGATGGCCGACTCGGTGTTCAGCTCGTGGTGGCACCACACGCACGCGGTGCCGCGCTGCTGCTCGTCATCCAGCTCGTGGCGGGCGGGCAGACCCAGCACCGCAAGCACCTCCGGCGTGATCTCCAAGGTGGCGCTCAACGGGCCACCCCCGCACCGCAGCGCGCGCACTCGCACGGCGGGTACGCGGTGCTCATCACGGGCGGCAGCGGCTGGTTGCCGTACGCCACGGTGTCAGGCGGCGAGTCTGTACTTCTCATGGTGCTGACGCTCCTTCACAGCGTTGACCGCGCCCCGGAGGCAGGTCACCTGGCCGGGGCTCGTGTGTTCATGCTGCTGCGGAGCGTGAGCGGTGAGTTTCACGGCTGGTGAAACATCCTCAGGCCAATCCGATCCAGGTGGCGAAGCCGGACAGCGATTCCTTGCTGTACCGCTCCATGTGGATCAGCGTCTGTACCGTCTCCCGCACCTGAGGGTGGTTCCGGGTCTGCTCGGGGGCGATCCGGCGCGCGGCCTGAAGAGCGGCGAACGCCTTCTCCCGGTTGCCGTAGTCGAGCCATCCCTTCGCGGCGTCCATGTACCAGCGGGCTGCCCGCACCGGGGCCGCGTTCGCGGGGAGGCGGGTCCGCTGGGTCCGGCGGACGACCTCCGGTCCGTCGTGCAGCTCCACCGCCACCCCGAGCCGGTGCATGGCCACGTTGGTCGGGCCGAACTCCAGGCCGTAGTGGTTGGCGTCGTGTCCCAGCCGCCGGGCGGCCTCGGCTGCGGCGTCGAGGTGGGCCTGAGCGGTCTGCGCGTTGCCCGCGCGTGCGGCGAACATGGCGGAGCGCAGATGGACGGCGCCGTGCACGCTGAGCGTCGGCTCGTCCATGCGGCCGATGTCCTCACCCACGTCGTGCCGCACGCGGTCCAGAAGGCGCATGCCGCGGTCGTACGCGGCGCCTTGGAGGAACAGGGTCGAACGCTGCCACTGCGTACGCCCGACCCTCAGAGGGTCACCGGACTCCCGAGCCGCCCACTGCACACGGTCCATGGCCTGCGAGCGCAGGTCGAACAAGCCGAGCGCGTAGGCGATCGCCGTGACGCCCGAGTACGCCTCCGCGAGCAGGCCGAACAGCCGTTCCTGCTGGGCTCCTTCTGCCGCATGGCAGGCCGCCGAGAGTTCGTCGAGCAACGGCGGCAGCATCGCGCCCAGTTGCGCGTAGCGGGCCTTGCGGCCGAGGGCGGAGGCGTTCGCCACGTCGGCGGCCAGCTCGTCGTGCGATCGCACGGGCAGGTCGTCGTCAGGCAGGTCCCAGGACAGCATGGCCGTCTGGATGTCCGGGATCGTGGCGTGTACGCGGCCGCGCTGCGGATCCTCGTACGGCTGGCCGGTGAGCTGTTCCAGGCGCACACCGAGTGCCCGGGCGGCGCCTGCGGTGAGCGACGGTGTGGCCGGCTTGTGGCCCCGTTCGACCTGGGCGATCAGGGACTTCGAGCAGGGGATGCGCTGAGCGAGCTGGAGCTGCGTCAGGCCGCGTGCCTTGCGCGCCTGGGCGATGCGCCGCCCGATCCGCTCACCAGCTCGTTCGTCCGCGTACGGCATGAGGGGAACCCTCCGAGTCTCGACACCTCGAAGGTACCCCCCGGCAGAGCTGGGGCAACGGCGTTCCGCCCTCAAGCCGTTCTTCTCCAGCCTGATCACCCAGGACGACGGAGACCCGACCTACGCCATCGTTCGGGTTCAGTGACGGTCAGGATCCCAACTAGCCGGTGCGGCGGGCCTCGTCGCATTCGGGCCGCATTGCCCGAAACAAAGTAAAGATCAACCGTTTGCGAACCTGATCGGGAGTGGTCTGTACTGTCACACCTCGCCGAACAGGACGATCCCGCTGTATCCGGATGAACCGCTCCGGGGACGCGCTTCTGATCAAAACCAAGAGCGTGGACCATCAGGCAGACCTCGCGATGTGGGCGATGCCGGGCCCGTCGAGTTCGTCGAGGGCCACCCGACGCCCTGAGACGGCCAGCAGCAGGGCAAGCGCAGTGCCTCTGACTTCCGGGCCGGATCCGATCGACAGGTCGGTGTCGTCCACCGCTGTCAGCCGGACACGGGCCGTCAGCTCCTTCGCCCCGCCGAAAGACGCCGGCGTACGGGCCTGCAGGCGCAGCGATCGGGAGACAGCCTCCTGTGGGTAGGAGTGGGCGAGCCCCAACGGCCGGCGGATGTCCTCCCCGTGGACGACCTCCTCGACGATCCGGCTGTCCAGCGGCGCCGGAGGGGTCGACCTCCGCGACGCCACGTGACGAAGCCGATCCAGTGTTTCCTGCGGTGAGGCCCCGCGCTCGCGCTCCACACCGCGTGCGTTCTGACGGTGGAAGTCGAACCGCTCCCGTACGAGTCCGACCACGAAACCAAGGCGTGTCGTGCGAGCTGAGTCGACCAGATGGGCAACCACGTCGTGCACGGTCCACCCTGTGCACAGGGACGGCTTCTCCCACTGCTCGTCATCGAGGTGTGCGAGGTCGGCGATCAGCGCGGCACGCTCCGCATGCACGATCGGCCAGACGTCGTTCTTCATGATTACCCCTTCGCTCAACCACAGAGTCCGCCCACTGGGACTCGCGGCGCGGTGGGAACTCATCGCTCAGCCGGTGTACTGGCTCGCCCGACCGGTCAGGGCTCCTCCGTCTCCGACTCCAGGGACGCGCGGGTCGCGGGGCCGTAGACACCGGACTCCTCGGACAGGACGACGCGGGTGAACTGGTAGGAGCGGACGGCGTTCTCCACGTCGCTGTCGTAGGTTCCGTCTGCGTCGGCGTAGTAGAAGCCGATCTGGCGTAGGCGGAGCTGGAGTTCGGTGACCTCCGGGCCGGTGTCGCCGGGGCGGAGGGTCGGGGGTGGGGTGGGGGTGGTATCGGTCGGGGGTGGGGTGGTGGGGGTGTCGGTGGGGGAGGTTTCGTCGGTTGACTGGGAGGGGGTGGTCGGTGTGGCTGTGGTGGGGGATGGGGCGGGGGTGCCGCTCTGGGAAGGGCTGGGCGCCGGGGAGGATGCGCTCGGGGAGGGGGCCGTGGGGGTGAGGGTCCCGGGTGAGTACGTCGCGTTCGGTATCGGGGCTCTGGCGTTGTCGGGTGCGGTGCTGTGGGAGGGGCTGTCGTAGAGGAGGACCGCGGCGAGGGTGGCCGCGGTGAGGGTGGCCATGGCGAGGGCGACGAGGGCGAGGAGCCGGTTGCGGGCGGCGGGGTGGGGGTGGTGGCCGACCTCGACGTCGCCCTCGGCCGTCCTGTCCCCGCCCGCAGCGCCCATGCGGCTTTCGTCGTCGGGTGCGGGTGGCTCAGCGGGTGGCCCCGCAGGTGGCCCCCCAGGTGGCCCCTGCGGGACGTCCCCGCCATCCACACCCGCAGCCCCGCTCGGCTCCCCCAAGCCATCCGCGTCCGCGCCCCCGCTCGGCCCCGCCAGGCCAACCGCGCCCGCGCCCCCCTCCGGCCCCGCCGAGCCCTCCCCCTCGGCCTCCCCAAGCTCCACGAACGGACGTATCCGTACCGGATCGAAGTCCTCCGCTGCCGCCGCCTGGGCCGTGCGCTCGTTGCGGTGGGCGTTGGAGGCCAGGCGGGGGCAGGCGCAGGTCGGGGTGGAGTCGTGGGCTCGGGGTGCGCCGCATAAGGGGCAGACCCGGCCGGTTTCTTCGCTCATCCGCAGCACCTCTCCATGAGGGCTCCAGATCTTATTCATACTTGAATGAGGAAGTTCCGGTTGGGGTCCGCCCGAGGACTACGACACGGTCACCTCGCAGTGCAGCCGCCGGTCGCGCCCCAACTCCCGTACCGATCCTGTCAGTTGGATGGCCGCCGTGTGGCGGATGTCCGCACTCGACGCCCCCAGCCGCAGCTCCAGCGCCCCAGGCTCCACGACCCGGCGTCCCTCGCGGTCCGTGAAGGCCGAGAGGTCGGCGTGGAAGCCGAAGGTCACCCTGCGTGCCTCTCCCGGGGCCAGCTCCAGGCGCTGGTAGGCGATCAGGCGGATGTCGGGGCGGGTGACGGAGGCGACCGGGTCGTGCAGGTAGAGCTGGACGACCTCGGCGCCGGCGCGCTCGCCCGTGTTGCGGACGGTCACCGAGAGGTCGTAGGAGCCGTCGACGGGGATCCGGGTCTCCGGTTCCGCCGTGAAGTCCTCCCAGGCGAACGCCGTGTAGGAGTGCCCGTGGCCGAAGGGGTACAGCGGCGTCGGGTCCAGGTTGCTGACCTCGCCCGCGAGGCCCAGCGGAGGCTGGAGGTACGTCCACGGCTGGCCGCCGGGCAGGCGCGGGACGCTCACCGGGAGGCGGCCGGAGGGGGTGACGCGGCCCGACAGCACCCCCGCGACCGCCGGGCCGCCCTCCTCCCCCGGGAAGAACGCCTGGACCACCGCGCCGAGGCGGCCGTGCCAGCGGCCGAGCGCGTAGGGGCGGCCGGTGAGGAGGACCAGCACCACCGGGACGCCTGTCGCCACCAGTGCGTCCAGCAACTCGCCCTGCACACCCGGCAGTTCGAGGTCCGTCACATCGCAGCCCTCGCCCGAGGTGCCCCGGCCGAACAGGCCCGCGCGATCGCCGAGGACCGCCAGGCACACATCCGCCTCCGACGCCCGCGCGATCGCCTCCTCGAAGCCCGCCGTCTCCGGGGCGTCGACCCCGCAGCCCTCCGCGAACGTCACCTTGGCGTCGGGGAGTTCGCTGCGCAGGGACTCCAGCAGGGTGGGGATCTCGATGCCCCTGTCCACCTCGGGGTGGTGGGTGAGGACATGGGAGGGGAAGGAGTAGCAGCCGAGCATGGCGAGGGCGTCCGCCGCCCTGGGGCCGACCACCGCGATCCTCGTGTCCGGGGCCAACGGGAGCAGGCCGTCGGGGTTGTCCAGGAGGACCACCGACTCCTCCGCCAGCCGGCGGGCCACCGCGCGGTTCGCCGCCGAGTCCAGGTCCACCGACTCCCCGGCCTCCGGCCGCCAGTCCTCGTCCAGGAGGCCCAGTTCGCACTTCTGGAGCAGCACACGACGCGCCGCCCGGTCGATCAGCTCCGGCGGGACGCGGCCCTCCCGTACGGCCGTCAGCAGCGGGTCGCCGTAGCACTTCAGGGTCGGCAGTTCGACATCGATGCCGGCCTCCAGGGCCAGCCGGGCCGCCTCCGCCGGGCCGCCCGCCACCCGGTGCAGGGTCTGGAGGAAGCCGATGCCGAAGTAGTCGGCGACCACCGTTCCGGTGAAGCCCCACTCGTCGCGCAGCAGGGTCGTGAGCAGTTCGGGGTCCGCCGAGGCGGGGACGCCGTCCCGTTCCGTGTACGCGGCCATCACCGAGCGGGCGCCGCCCTCACGCAGGGCCATCTCGAACGGCGGCAGGGTGACGTCCGCGAACTCGCGGGTGCCGGCGCGGACGGGGGCCAGATTGCGGGCGCCCGCCGAGGAGGCGTACCCGGCGAAGTGCTTGAGGGTGGCGACCACGCCCGTCGACTCCAGGCCGCGGACGTAGGCGGCGCCGACCGTGCCGACCAGGTACGGGTCCTCGCCGATGGTCTCCTCCACCCGACCCCAGCGGGGGTCGCGTACGACGTCCAGGACGGGGGCGAGGCCCTGGTGGACGCCGACCGAGCGCAGGTCGTGGCCGATCCGGCGGGCCATCTCCTCGACGAGCGGCGGATCGAAGGCGGCGCCCCAGGCGAGCGGGACGGGGTAGGCGGTGGCCTTCCAGGCGGTGAAGCCGGCCAGGCACTCCTCGTGGGCGACCGCCGGGATGCCGAAGCGGCCCGCCTCGGCGATCCGCCGCTGGGCGCGGGCCAGCGCGCGGGCGCCCAGCGCCGGGTCCACGGGCGCGGTGCCGAAGGAGCGGGTCAGCTGGCCGAGCCCCCGGGTGATCAGCTCGTCCCAGTCATAGTCGGCGGTCATGTCGTGCTGGTGGGGTGCGACGCCGTCACCGTCGGTCTCGGCGCCCACCCACACGCCGTAGAGCTGGGCGGTCTTCTCCTCCAGCGTCATCCGGGCGAGGAGGTCGTCGACGCGTGCGGCGGCGGGCAGGGCGGGGTCACGCCAGGGGGCGGTGGTCATGAAACTCCAGTTCCCGATCAGTTCCCGATCAGCTTCGTCCGGCTTCGCGTTCAAGGCTTTCCAGTCGGCAATTCGAATGTTTCGTAATACTCTTCGAATGTTCCGGGAACCTATGGCGCCGCACGGGGTTCGTCAAGAGGCCGCGTATGGATACGATCGCGGCCATGACACCCTCCGAGTCCGCTGAAAAGCGGGCGCAGACCGCCACGCTGGCGGAGATCGCCCGTGAGGCCGGCGTCTCGGCGCCGACTGTTTCGAAGGTCCTCAACGGCCGTGCCGATGTCGCGCCCGCGACCCGCAGCCGTGTCGAGGAACTGCTGCGCGCCCACGGCTACCGGCGCCGGCGAGCCGAGGCGACCCGCTCCCCACTGATCGACCTGGTCTTCCACGAGCTGGAGAGCGCCTGGGCGATGGAGGTCATCCGGGGAGTGGAGAACGTCGCCCGGGACGCCGGGCTGAGCGTGGTGCTGAGCGAGAGCGCCGGGCGGCTCACGCCGGGGCGGACCTGGGCCGACCAGGTGGCCGCGCGCCGGCCGCACGGCGTGGTGCTGGTGCTGTCGGGGCTCGACGAGTCGCAGCGGGCGCTGCTGACCAGCCGGTCCATCCCGTTCGTGGTGATGGACCCGGCGGGCGACCCCGGGGCGGACGTGCCGTCCATCGGCGCCACCAACTGGCAGGGCGGGCTCGCCGCCACCCGGCATCTGGTCGAGCTGGGGCACCGGCGGATCGGCGCGATCAGCGGGCCGCCGCAGATGATGTGCAGCCGGGCCCGACTCGACGGCTACCGGGCCGCGCTGGAGACCGCCGGGCTGCCGGTCGACCCCGGGCTGGTCAAGACCGGCGACTTCCACCACGAGACCGGCTACCGGCTCGGCCGCGAGCTGCTCGCCCGCCCCGACCGGCCCACGGCCGTCTTCGCCGGCAACGACCTCCAGGCCCTCGGGCTGTACGAGGCCGCGCGCGAGCTGGGGCTGCGCATCCCGGAGGACGTCAGCGTGGTCGGCTTCGACGATCTGCCGGTGGCCCGCTGGGTGGGGCCGCCGCTGACGACCGTACGGCAGCCGCTGACCGAGATGGCCGAGGCGGCGGCCCGGCTGGTGCTGGAGCTGGGGCGGGCGGCGCCGGAGGAGGCGCAGGCGGCGACCCGGGTGGAGCTGGCGACCAGCCTGGTGGTGCGTACGAGCACGGGGGCGCCGCCGCTGGCCGGAAGTTGACGTATTGACGGGTGTGGTGGGCGGCCCCACACTCCTCCGAAGTCAATCGGTTGCACGGCCGAAACTTTCGGAACTTTCGGAGGCACCCGCAATGAGATCCTCCAGCACCGACACGAGACCCTCCAGCATCGTCACAGGACCCGCCAGCACCTCCCTGCGAGCGCGGCTGGCCGCGCTGGGCACGGGCGTCGCCGCCGTCGCGGCGCTCCTCACCGCCGGCGCCGGCCCCGCCCAGGCCGCCGACGAGCCCCTGCGCGACCTGGCCGCCGCCAAGGGCAGGACCGTCGGCACGGCCGTCACCGGGTCCAAGCTCACCGGCACCTACGGCGACATCGCCGGCCGGGAGTTCAGCTTCCTCACCCCGGGCAACGCCATGAAGTGGGGCTCGGTCGAGCCCACCCGGGGCAACTTCGACTGGGCCGAGGCCGACCAGATCGTGGCCTTCGCCGAGGCCCACGACCAGGAGGTGCGCGGCCACACCCTGGTCTGGCACAGCCAGAACCCGAACTGGCTGACCAACGGCAGCTGGACGCCCGCCCAGCTCAGCACCCTGCTCCAGGACCACATCAACACCGAGATGGGCCGCTACAAGGGCCGCATCGCCGCCTGGGACGTGGTCAACGAGCCCTTCAACGAGGACGGCACCTACCGGCAGACCCTCTGGTACGACGGCCTCGGCACGGACTACATCGCCGACGCCCTGACCTGGGCCCGGGCCGCTGACCCGGACGCCAAGCTCTACATCAACGACTACAACGTCGAGGGCGTCAACGCGAAGTCCACGGCCCTGTACAACCTGGTCAGGTCCCTGAAGGAGCGCGGCGTCCCGATCGACGGGGTGGGCCTCCAGGCCCATCTGATCCTCGGCCAGGTGCCGTCGAGCATGCAGCAGAACATCCAGCGCTTCGCCGACCTCGGCCTCGACGTGGCGATCACCGAGCTGGACATCCGGATGCAGCTGCCCGCCGACAGCGCCAAGCTCGACCGGCAGAAGGCCGACTACAAGGCGGTCACCGCCGCGTGCATGGCCGTCAGCCGCTGTGTGAACCTCACCGTGTGGGGCTTCACCGACTCCGACTCCTGGGTCGACAGCACCTTCCCGGGCTACGGGGCGGCGACACCGTACGACGCGGACTACGCGCCGAAACCGGCGTACGACGGGATCGTCGAAGCGCTCGGCGGCACGACCACCCCGCCGCCGACGGGCGACGGCTGCAAGGCGACGTACCGCGTCACCAACCAGTGGAACTCCGGCTTCACCGGTGAGGTGCGGATCGACTGCTCGGGCGGCTCGCTGTCGTCCTGGCGGGTGGGCTGGACCTTCGGGGCCGGGCAGCAGGTCACGCAGGCGTGGAACGCGAGCTGCAGTCAGTCCGGCGCGGCGGTGGCCTGCTCCAACGCCTCGTACAACGGGACTGTCCCGGACGGCGGTTCGGTGACGTTCGGGTTCAACGCGTCCTGGAGCGGCAGCAATCCGGTGCCGACCGTGACACTGGGCTAATCGTTCACTCATAAACCGGACGTACGTTTGTTGTTGTGACGCGACGCGCAGAGCACGGCGACAACGCGAGAAGAGCGGGCCGGCGGTCCGGAGCGCACCTCGGAGCGCTGAAGGCCGTCGGCCTCACCCTGGTGAGCCTCCTGGTGCTGGGCCTCGGGGCCGGGGGCTGGGTCTACTGGCACCTCAACGGCAACATCAAGAGCGTCGACATCGACCAGGCGCTGGGCGACGACCGGCCGGCCAGAGCCATGGTCACCCCGTCGCCGACGGGCACGGAGCCGGCCGTGCCGCTGCCCACGGAGGCCCTCAACATCCTGGTCCTGGGATCCGATTCGCGGGACGGCGAGGAGAACGAAGAACTGGGCGGCGGCGAGGGCGGGGGCGGGGCCCGGTCCGACACGGCGATGGTCGTCCACATCGACGCCGGGCGCTCCGCCGGGACCGTCGTCAGCATTCCGCGCGACACCCTGGTCACCCGGCCGTCCTGCCCGCTGCCCGACGGGAGGTCCACGGCGGTGGCCTACGGCGCGATGTTCAACAGCGCCTACGCGGTGGGCGGTCCGGTGTGCGCGGTCAAGACGGTCGAGTCGCTCACGAACGTCCGCATGGACCACTACATCGAGCTGGACTTCGCGGGCTTCGCCCGGCTCGTCGACGCGCTCGGCGGCGTCACCGTCACCACACCGGCCGACATCGACGACGAGGACAGCCACCTCCGCCTGGCCGCCGGCACCCACCACCTCGACGGCAGGACGGCCCTCGCCCTGGCCCGTACCCGCCACGGCATCGGCGACGGCAGCGACCTCGGCCGCATAGAGCTGCAGCACACCCTGGTGAAAGCCCTGCTGGACCGGATCTCCACCACCAGCCTCCTGACCAGCCCGACCCGCCTGTACGAGCTCGCCGACGCGCTCACCGACAGCCTCACGACGGACACCGGACTCGACTCCCTGAGCGAACTGATGGAGCTGGGCGAGAGCCTGCGGGACCTGACGACGGACTCCATGACGACCCTGACCATGCCGGTCGTCCCGGCCGCCTCCGACCCCAACCGGGTGGTGGCGCGGGAGCCGGCGGCGGCTGAGCTGTGGGCGTCGCTGCGCTAGCAGCCCGGGACATTCGCTCCAGTCGCCGGCTGACGCGTGGAGCCGTCCCACACCGCCCGACACCGCCGGGCCGATCGGCGCCGGCCGCTCACCCGACCGACTCGAACCGCCACCGATGCACCGGTCGGCTCACCAACTCCCCCACCGGGTCGGGTAGTTCCGGCAGCTCCGCGTCGAGGTCCGCGTCCCACCAGGTGATGACGAGGACCCGGTCCTGTGGCGCCCGAAACGTCTCCCGGCGCAGGGGCGGCGCGGCCAGCGCCTGCTCGCGGGCCCAGGCCAGGAGAGCCTCGCCCCGGCCCTCGGCCGCCCGTGCCTCCCACATCAGCGCGACCGTCATCAGTACAGGTTCTCCTTGCTGACCTCGTGGACGTGGTCGTGCCCGTTCCCCGGCACATGCGGGTCGGTCACCGGCAGCGAGGAGTCCGCCGACAGCTCCCAGTCGGACGCAGCCCGCCCCCGCGCGACCATCTCCGCGCCCAGCGCCGCCACCATCGCCCCGTTGTCCGTGCACAGCTTGGGCCGCGGCACCCGCAGCCGGATCCCGGCCCGCTCGCAGCGCTCCTCGGCCAGCGCCCGCAGCCGCGAGTTGGCCGCGACCCCGCCGCCGATCATCAGATGGTCGACGCCCTCGTCCTGGCAGGCCCGTACGGCCTTCCGGGTCAGCACGTCCACCACCGCCTCCTGGAAGGAGGCCGCCACATCACGCACCGGCACCTCCTCCCCCGCCGCCCGCTTCGCCTCGATCCAGCGGGCCACGGCCGTCTTCAGGCCGGAGAAGGAGAAGTCGTACGCCGGGTCGCGCGGCCCGGTCAGACCGCGCGGGAAGGCGATCGCCTCCGGGTCGCCCTCGCGCGCGTACCGGTCGATGACCGGACCGCCGGGGAAGCCCAGGTTGAGCACGCGCGCGATCTTGTCGAACGCCTCACCGGCCGCGTCGTCGATGGTCGAGCCCATCGGCCGTACATCGGAGGTGATGTCGGACGACAGCAGCAGCGACGAGTGCCCGCCGGACACCAGCAGCGCCATCGTCGGCTCCGGCAGCGGCCCGTGCTCCAGCTGGTCCACGCAGATGTGCGAGGCCAGGTGGTTCACGCCGTACAGCGGCTTGCCCAGCGCGTAGGCGTACGCCTTCGCCGCCGACACCCCGACCAGCAGCGCACCGGCGAGCCCGGGGCCGGCGGTGACGGCGATGCCGTCCAGGTCCCGGGCCGTCACCCCCGCCTCCTTCAGCGCACGGTCGATGGTCGGCACCATCGCCTCCAGATGGGCCCGGGAGGCCACCTCCGGGACGACCCCGCCGAAGCGGGCGTGCTCGTCGACACTGGACGCGACGGCGTCGGCCAGCAGGGTGGTGCCGCGCACGATGCCGACGCCGGTCTCGTCACAGGAGGTCTCGATCCCCAGGACCAGGGGTTCGTCAGCCATTGATCTCGGTTCCCTCTACGCCGTTCACGGATGTCGCAGGGTCGGTCAGTCGCATCACCAGGGCGTCCACGTTCCCCGGCTGGTAGTAGCCGCGCCGGAAGCCGATGGGCTCGAAGCCGAAACGCTCGTACAGCTTCTGTGCGCGCACGTTGTCGACGCGGCATTCGAGCATCACCTCGGCGCACTCGAACTCCGTCGCCGCCCGCAGCAGCTCGGTGAGCAGCCGCGCGCCGAGCCCGGTGCCCCAGTGGTCGCGGGCGACGGCGATGGTCTGTACGTCGCCGACCGCACCGGAGCCGCTGTCGGACGCGGTACCGGAGGTGGCGAGCCCGGCGTACCCGACGACCCGGTCGGAGGGATCCTCGGCGACGAGGTACCGCCGCGTCGCCTCCGGGCCGCGCGAGTGCGCCAGCTCGGACCAGAACATGCCGCGGGACCAGGCGTCCTCGGGAAAGAGGGCCTTCTCCAGGGCCAGCGCGGGGTCGATGTCCCACCAGCGCATCTCACGCAGGCGGTAAGTGGTGGCGGTGGCGGTCACTTCGGCGTGACCACCTTGTAGTTCTTGGGGACCTGGGCGTCCGGCCGACGCAGGTACAGCGGTCGGGCGGCGGCCAGTTCCTCCCCCGCCGCGAGCTTCTCGGCGGCGAGCTTGGCCAGCGCGGCGGCGGACACGTGCTCCGGCTCGTGGACGGCCGGGAAGGTGTCCGGATACAGCAGCGCCCCGGCGCCGACGGCGGGCAGCCCCTCGACCCGGTCGGCGATGTCGGCCGGCCGGTCCACAGCGGGCCCGGTCAGCCGGGTCCGTGAGTCGGCGTAGGTCGCCCAGTAGACCTCCTTGCGCCGGGCGTCGGTCGCCACGACGAAGGGGCCGTCGAGGTCGGCGGCGTAGGCGAGCCCGTCGAGCGTGCACACGCCGTGCACGGGCACCCCGAGCGCGAGCCCGAAGGTGTCGGCGGTCATCAGCCCGACACGCAGCCCGGTGTACGGGCCGGGGCCGACGCCTACGACGATCCCGGTCACGGCGTCGAGTCTCAGCCCCGCCTCGGCGAGGACGCGGTCCACGGCCGGCAGCAGCAGCTCACCGTGCCGGCGGGCGTCCACCTGGCTCGACGAGGCGACGACGTCCGTACCGTCGTGCAGCGCGACGGTGACGGCGGGGGTGGCGGTATCCAGAGCGAGCAAGAGCACGCGAACAGCCTACGGCGCCGCAGGGCGCCGGACAGCCGCGCAGGTCGGCTACACAGCTGCTGCTAACGTCGGCGCAAAACGGACGTACTACGCGATTCAGAGGTGGGTGCGGGTGGCAAGCAGCAGCTCGGGGTGCGTGGCCGGGCTCACCGCGGCGGCCCTGGCCACGGTCGCCTTCCTCGCCTGGCAGGCGTCGGCGAACGCGCCCGCGCGGCTGGCCGACGTGACGGTCGGCAAGCCTGTGAGCGCGTCCGAGGCGCCGCGCGACCAGCGGAACCCGGACACGCCGCCGGACGGCTCCGGCACGGGCCGGCGGGTCGTGTACTCGGTGGACGACGACCGGGTGTGGCTGGTCGGCGCCGACGGCAAGGTGCGGCGGACCTTCCGGGTGACGCCCGGCACGATCGATCCGGCGCCGGGGAGCTACACGGTGACCTCGCGGTCGGTCGCGGTCACGGGCACCGACGGTACGCCGGTGGAGCACGTGGTCCGCTTCACCAGCGTCGGCGGGCTCTCCATCGGGTTCAGCGCGGCGGTGGACGGGTCCATGGCGGGGCCCCCGCGGTCGGTCAGGACCGGTGCGATCCGGGAGGCGCGGGAGGACGGAGCGGCGATGTGGGACTTCGCGACGATCGGGCAGCGGGTTGTGGTGGTCCGTTAGCTATAGCTAGGCGCTGCGCGGGAGGCGCCCGGTCGTGTCGTCCTTCGGGTGCGGGAGCGTCGTGGCTGGTCGCGCAGCTCCTCGCGCCCCCTGTGCCGTGGGCGCGGTAGCGCGCGGCGGCCTGGACACCGCGTCCGCCGCCGCGCACGACGCCAGCAGTTCGCTCATGGAGACGGCGGAGGGAGCGGTCATGGACGCCTCCTGGAGGTCGGGGCGGTCGGTCGCAGCCGGGTGCACCTGGTTAGGTAAACCTAACCGCGAGCTGGATACCATATGACCACGCCCGGTGCGCCCGGCGCAATGTTTTCCCGACAGCCTGTCGGAACCTCAGGCGGCGAGCGCGCTCAGATCCACCGCCGCCCAGCGCTCCCCGATCCCGGTCAGCGTCACCCGCCGCACCTCGTCGGTGGTGTCCCCGACGGCCCGGTGGATGACGACCTGGAGCCGTTCCTCGGTCAGCTCCTCGACCTTGCCCTCGCCCCACTCCACCACGATCACCGAGTCGGGCAGCGACACGTCGAGGTCGAGGTCCTCCATCTCGTCGAGCCCACCGGACAGCCGGTAGGCGTCGACGTGGACCAGCGGCGGGCCGCCCCCGAGGGACGGGTGCACGCGGGCGATCACGAACGTCGGCGAGGTGACCGCCCCCCGCACGCCGAGCCCCTCCCCGAGCCCGCGCGTCAGCGTCGTCTTGCCCGCGCCGAGCTCCCCGCTCAGCATCACGAGGTCCCCGGCGCGCAGCAGCTTGGCGAGCCGGCGGCCCAGTTCTCGCATCTGCTCGGGGGAGGTGACGGTGATCTCGGCGTCCGCCGATGTTGCGTTCTCTTCCATCGTCACTCACTTGCAGTAGTACACTGGTCACGCCCCGCAAGGGGTCGGTCCGGGCTGGACCGCAGCCGAAGGCTGGAAGCCACTTCCGTCAGGAGGAGGCGGAGTCACAGCCCCCAACCGTAGCCGTGTTGGTGGGCATCGCCCCGGCGCGGGCGAGCAGATCGGCGAGGCGGTCGGTGACGACGGCCGGGTGCTCCAGCATGACCAGATGCCCGGCGTCCGGCACCAACACCAACTCGGCGCCCGGCAAGCTGTCGGCGATCGCCTCGCTGTGCTCGCTCGGCGTCACCAGGTCGCCGATCCCGGCGAGCACCAGCACCGGCATGTCGTTGAAATGGGCGAGCGCCTCGGTCTTGTCGTGGTCGGTGAAGGCCGGGTAGAACTCGGCGACCACGTCGATCGGCGTGCCCTCGATCATCCGCTCCGCGAACCGCGCGACGGCCGGGTCCACGTCCCGCGAGGCGAACGAGTACCGCTTGATGATCCCGGCGAACAGATCGGCGGTCGCCCGCCGCCCCTTCTCCACCAGCGCCGCCTGCTGCCCGAGCGCCCGCAGCACCCCCGGCAGCACCCGCCGCACCGCGTTGACCCCGGCGACCGGAAGCCCGAAGTTGACCTCGCCGAGCCGCCCGGACGACGTACCGACGAAGGCGGTCGCGACCACGCGTTCCCGGATCAGCTCGGGATACTGCGCGGCCAGCGCCATGACGGTCATCCCGCCCATGGAGTGCCCGACGAGCACGATCGGTCCCTCCGGCACGGCCGCGTCCAGCACGGTCTTCAGATCCCGTCCCAGCCGGTCGATCGTCACCGGCTCCCCGTCGCGCTCCGCCGCCCGCTCGGACCGCCCGTGGCTGCGCTGGTCCCAGTGCACGGTCCGTACGACACCCCGCAGGGCGGCCCGCTGGAAGTGCCAGGAGTCCTGGTTGAGGCAGTAGCCGTGGCTGAAGACGACGGTGACCGGAGCCGGGGTCTTTCGCCCGAACAGCCGCCGCCGGCGTCCGCCGAGCGGCGCGTCCGGGTCCACCTCGTCGACCTCGTAGTACAGCTCGGCGCCGTCGTCGGCGTACGCCTTGCCGGGCGTGCCGCGCAGCGCGCCGAACGGGCCGGCGGAGTCCAGCGCGAGCCGCGCCTTCTGCCGCATCCCGCGGCCCACGGTCATCCGCTCGATGGCCACACCGGCCGCCGCGCCCGCGGCGATCACGCCTATCGCGGCGCCCGCGATCCCGGTCGCCCGGCGCCAGCCGCCCGCCCCCGCGGCGGAGGCGGCGGCGACGGCCGCCTCGGCGGCACCCGCCACTGCCTCCGCACTGCTCTCGCTCACGTACCGCTCCTCTTGACCGCTGAAGTCCTACCGGCGAGTTACCCCTCTGGTCCCTCGTTCACATAAACACGTTCACACAGCTGCGTTCACCGGACGCATCCACCGGACGCACTGACCGAACACACCGACCCGATGCACTGACCGACGCATTCACATGGACGCATTCATATAGACGCGGGGAACCCGTGGACCGATGCGGGTGACGATCTCGTACCCGATGGTGCCCGCCGCCTGCGCCCAGTCCTCGGCGGTCGGCTCGCCCCGGTCGCCCGGCCCGAACAGCACCGCCTCGGCGCCCGGCGCGGGCTCGTCGCCGCCCAGGTCGACCACGAACTGGTCCATCGCGATCCGCCCGGCGACGGTCCGCCACTTGCCGCCGACCAGCACCGGCCCCGTCCCGGAGGCATGCCGCGGCACACCGTCCGCGTATCCCAGCGGGACCAGGCCGAGGGTCGTCTCGCCGGACGTGGTGTACAGGTGCCCGTAGCTCACCCCGTGCCCGCCCGGGGCGTGCTTGACCAGGGCGAGCGAGGCGGTCAGCGTCATGACCGGGCGCAGCCCCAGGTCGGCGGGGCTGCCGAGGGCGGGCGCGGGCGACAGGCCGTACATGGCGACACCGGGCCGCACCAGGTCGAAGTGGGTCTCCGGGAGCGTGAGTGTGGCGGGCGAGTTGGCGATGTGCCGGACCTCGGGCCGTACGCCCCGCTGCTCGGCGTGCGCGACCATCTCCCGGAAGCGGCCGAGCTGGAGGGCGATGGACGGATGCCCCGGCTCATCGGCGCAGGCGAAGTGCGACCACAGGCCGGTGACGCGGAGGAGACCTTCGGCCTCCGCCCGCAGGGCCTCGCCGACCAGTTCGTCCCACTCGTCGGGCTGGCACCCGTTGCGCCCGAGACCGGTGTCGGCCTTGAGCTGCACACGCGCCGCCCGCCCGGCCTGCCGGGCCCCCTCGATGACCTCCCGCAGCGCCCACATCCCGCTCACGGACACATCGAGATCCGCCTCGACGGCCTCCCGCCAGGGCCCGCCGGGCGTCCACAGCCAGCACATGATCCGCACGGCCGCGGGAATCCCGGTGTCCGCCCGCACCGCGAGGGCCTCCTCGGGTGTGGCGGTCCCGATCCAGGTCGCCCCGGCCTCGACCGCCGCCCGGGCGCACGGCAGCGCCCCGTGACCGTACCCGTCCGCCTTCACCACGGCCATGAACGCCGCCCCGGGCGCCTTGGCGCGCAGGGTACGCACATTGGCCCGCAGCGCGCCCAGGTCGATCTCGGCGCGGGCACGCGGTGGCTCGCTGGTCGGTCGTGCAGTCTCAGTCATCGCGCCCAGTGTCTCAGAGCCCCTCACCCACACCTCGACCGCAGTCACCGGCGAGCCCCAGGCCCGCCCCAGCCCACCCGCCGCCTTCACCCCGTCCACCGCCTTCACCCCGTCCGCCGCCTTCAGCCCGTCCGCTGTCTTCAAGGCCCGTCCGGCGTTTGAGGACGAGGCCCGTTCAGGGCCGACGGGGGTCCAGGGGGCGGAGCCCCCTGGCGGGGTCGAAGGGGCGGAGCCCCTGGGGAGGGGAACGGGTAAGGGCGGCGGGGGCGAAAACCCGACGGCCACTCACCCCCGCACGTCCCGCCAGGCCCGCCCCACCGCCTCCGCCACGTCCTGGGCCCCCACCGGCGCCCCCTCGGCAGCGAAGCGCCCCGCGAGCCCGTGGAGATACGCGGCGGCGCTCCCCGCGTCCCGCGCCGGGAGCCCGGCGGCGAGCAGGGACCCGGTGAGCCCGGAGAGCACATCCCCGCTCCCGGCCGTGGCCAGCCAGGGCGTCCCCGTGGCGTTCACCCGCACCGGCTCCCCGTCCGATTCCCCACCCGGCTCCCCACCCGGCTCCCCACCGGGCTCCGCCACCAAGGTCGTCGCCCCCTTCAGCAACACCGTCGCCCCGTACATCCCCGCCAGCTCCCGCACCGCGGCCAGCCGCCCCGCCTCCACCTGCTCCCGCGACACCCCGAGCAGCGCGGCGGCCTCCCCGGCGTGCGGCGTCATCAGCGTCGGCGCCGTACGCCCCCGTACCGCCGCCCGGTCGGCGAGCCGCAGCCCGTCCGCGTCGATCAGCACCGGCACCTCCTCCGCCACCACCTCGGCCACGGTCCCCGCGTCGTCCCCGGCCCCCGGCCCCACCACCCACGCCTGCACCCGCCCGGCCCGCCGGGGCCCCTGGTCCGACACCAGCGTCTCGGGAAACCGCGCGATCACCGCGTCCGCGGCCGGCCCCACGTACCGTACGGCCCCCGCCCCGCCCCGCAACGCCCCGGCGACGGCGAGCACAGCGGCCCCCGGATACCGCGCCGACCCGGCGGCGATCCCCACCACACCCCGCCGGTACTTGTCGCTCTCGGCCCCCGGCACCGGCAGCAACCGCGCCACATCCGCGTGCTGCAACGCCTCCAGCTCGGCCGCCGCACCGGACAGCTCCAGCCCGATGTCCACCAGCCGCACCACCCCCGCGTACTCCCGCGCCGGATCGACCAGCAGCCCCGGCTTGTACGTCCCGAAGGTCACGGTCAGATCGGCCCGTACGGCAGCCCCGAGCACCTCCCCGCTGTCCGCCTCGACCCCGCTGGGCAGATCCACGGCGACCACGGCGGCCCGCGACACGGCGGCACACTCGGCCAGGGCGGCGGCGTCGGGCCGCAACCCGCCCTTCCCCCCGATCCCGACAATCCCGTCGACGACGAGATCGGCCCGCCGAATGGCCCCTTCGGCGGCATCACCTCCGACCATCACGGCGCCCCCGGCCCGCCGAAGCGCCGCCAGCCCCCCGGCATGCGTCCGCTCGGGTGACAGCAGCACCGCCCCCACCCCGGCCCCCCGCCGCGCCAGCCGAGCTCCGGCGTACAGCGCGTCACCCCCGTTGTCCCCGCTCCCCACCAGCAGCACAACCCGCCGCCCGTACACCCGCCCCAGCAGCTCGGCACAGGCAGCCGCCAGCCCAGCGGCGGCCCGCTGCATCAACGCCCCTTCCGGAAGCCGAGCCATCAGCTCCCGCTCAGCGGCCCGTACGGTCTCGACGCGATAGGCAGTACGCATGAAACCCAGTCAAACACCAACTCCCCAGGGGCGCGGGACTGTATCGATATGCGGCTTCGCCGCGTGGGCGCGATCAACCACGAACGACCCGCACCCGAAGCACGGCGCTGCTACCCCTCCGCGATCACCACAGCGGAAGCGACCCCCGCGTCATGGCTCAACGACACATGCCAGCTCCGCACCCCGAGCTCCTCGGCCCGAGCCGCCACGGTCCCCCGCACCCGCAACCGAGGCCGCCCACTGTCCTCGACGAAAACCTCCGCGTCGGTCCACAACAACCCCGCCGGCGCTCCCAGCGCCTTCGCCAACGCCTCCTTCGCCGCGAACCGGGCCGCCAGCGAGGCGACCCCCCGCCGCTCCCCGCTCGGCAGCAGCAACTCCCTCTCCACGAACAACCGCCGCGCCAGCCCGGGCGTCCGCTCCAGCGACGCCTCGAACCGCTCGATCTCGGCGACGTCGATACCAACCCCGATGATGCTCATGCCGAGCACCCTACGACCGCAGTCACCCCCTGGGCTCAGACCAGCAGGTCCTTGTAGTAGAAGCTCGCCTTCTTGTCGGTCTGGCTGAGGGATTCCTCGGAGCCGAAGCCGATGTGGAGGCGGACGGCGGCGGGGTTGGCCATGTCGGGGATCTGGATGGCCAGACCTTCCGGCTCCCGGTAGAACAGGCTGTTGGCGGCGTTGCTCCAGCGGCGTTCGTAGACGATGCCGGTGTTCCAGTCGACGGAGGTCAGGTAGGTGTTGCTGTCGCTGGTCCGGTTGCCGCTCGTGTCGTAGGTGTACGCGGTGCCGTCGAGGGTGTACAGGTACTGGCCCAGGCTGGTGTAGCCCTGGAAGACGGGCCCGGTGAGCACGGCGGGCTGGTCGATGGTGGCCAGCGGGATGAACGTACCGGCCTTGAAGGTGGCGAGGTCGTACAGGCTGTACTTGAAGCCGCCGCTGATCCGGTACCGGTGCACCAGGCGGTTGTTCACCGGGTCGATGGCGACCGTGTTGTTGGTCGACCCCGGCGCCGGATCGAACCGCGTGACCTGGTACGCGTCGGGCGTCAGTACGGCCCCGTTGGCGAACTTGAACCGCGCGATCTTCGTACCGAAGCCGTTGTTGCTGCCGTCGGGCCGGGAGTCGGTCTCGGTCCACAGATAGGCGCTGTTGCCGGAGGGCTCGACGCCGATGGAGACGCCGTGGCCGAAGCCCCTCAGATACATCCGGCCGATGATGTAGCCCTGCCAGTCGAGCCGGGTGATGCACAGATCACCGTTGGTGGAGCGCTCGGTGCCGGTGTAGGTCCGGGTCTCGCCGGGGAGCATGCGGCCGGCCTGCACCAACTGCGCGGTGTAGAGGTGCTTGTTGGTGTTGTCGAAGCCGAAGGACTGCAGGATCCGCGTCTCGCTCAGCAGGATCTCGCGGAGCCATTTGTCCGAGCCGTCGGTGAGGTCGAACCGCTTGGAGCCGGGCACGGCGGCGGACGCGGTGCCGGCCTGGGTGAGGACCAGTGAGCCCGTGAGGGCGGCGGCCGTCAGCCCGCAGGCTCGTCGGAGTAGCTGGCGTCGGCTCGGACCGGACGTCTCGCCGTTCATCTGCCTCGGGCCCCTTCGCTTGACCTGTGCGCGCGGTGATGTGACGCAGGATTGAACCACTTCCCCGCCCCTTCGCACCAGCGTGCGTTTGCCCAGCTCAGCGCATGGTTCCCCATCCGGTTAAACGATGATCAACATCACACGCATAAGGGGACTGTAAAGGGTGATTCCGGCTGATCACCCCGTTTTGCGGGACTGTTCATACCTCGCCGACTGCGCTTAACGTGCCGCTTTGATCCGGCCTCTGAGCAGCCGTTATTCCACCGGCACCGCGACGTCACGGCCGGTTCGCTCTGCTGTCACGCCGGGACGGGGTCCCGGCTTCGTCTGGTTGGGGATGGTCCGTGCGACGCACGCGCAGACAGGGGAAGGCGACGCCCTGGGCGTTGGCCATGGCGATGGCGGCCACTGTGCTGGCCGCCGTCCCGGTAGCCGAGGCCACGGCCGCGGTCGAGTCGGCGAAGCCGAAGCCGCCCGCGAACGTCCCCGCCCGGCAGGCCGGCGACATCTCCAAGGACGAGGCGGCCGAGCCGACCCGGACCAGGCCGGTCCGCCCGAAGTGGCCCAAGGCCGCCCAGGCACGCATCTCGCTCTCCGGCCTCACGGCGGGCAGGTCGGCCCCGGTCATCCCGTCCACCGGCGGCAAGGCCACCGTCCAGGTCGGCCCGGCCCCCGCGTCGGCCATGGCCCGCTCCCAGTCGTCGCTGCTCACCCCCGCCCCCCGGGATGTCGACGTCAAGGTCCTCGACCGCGCCCAGCTGAAGTCGTCCGGCGGCGTCGGCGTGGGCGTCCAGGTCACCCGGCGCGACGGCACCGGCACCCCCGGCCCGGTCCGGATCTCCCTCGACTACTCCGACTTCAAGTACGCCCACGGCGGCAACTTCGCCTCCCGCCTGCGCCTGGTCGCCCTGCCCGCCTGCGCCCTGACGACCCCCAAGGCCAAGGGCTGCTCCCCGGACAACCCCAAGTCCGTGCCGATCACCAATGACACGGACGGCGACACCATCACGGCCACCGTCCAGGCGGACGGCGACCCGGACGCCGGCGTCTCCCTGATCGAGTCGAACGGCTCGGCCGTGTCGAAGTTCCAGTCGACGCAGTCCTTCGCCGCCGCCTCCGAGTCCGGCACGGTGTACGCGCTGGCGTCGGGCTCCTCGTCGGACGCGGGTGACTACCGGGCCTCGTCGCTGAAGCCGTCAGGTACCTGGGACGTCTCGACTGGCTCCGGCGCGTTCACGTACGACCTCCCGATCCAGGCCCCCAAGCCTCCTACGGGCCCGGCGCCCTCCCTCTCCCTGTCGTACAACTCCCAGTCGGTGGACGCCATGACGTCGTCCCAGAACACCCAGGCCAACTGGGCGGGCCTCGGCTGGGAGCTGGACGGCGTCGGCTTCATCGAGCGCCGATACCGCGGCTGCCAGGACGACGGCACCGGCACCGGCTGGGTCGGCGACCTGTGCTGGGACTCGCCGAACACGGAGCTCGAACCCAACGGCGCGATATACGTCATCAGCTTCAACGGCGTGACGTCGACCCTCGTCCAGGACGGCAACGGCACCGGCTCGTACCACGTCCAGGACGACCCGGGCTGGCGTGTGCAGCACCTCACGGGCGGACACGGCTCGGACGACGAGTACTGGGTCATCTCCACCCAGGACGGCATGCGCTACTACTTCGGCTGGGGCCGCTCGGAGCGCAACAACACCGCCACGAACTCGGTCCTCACCGTCCCCGTCTTCGGCAACAACCAGGGCGAGCCGGGCTACAACGGCGGCGTCGGCGTCATGACGCAGGCGTACCGCTGGCAGCTCGACCGCGTCGTCGACCCCAACGAGGTGGAGAGCGCCTACTTCTACGAGAAGGAGCGCAACCACTACCGCTCGGTACTCCTGGCCGACCAGGCCCGCGCCTACGACGCCGCCGCGTACCCGGTACGCATCGAGTACGGCTGGGCCTCCCAGATCCCCGGCGCCCAGCTGCCCGCCAAGGTCGACCTGCGCTATGTCGGCCGCTGCGTGGAGCGCATGGCCGACAAGGACCCCCTGTCCAGTGAACCGGCGGCCTGCCCGGCCATCTCCTCCAACCCGGACTCGTACCCGGACGTCCCCACCGACCTGATGTGCGACGGCACGAACGCCGACAACGGCTGCCGCACCATCACCGGCGAGACGTATTCCCCCACTTTCTTCTCGACGAAGATGCTGTGGGACGTCAAGACCTTCGTCCGGGACAACGACGCCTCGCCCTGGGCCCCGGCGATGCAGTACCAGATGAAGTACGGCCTGCCCAACCCCGAGGGAGTGATCGACGCCAACCTCTGGCTCGACTACGTCCAGCGCAAGGGCTACGGCGACGGCCCCGACATCACCCTCCCCACCATCAACATCAACGGCGAGTGGCGGGACAACCAGCTCGGCAGCGGCGTCCTCAACTTCCGCCGTGTCACCCAGATCCACGGCGACCTCGGCTCCTTCGTCAACGTCACGTACCGCCCGTACGACGCCCAGGACGCCTGCGACATCAACAACCTGCCGACGGAGTCCGACAACACCAAGGCGTGCTTCAAGCAGAAGTGGGTACCCGAGGGCTCCACCACGGAGAAGACAGGCTGGTTCAAGAAGTACGTCGTGTCGCAGGTCAGCGTCGACCCGGGCCCCGGCGCGGGCTCCGGCCACGACGGCGACCCGGTGATGACCACGACGTACGACTACGTCGGGAAGCCCGCCTGGGCCTTCCCCAACGACCCCCTCACCAAGGACGAGGACGAGTCCTGGACCGAGTGGCGCGGCTACCAGCAGGTCGAGGTCCACACCGGCACCAAGTCCAACGCGGCCTCCACCTACTACTGGCTGTACCGCGGCATGGACGGCGACCGCACCTCCAAGACCGACCCGACCGCCAAGCGCAGCGTCACGGTCGACGACGGCGACAGCGGCCGCCCGCCGGTCACCGACTCCGCCTGGCTGAAGGGCCTGACCCTGGAGACCAGCGACCGCGACGGCTCCGGCCAGTCCCACAGGCGCGTCTGGCACGAGTACTGGGTCCACAACACCGCCCAGTACCAGGGCCTGCCCGACGCCCGTTTCGTGCGCGAGTCGAAGGTGACGACGCACGAGAAGACCTCCACGGGTTGGCGCGAGCACATCGTCAAGGACGAGTACGACACGGCCGAGCCCGCCAGCACCAAGTACGGCCTCCCCCTGCGCACCAACGACTGGGGTCTGTCCGACACGGCCGACAACCGCTGCACCACGTACGGCCGCGCCTACAACACGGACTACTTCCCCAACTCCCCGGTCCAGCGCTGGATGGTCCTCCCCGACGAGACCCGCCACTACGCGGCCGACTGCGCCAACCGGGCGTCGACCAACCAAGACGCCTACACGGTGACCCTGTACGACGGCGCCACCTCCGTCGCCACCAACAAGCCGGTCGACGGCAACGCCACCGAGGTACGCGCTTACACCGACGCCACCAACTACCGCCGCACGACGGCCACGTACGACCAGGGCGGCCGCCGGATCACCGCAACGGACGGCAAGGGCAGGACCACCACGACGACGTACTCACCGGCGACGTCCTGGCCGATCAACGGCGTGAAGGTGACCACCCCCGATCCCGACGGCACCACCGCCGGAGCCGGACCGCAGTCCACCACCACCTGGTACTCCCGCCTGTGGGGAACCCCGTACCGGATCCTGAACGCCAACAACCAGACGGCCCGCATCGTGCACGACTCCGTGGGCCGCGTCTCCCAGGTGTTCAAGCCCTCCCGGATCGCCGCCTACCCCGACGGCACGCCGTCCATCGCGTACGACTACACGATCACCGTGTCGGACAACAGCGCGGGCGTTCCCGATCTGGTGTCGACCGTTCCGCCGAAGATCACGACCCGGACGCTGCTGGAGTCCAGCGGGAAGACCGCGACCTCCTACGAGTACTTCGACGGCCTCGGCCGCACGCGCGAGACGCAGGCCCCGGCACCGACCGGCACCGGACGGACCGTCGTGTCGACCCGCTACGACACCTCGGGCAACGTCACCGGCACATCCGCGCCGTTCTACAACACGGGTGCCGCGGGCTCGGGCATGGTCCTGCCGACCGTGGCCGACCTGCCCTCCTACACCGACCTGATCATCGACTTCGCGGGACGGACCACAGAGTCCCGGATCCTGGTGAAGGGCAAGGCCCAGAGCCAAGGCCAGACACGCGTCAACTACCACGGCGACTACACGACCACGACGCCCGCCGCCGGTGAGCGCACGAACACCTACTACGACGTGTTCGGTCAGATCAGCCGGGTCGTCGAGTTCGGCCCGTCCACGTACTCGACGTACTACGACTACACCCGCAAGGGTCTCCTCTCGAAGATCACCGACTCCAAGGGCAATACCACCACCTACACGTACAACTGGCTCGGCGAGCGCATCGGCGGCAAGGACCCCGACAGCGACCCGAACGGCATCGCGGCCACCACCTACGACGCCAACGGCAACGTCGAGACCGTCAAGGACGGCAACGGCACCGTCCTGACACACACGTACGACGCCCTGAACCGGCCGCTGACCGTGCAGAACGGGTCGACGGTGCTGACCCGCAACACGTACGACACGGCGACGCGCGGCATCGGCAAGCCGGCCACCTCGACCTCGTACTCGGGTGGCTACGCCTACACCAGCACCGTCACGTCGTACGACGTCGACGGCCACGCCACCGAGACGCAGACGACGATCCCCACAGACGGAAGCGGACTGCAGGGCACCTACACGACGGCCTACACCTACAACGCGGGCGACCAGCAGACCAGCGTCACCTACCCGGCCGTCGGGGACCTGCCGGAGGAGATCGTCACCACGGTGTACGACACCCTCGGCAACCCCGAGAAGCTCACCAGCAACCTCAACGGCACGGTCTACGTCGACTCCACCGGCTTCGACAGCCTCGGCCGCCTGACCGACCGCACCTACGGCAGCACGGCCACGACCGGCACCACCGCCCGTCGCACGTACACCTACGACGACGCCAACGGCACCGGCTGGCTGACGAACATCACCACGACCACGAGCACGAAGGGCGCCGTCCAGAACGACGACCACCTCCGCGACAACGCGGGCCGGCTCACCGACCTGACGGACCGTCTCACCGGCCAGCACGAGTGCTTCACCTTCGACGAGCTGAACCGCCTCACCCGGGCCTGGACCACGGCGGCGACGACCGGCTGTGCCGGACCCTTCGCCCCCGACCTGGCCACCGGCCAGGACCCCTACCAGTTGGACTACGGCTACGACGGCATCGGCAACCTGCAGAAGGTCACCAGGACCACGGCCACCGGCAGCAGCGTCCGCGACTACGTCTACCCCGGCTACTCCGCCGACCAGTCGACGTACACCGCCGGCGCCGCCCGCCCCCACGCCGTCTCCACGATCAAGACGCCCATCGGCACGGACGCGTACACCTACGACGACGCCGGCCGGCTGCTGAGCCGCACCGTCGACGGGAAGACGACCGACCTCGTCTGGAACGCCCTGCACCAGGTCACCGCGACCAACGGGGCCACCACGACGGGCTACGTCTACGACGCCGCCGGCACACTTCTGCTGCGCACCTCACCGAACGAGAACGTCCTCTACCTCTCGGGCCACGAGGTCCACAAGAAGTCCGGCTTCGGCCCGAAGGCCACGCGCTACTACAGCGTGGGCGGCGCGGTCGTCGCCTCGCGTACGGCGGTGGACCCGACCACCAGCAAGCTGAGCTGGCTCATGTCCGACGAGCAGTCGTCGACCCAGCTGACCGTGGACGCGGCCACCGGCACCCCGTCGCGCCGCCGCTACCTGCCCTTCGGCGCCCAGCGCGGCGACACGGCGCTGCCCGCCGGCACCGACCGCGGTTTCCTCGGCAAGCCCGAGGACGACACGACGGGCCTGTCCATCCTGGGCGCCCGCATGTACGACGCGTCCCTCGGCCGCTTCCTCAGCCCGGACCCGGTGGCCACGCCGTACGCACCGCAGAACCTCAACGCCTACTCGTACTCGGCGAACAATCCCATCGCCTTCATGGATCCCAGCGGGCTGTCCGGTGAGCCCGTGGGGAGGAGGGTTGGGAAAGTCGACAGATCCAAGAAGATGGCAGCGGCCAAGCGCGCGAGGGCTCATGCACGGGCAGTGGTGCATGGCGCGGGCTCGGTCAGCGACGGGTCTGGTGGCGGCTACGCCCAGGAGAAGAACTACGGCGACGCGGATCTCGCCAAGCAGCTCGCCGAGGCCAGACTCGCCCATATGCGTCAGGGGGCCTACGGAATCGCGGCTGAAATCGACTTCGCCGGTGACGCCCGGTTCAACCACTGCATGGGCACGATCGGCAACAGAGCGACCTGTAACGGGATCGAAGAGCTCCACGAGTTCAAGCTGTGGAACAAGGTGAGAGACGCCGCGTTCAACATCGACGAATCCTGGGCGAGCGAGGGGACACGCAGAGAGAACAACGGCTTCGGATTCTCGGACAAGGAGTACGAGACGGCCATCTTCCTCGCCGTGCAGGGGATGAAGGTGATGTCGCGGGACGACACCGACGGACGCGGCGACGCCTGGGTCGACGAAAAGAGGTCCGAGTTCAAGGCTCCGACCTCACGGAACGCGGTCCAGCAGCGAGTCAAGAAGGCGCACAAGCAGGGAGTCGACGCGGTCTTCCTGGACGTCCGAGGAACCGACCTGGACAAGGACACGGTCGAGGGCGCTGTGAGAGGGCAGGTGCGATCCTTCTCCAACGGGCCGAACTTCAAGGAAGTATGGTCCATCCACGGGGAACCCGGCGGAGCCTTCACCGGATACGTTTACCACCAGTTCTATCAGATATACGGACAGTAGTTACGACCTGCGGAACGAAGCCATGGGAGATTTTGAGATCTACGCCGCGCCTACGTCCGGAAGGAGTGACGCGGCGTGGGAAAGAGAGCTCGCCGACGACGTGGCAGCGATCCTCGGTGCTGCCAGACCGGAAAGCAAAGCGGGCGAGACCTACCACATCGGCGTCGAGCACGCAGCCGTCAATGTCATGCTGCTGCCGGCAGGAGGGGAATGGGTGTGGCCGGTGTTCGAAGCCCATCCCCTGCTGCTCGACACACGCTTCCGAGCCGAGTGCCCGGAATGGAACAACTCAGAGGGACTTGCACGCTACGTCTTCAACCGCCTGGACGAACTGTCCAAATATGAGCTGCTACTCGTCCATGACCTGGAAGAGTACGTCGACTCCAACTTCGACTTTCCCGAGCGGGCGAGCATGTCTGTTTACTAGGGCGGCGTAGTCGCTGACGTCGGAGGATCACTCCACCGTCACCGACTTCGCCAGGTTCCGGGGCTGGTCCACCTCGTTCCCCTCCTCCGCGACCACGATGGTCCGCGCCCCCCGCGCCCTGATCTCCTGGATGTTGGACACGATCTTGTCGTGGAGGACGGACCGCCCACGAGGCGACGGCACCACGACGACCACGGGCAGGTCGTCCTCGATCAGGGCGATCGGCCCGTGCTCGAGCTCACCGGCGGCGAAGCCCTCGGCGTGCATGCGGGCGAGCTCCTTCAGCTTCAGCGCGCCCTCGACACCGGGCCACCAGATAGCAGGCGACCAGCTGCGTCAGGAACGCCTTCGTCGACGCCACCGCCACCTCAGGACCGGCGTGCGTGTAGCACCGCGTCCGACTCCCGGGGAATCGTCGACCCGTTGGTGTTGCAGATCGCCAGCACCCGGGACCCCTGCTCCCGCGCACCTACGGCGGCTGGTCACCAGGCCGGGGCCGCACGTTCCAGTTCCTCGTCCAGGGCCACCGCGGCCATGATCAGCGCGACATGGGTGAACGCCTGCGGAAAATTCCCCAGTTGTTCCCCCGTCGGGCCGATCTCCTCCGCGAAGAGGCCGACGTGGTTGGCGTAGGTGAGCATCTTGTCGAAGGCGTAGCGGGCAGCGCCCAGGCGGCCGGCGCGGGCGAGTGCGCTCACGTAGAGGAAGGTGCACAGCGAGAAGGTGCCCTCGGCGCCGCGCAGCCCGTCGGGTGCGGCGGCCGGGTCGTAGCGGTGGACGAGGCTGTCGGCGACGAGGTCCCGTTCCATGGCGTCGAGGGTGGACAGCCAGCGTCGGTCCTTCGGGGAGAGGAAGCCGACGATCGGCATGAGCAGCAGTGAGGCGTCCAGGACGTCGTCCCCGTAGTGCTGGACGAACGCCTGACGACGGGCGCTGTAGCCCCGGTCCATCACCTGCTGGTAGATCGCGTCCCGGGTGCAGGTCCACCCGGCGACGTCGGCCGGCCGGGCCAGCTCGGTGGCCAGCCGGATGCCACGGTCGAACGCGACCCAGCTCATCAGCCGGCTGAAGGTGAAGTCCTTGCGTCCGCCCCGGGTCTCCCAGATGCCCTCGTCGGGACGGTCCCAGGTCCGTGACAGCCAGTCGAGCAGCGCGCTCAGTCTGCGCCAGCCGTCGTCTCCGGCCGACTGCAGCACGTCCCGTGACTGGCTCAGCGCGAAGACCATCTCCCCGTAGATGTCGAGCTGCAACTGACCGGCGGCGGAGTTGCCGAGGCGGACGGGGGCCGAGCCGCGGTAGCCCTCGAGGTGGCCGAGCACCTCCTCGGGCAGGTGCGGGTCCCCGTCCACGCGGTACATGATCTGCAGGGGCTCGCCGGTCACCGTGCCGTCCGAGGGGGCACGGGAGCCGAGCCAGTTCCGGAAGGCGTCGGCCTCCTCGTCGAACCCGAGGTCCAGCAGCGCCTTCACGGACAGGGATCCGTCGCGTATCCACGTGTAGCGGTAGTCCCAGTTGCGCTCACCGCCCGGCAGCTCCGGCAGGCCCATGGTCACCGCCGCCACGGGTGCGCCGGTGGGCGCGTAGGTCATCAGCTTCAGCGTGATCGCGGAACGGTTCACCGCCTGTTGCCAGCGACCCCGGTACGTGCTGTGCCGTATCCAGCGGTTCCAGTGCTCGTAGGTGGACCGGAACGCGTGCCGGAGGCCGGACTCGGTGAGCGGTGCGGGCTCCTCGGTGCCGGGGCCGCACAGGGTGAGTACGGCGGCGGCCATCTCTCCGGCCCGCAGTTCCACGCCCGCCCGGACGTCCTCGCCGTCGGGTTCCAGCGCGACCCGGCCCGCCACTTGGAGGACGGCACGGTGGCCGGGCGCCGTGAAGTGCGCCGTGCCGTCCGCGAGCCGGAGGCGGTGCTCGCCGCGCCCGTAGTCGAACCTGGGCCGGCAGGCCAGCCGGAAGCGGGCCGTGCCGCGGGTCGCACGCATGACGCGGATGACGCGGTGCCGGTCGGCGGGGGCTTCCGCCTCGCCCAGCGGCATGAAGTCGACGACTTCGCCGATGCCCTCGCCGGTCATGGCCCGGGTGACGAGTATCGCGGTGTCGGCCAGGTACAACTGCCGGGTGACGGCATCCGCCGCCTCGGGGACGATCGCGAAGTGACCGCCGCGGTCGTGGTCGAGGAGTGCCGCGAACACGCTCGGGGAGTCGAAGCGCGGTGCGCAGAACCAGTCGAGCACGCCTTCGGAGGTGACCAGGGCCGCGGTGCGGAGATCCCCGATGAGTCCGTGATCCGCGATGGGTGGATAGCGACGCATACGGGTCACCCCGTCCTCTGGGCAGGTCACCCGACTCCCACGCTACGTCGGCACGACCCGACGGGCATGACGGGCGGGCGCACGCGCCGTACGCCACGCCCACCGTCACCCGTTCTCCCGTGCGGGGATGCCGCGCCCGCCGACGCCGCCTTGAATGGCGTGACGCCCGCTGAGTCGCTTCCGGCGCGACTCCCGCGCCCACGAGCGTGGCGGCACGACCGATGCCCGTATCGGGAGAGCGCATGTCCATGGCAGAGCCGTCAGCCTCGCGGTCCCCCGGTCCGCGCCCGAGGAGCCTGCTGCGGCGGATCGGCGAGTGGTGCGGCCGGCACGCCGTGACGGTCATCGTCGTATGGCTCGCGGCCCTGGCCGGTCTGCAGGTGCTGGACCGCGCGTACGGCGGTGACTACTCGGACAACTTCACCCTGCCCGACTCCCAGTCGCAGGAGGGCCTGGACGTCCTCAGGGCGCACGAGCCCGTCGCCGGCGGATACGCCACCCAGATCGTGCTGCACGACGCGGACAGGCCGCTCACCGATGTGAGCGACCAAGTCGGCACCGCGGTGTCGAACCTGCAGAAGCTGCCGCACGTCCTCGGTGCGCAGAACCCGCTGCCGGCCTCCGGCACACCTCCGCCGCCGGCCGGAGCGGAGAACGTGGGACCGCTCTCCTCCGACGGCAGGACGGCGTACATCACCGTCCGGTTCGACGTGCAGCCCTCCACTCTGGGCTCCTCCTACCTGGACCGGGTGGACGCGGCCGTGCAGCCGGTGCGCGCGGCCGGTGTGACGGTGGAGTACGGCGGACCGCTCGGGGAACTGGCCCGCCCCAGGCCCGACGACCGCTCGAGTGAGGCGATCGGCTTCGGCGTGGCCGTGGTGGTCCTGCTGGTGGGCTTCGGTAGCGTCGTGGCGGCGGTCCTGCCCCTGGTGGCCGCGCTCATCGCGGTGATCTGCGGGCTGGCGCTCCTGGCACTGCTGGCCTCGGCGTTCACTTTCGCCACGGTGTCCCCCACCCTCGCCACGATGATCGGCATCGGCGTGGGCATCGACTACGCGCTCTTCCTGATCACCCGGCACCGCCAGGACCTGATGAACGGCCTCGACCCGGTGACGGCGGCCGGGCACGCCACGGCCACCAGCGGCCGCGCGGTGCTGATCTCCGGCTGTACCGTCATCATCGCCCTGTCCGGCCTGTGGGTCTCGGGGATCGGATTCATCGGCAAGCTCGGCGTGGCCGCCGCCATCACCGTGATCACCGCGGTACTCGGCGCGCTCGTCATGGTGCCGGCCATGCTCGTGCTGATCGGCCGGCGGATCGACCGGCTCCGGGTCCGTACGCCGGTCGCCGAGACCGACGCCGAACCCGGTGAGCAGGCCCACGGCACCTGGCACCGCTACGCCCGGCGCGTGGAACACCGGCCCTGGTGGTTCCTGGCGTCCGGCGTGGTGATCCTGGCCGTCCTCGCCATCCCGCTGCTGTCCATGCGGCTGGGGCACATCGGCGACGGAGCGGATCCGAAGTCGTTCACCGACCGGCGTGCCTACGACCTGATGTCCACCGCCTTCGGCCCCGGCTCCAACGGCCCGCTGACCCTGGTCATCGACCAGACCGCCGTCCCCCCATCCGACCGCGCGGCCCTCGCGTCCGCAGCGCAGAAGGCCCTGAGCGACGTGCCGGGCGCGGCGCTGATCACCCCGCTGAACGCCACCTCCGACGGCGACGTCCTGATCGCCACCGCGTACTCCAAGGCCGCTCCCCAGGACGAGACGACCACCGAGCTGGTCAACCACCTCGCGGACGACGTGCTGCCCCGGGCGGCGGCCGGCACCGAAGCCCGCACCTACGTGACCGGCACGACCGCCGCCCAGGTCGACTTCCTGGACATCGTCTCCAGCAGGCTGCCGTTGATCATCGCGGTCGTCGTCGGTCTCGCCTTCCTCGTCATCCTCGTCGTCTTCCGCGGGGTGCTGGTCGCCGTCAAGGCGGCCGTGCTCAACGTGCTGTCGATCGGGGCCTCGTACGGGGTCCTGGTCGCCGTGTTCCAGTGGGGCTGGGGCGGTCCGGCGCTCGGTGTCTCCGGCGAGGTGCCGATCGAGAGCTACGTGCCGATGATGATGTTCGCCATCGTCTTCGGGCTCAGCATGGACTACGAGATCTTCCTGCTCTCCCGGGTCCATGAGGCGTGGCTGCGCACGGGGGACCCCAGGGCGAGCGTGGCGCACGCCCTGGAGATCACCGCCCGCGTCATCACCTGTGCCGCCCTCATCATGGTCAGCGTCTTCGCGTCCTTCATCATCAGCGACAACGTGGTGGTCAAGATGCTGGGCCTGGGCCTCGCCGCCAGCGTGCTCATCGACGCGACGATCGTCCGGCTGCTGCTCGTCCCGGCCGCCATGACCCTGCTCGGCAGGTCCGCCTGGTGGACACCTCGCTGGCTGGACCGGCTCCTGCCGCACATCGACGCGGAGGGCGAGGCCAGGCCCTCCGGCAGGTGACGAGCTCCTACTCGACCGTCACCGACTTCGCCAGGTTCCGGGGCTGGTCCACCTCGTTCCCGCGCGCGGTCGCCAACTCGCACGCGAACACCTGCAGCGGCACCGTGGAGACCAGCGGCTGCAGCAAGGTGGGAGTCACCGGGATCCGGATCAGATGATCGGCGTACGGCACCACCGCCTCGTCCCCGTCCTCCGCGACCACGATGGTCCGCGCCCCCCGCGCCCGGATCTCCTGGATGTTGGACACGATCTTGTCGTGGAGGACGGACCGCCCACGAGGCGAGGGCACCACGACGACCACGGGCAGGTCGTCCTCGATCAGGGCGATCGGCCCGTGCTTGAGCTCACCGGCGGCGAAGCCCTCGGCGTGCATGTAGGCGAGTTCCTTCAGCTTCAGCGCGCCCTCGAGGGCCACCGGATAGCCGACGTGCCGCCCCAGGAACAGCACCGTGTTCTTGTGGGCGAGCGACCGGGCCAGCTCCCGCACCGGCTCCATGGTCTCCAGCACCCGCTCGACCTCACCGGAGATCTGAGCCAGGTCCCGGATGACGGCCTGGATCTCGTCCCCCCACTTGGTGCCCCGCACCTGCCCCAGATACAGGGCCACCAGATAGCAGGCGACCAGCTGCGTCAGGAACGCCTTCGTCGACGCCACCGCCACCTCAGGACCGGCGTGCGTGTACAGCACCGCGTCCGACTCCCGGGGAATCGTCGACCCGTTGGTGTTGCAGATCGCCAGCACCCGGGACCCCTGCTCCCGCGCGTGCCGTAGCGCCATCAGCGTGTCCATGGTCTCGCCGGACTGGGAGATCGCGATCACCAACGACCGCGAATCCAGGATCGGATCCCGGTACCGGAACTCGCTCGCCAGCTCCACCTCGCACGGAATCCGCGTCCAGTGCTCGATCGCGTACTTGGCGATGAGCCCGGCATGGAAGGCCGTACCGCACGCGACAATCACCACCTTGTCGACCTCCCGCAGCTCGGCGGGCGAGATCCGCACCTCGTCCAGGGTCAGCGCCCCGGAGACGTCGATCCGGCCCAGCAGCGTGTCGGCGACGGCCTTCGGCTGCTCGGCGATCTCCTTGAGCATGAAGTAGTCGTAGCCGCCCTTCTCGGCGGCGGAGGCGTCCCAGTCCACGTGGTACGACCGCACATCGGCCGGCCGCCCGTCGAACCCGGTGACGGTGACCCCGTCCCTGCGCAGCTCGACGACCTGGTCCTGCCCCAGCTCGATCGCCGACCGCGTGTGGGCGATGAACGCGGCGACATCGGACGCCAGAAACGCCTCGCCCTCCCCCACGCCCACCACCAGCGGCGAGTTCCGCCGCGCCCCCACGACCACATCCGGCTCGTCCGCATGCACCGCGACCAGCGTGAACGCCCCCTCCAGCCGCCGGCACACCAGCCGCATCGCCTCCGCCAGGTCCGCGCAGGACGAGAACTCCTCGGCGAGCAGATGAGAGACGACCTCCGTGTCGGTCTCGGAGGCCAGCTCATGCCCCCGCTCCGCCAACTCCGCCCGCAGCACGGCGAAGTTCTCGATGATCCCGTTGTGGACGACGGCGACGCGCCCGGCGTTGTCGAGATGCGGATGGGCGTTGGCGTCGGTCGGCCCTCCGTGCGTGGCCCATCGCGTGTGCCCGAGCCCCGTCGTCCCGGCCGGCAGCGGCCGCTCGACGAGCTCCTTCTCCAGATTGGCGAGCTTGCCCGCCTTCTTCCCCGCCGCCAGCCCCCCATCGGCGAGCACCGCGACGCCCGCCGAGTCGTAACCCCGGTACTCCAGCCGCTTCAGCCCGGCCATCACGACATCGAGCGCCGACTGAGACCCCACGTATCCCACGATTCCGCACATGCGCGGCAGCCTACGACCCGTCAGCCCCCCGAACCCCCCTCCGCGTGCCCGATTTCGGAAATTCCCACGGGGGTACGAGCACCGAAACGCCGGTCACAGCGCGCCCGCACACCGACGCCCAGTACACCGCTACCCACCTGGCCGCCCACTTCGGCCACCACGAAGCCCACGTCCTCGACTCCCTCGGCCGATCACCTTGCCATCACGGTCCCGTACCGGATGCCAGCCCGCTGCCCCCCTGTGCGGACGCCACGCATAAGGTGCACCGGAACGCCGTGATCCGTTTTCGCGGCTCCGAGAGAAAGACACCCCGACGTGAGATCCACCGCCGTCCGCCGTACCGCGCTCGCCGCCTCCGCCGCCGCCCTCGCCCTGCTGGCCACCGCCTGCGGCTCCGAGGACGCTGACAAGGCCAAGGGCGGCGAGACCAGCCAGGCCGCCACCCCGGCTGCTTCCGCCGCCCCCGCCGCCGCCAAGGCGCTGACCGCCGCCGAGCTGGAGAAGGCCGCGCTGACGCAGGCCGACGCCAAGAGCGGCAAGGTCACCGAGAAGCTGGCCTCGGACGACGACGTCGCGCAGGACGGCGTGGTCGCGGACAAGCCGGCGTGCGCCCCGCTCGCCCTGCTCCAGGTCGGCTCCTACGTCGGCGAGCCGGCGGCCACCGTGAAGCGCAAGTGGCAGGGCGAGGCGGAGAAGCCCGCCGCGGGCGCCACCGAGGAGGAGGCGTTCATCGCCGGCATGACCGCCGAGCAGACCGTCGTGACCCTCGCCTCCTACGCGGAGGGCGGCGCCGAGCAGGCGATGAAGGACCTCGTCAAGGCGGCGACGGAGTGCGCGGGCGGCTTCTCCTTCACCGAGAGCGACGAGACCACCAAGGTCCAGAAGGTCGCCACCACCGACGCGCCGAAGGGCGCCGACGAGGCGCTGGCCGTGACCATGACCGTGGACTTCGGGGACGACGTGGTCGGCCCGACCAAGAGCGTAGTCGTCCGCAAGGGCGCCACCCTCGCCTACTTCCCGGTCCTCAACCCCGGCGCGATCGCCCTGGGCGAGGACTACGAGTTCCCGACCGCGCTCCTCGACGCCCAGCTCGCCAAGCTGAGCTGAGCTGAGCCGACCCAGCGGGCCGAACGGGATGGCGTGACACACCCCACCCGCCATCCCGTTCGAACTCCGTTAACAATGGACTGTGATCTCTCCGGTCTCCCCGATCCCCCGGAGCGCCCACCGGCAGCGGCCGGAGGCGACTCCCTACGTCGACCTCACCCGCGCGGAGTGGAGCGCACTGCGCGACAAGACGCCGCTGCCGCTCACCGCGGAAGAGGTCGAGAGACTGCGCGGCCTCGGTGACGTCATCGACCTCGACGAGGTACGGGACGTCTACCTGCCCCTCTCCCGCCTGCTCAACCTCTACGTCGGTGCCACGGACGGCCTGCGCGGCGCCCTGAACACCTTCCTCGGCGAACAGGGCTCCCAGTCCGGCACCCCGTTCGTCATAGGGGTCGCCGGCTCGGTGGCGGTCGGCAAGTCGACGGTCGCCCGCCTCCTCCAGGCCCTGCTCTCCCGCTGGCCGGAACACCCCCGCGTGGAGCTGGTGACGACGGACGGCTTCCTGCTCCCCACCAAGGAGCTGGAGGCCCGCGGCCTGATGTCCCGCAAGGGCTTCCCCGAGTCCTACGACCGCCGCGCCCTCACCCGCTTCGTCGCCGACATCAAGGCCGGCAAGGCCGAGGTGACGGCCCCGGTCTACTCGCACCTCATCTACGACATCGTCCCGGACCAGAAGCTCACGGTCCGCCGCCCGGACATCCTGATCGTCGAGGGCCTGAACGTCCTCCAGCCGGCCCTCCCCGGCACGGACGGCCGCACCCGCGTCGGCCTCGCCGACTACTTCGACTTCAGCGTCTACGTCGACGCGAGCGCCGAGGACATCGAACGCTGGTACCTCAGCCGCTTCCAGAAGCTCCGTCAGACGGCCTTCCAGAACCCGGACTCCTACTTCCGCAAGTACACCCAGGTCTCCGAGGAAGAAGCCCTCGCCTACGCCCGCACCCTCTGGCGCACCATCAACAGACCGAACCTGGTGGAGAACATCGCCCCCACCCGCGGCCGAGCGACTCTGGTCCTGCGCAAGGGCCCGGACCACAAGGTCCAACGTCTCCGCCTACGCAAGCTGTGACCGGGTGAACGTCCTGTGACCATGGTCATGCGTCCGGCGAATCGAAGTAGTCAGCTACATCACATTCGCACCTCACTCGACCGCTCACTCGCACCCCCGACGATTAGAGGGCAACGTACTCGGCTCGCCCCTGCGCTCCGGGTGAACGGGGGGAGATATCTTGGTGAGGTGAAGTTGTCCCATGTAGAGGGTTGAGGTTGCTGTGCCGGACATATCCGTAGTGGTGATCGTCTACAACGATGCCGATCGGTTGCCGACCGCAGTCGAATCCGTGCTGAACCAGACACTGCGGAGTGTCGAAGTTCTGATCGTCGACGACTGCAGCACGGACAGGTCCTTCCTGGTGGCGCAGGAACTGGAAGCCGCTCACCCCGGCCGGGTCCGTGCGTTCCAGCTCCCGGAGAACAGCGGGGCCGGCGGCGAGCCACGCAACCTGGGTATCCAGCAGGCGGCGGGGCGCTATGTGATGTTCCTGGACAGTGATGACGTCCTGGAGCGCAATGCCTGCCGGAACTTCTTCGAAGCCGCTGAGGAGACCGGCTCCGACATGGTGTCCGGCCTGTGTGTGCGCCTGCACAAGGACACGCGCAACGAGAAGCGCGTCGAGTGGTATCCGTGGCTGTACCGCTCCAGGCGTACTGTGTCGTCGATCACAGAGCTGCCGGATCTGTTCGTATGGGACACGCTGTCCACGAACAAGTGCTATCGGCGTGAGTTCCTCATCGACAAAGATCTACGATTCCCGAAGGGCGTGTACTACGAGGATCTGATGTTCATCGCCGAGGCATATCTTGCGGCGGAGAGCATCACCCTCATCCCCAACCAGGTCTACTTCTGGCACGTTCACGAGCGAGCCGAGAACAAGTCGGTGACCAACAGCCGACACGACATGACCAACTATGTGCATCGGCTGGACATCCATCGCCGTATCGACGCCCTGCTGGCAGACCACGGTCTGACCGACCTGAGATTCGCCAAGGACGTCAAGTTCCTCAAGCATGACCTGGTGCTGCACCTGCGTGACCTGCCCTTCCGCGACGAGGGCTACCGCCGTGAGTTCGCCGAGCTCTCCCAGGAGTACCTGGCCACGGTGGACCCGGCGGCTTTCAAAGAGGTGCTGCCGATCCAAGCGATCTGCGCCTATCTGCTGCAGAAGAGCGACTGGGAGCGGCTGATCCCCGCCGTCGACACCCTCACGCACCGTGACAAGATCTCCTCACCGTTGGCTGAGCGGGACGGCCGGATCTACTGGTGCGCCGAGCATCTCGACGACGAGTTCGGCCGCAGTGTCCTGGATGTGACCGGTCTGGGCTACCACGACAAGCCTCTGCCCAGGATGATCCTGCGCAACCAGCTCTCGCAGTTCACCGTCTCTGGCCGCACCGTGCGCATGGCCGGTGACATCACCAACCCGCTGGGCGCGATCCCGGCCGACGCCGAGTTGCGGGGCGAGTTGCTGTTCAGCGCCCGAAGGCGCAGCCTGCAGTCCTTCACGTTCCCGGTGCGAACCCTGCGCCACGACGGTCAGAGTGTGCACTGGGAGGCAGCGGCCGACCTGACCACCGGTTTGCGGCCGCTGGGCATCATCGATGCGGTCTGGGACGTACGGCTCCACCTGGACGTGAACGGCGAGCGCACCACCACCCGGCTCACCGTCGGCGACACCGCCCTGAGTCCCGAGGGCTTGCCGGTGCGGCCGCGGCTGACCCGCATGGTCGCCGATCACCTCGAACCGCACGTCTCGGCCAAGGGGCATCTCGCCTTCCGTCTGGTGACCGAGAGCCACACCAGCGAGCGGGTGCAGAAGTTCATCGACCGCGGGGTGCGGGGCAGGCCGGGCACACTGGCCAAGTCGGGCTACCGCCGGGCCAGGTCACTGCGCAAGACCCTCACCTCCGGTGACACCAAGCTGCGCCTGTACCACGAGGTCTTCAGCCGTCTGCCGATCAAGAAACGCACCGTCGTGTTCGAGAGCCACCTGGGCCGTCAGTACAGCGACAGCCCGCGCGCCATCTACGAGGAAATGCGCAGGCGCGGCCTTGAGTTCGAGGCGGTCTGGTCCTACCAGTCCAGCCCGGAGGGCTTCCCGAAGGATGCCACCCTGGTGCGCCGCTGGTCTCTGCCGTATCTCAAGATGCTGGCCCAGGCTGAATTCTGGGTGGACAACCAGGGCTTCCCTCTCAAGCTCAGCAAGCGGCCCGGGACCACGTACATCCAGACCTGGCACGGCTCGGCGCTCAAGCGCATGGGTTTTGACCTTGCCGAACTCAAGGCGTTGCCCCGCAACCGGCAGCAGGCCGAGCAGAATGCGCTGGACCGCTTCGACCATTTCCTCGTCCGCTCCGAGCACGATGTGCGCACGCTGGCCAGGGCGTTCCGGATCAAGGAGCAGAAGCTGCTGCGGGTCGGATACCCGCGCAACGACGCGCTGGTCCGCACCCAGCAGCGGGAATTCACTGTGGGTCGGCGCGAGCGCGGCCCGCTTGCGGCCGAACTGGGGATCCCGGACGACAGGACGGTCCTGCTGTACGCCCCGACCTTCCGCAGGGCCGGCGGCCGGAGCAACCGCTTCGAGCTGCCCTTCGACGTGGAGCGTTTCGCCGAGGAGTTCGGTGACCGCTATGTGCTGCTGGTGCGCGCGCACTACCTCAATCACGTGGTGCTTCCGCCGACCGTTCGCGGCCACGTCATCGACGTGTCCGGCCACCACGACATCACCCAGGTCCTGGAACTCTCGGACGCGCTGATCACGGACTACTCCTCCGTGATGTTCGACTACGCGCTCCTTGGCCGCCCCATGCTTTTCTTCACCTACGACTACGACGAATACACCCGCCAGAGCCGCGGCACCTATTTCGACCTGCCCGAGCATGCGCCCGGACCCGTGCTCCACTCCGAGAGCGAGTTCCTGGAGGCCGTCCGAGCCCTCGACATCCAGGCCGAGGAGTACGCGCCCGCCCGTAAGCGCTTTGTCGCCCAGTTCGGCGAATACGACCAGGGCAACGCCGCCCGAAGCATCGTCGACCAGTTCTTCGCCGCCTGGAGCCGTTGATGACGCAGCAGACCACAGCCGAGACCCACGTCCCCGAAGCCGACGGGAGCCCTGAGGCGCCGTCCCGGGACATCATCTTCGTCTCGAACAGCGTGAACGAGATGGGCGGCATCACCAGTTGGTCCCATCAGATGGCCCGCCTGTTCAGTGGCCGGGGCCACCGGGTGCACGTCGTCGGCATCGTCCCGCCCCCCGAGGGCCGTGCCGCCGAGCTCGGGGACGACCTGCCGTATCAGACCACGACGCTGTACGACGTCCACCCACCCAACGTGGCACCCGCACGCGGCCTCAGGGGCCGACTCGATCTCGCCGAGCAGCGCCGCCGCGCCGCGCGTGAGGCCGGCATGCGCGAGCAGGCGGTCAAGCTGACCAGGCTGTTCCGGGCAGCCCGCCCCGGCGCGGTCGTCATCGTGACCCAGGTATGGGCGATGGAGTGGGTGGCACTCGCCGACACCTCGGGCGTGACCGTGATCGGCATGAGCCACGAGTCCTACGAGACCTGCCGCAAGTCCTCCCGTTTTCAACGCGTCAAGCGCTACTACGCTGACGTGGACCGTATGCTCACACTGACCCGCGAGGACGCGGACCTGTGGATCCGTCAGCGCATGGACAACGTCGGCTTCATGCCGAACCCGCTGCCTTTCTACCCTGAGACTCCCTCGCCCCGTGCATCCAAGACCGTGGTGAGCATCGGCCGGCTGCATGAGGAGAAGGGCGTCGACCTGCTCCTGGACGCCTGGTCCCTGGTCGTCACCGAACACCCGGACTGGACCCTGCGGATCTACGGCTCGGGCGCCGAGGAGGACGCCCTGCGGCAACAGGCCGCCAAGCTGGGCGTGGAGTCTTCCGTGGAGTGGATGGGCCGCACCAGCGACGTCCCCAGCGCGCTACGGGAGAGCTCGATCTTCGTGCTCAGCTCACGCGGCGAGGGCTTCCCGCTGGCCTTGATGGAAGCCATGGCCACCGCTGTCCCCTGCGTCGCCTTCGATGTCGCCCCCGGCGTCCACGAGATCATCGACGACGGCACGGACGGCCTCCTCGCCCCTCCCGGCAACACCTTCGAACTGGCCCGCCAGATGAGCAGGCTGATGTCGGACAAGACGCTGCGCGACCAGATGGGTGAGACGGCCCGCGAGAATATCCAGCGGTACTCCACTGACAAGATCACCAGCCGCTGGGAAAGCCTTTTCGCTCTCCTGGAGCTGTGACCTTTCACTCAAGAACTTCGGGGGCCGCAGGTCGCGTTGGCAGCGGCGCAGGCCCTTGCGGCCAAGTGCGCGCACGTGTTCGAGTCGAGAGACCAGGGCACGTGCGCGGGCCTGGTCGGCCCGGTGGATCAGCTCGCCAATCTCGGCGAGAAGCAGCAACAAGTGTCACGAACCCGACGAGGCGTCGGGATCCGTACCGCGCGCGGCACCACCCGTCCGCTCCGGAACGCTGTGGTGCCGCGCCACGGCGGGCGTGCGGCGGCTCAGCCGAGCGCCGACTTCACCGCGTCAGCCAACCGCCCCGCAACACTCCGCGCCTGCTCGATATCCGCCGCCTCGACCATCACCCGAACCAACGGCTCGGTCCCGGAAGGCCGCAGGAGCACCCGCCCGGTCGCCCCCAACTCCCGCTCCGCCTCAGCGACGGCAGCCACGACATCGGCCGAGTTCCCGACCCGGGACTTGTCCACGTCGGGCACATTGATCAGCACCTGCGGCAGCCGCTCCATCACCGACGCCAGCTCACGCAGCGACTTCCCCGTCTCCGCCATCCGCGCCGCCAGCATCAGCCCGGTCAGCGTCCCGTCCCCGGTCGTCGCGTGGTCGAGGATGATCACGTGCCCGGACTGCTCGCCGCCCAGCGCGTACCCGTGCTCCTTCATCTCCTCCAGCACATAGCGGTCACCGACCGCCGTCTGGACGAGCCGCAGCCCCTCCCGCTCCAGCGCCAGCTTGAAGCCGAGGTTGGACATGACGGTCGCGACCACCGTGTCCGACCGCAGCGCCCCCCGCTCCCGCATGGCGAGCGCGAGCACCGCGAGGATCTGGTCCCCGTCGACCTCCTCACCGGCGTGGTCGACGGCGAGACACCGGTCCGCGTCCCCGTCGTGCGCGATACCGAGAGCGGCCCCGTGCGCGACGACGGCCTCCTTCAGCAACGACAGATGAGTCGACCCGCACCCGTCGTTGATGTTGAGCCCGTCCGGCTCGGCCCCGATGGTGATGACCTCGGCGCCGGCCCGCGAGAACGCCTCCGGCGACACCCACGCGGCAGCCCCGTGCGCCTCGTCGAGGACGATCTTCAGCCCGTCCAGCCGGTTCGGCAGCACCCCGATCAGATGGGCGACGTACCGGTCGAAGCCCTCGTCGTAGGACCGCACCCGCCCGACGCCCGCCCCGGTCGGCCGCTCCCACGGCTCCCCGCGCCGGTGCTCCTCGTACACAGTCTCGATCTTGTCCTCCAGTTCGTCGGCGAGCTTGTGCCCACCGCGCGCGAAGAACTTGATCCCGTTGTCGGGCATGGCGTTGTGGCTGGCGGAGAGCATGACCCCGAGGTCGGCGCCCAGCGCGCCCGTCAGGTAGGCGACGGCCGGCGTGGGCAGCACCCCGACGCGCAGCACGTCGACGCCGGCGCTCGCGAGACCGGCGACGACCGCGGCCTCCAGGAACTCCCCGGACGCACGCGGGTCCCGCCCGACGACCGCGGTCGGCCGGTGGCCCTCGAAGGTGCCCGCCTCGGCCAGTACGTGCGCCGCCGCGACGGACAGTCCGAGCGCCATCTCGGCCGTCAGATCCGCGTTGGCGACGCCGCGCACGCCGTCCGTGCCGAAGAGTCGTCCCACTTGTCCTCCTGGTGAATCCTGGTGAGGCGTCAGTTCTCAGTCCACATCACACAAGCCTTTGAACGTCTTGTGTCGTTATACGCCCGTAGGTGGTGATAAACGAACGCCCCGACGGCACAATGGCGTGCCGCCGGGGCGTTCGGAGTACGTACAGGAAAACCGTGATACGTACGTGCAGGCAGCCGGCGCTTAGCGCTTGCTGTACTGCGGAGCCTTGCGGGCCTTCTTCAGACCGGCCTTCTTGCGCTCGACCGCACGGTCGTCGCGGCGGAGGAAGCCGGCCTTCTTCAGCGGGCCGCGGTTGTTGTCGACGTCGGCCTCGTTCAGCGCGCGGGCGACACCGAGACGGAGCGCACCGGCCTGACCGGAGACACCGCCACCGGCGATGCGGGCGACGACGTCGTAGCGGCCCTCGAGCTCCAGGACCTTGAACGGCTCGTTGACTTCCTGCTGGTGCACCTTGTTCGGGAAGTAGTCCTCGAGGGTGCGACCGTTGATCTTCCACTTGCCGGTGCCCGGGACGATCCGGACGCGGGCGATGGCGTTCTTGCGGCGGCCCAGGCCGGCGGCCGGCTGGGGCTCACCGAAGCGCGAGGCGAGGGACTCGGAGGTGTACTCACCCTCCACCGGAACCTCGGACTCGGTGGTGTAGCTGTCGATGTCAAGCTCTTCGAGCGGCTGCTCGGCAGTGGTCTCGGCCACGATGCTCCTCAGATTCTCTTCAGTCTTAGGGGGTGGCCGGACTTACTGCGCGACCTGGGTGATCTCGAACGGCACCGGCTGCTGGGCAGCGTGCGGGTGCTGGTCGCCCGAGTAGACCTTCAGCTTCGAGAGCATCTGACGGCCCAGGGTGTTCTTGGGGAGCATGCCCTTGACGGCCTTCTCGATGGCCTTCTCCGGGTTCTTCGCCAGCAGCTCGTCGTAGCGGACAGAGCGCAGACCGCCGGGGTAGCCGGAGTGGCGGTACGCCATCTTCTGGGTCCGCTTGTTGCCGGAGAGGTGCACCTTGTCGGCGTTGATGATGACGACGAAGTCACCGGTGTCGACGTGAGGCGCGTAGATCGCCTTGTGCTTGCCTCGCAGAAGGGAGGCGGCGGTGCTGGCGAGACGACCCAGGACGACGTCCTGAGCGTCAATGACGTGCCACTGGCGCGTCACATCGCCGGGCTTGGGGCTGTACGTACGCACGGTTCGTAGCCTTCGCTTCGAGTGAATGGTCCTGAACAGGTCACCGAAACGATCACGACAGCCCTGACCTCACGGCGGCGACGCATACCGCGTGCGTGGGGTCGCTGGTCATCGGCCCGGTGGACCGGTGTAAGGGCCCGTCCCGTGAGAATGAGCAAGCCAATACACAACGACTAGGCAGAATACCCGCGCCCCCACGCACGGGTCAAAACGAGCCCGTCACCATACGGCCACGTCATCGACATGGACGGACGACCCACCCGCGGCGGCCGCGTCGTACACGAACTGCACACCGATCTCACAGACGCGGTCCCGGTCGGTCAGTCCGGTCAGGTTTGCACGCCACCACGGTACCGGCGGTCGACGAGGTGACGGCGTGCGTGCCGCCGTCCCCCCGTGCGGTCCGGCCCGCTCTTCACCAGCAGGAAGCCGCTCGTGGCGCGCCGCCCGCCGGGCTCGACGTCCGCTTTCAGCGACCGGGCACCCTCCCCCACCCACTCGGTGACCGGCCAGGTCCCGGCCTTGGTCAGACACCCGGACCAGCCCTCCGTACCGCCCGCGAAGCCGTACAGCCGCGTGGGCGGCCGGCCGGGGTCAGGGACAACGTCGTCCACGTACGGCGCGTACCCCCGAGGAACTCCGCGCCACCCGGTTCTGCGCCCGCCCCGGCAGATGCCCGAGCCAGTCGAGAACACGGGCGGCGGCCGGGGTGGCCGCGGGGTCGGCGGTGCCGACCCTCAGGGGCGCGGGACCCTGTTCAGTTTGCGGCTCCGCCGCGTGGGCGCGACAAGCCACCCACGACCGGCACCCGCGACACGGCAGTCACCCCACCCGCGACACCGCGACAAGCCACCGCCCCCGCCAGCAGCGACAGCGACACCGCGTCCCGGAACGCCCTGCGCTGAGGCACCTCCAGATACGGCCAGGCAACCCCCGGCACCTGCGGCACCAACGCCACCCAGAACCAGGGCCGGCGAGCCACCGACCCGGCGTACGGCAGCCCCGCGAGCAGCACCGGCAGCACGACCAGCAGATAGTGGTCGTACGACGGCCTGGACACCAGGAACGCCGAGAGCATCAGCCCGGACGCCGTCTCCGCGAGCCGCAGCGGCCCGGGATCACCCCGCCGCCACCGCAGCCACGCACACCCCGTGCCACCCGCACAGGCCACCAGCGCCACCCCCTGAGCGACGGGGACCGGAACCCCCAGCCGCGGCAGCACCGCCCCCCACGACGCCTCGTACAGCCGTACGAAGGAGTCCTCGCCCCGCAGCAGGAACGGCAGCGTCCGCGTGAAGAAGCCGCCCGGATCGGGCAGGAACGACGCCGACACCCCGGAGGCCACCACCAGCACCCCCACCACTGTCCCCAGCGCCCGCCACCGCCGGGCGAACACGAACAGCAACGCCACCGGAGCCAGCAACGGCTTCAACGCCAGCGCGGCCCCCAGCACGGCCCCCGCGAGCAGCCACCGCTCGCGGCTGACCAGCAGCAGCACCAGCGGCAGGGCGAGGGCCGCCGTGACCGTCCAGTTGCCCAGCAGGACCAGATGCCCGAAGGGCGCGAAGCCCACGGCCAGACCGGTCAGGCCCAGCACCGCGAGCCGGCTGCGCAGCGGCACCCCGTGCAGCCGCAGCGCACAGGCCCACCCGGCGCACAGACAGGCGGTCACCGCCAGCGGCACCAGCACCCGGGAGGCGAGCGGCGACAGCAGCGTCTGCGGGGCGGCGGCGAGAACGGCACTCGGGAGATAGAGGAAGTGCGGGTCGTCGTAGGGCGAGCCGCCCGCCCACCACACACGCGCCGCCCGCACCACGATCGCGTTGTCCATCCCCCCGTCCGACGTGGCCCGCGCCACATGTCCGGACAACCCGCCGAGCACCGCCAGCAGCCCGATCCACGGCGGCCAGGGAGAACGACGCACCAACCACCCGGAGATGTCGCTTTTGGCCAAGTTCATTGACGCAACGCTAAGGGTTTCAAGGCCCGTTGGGCGGGAACAGCACACCCCTCTCCCCGTCTAAGATGCGCCCCATGAGCTATGGGCAGGGGGGACCTCAGTCCCAGTGGGATCCCTGGAAACCGAACTCCCAGCAGCCGTGGAACAGCGGCGCTGACGGGCAGACGCCGGACTGGGCCGCGCTCGCCGAGGCGTCGGAGACGCGCAACAAGCGCCGTCGGCTGCTCTTCATCGGCGTGGGCGCACTCGCGGTCGTCGGCATCGGCACCGCCGTCGCCATGGCCGTCGTCTCCGCGAACAGCGACGACCCGAACAACCGCCCGACGTCCTCGCTGCCCGCGAGCGGCGGCCTGCCGAGCGCGTCGGCCACCCCGTCCTTCGCCCCGACCAGCGCGCCGCCGCCGCTGGACCCCAAGGAGTTCGTCTCCAGCAAGGTCAAGGACACCGCGCCCAACGGCCCGAACATCATGTTCCCGGGCACCCAGCTGACCATGGGCTCGAACGTCTACAAGAAGGGCGCCACGTCCGACAGCCAGAACTGCGCCGCGGACACCCAGGGCACCCTCTCCAAGATCCTCACCGACAACGGCTGCACCCGCCTGATGCGGGTCACCTACACCAGGGACGGCATGGCCGTCACGGTCGGCGTGGCCGTCTTCGACAGCGAGGCCCAGGCCCTGAAGGCCAAGCAGGCCAGCGACGACAAGAGCATCGTCAAGGCCCTCCCCGGCAACGGCGTCGCCAACTTCTGCAACGCCGCGATCTGCCGCTCGACGAGGAACTCCTACGGCCGCTACGCCTACTTCACCCTCACGGGCTTCACCGACGGCAAGAACGTGACGACCAAGGACACCCCGGTCTTCACCACCGGTGACGACCTCGCCCAGTTCACCTTCCAGCAGATCCGCAAGCGCGGCGAGGCCCAGGCATCGGCGGCCGCGGAGGAGTGACCGGCTGAGCCCCGCTCAGCAGCACCCGGCAGCGGGAAGCGTGCGCCTGTTGCGCGCTTCCCGGCTCCGCGCGGCGAGCAGCTCGTCGGCCGGGTACCCGACCTCCTCCAGCGTCAGCCCGTGCGGCCGCACCACGTGCACGGCCGAGTCCCGCACCCCCGCGGCCAGCACCTTCCCGGGCCAGTCGGTCCCCCGATGCCCGTCCCCCACGAACAGCAGCGCCCCGATCAGCGACCGCACCATGTTGTGACAGAACGCGTCGGCCCGCACGGTGGCGGTGATGATCCCGTCCTCGCCCTTCACCAGGCTCAGCTCCTGGAGGGTGCGGATGGTCGTCGCCCCCTCCCGCTTCTTGCAGTAGGCGGCGAAGTCATGCTCACCGAGCAGCGCCCGCGCCGCCTCGTTCATGGCGTCGACATCGAGCGGCCAGTCATGCCACAGCACATGACTGCGCAGCAACGGATCCACACCGCCCGGGTTGTCGGTGACCCGGTACGCGTATCGCCGCCAGACCGCCGAGAACCGCGCGTTGAAGCCGCTGGGCGCCTCCCTGAGCGCCCACACCCGCACGTCCTTGCTGAGCCGCCCCGCGAGCCGCTTCAGCAGCTTCTCGTGGTGTTCACGCCAGACCGCCTCGGGCAGATCCACATGGGCGACCTGCCCCCGCGCGTGTACCCCGGCGTCCGTCCGCCCGGCGACGGTCAGCTCGTACGTCTCCCGCGACCGTGTCACGGTCCGCAGCGCGTCCTCGATCTCCCCCTGCACGGTCCGCCGCCCCCCGGCCTGCTTGGCCCACCCGGAGAACTCGGTGCCGTCGTAGGAAAGGTCAAGGCGCACCCGTACGTGTCCGGGCTGTACTTCGTCACTCACCCCTGAATCCTCTCAGGAATGCGGAACGGGTCCGCCCCGAGGGGCGGACCCGCCGCGCTTCGTGCCGGACGGGCTGACGATCAGTACTTGCCCGCCGGGTTCAGCACGATCTCCCCGGAGTCGTTGGCCGGGTTGCCCTCGTTCGGCAGCGTGTACGCGAAGTACGCGCGGCCGGTGGCGTTCTTGATCACCTCATCGACGCGGAGGCCGAAGGTGAAGGTGCGCGACGCGTCCTCCAGGATCGGCGTGCTGAGGAAGCAGAGGTAGTCGCCCTCGGAGCCGTCCCAGCCAGGCTGGCAGCGCTCGGGGACCGCGGTGGCCGTGGTGCCCGGGGGGAGATCCACCCAGAAGATGATCGGCTCACCGCCGGAACGGAGCGAGGCGAACCAGGCGGGGCCGTGATTGGCGAAGCCGATGTCCACCGAGACCGTCTCGCCCTGGCGGGCCCGCAGCCGCTCACCGGTCAGAGCGAGATCGAAGGTGTTCGTCGTCGGGAAGTCGAACTCCGCATAGCGCGTGTAGTCGGCCGGGTCCGCGTCCGGCAGGCTCACCAGTTCCAGCGCCTGCCCGGCACCCGCCTGGTAGTCGCCCTCGGCGAGCAGCTCCCGCGCCTGTGCGGCGGGCACCGCGCTGAAGCTGTAGGTCAGCCCGTCGTAGAGCGCGAAGCCGGCGGTCTCGACCGGGAAGGGCGCGCTCAGCCCGTAAGCCGCCTCAGCGGCGAACGCGCTGTCGAAGATGCAGATCGCCGTGGAACGCCCGCGCAGATCGTCGGGTTCGCGCGGGTCGTACCAGCAGTTGCTGAACGTGCTGGGGAAAGACAGGCCCCGGCTGCCGGAGATCCGCAGCATGACACCCTGGCCGCCCAGCCCGCCGAGGTTGCGGAAGCCCAGCGGCGCCTGGAAGGTGTCACCCGCCTGGAAGCCCTCGGGCTCGGTCAGCTGCTTCATCACCAGCTCGGGCCCGCCGACCAGCACATTCACCGTGTGCCCGGTGAAGGCCAGCCCCTCGCCCACGGCGGTGATCTCGATGGTGCCGAAGTCGCCCGCGGCGCTCTCGTCGGTCGGATCGAGGCGGACAGCGCCGAAGTCGTTGTAGTCCGCGCCCGCGTAGATCTCGTAGTCGGTGCAGGTGGCGACCAGCCCGTCGACGGTGCACCCCCGCCATCCGCCGAGGCGGGAGAAGTCCACCGCGGCGACACCGGCCAGGGAGCTCGCGTCCACGGTGACCGTGTACTCGCCGTGGTGGACCGGCCACGTGATGCCGTCGTCGTCCGGCACCGGCTCGCCGGGCGCCTGGAGGCCCAGCTCGATCTGCGGCTCACCCGGATCACCGGACCCCGGGTGCAGCGACAGGTTCACACTGTCGGGGCCGGTGATGGCCACCGGCAGCGGTTCCGTCTGGGCCTGCGCGGGGCTGGCGAGCGCCGTGCCGACCAGCGCGGCGAGCGCGAACCCGGAGATGCTGCGCCGCACAGCGGCGAGAGAAGCCATGGGAAGGGACCCCCGTACGTAGGACATGAGGCGCGCCGGATCGGCGACGCGTAACCATGACCCACGAACTCCCTTGAAGGTTGTGCCACTTCCATCCCCTGCACAACGCAGGCGGGCCCGCCCCGAAGAGGGGCGGGCCCATTCGCGACGCGGAAGCGTCAGGCGTCCTTGGACTCCTCGGCCGGAGCCTCGGTCGCCTCGGCCGGGGCCTCGGTGGCCTCGTCCTTCTTGAGGGCGTCTTCCTTGACCGCACGCTTGGTGGCGGCCTCGGCCTCGCCGACGGCCGTCTGCTGCACCGTCAGCGCCTCGACCAGCTCGATGACAGCCATGGGCGCGTTGTCGCCACGGCGGTTGCCGATCTTGGTGATACGGGTGTAGCCACCCGGACGGTTCTCGTACCGCGGGCCGATCTCGGTGAAGAGCGTGTGGACGATGCTCTTGTCCGTGATGACCTGGAGCACCTGACGGCGGTTGTGAAGGTCGCCCTTCTTCGCCTTGGTGATCAGACGCTCGGCGTACGGCCGCAGACGGCGGGCCTTCGCCTCGGTGGTGGTGATACGGCCGTGCTCGAAGAGCGCCTTCGCGAGGTTCGCGAGCAGCAGCTTCTCGTGCGCGGCACTGCCGCCCAGACGGGCACCCTTGGTGGGCTTCGGCATGATCTTTCTCCTGTGTGTCTGCCCCGGCCGTGTCAGGTACCGGGGTCAGTATCCGAGCAGGCGGTCGCCTGTCGGAGATCCGAGCAGGGCCCGATGGGGCCCTGCTCGGAAAGGGGCGCGGGGCTGTATCGATATGCGGCTCCGCTGCGTGGGCGCGACCAGCCACAACCGGCCCGCAGACGCGGTACGGCCTCCCCGCGGAGCGCTTAGTACTGCTCGGTCTCCACGAAGCCCGCGTCCGCGTCGTCGTCCGCGCCGAACGCGTCCGCGGCGGCGGTCGGGTCGAATCCGGGCGGGCTGTCCTTCAGGGCCAGGCCCATGCCGGCCAGCTTCGCCTTGACCTCGTCGATGGACTTCGCACCGAAGTTACGGATGTCCAGCAGGTCCGCCTCGGAACGCGCGACGAGCTCACCCACGGAGTGGATGCCCTCACGCTTGAGGCAGTTGTAGGAGCGGACCGTGAGCTCCAGCTCCTCGATCGGCAGCGCGAGGTCGGCGGCCAGGGCGGCGTCCGTCGGGGACGGGCCCATGTCGATGCCCTCGGCGTCGATGTTCAGCTCGCGGGCGAGGCCGAACAGCTCGACGAGCGTCTTACCGGCGGAGGCCATCGCGTCACGCGGACGCATCGCCTGCTTGGTCTCGACGTCGACGATCAGCTTGTCGAAGTCGGTGCGCTGCTCGACACGCGTGGCCTCGACCTTGTACGTGACCTTGAGAACCGGCGAGTAGATCGAGTCGACCGGGATACGACCGATCTCCTGGCCGACCTGCTTGTTCTGCACGGCGGAGACATAGCCGCGACCGCGCTCGACGGTCAGCTCCATCTCCAGCTTGCCCTTGCCGTTGAGCGTGGCGAGGACGAGGTCGGGGTTGTGCACCTCGACACCGGCCGGCGGCGCGATGTCGGCGGCGGTGACCAGACCGGGGCCCTGCTTGCGCAGGTACATCACGACCGGCTCGTCGTGCTCGGACGACACGACCAGCTGCTTGATGTTGAGGATCAGGTCGGTGACGTCCTCCTTGACGCCCGGCACGGTGGTGAACTCGTGCAGCACGCCGTCGATCCGGATCGAGGTGACGGCGGCACCCGGGATCGAGGACAGGAGGGTACGGCGGAGGGAGTTGCCGAGGGTGTAGCCGAAGCCCGGCTCCAGCGGCTCGATCACGAACCGGGAGCGGAACTCGTCGACGACCTCTTCGGTCAACGAGGGACGCTGAGCGATCAGCATGTGTGGATCAGATCCTTCTTTCGTGGACGCCCGCTATTTGACGCCCGACGGAAACCGCACCCGAACGAAAGGCGCGGGTACTGCAAGGGTACGGGCGGCACGACCGGAAAGAGCCGTACCGCCCGGAACCCGAAGCCTGAAGGCCGTACGTCAGACGCGACGACGCTTCGGCGGGCGGCAGCCGTACTGCGACATGTGGGGGATAACCCCCACACCCCCAGCCGACAGCCGAGCCACAGTGAGCCCGCGCGTCAGACGCGACGACGCTTCGGCGGGCGGCAGCCGTTGTGCGGGGTCGGGGTGACGTCCTGGATGGAGCCGACCTCGAGGCCCGTGGCCTGCAGGGAGCGGATGGCGGTCTCACGACCGGCGCCCGGGCCCTTGACGAACACGTCGACCTTGCGCATGCCGTGCTCCTGAGCGCGGCGGGCAGCCGACTCGGCGGCCATCTGCGCGGCGAACGGCGTGGACTTGCGGGAGCCCTTGAAGCCGACGTGGCCGGCGGAGGCCCAGGAGATCACGTTGCCGGTCGGGTCCGTGATGGACACGATCGTGTTGTTGAACGTGCTCTTGATGTGCGCCTGGCCGTGCGCGACGTTCTTCTTTTCCTTGCGGCGCACCTTCTTGGCAGCGCCCTGACGTCCCTTGGGGGGCATGTAGAAATCTCCTACGGGAGGTGGTCGGTCCTACAGCGAAGACCGCTGGACGGCGAGTCCGCTGCGGACTACTTCTTGCCCGGCTTCTTCTTGCCGGCGATGGCGCGACGCGGGCCCTTGCGGGTGCGGGCGTTGGTGCTGGTGCGCTGACCGCGGACGGGCAGACCGCGGCGGTGCCGCAGACCCTGGTAGCAGCCGATCTCGACCTTGCGGCGGATGTCGGCCTGGATCTCGCGACGGAGGTCACCCTCAGTCTTGATGTTGTTGTCCACGAACTCGCGGATCGCGACGAGCTGCTCTTCGGTCAGGTCGCGGACGCGGGTGTTCGGGTCGACGCCGGTGGCGGCCAGCGTCTGCTGCGAAAGGGTCCGGCCGATGCCGAACACGTAGGTGAGGGCGACCTCCACGCGCTTGTCGCGCGGGATGTCAACACCGGAAACGCGTGCCATTCAATGGCTCCTGGTGATCTTCGGAGGTCTTCCGCAGAACCGCGTCCCAGCCGCCGTACCAGGTACGAACTGGGTCCCTGGCCTCCGAGCCAGGGGTGTCAGACCCGAGGGTCTGGATCCTGCGTATGAACAAATTCAGCTCGCGTCGCGCGAAGTCTCTGCGATATCGATGCAGAGGGTGCGATCAGTGTGCGATCAGCCCTGGCGCTGCTTGTGGCGCGGGTTCTCGCAGATGATCATGACCCGACCGTGACGGCGGATCACCCTGCACTTGTCGCAGATCTTCTTGACGCTCGGCTTGACCTTCATTGGGTGAGGTTCTCCGGGTCAGTGCCATCGCCTCGGGACGTCCCGGGGCGCGGGCAAGATCTACTTGTACCGGTAGACGATCCGGCCACGCGTCAGGTCGTACGGAGACAGCTCCACCACGACCCGGTCGTCAGGGAGGATGCGGATGTAGTGCATACGCATCTTGCCGCTGATGTGTGCCAGGACCTGGTGGCCGTTCTGGAGCTCGACCTTGAACATGGCGTTCGGCAGAGACTCGACGACAGTGCCCTCGATCTCGATGGCACCTTGCTTCTTGGCCACGCTTCGCCCTTCGAATCGACTACCTTGATCGACTCCGTGAGCGCACGCAGACATGCGGGTGCACAAGAGCCGACGAGTCAGTCTACGTCAGCGCACCCGGAAACACGAATCGAGAAAGCCTGCCCAGCCCACAAGGTCATTAAGCAAGCCCTACGACGGCCGCTGCTCGGCCGACGGTAAACGGGCGGTGGGTGGGCATGGGCCCGGGGTCCCAGGGAGCGGAGCCCCCTGGGACGGAACAGCAGCCGACCTCAGCCCAGCGGATCCGGCGCGGCGACAATGCCGTACTCCGCCAGCTTCGCCCTGCCCCCGTCAGGCGCCGTCAGTACCAGCGGCCCGGCCTCGGTCAGGGCGACCGAGTGCTCCCAGTGGGAGGACCAGGTGCCGTCCGTCGTGATGACCGTCCAGTCGTCCGCCAGGACCTCGGTCTTCGGGGTGCCGAGGGAGACCATCGGCTCGATGGCGAGGCAGAAGCCGGGGACCAGCTTCGGGCCCTTGCCGCGGCGCCGGTCGACGTAGTTGAGCAGGTGGGGGTCCATGTGCATCTCGGTGCCGATGCCGTGGCCGCCGTAGTCCTCGATGATGCCGTAGCGCCCGCCGCCCTGCTTCGGCTGGCGGCGGATGTAGGTCTCGATCGCCTTCGAGACGTCGACGAGCCGGTTGCCCTGCTTCATGGCCGCGATGCCGGCCCACATGGACTCTTCGGTCACCCGGGACAGCTCGACCAGCTCCGGAGCATGACCGGAGCCCACGAAGGCCGTGTAGGCCGCGTCGCCGTGCCAGCCGTCGATGATCGCGCCGGCGTCGACGGAGATGATGTCGCCGTCCTTGAGGACGACGTCCTCGGACGGGATGCCGTGCACGACGACCTCGTTGACGGAGGTGCAGATGGTGGCCGGGAAGCCGCCGTAGCCGAGGAAGTTCGACTTCGCCCCGTGCTCGGCGATGACCTTCCGCGCGACCTCGTCCAGGTCCTTGGTCGTGGCCCCCGGCACGGCCGCCTCCCGCGTGGCCGCGTGGATCGCGGCGACGACCAGCCCCGCCGCGCGCATCTTGGCGATCTGCTCGGGGCTCTTGATCTGCACCATGGGAAGCCTGCGCTCTCCGTCACTCACGTCAACCGGTTACCTACACAACACTAGGCCGTGGCACCCCTGAGGGCGCCACGGCCAGTTCGGCCGACGGCTACTTGCCGTCGTCCTCGCGCTTCAGCGCCGTCAGCGCACGCCCGGTCACCTCGTCCACCGGACCCATGGCCTCGATGGTCACCACCAGGCCCTGGGCCTTGTAGTAGTCGATGATCGGCTCGGTCTGCGTGTGGTAGACCTCCAGCCGCTTGCGGACGGTCTCCTCGGAGTCGTCGTCCCGCTGGTACAGCTCACCGCCGCAGACGTCGCAGACGCCGTCCTTCGACGGCTTCTTGTACGACACGTGGAAGACGTGCGCGGAGTCGTTGCGGCAGATGCGCCGGCCGGCGATCCGCTTGACGACCTCCTCCTCGGGGGCTTCGAGGTCGAGCACCGCGTCCAGCTTGATGTTCTCGGTCTTCAGCAGCTCGTCCAGCGCCTGGGCCTGCGAGACATTGCGCGGGAAACCGTCCAGCAGGAATCCGCCCTCGGCGTCGGGCTGCTCCATGCGGTCCTTGGCCATCGCGATCGTCACCTCGTCGGGGACGAGGTTGCCGGCGTCCATGTAGGACTTCGCGAGCTTCCCGAGCTCCGTCTGCCGGCTGATGTTGGCGCGGAACAGGTCGCCCGTGGAAATGTGCGGGACGCGCAGCTTCTCGGCAAGGCGAGTGGCCTGCGTGCCCTTTCCGGCACCCGGCGGCCCGACGAGGACGATTCGCATCAGCGGAGGAACCCTTCGTAATTGCGCTGCTGGAGCTGGCTCTCGATCTGCTTCACCGTCTCAAGACCCACACCCACGATGATCAGGATGCTGGTCCCGCCGAACGGGAAGTTCTGGTTCGCCCCGAAACCAACCAACGCCATCGTCGGCACGAGAGCAATCAGACCCAGGTACAGCGAACCCGGCCAGGTGATCCGGTTGAGCACGTAACTCAGGTACTCAGCGGTCGGTCGGCCAGCCCGGATGCCCGGGATGAAGCCACCATACTTCTTCATGTTGTCGGCGACTTCCTCGGGGTTGAAGGAGATCGCGACGTAGAAGAAGGCGAAGAACACGATGAGCAAGAAGTACATCGTGATGTAAATCGGGTGGGTCCCTGTGACGAGGTTCGCTTCGATCCAGCGCTTCCAGCCGGAATCCCCGTCGGAGAACTGCGCGATCAGCGCCGGGATGTAGAGCAGCGACGAGGCGAAGATGACCGGGATCACACCGGCCTGGTTCACCTTCAGCGGGATGTACGTCGAGGTACCGCCGTAGGAGCGGCGGCCGATCATGCGCTTCGCGTACTGCACGGGGATACGGCGCTGGGCCTGCTCGACGAAGACCACCAGTCCGACCATGACCAGGCCGACCGCGATGACCGTGCCGAACTCGATCCAGCCGTCGGCGAGGGTGCCCTGGGTCTTGATGGCCCACAGCGCGGACGGGAAGGTCGCGGCGATCGAGATGAACATCAGGATCGACATGCCGTTGCCGATGCCGCGGTCGGTGATGAGCTCACCGAGCCACATGACGGTGGCCGTACCGGCGGTCATGGTGACGACCATGACGATGGTGGTGAAGATGGCGCGGTCCGGAACGATGCTCGAAGCGACCGTGCAGCCGGAGAACAGGGCGCCGCTGCGGGCGGTGGCCACCAGGCCGGTGCCCTGCAGGACGGCCAGCGCGACCGTCAGGTACCGGGTGTACTGCGTGATCTTCGCCGTACCCGCCTGGCCCTCCTTCTTGAGGGCTTCCAGGCGCGGGATGACCACGGTCAGCAGCTGGAGGATGATGCTCGCCGTGATGTACGGCATGATGCCCAGCGCGAAGATCGTGATCTGGAGCAGCGCGCCGCCGCTGAACATGTTGACCAGACCGAAGATTCCCTGTTGGCCGGACGCCTCGTCCACACACTGCTGGACGGACTTGTAGTCGACGCCCGGGATCGGGATGTGGGTACCGACCCGGTAGACCACGATGATGCCGAGCGTGAAGAGCAGCTTCTTGCGCAGGTCGGGCGTCTTGAACGCCCGGGCGAACGCGGTGAGCACGGTGCCTCCTGCGACCCCCGCGCATCTGCGTCAAGGGTGACGGTCTTGAGGTTCGACGGATACGGAAAAAGAACAGTGCAGGCCACCTTACCGGCGACACTGCCCCCCTCGGAACGACCGACCGGGGATGCCCCTTTTGTGGGGCATCCCCGGTCGGGATCGCGTCATGTCATCGACACGTCTGAGGCATTCAGACGAGCTCGGTGACGGTACCGCCGGCGGCGGTGATCTTCTCCTTGGCGGAGCCGGAGACGGCGTCGACCGTCACCTGCAGCGCCACGGAGATCTCGCCCTGGCCGAGGACCTTGACGAGGCTGTTCTTGCGAACGGCACCCTTGGCGACCAGACCCTCGACGGTGACCTCGCCACCCTCCGGGTACAGCGCGGCCAGCTTGTCGAGGTTCACGACCTGGTACTCGGTCTTGAACGGGTTCTTGAAGCCCTTCAGCTTCGGGAGACGCATGTGGAGCGGCATCTGGCCACCCTCGAAGCGCTCCGGAACCTGGTAGCGGGCCTTGGTGCCCTTGGTACCACGACCGGCCGTCTTACCCTTCGACGCCTCACCACGACCGACACGGGTCTTGGCGGTCTTGGCGCCCGGGGCGGGACGGAGGTTGTGGATCTTCAGCGGGTTCTGCTCCGCCATGATCAGTCGACCTCCTCGACCGTCACGAGGTGGCGGACGGTGTGCACCATGCCGCGGAACTCGGGGCGGTCCTCCTTGACGACCACGTCACCCAGGCGCTTGAGGCCCAGGGAACGCAGGGTGTCGCGGTGGTTCTGCTTGCTGCCGATGTAGGACTTCGTCTGCGTGATCTTGAGCTGCGCCATGATTACGCACCCGCCCCGGCACGCGCACGGAGAAGAGCCGCGGGGGCGACGTCCTCGAGCGGCAGACCGCGGCGGGCCGCGATCTCCTCGGGACGCTGCAGGCCCTTCAGGGCCTCCACGGTCGCGTGCACGATGTTGATCGCGTTGTCGGAGCCGAGCGACTTCGACAGCACGTCGTGGATACCGGCGCACTCGAGCACGGCGCGCACCGGGCCACCGGCGATAACACCGGTACCGGGGGACGCGGGCTTGAGCAGCACGACGCCGGCCGCCTTCTCACCCTGGATGGGGTGCGGGATGGTGCCCTGGATCCGGGGGACCTTGAAGAAGTGCTTCTTGGCCTCCTCAACGCCCTTGGCGATGGCGGCCGGCACCTCCTTGGCCTTGCCGTATCCGACACCCACGGTGCCGTCACCGTCGCCCACCACGACCAGCGCGGTGAAGCTGAAGCGACGACCACCCTTCACAACCTTGGCGACTCGGTTGATCGCGACGACGCGCTCGACGTACGCGGTCTTCTCGGCGGCAGCAGCGCCGCCGTCACGGCCCTTCCGGTCCCGCCGCTCGCCGCCACCGGCACCGCCACCGCGGCGCTGGGGTCCAGCCATTGGATTACCTCTCTCTTTCCGCTAGCTACAAGCGGCTCAGAACTTGAGCCCGGCTTCGCGGGCGGCGTCCGCCAGGGCGGCGATGCGCCCGGCGTACTGGTTACCACCACGGTCGAACACGACGGCCTCGACACCGGCGGCCTTGGCACGCTCGGCGACCAGGGCGCCGACCTTCTTGGCCTGCGAGGACTTGTCCTCGGCACCGCGGATCGAGGTGTCCAGCGAGGACGCCGACGCCAGGGTGTGGCCCTTGAGGTCGTCGATCACCTGCGCCACGATGTGGCGGTTGGAGCGGGTCACGACCAGACGGGGGCGCTCCGCCGTACCAGAGATCCGCTTGCGGATCCGGATGTGACGGCGCTTGATCGCGGCGCGCTTGTAGGCGTCGCCCTTCAGGATCTTCTGCCCGTATGCCATGGCTTACTTACCCGCCTTTCCGACCTTGCGGCGGATGACTTCGCCCTCGTACTTGACGCCCTTGGCCTTGTACGGGTCGGGCTTGCGCAGCTTGCGGATGTTGGCCGCAACCTCGCCGACCTTCTGCTTGTCGATACCCTCGACCTGGAAGCGGGTCGGGGTCTCCACCTTGAAGGAGATGCCCTCCGGGGCCTCGACCAGGATCGGGTGGCTGTAACCGAGCGCGAACTCGAGGTTCGAGCCCTTGGCGGTCACGCGGTAACCGACACCGCTGATCTCGAGCTTCTTCACGTAACCCTGGGTCACGCCGGTGATCATGTTCGCCACCAGCGTGCGGGACAGGCCGTGCAGGGCCTTGCTCTGACGCTCGTCGTTGGGGCGGGTCACCTGCAGGGTGCCGTCCTCGCCCTTGGCGATGTCGATCGGAGCAGCAACGGTGTGGGTCAGCTCGCCCTTGGGGCCCTTGACCTTGACCGTGCGGCCGTCGATGGTGACGTCCACGCCGGCGGGAACCGCGATGGGGAGCTTGCCGATGCGCGACATAGCTGTTTCCTCCGTTCCCTTCTGCTACCAGACGTAGGCGAGGACTTCCCCACCCACGCCCTTCTTGCCGGCCTGCTTGTCGGTGAGGAGCCCGTGCGACGTGGAGATGATCGCCACGCCGAGGCCGCCGAGCACCTTCGGCAGGTTGGTGGACTTCGCGTACACCCGGAGACCGGGCTTGGAGATCCGCTTGATGCCCGCGATGGAGCGCTCACGGTTGGGGCCGAACTTCAGCTCCAGGACGAGGTTCTTGCCGACCTCGGCGTCCTCGACCTTCCAGCCCGTGATGAAGCCCTCCTGCTGGAGGATCTCCGCGATGTGAGACTTGATCTTGGACGCCGGCATCGTCACGGAGTCGTGGTACGCCGAGTTCGCGTTACGCAGACGCGTCAGCATGTCTGCGATCGGATCAGTCATGGTCATGAATTGGCCTGTGGCCTTTCTCGCCGGGGTTTCCTATATGCGCCATCCCTCTCCCCGTACGTATGGAGACGGGACGGGTGCGGCGCGGGGACCTACGGCGTAGTAAGTCGTTCAGGGCGGCAGAGGCCCAACCCTCCTAGCCTAAGGCATGCGAGGAGGGGCCTCTGCCGTCCCGGTTGCTTACCGAGAGGTCCAGGAATCCCTAAATACGGGGATTACCAGGAGCTCTTGGTCACGCCCGGCAGCTCGCCACGGTGAGCCATCTCACGAAGGCACACGCGGCACAGGCCGAACTTGCGGTACACGGAGTGCGGACGACCGCAGCGCTGGCAGCGGGTGTACGCACGCACGCCGAACTTGGGCTTGCGAGCAGCCTTCGCGATGAGAGCCTTCTTCGCCATCTCGCTCACGCCTCCTTGAACGGGAAGCCGAGGTGACGAAGGAGCGCGCGGCCCTCAGCGTCGTTGGTCGCCGTGGTGACCACGGTGATGTCCATACCCCGGACGCGGTCGATCTTGTCCTGGTCGATCTCGTGGAACATGACCTGCTCCGTGAGACCGAAGGTGTAGTTGCCACGGCCGTCGAACTGCTTGGGGGACAGGCCGCGGAAGTCGCGGATGCGCGGCAGCGCGAGCGACAGGGTGCGGTCCAGGAACTCCCACATGCGGTCGCCACGGAGCGTGACGTGGGCACCGATCGGCTGACCCTCACGCAGCTTGAACTGCGCGATGGACTTGCGGGCCTTGGTGACGGCCGGCTTCTGACCGGTGATCGTGGTGAGGTCGCGGATGGCGCCCTCGATCAGCTTGGAGTCGCGGGCGGCGTCGCCCACACCCATGTTGACCACGATCTTGACGAGGCCGGGAACCTGCATGACGTTCTCGTACTGGAACTCTTCACGCAGCTTGCCCGCGATCTCCTCGCGGTACTTCGTCTTCAGACGCGGAGTGGTGGTGGTAGCCATCAGATGTCCTCACCCGTCCGCTTGGCAACGCGGATCTTGTTGCCCTCGTCGTCGAAGCGGTAACCGACACGCGTGACGACCTTCTTGCCGTCCTTCTCCACGACCAGCTGGACGTTGGAGACGTGGATCGGCGCCTCGGTGGTCACGATGCCGCCGGCCTGGGAGCCCTTGGCGGTCGGGCCGGCCTTGGTGTGCTTCTTGACCCGGTTGACACCCTCGACCAGGACGCGGTCCTCGCGGGGGAAGGCCGCGATGACCTTGCCCTGCTTGCCCTTGTCCTTACCGGTGATGACCTGGACCAGGTCGCCCTTCTTGATCTTCATGCTTACAGCACCTCCGGCGCGAGCGAGATGATCTTCATGAACTTCTTCTCGCGCAGCTCACGGCCGACCGGGCCGAAGATGCGGGTGCCGCGAGGGTCGCCGTCGTTCTTCAGAATGACGGCGGCGTTCTCGTCGAAGCGGATGTACGAGCCGTCCGGACGGCGGCGCTCCTTGACGGTGCGAACGATGACCGCCTTGACGACGTCACCCTTCTTCACGTTGCCACCGGGGATCGCGTCCTTGACGGTGGCGACGATGACGTCACCGATGCCCGCGTAGCGGCGACCGGAGCCACCGAGCACACGGATGCAAAGGATCTCCTTCGCACCAGTGTTGTCGGCGACACGCAGTCGCGACTCCTGCTGGATCACGTCTATCTCCTGTTTGTCTGCCGGTTCCCCGGGGGCCGCGGCTCAGCGGCCCCCGGAGCCTGGCGGAACTGTCCTGCGAGGGATGCCCCGCAGGAGAATTACTTGGCCTTCTCGAGGATCTCGACGACGCGCCAGCGCTTCGTCGCGGACAGCGGCCGGGTCTCCATGAGGAGGACGCGGTCGCCGACGCCCGCGGCGTTCTGCTCGTCGTGCGCCTTGAGCTTGTTGGTACGGCGGATGACCTTGCCGTACAGCGCGTGCTTGACGCGGTCCTCGACGGCGACGACGACGGTCTTGTCCATCTTGTCGCTGACGACGAGACCCTCACGGGTCTTGCGGAAGCCGCGGGCCTCTGCAGTCTGCTCAGTCACGTTGTTCTCACTCATCAGGCGCTCTCCACCGTCTCGATGCCCAGCTCGCGCTCACGCATCAGGGTGTAGATCCGCGCGATGTCCTTACGGACGGCCTTCAGCCGACCGTGGTTCTCGAGCTGGCCCGTCGCCGCCTGGAAGCGGAGGTTGAACAGCTCTTCCTTGGCCTCGCGGAGCTTGTTCAGCAGCTCCTCGTTGCCCAGCTCGCGCAGCTCGGACGCCTTGGTACCGGCCGACATCACGCTTCACCTGCCTCGCGCTTGACGATCCGGCACTTCATCGGCAGCTTGTGGGCCGCACGGGTCAGCGCCTCACGGGCGATCTTCTCGTTGGGGTACGACAGCTCGAACATCACACGTCCGGGCTTGACGTTGGCGATCCACCACTCCGGAGAACCCTTACCGGAACCCATGCGGGTCTCGGCCGGCTTCTTGGTGAGGGGACGGTCCGGGTAGATGTTGATCCAGACCTTGCCACCACGCTTGATGTGACGCGTCATGGCGATACGAGCGGCCTCGATCTGACGGTTCGTCACGTACGCCGGGGTGAGCGCCTGGATGCCGTACTCGCCGAACGCAACCGTCGTGCCACCCTTGGCAGCGCCGGAGCGCTTCGGGTGGTGCTGCTTGCGGTGCTTGACCCTACGGGGGATCAGCATGTCGGTCAGGCCTCCGTTCCGGTGCTCTCAGCCGGAGCGGCGGGGGCCTCGGCCTTGGGGGCCTCGGCGCCGGCAGCCTGCTGCGGCTTGCGACCGCGCCGCTCGCCACCGCGGCCACCACGGGCCGGGCGGTCGGCGCCACCACGCGACGGGCGGTTGCCCGCACGGGCGGCGGCGTTCTCGGCGCGGACCTCGGCGATGTTCTTGACGTCGCCCTTGTAGATCCAGACCTTCACACCGATGCGGCCGAAGGTCGTCTTGGCCTCGAAGAAGCCGTAGTCCACGTTCGCGCGGAGGGTGTGCAGGGGCACACGGCCCTCGCGGTAGAACTCCGAGCGGGACATCTCGGCGCCGCCGAGGCGGCCACCGCACTGGATCTTGATGCCCTTGGCGCCGGCCTTCATGGCGGACTGCATGCTCTTGCGCATGGCCCGACGGAAGGAGACGCGGGAGGAGAGCTGCTCGGCGACGGCCTGGGCGACCAGCTGGGCGTCGGTCTCGGGGTTCTTGACCTCGAGGATGTTCAGCTGGACCTGCTTCTTCGTGAGCTTCTCGAGGTCACCGCGGATGCGGTCGGCCTCGGCGCCACGACGGCCGATGACGATGCCCGGACGCGCGGTGTGGATGTCCACGCGGACACGGTCACGGGTGCGCTCGATCTCGACCTTGGAGATGCCGGCGCGCTCCATGCCGGACGTCATCATCCGGCGGATGGCGACGTCTTCCTTCACGTAGTCCTTGTAGGACTTGTCGGCGTACCAACGGGACTTGAAGTCCGTGGTGACACCGAGCCGGAACCCGTGCGGGTTTACCTTCTGGCCCATTACCGGGTTCCTTCCTTGCTGCTGACGACCACGGTGATGTGGCTGGTCCGCTTGCGGATCCGGTAGGCGCGGCCCTGGGCACGCGGACGGAACCGCTTCAGGGTCGGGCCCTCGTCGACGTACGCCTCGGAGATGTAGAGGCTGTCGGCGTCGGTGTGGTCGTAGTTGTGCGCGGCGTTGGCGATGGCGCTGTCGAGCACCTTGCCGACCGGCACGGAGGCTGCCTGCGGAGCGAATCGCAGAACAGCCTGGGCCTCCGTGGCGTCCATGCCACGGATGAGGTCCACCACGCGGCGGGCCTTCATGGGCGTGACGCGGATGTACCGCGCCTGGGCCCTGGCTTCCATGGTTGTCCCTTCAGTTACTTACGTGTCTGAATGCGATCCGCTACTAGCGGCGCTTCGACTTCCGGTCTTCCTTGACGTGACCCCGGAAGGTACGCGTCGGCGAGAACTCGCCGAGCTTGTGGCCGACCATCGACTCGGTGACGAACACCGGGATGTGGGTCTTGCCATTGTGCACCGCGAGCGTGTGGCCGAGCATGGCCGGCACGATCATGGAGCGACGGGACCAGGTCTTGATGACGTTCTTGGTGCCGGCTTCGTTCTGGGCGTCCACCTTCTTGATCAGGTGGTCGTCGACGAAGGGCCCCTTCTTGAGACTGCGCGGCATCTAAACCCGCTCCTAGCGCTTCTTGTTCGTCTTGCGGCGGCGGACGATGTACTTGTTCGACGCCTTCTTGGGCGAACGAGTACGGCCTTCCTTCTGACCCCAGGGGCTGACCGGGTGGCGACCACCGGAGGTCTTGCCCTCACCACCACCGTGGGGGTGGTCAACCGGGTTCATCGCCACACCGCGAACGGTCGGGCGGACGCCCAGCCAGCGCTTGCGGCCGGCCTTGCCCCAGTTGATGTTGCTCTGCTCGGCGTTGCCGACCTCGCCGACCGTGGCGCGGCAGCGCTGGTCGACCAGGCGGATCTCACCGGACGGCATGCGGAGGTGGGCCATGGTGCCCTCCTTCGCGAGCAGCTGCACGGAGGCACCGGCGGAGCGGGCGAACTTGGCGCCGCCGCCGGGACGAAGCTCCACGGAGTGGATCGTCGTACCGACCGGGATGTTGCGCAGCGCCAGGTTGTTGCCGGGCTTGATGTCGGCACCGGGGCCGTTCTCGATCCGGTCGCCCTGGTTGAGGCCCTTGGGGGCCAGGATGTAGCGCTTCTCGCCGTCCGCGTAGTGCAGGAGCGCGATGCGCGCGGTGCGGTTCGGGTCGTACTCGATGTGCGCGACCTTCGCCGGCACGCCGTCCTTGTCGTGACGACGGAAGTCGATCACGCGGTAGGCGCGCTTGTGGCCACCGCCCTGGTGGCGGACGGTCACACGACCGGAATTGTTACGGCCGCCCTTGCTGTGCAGGGGACGGACCAGCGACTTCTCCGGCGTGGACCGCGTGACCTCGACGAAGTCGGCGACGCTGGAGCCACGACGGCCCGGAGTCGTCGGCTTGTACTTGCGGATACCCATTTCTCAGTCCTCGTCCGATATCGGACGATCCTGACCGCTTACGCGGTCGGACCGCCGAAGATGTCGATACGGTCGCCCTCGGCGAGGGTCACGATCGCGCGCTTGGTGGCCGCGCGCTGACCGAAGCCGGTGCGGGTCCGCTTGCGCTTGCCCTGGCGGTTGATCGTGTTGACCCCGGTGACCTTGACCGAGAAGACCGCCTGGACGGCCTCCTTGATCTGGGTCTTGTTGGCCCGCGGGTCGACGACGAACGTGTACTTGTTCTCGTCGAGCAGCGCGTAGCTCTTCTCGGACACGACCGGCTTCAGCAGCACGTCACGGGGGTCCGTGTACGCCTTGCTGGCCGGGGTGACGACGGTGTTCTTGCCCTCGGCGGCGTGGCGGCGCGCCTTGGCGACACGCGCGGCCTTGGCGGCCTTGGCCGCCTTGGAGGCAATGCTCGGGTGACGCGTAGCCATCAGGCTTCGCTCCCTTCGTTGTCGTTGGCCTTGTTCGGGCCGGCGACGAAGGACTCGAGAGCGGCCTTGGTGAAGACCACGTCGTCCGAGACGATCACGTCGTACGTGTTCAGCTGGCCCGGCTCCAGGATGTGCACCTGGGGCAGGTTGCGGGCGGACAGCCACGCGGCCTCGTCGGCACGCTCGACGACCAGGAGCAGGTTCTTGCGCTCGCTGATCTTGCCGAACAGAGCCTTGGCGGCCTTGGTGGAGGGGGTCTCGCCCTCGATCACGCCGGTGACGACGTGGATCCGGTTGGCGCGGGCCCGGTCGGTGAGGGCGTGACGCAGGGCGGCAGCCTTCATCTTCTTCGGGGTGCGCTGCGAGTAGTCGCGCGGCACGGGACCGTGCACGACGCCACCACCGGCGAACTGCGGCGCGCGGGTCGAGCCCTGACGGGCGCGGCCGGTGCCCTTCTGGCGGTACGGCTTCTTGCCGCCACCACGGACCTCGCCACGGGTCTTGGTCTTGTGCGTGCCCTGGCGGGCAGCCGCGTTCTGCGCGACGACGACCTGGTGGATCAGCGGGATGCTGACCTTCTCCACGCCGAAGATCTCCGCGGGGAGCTCGACGGAACCGGTCTTCTCGCCGGCAGGCGAAAGGATGTCAACAGTGCTCATCGGTTACCTCAGGCCCCCTTGGCCGCGGTGCGGACCAGGACGAGGCCGCCGTTCGGACCGGGAACCGCGCCCTTGATGAGCAGCAGACCCTTCTCCGCGTCAACGGCGTGGACGGTCAGGTTCTGGGTGGTGACCCGCTCGTTGCCCATACGACCCGCCATGCGGAGGCCCTTGAACACACGGCCCGGGGTGGCGCAGCCACCGATGGAACCGGGGGAGCGGTGCTTGCGCTGGGTGCCGTGACCGGCGCCGAGGCCACCGAAGTTGTGGCGCTTCATGACACCGGCGAAGCCCTTGCCCTTGCTCTTGCCGGTGACGTCGACCTTCTGGCCGGCCTCGAAGACCTCAGCGGTGATCTCCTGACCGAGCGTGTACTCGGAGGCGTCCGCGGTGCGGATCTCGACGAGGTGACGACGCGGGGTGACGTCGGCCTTGGCGAAGTGGCCCTTGAGGGGCTTGTTCACCTTGCGCGGGTCGATCTCGCCGAAGGCGATCTGGACCGACTCGTAGCCGTCGCTGTCGTTGGTACGGACCTGGGTGACGACGTTGGGGCCGGCCTTGACGACGGTGACCGGAACAACACGGTTGTTCTCGTCCCACACCTGCGTCATGCCGAGCTTCTCGCCCAGGATGCCCTTGATCTGCTTAGCCATTCTCAGCTCACCGACCCTCAGAGCTTGATCTCGATGTCGACACCGGCCGGCAGGTCGAGTCGCATCAGAGAGTCAACGGTCTTGGGGGTGGGGTCGAGAATGTCGATCAGGCGCTTGTGCGTGCGCATCTCGAAGTGCTCGCGCGAGTCCTTGTACTTGTGCGGCGACTTGATGACGCAGTACACGTTCTTCTCAGTGGGCAGCGGCACCGGGCCCGCGACCGACGCACCAGTGCGGGTCACCGTCTCGACGATCTTCTTCGCCGAGGAGTCGATGACCTCGTGGTCGTAGGCCTTGAGCCGGATGCGGATCTTCTGTCCCGCCATGGCTACTCAGTAGTCCTTTGTCTCTTCACGCTCTGGAACCCGGTGTTCCCGCTCTCTCCTCCGACCCACGCGGTCGGGCGTGTCGCGCTCCCGCCGACACAGATGTCCCTTGTTCGAACATCCCTGCGGGGAATGCACACGGCCCTACCGGAACCGCAGACCGGGGGCGAAGGCCCACCGGGCGCCTGGCCGGTGCCGCACCACACTTCCCGGAAGATTCCCGTACGTCCGCCCCAGCGCTGCCTTACGGCAGTTAGGGCGACGAGTACTGTGGGACTCGCTTCCGGTCCCCCCGGCGGGAGGCGCGCAGCATCAACACTCGACCGAGCAACTCCGACAGTCTGCCACATGCGACAGGGCCCTGGCCAATCGAGCCGGAGAGAATACCCCGAGCGTGACGCAACTCAAACGCGGCCCGCCCTTCGCCGACGGAGACGGCCGGCCCGACGCACCCGGCCTGAATCCCGGCGGCCTCCCCGCCGGGCCGGATCGGCGCCAACATCACCACCACCAGGACAACGGACCCGAGGCGCCGGCGAGGGAGTGGAGCGAACGTCTCACCGGCCGACCCCCGTCACCTGGGACATCGCGCGCCTCAGGCGAGACATTCGCTCCAGTCGTGACAGCGGCGCCGAAGGCGGGGCCTACGCCCGCCCTAATCTCTCCCCCATGCCCCGTACGACGCCACCCCGGCCCCTCGGCATCACCGCGCACTTCCCCGAGCTGGCCTCGCTCGCCCGTGGCGCCACCCGGCTGCATCCCCGCGCCGGAGAGCCGACCCGGGAGGACAGCTCCGTCGGCGGACCCCTGCTGACCGTCGACGGCCACGAGGGCGACGGCAGCTGGGCCCCGTTCGAGGACCAGGCCCCGGGGAAGCCCTGCTACCGCGGCTGGGCCGAGTCCACCCACCTCACCATCGGCCGCGGCTACAGCCTCCAGCTGTACGTGTGCGTGGCCTCGTACGAGCACCCGCACATCCAGAACATGCATTGACTTGCACCTCGGGCTGAAGCCCGAGGATTCTGGCCTTCTCGATCGTTGCTGTGCCGCTACGCGGCACGGGGTTCGGTCGGGAATCCGTGGCTTCCTGTTTCTTCGCGCTGTGCCGGGATTGCTCCTGGTCTTACCGGCGCTCCGCAGGCCGATACCGCCAGTCCGGCGGCCGTCTTCACGTTGATCGCGGCGTTGGTGTCCCGGTCGTGGACCGTGCCGCAGGCGGTACAGGTCCATTCCCGCACGTTCAGGGGTTTGGGTCCGTCCACGATGCCGCAGGTGGAGCAGGTCTGGGAGGTCGGTGTGAACCGGCCGATCTTGACCAGGGTGCGTCCGTACCGGGCGGCTTTGTATTCCAGCATGTTCACGAACGACGCCCAGCCCGCATCATGGACGGACTTGGCCAGCTTCGTGCGGGCCAGTCCCGCCACCGACAGGTCCTCCACGGCGATCCCTTGGTTCTCGGAGATCAGCTTAGTGGAGAGCTGGTGGTGGAACTCACGGCGTGCGTCGGCAACTCCGGCGTGGGCGCGGGCGACCTTCAGGCGGGCCCTGGCCCGGTTCTTTGATCCCTTCTGCTTGCGGGACAGCTCCTTTTGGGCCCTCTTCAGTTTCTTCTCCGCGCGCCGGAGGAAGCGCGGGGAGTCGATCTTCGTGCCGTCGGAGAGGACGGCGAAGTGGGTGAGGCCGAGATCGATGCCGATGGTGCGGTCGGTCTCCGGCATCCGAATCGCGTCGGCGGCGGGATCGGTGTCGAGGACAAAGGAGGCGAAGTACCGTCCGGCCGCGTCATTGATGACGGTGACGGAGGTGGGGGTGGCGGGCAGGGTGCGGGACCATTTCACCTTCACCGCACCGATCTTCGGCAGGTTCAGACGGCCACCGCCGGTGATGTTCCAACGGGCGTTGGCGGTGAAACGGATCGACTGCCGCCTGTCCTTACGGGACTTCAACCGTGGTGCTCCCACCTTCGGTCCCTTGCGCGTGCCCTTGAGGGAGGCGAAAAAGTTGCGGTACGCCTTCTCGGCATCCCGCAGGGACTGCTGGAGCACCACCGCAGAAACCTCGCCGAGCCAGGACCGCTCGGCTGTCCGCTTCGCCTCGGTGATCAGCTTCCGGGACAGCTGACCGGCCGTCGGGAACGGCTGCTCGGCCTTTCGGGCGTCTTCACGGGCGCGGACCGCATCGTTGAACACGACCCGGGCGCACCCGAACGCCTTCGCCAACGCAGTCTGCTGACCGGTGTCCGGGTACAGGCGGAAGCTGTACCTGAGCTGCATGACCGGCACCCTACGTACCTGGGTCACGGGTGAGATGCAGGAGATCAGAACTGGTCGCCACTGTGCTTTCGTGATGCATGTGCACTTGGTCTTCGTGACCAAGTTCCGGCACAAGATGTTCACCGATGCCCACTTGAGGCGGATGGAGGAGATCATGCGGTCGGTGTGTACGGACTTCGAGTGCGACCTGGTGGAGTTCAACGGCGAGGGCAACCACGTCCACCTGCTGGTGAACTTTCCGCCCAAGGTCGCCGTGACCAAGCTGGTCAACTCCCTCAAGGGCGTCTCGTCCCGCCGCCTCCGTCAGGAGTTCCCCGACCTGGTGCGCCACTACTGGCGGGCCAACAAGCTCTGGTCCGGGTCTTACTTCGCCGGAACCGTCGGCGGCGCCCCGCTCTCCGTGGTCAGGCAGTACATCGAACAGCAGAACCGGCCGGTGTGAGCAACGCCCGGTTCCGCCGGGGAGAAGCCCTCGCGACGCTCCGCGCCACAGGCGAAGAACCGCGGTGTCCGCGCCGCCGACCTGAGTCTGCGACGCTCCGCGTCGCCACTGTCAGATTCGCTTCACCACCGGCCTGAAGGCCGATGCACTGCGAATGAATTCCGGTAGCCGGAACCGACGCGCACGGCTGCCTGCGGGCCCTCAGCAGCGGGTGCCGGCGCGATCGCCGCACCGCTCACGAACACCGGCGTGTCCAGGAGGCTGCCCCTGGAGGTCCTGACGAGCCCGGCCGCCTGGGCGGGCTGCGTGGCGGGCGCGCTCGCCGAGGACGACCTGGTACGGAAGCCGGAGCGCGCGGTTCCAGGACATCGACATCGTCCACCGCCGTCCGCTGGGCATCGGCCTGATCACCCTCATGCGCCGCCTCGTACCGCCCGAGCGGCGGCACGCCGTGGCGGTGGCGGCGGTCCGCGCGCAACGCGCCTTGATCGCCCCTTGAACGCCCCTTGAACGCCCCGCTCAGGCGTGCCGCACGGCCCCCGGCCGACCGGCCTCGAACGCCTCCATGAACTCCCGCATGACCACAAGGGAGAAGGGGTCCGTGTCCGGATTGGACGGGGTCACCACGCTCACCACGTACCCGGGTTCCAGCGGCGGCTGACTCCGGCGGTAGAACACGGCGTACGGTCCCTGGCCCGAGCCGTCGAGGGCGTAGCCGTTCTCCTCCCAGAAGTCCTCCATCTCCTGCCCCGACGTGAACGTGACCGCGGCCGGCGTCACGTCGTCCTTCGGCAGGTTCATCTCCCAGGTCTGCCATGCCTCGTTGGTGAGGAACTCACCGTCCACGTACAGACCGGGCCATCGCCGCCGCGCACTCCGGACGAAGCGGACCATGGCCGAGGGCAACGACGTGTCCACGATGAAGTCCGTCGCGTAACCGGTCAGTTCCACCAGTCTTCCCTCCCGTCACTTCCATCGCACAGTGCCATCGAACGCCCTCAGCCTACGAGTACGGACCGCCCTCGCATGCCACGAATGGCCGCATTCCGGCGCCCACCAGCGCGCGCTCTTGCCAATACGCCCCCGAAGGCGTAATGGCGACAGCCCATGTTGACCGCGCCGAGGTGATCCGAACCGTCGGACGCGCCCACGTCCTGCCCCGGCGCGCCCCGCCCAAACCCCCGTCTCGTGGGTCACGGTGAACTCCAACTGGATGGGCGCCCCGTACGTACTGCACCAGCGGCGGCACGACGTTCTTCCAGCCGATCAACCCGCTGCCCGACGACCAGGTGACTTACGTCGGCGCGACGTACCGCTGCCTCCAGGGCCTCAGTCCCAGCCCGGCTGGGAGCCCCCGAACGTCCCGGCCCTGTGGCAGCGCCTCTGACCTGCGCGCATGCGAGGGTTGCGCCATGCGCGCCACCGTGCTGACCTGCGCCGTCGTCACCGCCGCCGCACTCACCGGCTGTGCGGCGCCGACCGGACCCCTTAAGGCATCCGTGCGTGCCACCGCCTGGCGCCCGGAACGGCTGCGCCCCGGCGCGTAGCCCGACCGCACCGTGCGACTGCCGTCAGACTTCTTCGGCGAGGGCCTGTGCCACCGGGTCCGCTTCACAGCCCCCGAACGAACTCCTCCCACGCCTCCGGCGTGAGGGCGAGCCGGGGGCTCTGTTCGCGGTACTTGGAGTCGCGGATGTGGATGGTGCCGGGGGTGTTGGCTATTTCGACGCAGGACTCGCCGTCGTTGCCACTGCTGTAGCTGCTCTTCGACCAGTCCAGCGCGACTTCCACGCAGGAGTCCCCTTCTGGGCCGCCGCTGTAGCTGCTCTTGAACCAGATCATGTTTCTCCCAGCAGTCGCTCGATGAGCGCCAGTGACTCCCCCGGCGGGAGCGCCTGCGCCCGGATGGTGCCATACCGCAGCTCAAGGATGCGCAGCTGCTTCGGTTCGGAGGTCGGACGGCCGTTGAACGCTCCGTCGGAGCGCCCCACTGCCGTACCATCCGCGAACTTCAGCAGCTCGATCCTCCCACTCATGCCGGGATGGGCAACGCTGTCCAGCGGCATCACCTGAAGCGAGACGTTGTTCAACCGCCCCACCTCCAATAGGCGTTCGAACTGCTGTCGCCGCACCATTGTGCCTCCAACCCTGCGGCGAAGAGTCGCCTCTTCCAGGACGAAGCTGAGCGACGGGGCTGGCGCGCGCTCGAAGATCGACAGCCGAGCCATGCGAGCCGCCACCAGGCGCTCCACCTCCTCCTCCGAGTAAGGAGGTTGCCGTACTTGGAACAGGGCACGCGCGTGCTCGGGCGTCTGCAACAAGCCGGCGATGGTGTCGCACTCAAACACCCCGACCTCCACTGCCCGCGCCTCAAGATTGGCGAGTTCCCGCACCTTCTTCGGATACCGGACCTTCTTCACGTCCTCCTTCATGGCGGCCACCCGGCCACCCGCCTTCACCACCCCATCCACCACGTCGAGGTACTCAAGGCGCGGGATCCGCTTCCCGGACTCCAGCTTGTAGACCATGTCCTCGCTGTAGCCGACGGTCTTGCAGAAGTCGGCGACCCGAATGCCGGCCGACTCCCGCCACAGCTTCAACTGCCGCCCGACGGTCTCGATGACCGCCGCGCCCCACTCGTCGTCCGGGTCGACTTCCCAACCCGGCTCGTCCCCCTCGGTCCCACTCACGACCTCAACGTCTGTGGCCATCCCGCACCCCTCCGTCGTACGACTGACTGTGCAGCGACGCCCTACCCGTACGGCCGCACTCGACAGCGTCGACATGGCTGGACAACGGCTGGACAGTGACCCTACGCAACGGCGTCGTCACTGTTCACGGTAGGCGAGGACAGCCACGCTGAGTGACGTGAACGAGAAAACCACCCAACTCATCTCCCCCCTCCGCAACTTCAGCGTGCAGTTGCCGACGACACCGCGCGGCGCCCGCCTGGCCCGCGAGTTGGCGATGGAGCAACTGCGCTACTGGCGGTTCGAGTTGGACCCGGCGCGTCAGATCGTGGCGGAGCTGACGGCGAACGCGGTGACGCACGGCGGGGTCCCCGGCAGGGACTTCCTGCTGCTGATGTACGTCATCGGCGACACCCTGCGCATCGAGGTGACCGACACGAGGTCCGACCGCCTCCCGCACCCCCAAACCCCGCCGCCCACAGCGGAATCGGGCCGGGGCCTGCTCCTCGTAGAAGCGCTGGCAACCCGCTGGGGCACCACCCCGGGCCCCCACCCCCGCAAGACGACCTGGGCGGAGGTCCCCGCCCGACCGGCACCCGGAGAACCGTGCTCCGGCGAAAGGGGCGGTCTCCCCAAAGGACCACGAGAGCGAAAGAACCCGTACCAAGCCCCACCCCTCCCTCCCGCGACGCAAACTCACCCACGCGGGTGAATATGCCAACTCGGCTGGATTCGGGAGCCGTTGCCTGCCCTACGCTCAGCGCAACAACCGCAGACATGCGACGGCCCCCGCCGGGACGGGCAATCCCAGTGCGAGGGCCTGACCACCAAGGAAGACGAGACCTTCCCGATGGATACCCAGCACCCTAGCGCGCCCCCGCGCGCCCAGTCCCACGTTGCCGTGAAGAACCACCCGAACCGGCGCCCGCACTCCGCCCCCGCCGGCGGCCTGGTCCACGACAACGCCCGCCACACCACCCACTTCACGGTGATCGGCAACCACCTGGCCCAGCACCCGGACCTGTCGCTGCTGGCGATCGGCCTGGCGGTCCACCTCCAGTCGCTGCGCGCGGGCGCACGGGTCGACATCAAGACACTCGCCGCCCGCTTCAAGGAGGGCGCGACCCGCATCGCGGCGGCCCTGCGCGAACTCGAATCCCACGGCCCAGCACCCAAAAAGCGACGACCCCGCTCCCCCGGCGCAAAGCCTCTCCCCGCCGTCCCCCGCCCAACCCACACCTCCCCCACCCTCCTCCAAACGGCCACGGACCTCCTCGCCAACCTCCGCCGCCACGACCCCCGCCTACTCCTCTCGGCGTGCGACACCGCCCACCTCGCCCCGGGTGTCGCCGCCTGGCTGGAACGCGACGTAACCCCCACAGCCGTACGCCACGCCCTCACCGCGAACCTCCCACCCGAGGGCCTCCACCGCCCAGCCGCCCTCCTGGCCCACCGCCTCACCACCCAGCTACCGCCCCCACCCCCCTTCCGCGCGCCCGCCCCACCCGTCAAACACCCCCTCCAGAACTGCGACGGCTGCGACCGCGCCTTCCGCTCCCCCACCCCAGGACTTTGCCGTGACTGCCGCCCTCCCCTCGCCGCTGCCGCCTGAGCCCATTCCGTCCTGTTACCTGCCCTCTGGCCGGATACTCTGGCCGGGGCACCCTCCGGAGGACACCATGAGCACTCAGGCCGACCACGGAAACGAACTGATCCCTCGTCCCGAGCTGACCCCTGATGCCCTGCGTGCAGCTCTTGCCGTCGTCGCTCCAGGTCGCCTTGGGCGAGATGCAGGCCACGAAGGACGATGCCTTCGCCAAGGCAGTCGAGTGGCAGTCTCTGAGCCCTGTCCAGAGCTGGGTCCTGATCTGGGCCCAGCAGATCGAGATCGCCCGGCGGCCGGACCTGTCCACTCGCTACGCCCAGGCGCAGAGCAACCTGGAACACGAGGATCCGGCCATCGCTTGGGAAGCCCTTCGCGAGTTGAGCACCGTTCTTGACGTGGCGATGAAGGGACTCACGCTCGTCCACCGCACCTCGACACCGAGCGCAAAGGCCCGTACTCGGCCACGTCCGTTCTTGCCGTGCGGTGCCCGCTTCTTCAGAGGACTTTCCCGGGCGCTCTTCTTCCAGGAGGTTCCGATGGGACGGAAGTACTCCCCGCATTGCTCGGCGGACATGCCACTGCCGTCGTCCTCGACACGAACTCGCTCCACGCCTCCGAGGTCGTTGCGCTCCAGCTCCACGACGACCCGACCGGCGTCAGCGTCCAGGGCGTTCCAGATCAGCTCCTCGATCGCCCCGACAGGGTCGCGCAGCCGCGCCAGCTCGGCGATGTGCTCCCGGCTGGTCTCCAGCCGCACCTTGACCATGACATGGGCCCTTCTTCCGCGCATCTCCCCGTCGGAGAGCCCAGTTTGCCGTCCCGCAGCGCCGGAGGTGCGGCGCGGCTGCCACATCACCCGATGAGGTTCCTCCCCTCAGCGGGCCGACCCTGCGTCCGGGCGCTCCGACTCGGCGTCCGGGTCAGTGGCGGCCGTCGCGGTGTGCGAAGGCGTGGACGCGGGTGGCGTCGGCTCACCTGGCGGTGTCGGGGCTTCGGGGTGGGATGGAGCAGGCTCGGTGGCCGTCAGTGGTGCGGGCGTGGCGGGCCACGGACCTTGTGCCCCCGGCCACGGTCCCGCCGCGGTCGGCCACGGTCCCGCCGCGGTCGGCCACGGTCCCGCCGCGGTCGGCCAGGGATAAGGCGCCGCAGGCCATGGCATCGGCGGTGCGACCCACGGCTCCGGCGTGATCGGCTCGGCCGTCTGTTGCGGGTGTCGGCGGCGGGCCCAGAGGAGGATGAGGGCGGCGTAGGCGGCCATGGAGACGATGTCCACCACGAAGAGCTGCCACGGCATGTCCGCCGCCGTCTCGTCCGACGCGAGGCCGTCCGTCACCGTGGCCGCCAGCGCGAAGGAGGAGAGGTTGTTCAGGGTGTGGAGGGCCACCGCCGCCTCCAGGCCACCCGTGCGGACCGTGAGCCAGCCGGCCACCAGGCCGAAGAGCAGCAGGTCGGCGAAGCCCCAGGCCGTGCCCCAGCCGTGGGCCGCGGCGAACAGGGCCGCCTGGGGCAGCAGGGGCAGCCACGGAGAGCGGAAGAAGGCGCCCACCGCCTGCAGCAGCCAGCCCCGGAAGAGGTACTCCTCGGCGGCGGCCTGGAGGGGGACGAGGACGGTGAGAACGGCCAGGGAGAAGAGATAGAAGCGCCAGCCGACCCAGTCCGCCGACACGGACGTGTCCTCTTCCGCGCCGGGGACGAAGAACGACCCCACGATCAGCAGCGCCACCGGCGCCACCGCGACCAGCAGACACCGGGCCAGCCAGCCCAGCCGCAGCCGCCCCGTGACGGACGAGACGGTGCCCGCCGGGCGCCGGCCCAGCCACAGCACGGTCAGCAGGACCACCGGAAGCGCCAGGGCTATGCCGGCCAGGTCGAGCACCGTGCCCTGCAGTGGACTGAAGTCGATGGTGCCGTCGTCCAGTTGGGGCATCCCGGTCACGTAACCGAAGATCTCGCCCATCCCGTACAGAACCACGCTGAGCACCACCCAGGCGACCGACGCCACCAGCGTGCCGACGAGGGGACGCCACCAGCGGTGCCGGCCCGTGACATGGGCGAGGCGGTGGTACGGCAGGGGGGTGGGCGCCGCCTGCTCGGCCGGCAACCCGAACTCAGGTGTGATCGTCATGGGATAAGAGTGCAGTCCGTATCGAAGAAGGAGACATATGGCAGGGACCGAGGAGCAGCGCGACACCGCCCGGCGCACGGAAAGGTGGTCGGTGGCGTGGTTGTTGCTGGCGCTCGCCCTGTGGGGCTGGTTTCTGTACCTGATGATCGCCGACCACGGTCCCGAGGTGGCGAGCGGTGAACCCCTGTGCCGGGGCCCGCTCGTCGAGCCGGACCCGCACGAGGCTTTCTGCGAGAGGGACAGTCTCCGTCAGTGGCCCGCCCTCCTCGGCATTCTCGCCCTGGCGTCCATCGCGTCGACCGTCACCGCCGCGACCACCGTGTACGCCAAGCTCCTCCACCGCCTGCGGAAGGCCGACAGCTGAGGCGGCCTCAGCCCGGGAACCGCACCGACTCCAGCACCCGCCCGGTCTCCGCGTGCCCCGTGTAGTCCAGGAACAGCACCCGGGACACGGGAAGATGCCATGCCTGGGGAGAGAAGCGGTAGCCGCTGGTGCAGGTGGCCGTCCAGCGGTCGTACGCCGCCTTGCGGTCGCCGACGGGGCGCAGGCCGGACTCCACGGGTGGGGCGGAGGAGCCGCTGTTGATGTAGTTGAAGGAGCCGTCCGCCAGGGTCCGGCCGGCCGGGCAGGGTTGCGCGTCGGACGCGTGGTACCAGCCGCCGGGCTGGCGGGCCTCGTACGGGCGTCCCTCGTTGCCGAGGATCGTGCCGGTCCGGATGGCGATCCCGGTGCAGCCGAACGTCATGGGCAGGCCCGCGCGACCCACCGGCTGGACGCAGGCGTCGTACTCACCGGACCGGGTCAGCTCCCAGCCCGGGGGTATCTCGAACGACAGCCGGGCGAAGGTGACGCGCGGCCAGGCGGGTCGGGTGGGGGTCGGCGGGGACGTGGTCTTCGCCGCACTGGGCACGGGGCTCGCTGACGTCGGCGTGGGTGTCGGCGTCGGGGGCACCGGCGTCGGGGACGTGGCCGTCGGCGAACTCACCGATGGCACCGGGGACTTGGGGGCCGCGTCCGATTCGTCCGTCGGTCCGCAGCCCGACACCGACGACAGGCTCACCGCCGCCAGCAACACCGGCACGACACGCCTGAGGCGCTTTCCCATGACAGTCCCTCCCCGTGTTTCCGCCTGATCGGGAAGGAGTCTTCCAGCGCCACATAACGAAACCGCCACACAACAAAACAGACCCACAACAAAACCGCACAGACGAAAGGGCCCGTACGACCGAAGTCGTACGGGCCCCTCAGGTGCTCGCGGCTGGAGCTACCGGGTCAACAGACCCCAAGCAAGCGGAACTTACTTGACGATCTTGGTGACCTGGCCGGCGCCGACGGTCCGGCCACCCTCACGGATGGCGAACTTCAGGCCCTCCTCCATGGCGACGGGCTGGATCAGCTCGACGCGCATCTCGGTGTTGTCGCCCGGCATGACCATCTCGGTGCCCTCGGGGAGGTGCACAACGCCGGTCACGTCCGTGGTACGGAAGTAGAACTGCGGGCGGTAGTTGTTGAAGAACGGCGTGTGGCGGCCACCCTCGTCCTTGGAGAGGATGTACGCCTGCGCCTCGAACTCGGTGTGCGGCGTGACCGAGCCCGGCTTGATGATGACCTGGCCGCGCTCGACGTCCTCGCGCTTGATGCCACGGAGCAGCAGACCGACGTTCTCACCGGCCTGGCCCTCGTCGAGCAGCTTGCGGAACATCTCGATGCCGGTGACCGTGGTGGTGGTCTTCTCGGTCTTGATGCCGATGATGTCGACGGTCTCGTTGACCTTCAGGACACCACGCTCGATACGGCCGGTGACGACCGTACCGCGGCCGGTGATCGTGAAGACGTCCTCGATCGGCATGAGGAACGGCTTGTCGACGTCGCGCTCCGGCTCCGGGATCGACTCGTCGACGGCCTTCATCAGGTCGAGAACGGTCTGGACGTACTCCGGGTCGCCCTCGAGGGCCTTGAGCGCCGAGACCTTGACGACCGGCAGGTCGTCGCCCGGGAACTCGTACTCGGAGAGGAGCTCACGGACCTCGAGCTCGACGAGCTCCAGGATCTCCTCGTCGTCCACCATGTCGGCCTTGTTCAGGGCGACGACGATGTACGGCACGCCGACCTGGCGGGCCAGGAGCACGTGCTCCTTGGTCTGCGGCATCGGACCGTCGGTCGCGGCGACCACGAGGATCGCGCCGTCCATCTGGGCGGCACCGGTGATCATGTTCTTGATGTAGTCCGCGTGACCCGGGCAGTCGACGTGGGCGTAGTGACGCGCCTCGGTCTGGTACTCGACGTGCGCGATGGAGATGGTGATACCGCGCTGACGCTCCTCAGGAGCCTTGTCGATGTTGTCGAACGGGGTGGCCTCGTTCAGGTCCGGGTACGCGTCGTGCAGCACCTTGGTAATGGCGGCCGTGAGGGTCGTCTTACCGTGGTCGATGTGACCGATGGTGCCGATGTTGACGTGCGGCTTAGTCCGCTCGAACTTCGCCTTCGCCACTGGGGTCCTCCTGTGGAGTGGTTCTGTACGCCTTACTTCATCGGCGCCAGGTGATCTTTGCTGTTAAATCCCGGGCCCGGGGCCATTCACCCCTGAAGGGGTTCCCACAAGTGGGTTCCCCCACGAATGGGGATGAATGGCCCGCGAGACTCCGGAGTCAAGCCTACGGCGTGGGAACGCGGTGCGTTACTCGCCCTTGGCCTTCGCGATGATCTCCTCGGCGACGTTCCGCGGAACCTCGGCGTAGGAGTCGAACTGCATCGAGTAGCTTGCGCGACCCGACGTCTTGCTGCGGAGGTCGCCGACGTAGCCGAACATCTCCGACAGGGGCACGAGGCCCTTCACGACGCGGGCACCAGCCCGCTCCTCCATGGCCTGGATCTGGCCACGGCGGGAGTTGATGTCGCCGATGACGTCACCCATGTAGTCCTCGGGCGTGGTGACCTCGACGGCCATCATCGGCTCGAGGAGCACGGGCGAAGCCTTGCGCGCGGCCTCCTTGAAGGCCTGCGAACCGGCGATCTTGAACGCGAGTTCGGAGGAGTCGACCTCGTGGTAGGCACCGTCGAGCAGCGTGACGCGGACACCGGTCATCTCGTAACCGGCGAGGATGCCGAACTGCATGGCCTCCTGCGCACCGGCGTCCACCGAAGGGATGTACTCCTTCGGGATACGACCACCGGTCACCTTGTTCACGAACTCGTACGAGGTGTCACCGCTCTCGATCGGCTCGATCGCGATGATGACCCTACCGAACTGACCGGTACCACCGGTCTGCTTCTTGTGGGTGTACTCGACCTTCTCGACGGCCTTGCGGATCGTCTCGCGGTACGCGACCTGCGGCTTGCCGACGTTGGCCTCGACCTTGAACTCGCGCTTCATGCGGTCGACGAGCACCTCGAGGTGAAGCTCGCCCATACCGCCGATGACGGTCTGGCCGGTCTCCTCGTTGGTGTGCACCTGGAAGGAGGGGTCCTCCTCCGCGAGACGCTGGATGGCGACACCCAGCTTCTCCTGGTCGCCCTTGGACTTGGGCTCGATCGCGACCTCGATGACCGGCGCCGGGAAGTCCATGGACTCCAGGATCACCGGGCTCTTCTCGTCGCAGAGCGTCTCACCGGTGGTGGTCTGCTTCAGGCCCATGACGGCGACGATGTCGCCGGCGCCCACCGACTCGATCTCCTCACGCTTGTTGGCGTGCATGCGGTAGATCTTGCCGATGCGCTCCTTCTTGCCCTTGACGGAGTTCAGCACGGCGGTGCCGGACTCCAGGCGGCCGGAGTACACGCGGACGAAGGTGAGCTTGCCCAGGTGCGGGTCGCTCATGATCTTGAACGCCAGCGCCGACAGCGGCTCGTCGTCGGACGGCTTGCGCCGCACGACCGTCTCCGGGTCCTTGACGTCCTGGCCCTCGATGGCCTCGATGTCAACGGGGGACGGCAGGTAGCGCACGACCGCGTCGAGCAGGGGCTGGACGCCCTTGTTCTTGAACGCGGTACCGCAGAACACCGGGGTGACGGTGGTGCCGGTGCCCTTGCCGGAGGCGATGGTGATACGACGGATCGCGGCGTACAGCTGCTCCACGGAAGGCTCCTCGCCCTCCAGGTACAGCTCCATGATCTCTTCGTCGTTCTCGGCGACGGCCTCGACCAGCTTGCCGCGCCACTCCTCGGCGGCCTCGACGTGGGTGTCCGGGATGTCGACGGTGTCGTACATCTCGCCCTTGGTGGCCTCGGCGGACCAGACCAGGGCCTTCATCGTCACCAGGTCGACGACACCCTTGAAGTCCGCCTCGGCACCGATCGGCAGCTGCATGACCAGCGGCTGCGCGCCCAGGCGGTCGGAGATCATGTCGACACAGCGGTGGAACTCGGCACCGGTGCGGTCGAGCTTGTTGACGAAGCAGATACGCGGAACGCCGTAGCGGTCCGCCTGACGCCACACCGTCTCGGACTGGGGCTCTACGCCGGCGACGCCGTCGAACACGGTGACAGCACCGTCGAGCACGCGCAGGGAACGCTCCACCTCGACGGTGAAGTCGACGTGGCCCGGCGTGTCGATGATGTTGATGGTGTGGTCGACGTCCTCCAGCGGCCAGTGACAGGTGGTGGCAGCAGAGGTGATCGTGATGCCACGCTCCTGCTCCTGCTCCATCCAGTCCATGGTGGCAGCGCCGTCGTGGACCTCACCGATCTTGTAGGACACACCGGTGTAGAACAGGATCCGCTCGGTGGTGGTCGTCTTGCCCGCGTCGATGTGGGCCATGATCCCGATGTTGCGGACCTTGGCCAGGTCAAGTGAAGTGGTAGCCATAAGGCTTCAGTCTTCTCTCGGTTCTCGATGGGGAAGCGACTACCAGCGGTAGTGCGCGAAGGCCTTGTTGGACTCGGCCATCTTGTGCGTGTCCTCACGCTTCTTCACAGCGGCGCCGAGGCCGTTGGACGCGTCGAGGAGCTCGTTCAGCAGACGCTCGGTCATGGTCTTCTCGCGACGGGCGCGGGAGTAGCCGACGAGCCAGCGCAGCGCCAGGGTGTTGGCACGGCCGGGCTTGACCTCGACCGGGACCTGGTAGGTGGCGCCACCGACACGGCGGGACTTGACCTCGATGGTCGGCTTGATGTTCTCGAGAGCGCGCTTCAGCGTGATGACCGGGTCGTTGCCGGTCTTCTCGCGCAGGCCCTCCATGGCGCCGTAGACGATGCGCTCGGCGGTGGAGCGCTTGCCGTTCAGCAGCACCTTGTTGATCAGGGAGGTCACCAGAGGAGAACCGTAGACCGGGTCGATGATGACCGGGCGCTTCGGGGCGGGGCCCTTACGAGGCATTCTTACTTCTCCTTCTTGGCGCCGTAACGGCTGCGGGCCTGCTTGCGGTTCTTGACACCCTGGGTGTCGAGCGAGCCGCGGATGATCTTGTAGCGAACACCCGGCAGGTCCTTCACACGGCCGCCGCGCACGAGCACGATGGAGTGCTCCTGCAGGTTGTGTCCCTCACCCGGAATGTAAGCGGTGACCTCGATCCCGCTGGTCAGACGCACACGCGCGACCTTACGCAGGGCCGAGTTCGGCTTCTTCGGGGTGGTCGTGAACACACGCGTGCAGACGCCGCGACGCTGAGGGGAACCCTCGAGTGCGGGCGTCTTGTTCTTCTCGACCTTGTCCTGCCGGCCCTTGCGGACCAGCTGCTGGATCGTAGGCACTACTTCTCCGGTTTCTGTGTGCCGATGGGTACAGCTAACCTGGAACTTTGCCGACCCACGCGGTCGGGTGTGTCGAATCCGGCGGACTCCCCGCACCAGGCGGAAAGAGGCTCAGATTGCGGTGGCCGGTCGCGGCTCGCCGTGCGGTCGAAGGCACGCACGAGAGCCAGGGCACACCCCAGGCACAAGGTCTGAGCGTACCCACCCCGCAGACTCCGGTCAAAACAAAAGCAAGGGGGCCCTGCCTCCTACCACACGGAACGGTCCTCCGCGACCTGGGGCTCCTCGGCCGAGTCGTGCCCCACGTAGTACGACGGCCTGTTCTGCACCGCCGTGTAGATGCGCGCCACGTACTCCCCGAGCAGCCCGACACAGATCAGCTGCACCGCCCCGATGAACAGCACCCCGACGAACAGCGACGTCCACCCCGGCACCGTGTGGTCAAGGACATACGCCCCGATCGTGTAGGCCATCAGCACCAGGCACACCAGAAACGCGAACCCGCCCAGCCAGGTCGCAAGTCTCAGCGGCGCCGCCGAGAACCCCGTGATGGAGTCCACCGCGAGCCGGATCATCCGCCCGAGCGGATACTTGCTCCGCCCCGCCGTCCTCGGCGCCCGCTCGTACGTCACCTGCCCGCTGGGAAACCCCAGCCAGGGCACCAGCAGCCGGTACACCCGCTGCTGGTCCGGCAGAGCCTTCAGCGCGTCGACTGCGGCCCGGCTGAGCAGCCGGAAGTCCCCCGCCTGCGCCGGCACCGAGGGCCCCGCGAGCCGTCGTACGAGCCGGTAGTAGAGACCGGCGGTCCACCGCTTGAACCCGCTGTCGCTCGCCCGGTCCGCCCGGACGCCGTAGACGATGTCGAGCCCCTCGCCGCGCGCCAGCGCCAGCATGTCGGAGATCTTCTCCGGCGGGTCCTGCAGGTCCGCGTCGAGGCTGACGACGTACTCCCCGACCGCCCGGTCCAGGCCGGCGGTCAGCGCGGCCTGGTGGCCGGAGTTGCGGCGCAGGCCGATGATCCGCAGCTCGGGCCAGCCGAGGCGGAAGGCGGCGAGCAGTTCGGCGGTGCGGTCGGTGCTGCCGTCGTCGACGGCGATCAGTTCGTACGGCACACCGAGGCCGGCGAGGACGGGGCGCACCCGGCTGACGAGGGCGGGCAGCGCCTCTTCCTCGTTGTACATCGGTATGACGACGGACAGGACCGTCACCTCTTCGGCTGCTGGGGCCACCCGGTCCTCCCCCCTCCGGCACGCGCATGCGACTCTGTGGCCGCACCCATGCGACTCTGATGCGATCTTATGACTGACACTTCACGACCCCCCGGCCAGCGGAACGTCCCCTGCCCCCGGCGGTCGGCCGAAGGGGGACGGCGGGCATGAGCACGGCTTCCAACGAGACGGCTTCCGAGGACGCCGCTTCCGACGAAACGGCGGCGGACTCCGCCCTGCCCGATGAGCGGAACGACGACGGGCCACGCCCGGGCCGCCGGCTCACCCTGCCGCCCGCCGTCCGGCCGTACGTCCCGCCGCTCGTCCTGTACGGGGTCACGAAGCTCGTGGGCCTCACCATCTTCGCCGTCCTGATGGAGTACGCGGGCGACTACCGGGAGAAGCAGCCGCGCTTCGGTGGCGGCGCCCACTGGTGGGACGTCCTGGCGACCTGGGACGGCTGGTGGTATCTCCAGGTCGCCGAGAAAGGGTACGACCCGCAGCCGCTGCGGCGGCTCGCACCGGGCGGACTCTTCACGGTCCAGCAGGACTCGGTCGCCTTCTTCCCGCTCTATCCCGGGCTGATCCGCGGTGTCTCGGAGATGACCGGACTGGGTCTGTTCGGCTCCGGGATCCTGGTCTCCGTACTGGCGTCCTTCGTGGCGGCGGCCGGTATCTACGCCGTCGTCTCCAGCCTCGCGGGCGTGCGGGCCGGCACGATCGCCGCCGGGCTGTGGGCGGTGGCGCCCGGCGCGGGCGTCGAGTGGGCGGTGTACTCGGAGTCGCTGTTCGTCGCGATCGCGTCCTGGACCTGCTACTGCGTGATGAAGCGGCGCTGGGTGGCGGCGGGCCTGCTGGCGTTCCTGGCCGGCCTGAACCGCCCGACCTCGGCCGCGCTCATCGGGGCGGTGGGCCTCGCGGCCCTGATCACGGTGGTACGGCGGGACAGCCGGCGCGAGCAGGGGGTCGCCGGGCCGGTGTACGCGATGTTCGCGGCGCCGCTCGGCCTGCTGACGTACATCGGCTGGGTCGGCTACAGCATGGGCGACCTGACCGCGTACTTCACCCTGCAGAGGGAGGGGTGGGCGCACTACTTCGACTGGGGTGCCTACACGCTGGACGTGCTGCGCAATGTCGCCGTCGGCCACAACGACTACCTGTTCGCCTTCACTGTGCCGGACCTGCTGGCCGTGCAGCTGGTGATCGCGCTGCCCTTCCTGATCGCGCTGATGCTGCGCAAGAGGCCGCCGCTGGTGCTGGTCGCGTACACCCTGGCGAGCATCGTGACCGTGCTGGGCACCCAGCAGATGTTCGGCAACACCTCCCGCTATCTGCTCCCGGCCTTTCCGCTGCTGCTGGCGCCCGCGGCGGCGATGAGCCGGCTGAGATGGCCGAGCCTGGCGGTGTTCTTCACGACGACGGCGGTGGCGTCCGGCTGGTACGCGCACTACGTGATCTTCGAGCTGGGCGTGCCGTAGCCGGGCGCCGGGGCGCGGGCGGGTCAGCCCGCTCCTGACCCCGACACGGGCCTGTCCGCCCGTCAGCCCGCTCCCGATTCCGAGGCGGCCGCCGCCACCATCAGGATCGTCAGGAACACGGCCCAGCCCGCGACCGACAGCCAGCCCAGGATCAGGCCGGCGAGGGCGAACCCCTCGCCGCCCTGGCCGGTGCGGCGGATCTCGGCGCGGGCCGAGTGGCCGAGGATCACCGCGGGGAGGCCGGTGAGCCCCATGGTCATGGTGGTGAGGACACCGCAGACCATGGAGCCGATCGCCTTGCTGTTGGTGGGCGGCGGCGGGGCGGGCAGGAAGGTGCGCGGCACCACCGGCGCGCCGAAGCCCTGTGACTGGACGGGCTGGGTCATCGGTCCGACGGGCAGGTCGGCCACCAGCACGGACAGCTCGGCGACCGTCCGGGCGTCATACGCCCGGGCCACCCGCTTCTCGAACTCGGCCTGCTGAAGGCGGCCCTCGCTGAAGCCCGCTCTGAGCACGTCGACGGCGCGCTCACGATCGGCGTGGGAGGCGAGCATCGACGGGCTGCTCTGCCCCTGCCACGGCTGCCATGGCGACGGATACGACACGGACACACCTCCCCCGGACGGCTGACTGCCTCCATCATTCACCAACGCGCCCCGGACGCCGACGGTTCCCCCGCTGAAACCGCCGAACGATCGTCAACTCCCGTTAACTCTCCGTCCCCGGGTCCCCCGCTCCGGCCCGCCTCTCCCGCCGGCCCGTCCCCCGGGCCGCCCGCTCGGCGGCGAAGACGTCCTCCAGCCGGAACAGCTGGGCGCGCCCCGCCTTACCGGCAGGTTTCAGCCGACCCAGCTGAACCCACTTGCGAATCGTGGCAGGCGCGACCCCGACCTCCCGAGCGGCCAGCGGACCGGGGATCAGAGCAGGCATCGGCGGCTTCATCGACCGGCCTCCCTGGTGGCGCGCGATCGGGCGGCGGGCGAACCGGTGGCGGGCGAACGGGTGGCGGACGGGCCGGTGGCGGAGGACCCCGAGGCGGACGCCCCGGTACCGGGCGCGCCGGAGGCGGACCAGCCAGTGGCGGACCACCCCGTACCGGACGCGCCAGTGACGGACACCCCGGAGGCAGACGACCCCGTGCCGAACGCGCCGGTGACGGACGGCCCGGTGACAGCCGACCCCGTACCGGACGCCCCAGTGACAGCCGACCCCGTGCCGGACGCGCGGGTGACGGACACCCCGGAGGCGGACGACCCCGTGCCGAACGCGCCGGTGACAGGCGCCCCAGTGACAGCCGACCCCGTGCCGAACGCGCCGGTGACAGGCGCCCCAGTGACAGCCGACCCCGTACCGGACGCGCCAGTGACGGACACCCCGGAGGCAGACGACCCCGTACCGGACGCGCCAGTGACGGACACCCCGGAGGCAGACGACCCCGTGCCGAACGCGCCGGTTACAGGCGCCCCACTGACAGGCGACCCCGTGTCGGGCGAGGCCCCGGCAGCTGACCCCGTGGCGTTCTTCCCGGTGGCAGCCGCCCGTTCCCATTCGCCCTCCTCCCAGGTGTGCCGGTAGGCCGGGTCGTCGTGGCAGCCGCACAGCGGGGCCGTGCAGCGGCACGCGGGGTTGATGCACAGGACCGCGCCCCGGTCGGGGAAGGCCCGTAGCGAGACGGAGTCGCACCAGGGGCAGCGGCCGGAGACCCGTACGACGGTCTCGGTGTCGCCCAGCGCGCGGGCGCAGCGGCGGGCCATGCGGCGGGTCTCGTCGCGCACATGCGCGGCCAGGACGGGGTCGGCGTCGATGCCGTCGAGCAGGGCCGCGATCCGGCGCAGCCGCTCGGCGACGGAAGCGCGGCGCACCCGGGGCAGGCCGAGCCGGTCGCGGACGGCCTCCTCCAGTTCGGTCACGCCGTCGGTGATGTCGCGGATGGTGTCGGAGATGTGCAGGCGCAGCGGTGCGGCGCTGTGCCCCAGGGCGACCAGGCCGTGCCGCTGCTGCAGCAGCAGCGCCTCCTCGCGTTCCTCGCGGAGCCGTTCGGCGAGGTCGGCGGGGGCCGGTGCGGCGGGGCGGTGGGCGGGGGTGGTGCGGCCGGGGGCGAGTTCGGCGGACAGTTCCGGGAACTGCTTCAGGAGCAGGCCGATCCAGAGGGCGGCGTGCGTGGTGGGACTCTGCTCAGGCAACGGTCCCTCCCTGGCCGGGCAGGTACCGCAGGGCCACCGGGAGGAGCGGGGCGGGCACCGGGACCGGGCGGCCGGAACGCCACAGGCGGCCGCCGCAGACGCCGTCGAACCAGCTCTCGGCCGGGGCCACGGCGTCCTCGCAGGCGCGCCGCACGGTGCAGCGGGCGCAGGCGCGCAGGGCGGGCGCGGCCACCTTGGGCTTCTTGGCGAAGACGATCCCCGGGGGCAGACCGACGCAGGCCGCGGCGGACTGCCAGGCATCAGGAGGTGGGCAGGAGTTGGCTACGGACATGGAGCCTCCCTGGCGTTGCGTGAACGAAGCGAGCCGAGTGAACGCCCCCCACAGTTACAGATTGCGTGCGCGCTCGCAATAAGTTTCGAACACCCTCCGCGGCGAGACCGGCGCACCCGGCGCCCCCATGGCCTTCGGCCACAAATCCTCCGCGAACCGCACCGATTTTCCTCAGTGCTTGCACGAGAGCACGTAATTCCGCGCGCGCAAGCAAGCTAAACTTGTGCCCCCCGAAGGGAAGCGAGCCCACAGATGACCAGCCAGGATCTGGACGCGTTCGCGGCATGGGTCGAGGACCTGATGCGCGACCGCGGTTACGACATCGACAGCCCACGCGGCGGCGGAAAGTCGCGGATCGCGGACGAGGCCGGCGTGCACCGCGCCGCCGTCACCCGTCTGCTGCAGCGCCAGAGCATGCCCGACCTGGAGACCACGCGCCGGCTCGCCCGTGTGCTCGGCGTGCCGGTCCGGGACATGCTCATCCGCTCCGGCCGCCTCACCGCCGAGGAACTGGCCGACCCGCACGAGTATCTGGCCGCGCCCGCACCCAGCGCGGAGTTCGGCCGCCGCCCCACGCTGGAGGAGGTCGCCGACCTGCTGGGGGTGCCCGCCGACCGGCGGGAGATGTTCGTGCGGGTGGTGGAGCAGTTCCTGCCGAGCGAGGCGGAGGCGCGGGACGAACTGGTGGAGGCGGCGGTCGCGACATCCCCCGGCGTCGACTGACCGCACCGCCCCGACGGGCACCCGTGGGCCGACGGGTGCACCAGCGCGGTACGGCCGCCGCGACGCCGGCCACCGCGCGAACCGACGGCGCCGCCATCGCCGTAGAACCGCCGCACGAATCAGTCCCCCCTCCCCCACATCCACACCCCCGCCCCACCTGGCTCTTCAGCCCCTCCGGCGCCACCGGGCGCAATTGCCTCGCCGATTTAGTTGCGTGCGCGCACGCTCGTCTGTCACAGTTGGTGCAGCGGCGGAGCTGTGCCCGCGAGACGGGCAAGGCCACCTCGCCGTACGCCGGGCCGTGGCGCCGCGGCCCCTGCTCGCCTTCCCCCGCGCGGCGCCCGCCCGGTGTCCCTCACCCCGCCCAGTCGACCCGAGGTGACCCGGCATGACCACACCCACCCCACCGAGCGCCTTCCCCGACGTCGAGGCCCTGGTCGTCGACATCCTGGAGGCCGACTCGGCCCTGTCCACGGCGCTCGTCACCGTAGAGCCGCCGTCGGACTTCAACGGCACGACCGCCGCCGTGCTCGTCAACCGCCGCGGCGGTGCCTGGATCGGCGAACTCCACGTCGACCAGCCGCTGATCGAGCTGGAGGTCTACGGCCCGACCAAGCAGGAGGCGCACGTGCTGGCCAACTCGGCCCGCCGCGCCCTGATGGCCGCGGCCGGCAGCCGCTACGGCAGGAACCTCATCACCGAGGTGGAGGAACAGGACGGCCCGCGCTGGCTGCCCGACTACCTCTACGCCGCGGCGAACCGCTACGTGTGCGTGCTGAAGGTGTTCCTGGACGTCTACTGACGCACCGCACCGCACCGTAGACCCCGCGAGTACCACCCCACAGACCGAAGGCCCCGCCGATCCCGGCGGGGCCTTCGCCGTACCCGGACCCCCGGTGACGGAAGCCAACACCCCATCTGTTCAAGGAGATATCCGCATGGCAGGCACCAACTCCTCCGAGATCCGTATCGCCGGAGTCGGCCGGCTCTACTACGCCCCGGCCGGCACCGAGCTCCCGGCCGGCTTCACCGGCACCCCCGCGACCGACTGGAGCGGCTGGACGGACCTCGGCTACACCTCCGGCGACGGCGTCACCTTCAGCAAGAAGGACAAGCTGGAGCCGATCGACGTGTGGCAGGCGGTCAGCCCGGTGCACTTCGTGTACTCGGACCGCGACCTGACGCTGAAGTTCTCGCTGCTGCAGTTCAACGAGGACACGCTGCCGCTGTTCATGGGCGGCGGCGACGTCTCGGCGGTGGACACCACCAACAACCCGGGCGTCTACAAGTACGAGGTCGCCGACCGCCCGTACGCCGATGTCCACGCCCTCGGCCTGGAGTTCACGGACGTCCGCGCGGGCGGCGGCACCGACGACGCGGTGACCTACCGCTTCGGCATCCCGCGCGGCCAGGTCACCGCGGTGGACGACCTCAAGCTGGCCCGCAAGTCCGCGGCCCAGCTCGGCATCACCTTCACCGCGATGGCCACGCCGGGCCAGTCGGCGCTCGCCACCTTCCTGATGAAGGACGCCTCGTACGCGGCCTGACCCACGGGGGCGGGGGGGGGGGGCCCCCCCCCCCCCCCCCCCCCCCCCCCCCCCCCCCCCACAAAACCCCCCCCCCCCCCCCCCCCCCCCAAAACCCCCCCCCCCACCCCCCCCCCCCCCCCCCCCCCCCCCCCCCCCCCCCCCCCCCCCCCCCCCCCCCCCCCCCCCCCCCCCCCC